>CAZVHJ010000046.1:0-42090 GCA_964627715.1 uncultured Spirochaetaceae bacterium | reverse complement strand
CGGATATGAACTTGCCGGGCTACCAGCTTCACCAATTATCAGGGCAAGAGAAGGGAACATGGTCTGTTAGGGTGACCGGAAATTGGCGAGTGACATTCAAGTTTGAAGGTGAAGATGCTACAGCTGTGGATTATCACTGAATATCGGAGGGAAGGATTATGATGACGAGGAAGCCCACCCATCCAGGAGAAGTCCTCTTGGAGGACGTGATTAAGCCACTTGGTCTTACTGTGACTGAAGCGGCAAGAAACCTTGGTGTTTCACGGAAGACGCTTTCTGAGCTGGTTAACCAGAAAGCAGCTTTAAGCCCCGAAATGGCCTTAAGGATTGCTAAAGCAACAAATACGAGTCCGGAAAGTTGGTTGAACATGCAGACGAAATTAAATCTATGGAATGCTTTACAGAACGAGCCTGAGAACGTTTCGGAGTTTTCTCATGAAGTGGCCAGGTGAAGTTCAAAGAGGTTTCCGCCAAGGTTCCCCGGGGTATAATCAAAAGTTGTGGATTGAAAAAAGAAAAGAGCATATCCGAGGTACTTTATGCTTTTGAAGTGAGAGGTGAAGAGATAGAACTGAATCGAATCATCGACTATGCCCTCAAGCTTGATGCGGTCACAGTAAAGCGGTTGGGTGTGGAGCCTGCCCGCCTGGAGATGCTTGTGAAGCTACCCATCAGAGGCTACCGCAAACTGGATCCCACAGGCCCGCGATGGGGCCCTGCAATCGTCGCTGGATGATTCAGGAGAATCTTCCTGGTGGAAACGACAGTGGATGAGAAGGTGCTGAAGCCAGTGCGCAAGCAGGCCGTCATTCACGAGTACGGCGAGCCACTGGAGGTGGAGGTTCAAGTATACACGTTAAAAGAGATTATAGCGGAAAAACTGCGGGCGATTCTCCAGCATGTCGAGAAATTTCAACAGCGGGGTTGGAGTCGATCCCGTGCCCGAGATTACTATGATCTCTGGCGTGTACTTGGCGCTTATCGGGAGGAGCTGAACTTGTCGGGTTTCTGTTCCTTTCTGCGGGACAAGTGTGTGCTGCGCAAGGTATCCTTCACAGGCCCAGAGGATTTCTTTCTGCATCCGATGCTGAGCTATGTGGAAAGGAGCTGGAAGCAGTGGCTCGGCCCCCTGGTACCCGAGCTTCCTCCCTTTGCCACCGTGAACGGAGAGCTACGCCCTCAGATAACCTCTCTTATCATCGAAAAACGGTGAGTGTGTACCCCCAAACAGGTGGAATCCCTTTGCGACATTCAGGCGCAATGTCGCTGAATGAGCCGTTATGCCAACTACAAAATCGCCGAAGGAGGTAGCCCTTCTCGGTGAGATAAACTGTGATCCGTCCTGTAAGTCCTTAAATTTCATCCTTCAATTTGTGAAAATCTTCCTTGATGAAAAAATAGGAGGGATTGTGGCCCGCCTCTTCGCTGTACTTCATCAGCTTGGAAAAGATATAAGAGGATTCGCTTGGGAAGAGGCCGTTTTTCACGGTCACAGGAGGTCCTTTGGATCTCAGAAAGCATGCAATCGCCTTTCCCGGCAAAATTGGCGAGATACTTTTTTTACAAAAAGTAATTAACAGATTTGACAGTAGCAGCGCCGTTGTCTTAAAATGAGGAGGGAGATTCAACTATCTCCAAAAAAACTCAAGGAGGAGAAAATGAAAAGGTTGGTATTTGTAGTGTTGGTTCTGCTGGTATCAGCAGGCTTGCTGCTCGCCGCAGGACAGCAGGCGAAGGCGGAGAAACTGGAGCTGAAGGGGGGTACGGCGGCGTACCTGTTCCAGGGATTGCCGTTGGACGACATCGCTGCCGCCTACAACGCGGCCCACCCTGATGTGGATGTTGAGCTGATTCCCTTTCCCGAAGACTGGTCGGCGGTTACGAGCAAGCTGCAGTTAGAGGCAGCCAGACAAACCGCCACCTACGACTTCATTACCGCAGCCGCTGCTTTTCTCGATGTCGCCACGGCGGGAAAACTCGGTATCATTGAACCGATCGATGCCTACCTGGCCAAAGATGCGAAAAACGACATGCTTCCCTCGATACAGGGGGAGATGCTCATGGAAGGCAAGATGTACGCCTTCCCCATGGTCACGGATATCGTGGGGTTTATCTACCGGCCCTCTTATTTGCAGAAGGGCGGGTATGCCAATCCACCCGCCACCTGGGACGATTTGCTCACCTACTGCAGGAAGCTGGACCAGGTCTTTGCCGGGCAGGAAATATGGCCCTTGGGGTTCGACTGGTACTGGCGGCCCTGGGGTGGGTATATCCCTATTCTGCAGAGCTACACGGATAAACCTTTCCAGGATGGAAAGACCGACACCTGGTCGCCGGCAGCAAAGAAAACTCTGGAGCTGATGAAGGCCTACTATCCCTACATGCCTCCATCGGCCGCGGGCAACCTGGAGGCGTCCAAGGCGTTCCAGGCCGGGGCCGTAGCCATGGAGGTTTACTGGCAGCCCCAGATGCTGCGGGCTATCCAGGCCGGCCAGCCCGAGGATGACCTGAGGATGGTCTCCACCCCCAAGGGAACCCGGGGCGGCACCGTGTTCTGGTCCACCGGATACATGCTGACCAAGTACGGAAGGGGCAAGCAGCAGTGCGTGGATTTCTTCAGCGAGGCACTTCGCAGCCGGGACTTTTACAAGGGGGCTATCGCCAACTGGAAGCTCCTTCCGTTCAAGTCCGCCTACACAATGGTGAAGGACGACCTGCTTCCCTTCTTCCCTGATCTTATTTCAAGACTGGAAAGCGGAGAGGCCATCGCCCTGCCTAATTCGGGCTACATGATGGCAGCCGAACTGGATGTGATTCGCGAAGAGCTGACCAAGCTGATGAACGACGAGCAGACGGTCCAGCAAACCATGGACAATATGACCAAGCGCATCGGGGAAAAAATCGCAGAGATGGAATAGCGCTGCCTAGACTGGGGAGGCTGGCAGTCAGCGGCCGGCTTCCCCCTTTTTTTCTGCAATTCAGGTAAATCAGAAAGGGGATAAGGAGCCCGATGAGCACACTGTTTCGCAGAATCTGGAAGGGACGCAGCGGATACGCCTTCATAGCTCCCCTGTTGGGGTACATGGGTATGTTCATCTTCCTTCCCGTGGTTTACACCCTTGTTCTTTCTTTTACCCGCCACGAATTCTTGAGACCGGCGAAGAATGCCTTGGTGGGACTGGCCAACTACGCGGAATGGTTTCACGACCCGGCGGTTTGGGAGACCTTTAAGAACACCCTCTACTTTCTGGCTATGTACATACCGACCCATGTCCTGTACGGTCTTGTTCTCGCTCTACTCACCAACAGCATCGTTAACCGGCGGGTAGCTACTCTATACAGGAGCCTGCTCTACCTTCCCGTTGTGCTGCCGCTGCCGATCGTGGCCTACGCCTGGAAGTGGATGTACGATCCGACGATCGGAGTGTTTACCCATATCATCGAGGATATCCTGGGGCTCTCGTTTCCTTTCAGCGGCTGGTTAATAGACCTGCGCCTGGCCATGCCCTCGATAGCTATCATGAGTGTCTGGCAGTACTCCGGGTGGATCATGATGTTGTTCCTCGTGGGCTTGAACAACATTCCCAACCAGCTCTACGAGGCGGCCAGGATCGACGGCTCGAGCGCCTGGAAATCCTTCTTCCGGATCACTCTGCCGTTGCTCAAGCCAACCTTCTTCGTAATCGTGATCATGCGCCTGGCTGTGCTGGGGATCACGGTTCAGCCTCTGATCATGACGGAAGGCGGTCCGGGGCGGGCTACCATGACCTACGGCCTGCATTCCTATTACCTCGCCTTTCGCTGGGGGAACTGGCGGATGGGTTACGCCAGCGCCTGGTACGTGATGCTGGCGCTTTTTTCCACGATTCTCGGAGTTATGGCCTGGAAGTTCCTCAGAGAAGAATCCGTGTACGGCTGAAGGGGGAAAGACCATGATTACCGCTGCCCGATTGAAAAAAGATATTACCCGAACCGTTATTCATCTGCTCCTCATCGCGGCCGTTTTTGTGGCCATGTTCCTGTTGCTCTGGCTGATCAGCATCGCTTCGCGGCCGGTGAAGGAGACCTATAAGGTGGCGGCTTCGCTGCTGCCCAAAAAACTGACCATAGTAAATTTCCATCGGGTTTTGTTTGAACTGCCCCAGATGGCGATCTACTATCGAAACAGCCTGATTATCACCTTCATCGCCGTGGGATCGATCGTGATCATTTCTGCGCTGGCCGGCTATGCCTTCGCCCGTGTGCAGTTTCCCGGACGAAATCTGATCTTTTGGGTGGTCATCGCCACCATTTTTTTCCCGTACACGATCAGCCTGCCGGCTCTGTACGACATTCTGTTTCGACTGCATCTGACCGATTCTTTAATCGGCTTGATTCTTCCCTATACGGCGATCTGGCTGCGTCTGGGAACTCTGATCATGCGCCAGGTTTTTCTGTCAGTACCCAAAGAGTTGGACGATGCTGCGATTATCGACGGTTGTTCCCGTTTGGGAGCCTTCTGGCGGGTGCTGCTTCCTATTACCTCCAGCGGCTGGGTGGTGGTGGCTATCTTCGCTTTCGTACCCATGTGGGGCGAGTTCATCCTGGCCTTCACGGTCACTTCCACACCGAAGAGCATGCCGATTTCCATAGGCATGAAGATGCTTGAGCCGAACCCCGCCTTCGCCGAGTGGACGTTTCCCGTGGCCGCCGCTGCGGCTTTGATGATCTTCGTTCCCTCTCTGGTGATTTTCATCGTATTTCAGAAGTGGTTCACCAAGGGAATCACCGCCGGAGCGCTGAAGTTCTAGGCGCAATCAGCCAACCATGCCCGGCAATAGAGACGGACAAACGATCTACCCCTCGATTCAACAGGGCGTTCGCAAAGAGTGGCGGGGGCTGCAGGACGGCACCAAGGAGTGGTGGCGGGACTTCCGGCGCTTCAGCAACGAGCCCCCAGTGCCAGGCCGGGCGATCCTTGAACCGACAACGGTCAAGGCCGGGGACAGGACAATCCTGAAACTCGCCTTTCAGGTCGGAAAAGGCGGAATCGAGCCGTACGGTCATATCGCCGTGGAATGTCCGCTGGAGGGCCTGGAGGTATACGTACCGGGAAAACGATACAGGGCGCGGGCTCCGGTCATCTCGGCGGGCTGCGGCACCTCCGCCGCGGATTTTGACATCAGCTTCTCCTCCGGAATCATAGACATCATGAACCGGGTGTATCCTCTGAAAGAGGGAGAGGTGGTGGAGATCCTGCTCGGGGATCCACGGGAAAGCCCGGCGGTAATGCCTGCGATCACCCAGGAGTATCCCTTCGCCATTGCCCTGGATCGGTCCAACACCGGCCTGTACAGCCGCATTGCCGAATTCCCAATATTAAAGGTCACCGGAGGAACGAAGGATAAGTACCACGTGGTGGCCCGCCCCCTCCAATATGCCGGCGAGCCTTTTGCTTTACTTGCACTTCCCATCGACAGGTACGGTAATCCAGCCGGAAAGGACTCCGGACAAATTGCGGTTACCAGCTCCGACCAAACGGCGAAGCTGTCTGTTCAGCAGGTCGCCAAAACAAATCAACGGGGCAGTCGGGATCCGGGCCGGCGAATCGAAGTTATTCTGAACCAACCGGGGGTGCAGTACATCACTGTATGTGATCAGTCCCTCGGCGCCGCGGGAGTCTCCAACCCGATCCTGGTGCAGGAGGGTACGGGCGAGGATTACAACCTGTTCTTCGGCGACATTCACGGGCATAACGTCCACTGTGACGGTTCCGGCAGCGCGGATGAGTATTACCGCTGGGCACGGGACGTCCGGCTTCTCGATTTTTCAGCTCTGACAAATCACGTGGAGGAGGCCAAGCGCTACCGGGTAGAGGATTTTTGGCCTATCGTTAGAGAAAAGGCAGCCCAGTACAACGACCCGGGCCGTTTCGTTACCTTCCTGGCCTTCGAATGGGGCAGCTGGGAGCGTTTCGGTGACAAGTGCGTCTACTACGAAAGTGAGGAAGGGGATTGGTTTGGAGCAAACGTCGAATCCAGCAACACTCCGGATAAGCTCTGGAAGCTACTGCGGGGCAAGCCGGCGATTACCATTGCCCATCACTGCAAGTATGGAGGGAAAACCGATTGGTCCTACCACGATCCCGAGCTCCAGCCGCTGGTAGAGATCTACTCGACCTGGGGCTCCTCCGAAGAGGGGGGAGAACACTGCGTTCAGAAAGCCTGGGAGAAAGGGTACAAGCTGGGGGTCTTGGCCAGCTCGGACACCCACAAGGGTACACCGGGCAGCGAGGGAGCGGGGCTGGCCGCCGTGTGGGCTAAAGAGCTCACCCGCAAGGATCTGTTCGAAGCATTACGAAAGCGACGCTGCTACGGAACGACCGGAGCCCTGATACTCCTCGATTTCCGCCTCAACGGCCGAATGATGGGCGATGAGATACGAGAGGAGAGCGGCGAGGAGCGGATGGTTACAGTGCTTGCCGCCGGAACGGCAAACATCGATATGATAGAAATCTTGCAAAATAACGCAGTCGTTCATACGCAGCGGGGATTCGGCAAGGTAGCACGTCTGGAGTGGGGCGATCCCGAAAACGAGCGGGCTGCCGGTCGGGAAGATTTTTACTATGTCCGGGTGACTCAGATGGACGGAAACAAAGCCTGGTCCAGTCCGATCTGGATCAGTTCTGCAGCGCACTGACTAAACTGCATATCATATAGATAGAGGAGTGGCACGATGAGCGAACTGGCAATCGACGGAGGACCGAAAGTAAGGACAGATCCCTTCCCTCCCTGGCCTCATTTTTTTAACGACGAGATAGCGGAAGTCGAAAAGGTTCTCCGGGAAGGCCGGGTAAACTACTGGACCGGAACCAGGGGACGTCAGTTCCAGGAGCAGTTCGCCCGCTTCTGCGGCGCCAAGCACGGGATCGCCGTGATTAACGGAACTGCGGCCCTTCACGTCGCCTTGGCCGCCGCTCAGATCGGACCGGGGGACGAGGTTATCGTCCCCGCCCGGACGTTCATTGCCACGGCGTTTTCGGTTCTGCATCAGAATGCAGTACCCGTTTTTGCCGACGTAGATCTGAACAGCCATAATATAGATGTCCGGTCAATCAGGGAAAAAATCACAAAACGCACCCGGGCGATCATCTGCGTTCATCTGGCGGGATTGCCCTGTGACATGGACCCGATCAGGGAGCTGGCCGAAGAGTTCGATCTGACGGTGATCGAAGATGCCGCCCAGGCTCACGGAGCAAAATATAAGGGCAACCTGACGGGCGACCTGGGCCATATCGCCGCCTTCAGCTTCTGCAATGACAAGATATTTACCACAGGAGGCGAAGGGGGGATGGTTATCACCAACTCCGACGAGATGGCCGAGATTGCCCGTTCGTTCAAGGATCACGGATACGAGGAGCGGGAGCGACGGAGCCTGCTGGAGCTGGAGGCTCTCTATACCTATATTCATCATCGAATGGGTTACAACTACCGGATGACCGAGATGCAGGCCGCCATAGGGTTGAAAGCTCTCGAAAAAATCGAATGGAACCTGCGCAGAAGGCGGGAAAACGCTCGCTATCTTACCGAGCATCTGTCGAAACACGATGTGCTGACACCGCCGTTTGAGTCGAGCGACTTCGAACACGCTTACTACAAGTACTACGTCCGCCTCGACCTCGAAAAACTGAAAACCGATCGAGACACCTTCGTCAAAGCAGTCAGAGCGGAGGGCGTGCCGATCGGGTTGGGCACTTCGAGCGAGGACTATCGGGAGGAGGCATTTCAAAAACTGGTGGGGTATGGTCGGACGAAGTGCCCCTTCCTCTGTCCCTGGTACAAAGGCCAAGCGGCATACGAGGCAGTGGAGCTGCCCCAGGCCAAACGACTCGGTAATGAGGTTTTCGTCCTGCAGGTACATCCAACCGTGGAACAGCGAGATCTTGATGATGTTATTACCGCCATCGAAAAAGTCCTCAGCGTTTATGGGGCGTAAGAGCAAGAAAAAACCATGAAGGCTGGTTTTTCCAAGGCAGTCATCACTGCGCCTGTCGGCACCGTCATGAGTGGTTATCGCCTGCGCCGTGGAACAGCCGCCGGTGTGCACGACGATCTGGAGGTGCGTTGCGCGGTCCTTGATGACGGGCAGTCGGTTTTCACTTTGCTTTCGCTGGACCTGATAGGTCTGGACTACCGGCACTCCGCCGGTATCAAGCACAGGATCACAGCAGAGTGCGGCTTGCAGCCTGAACGGGTTCTGCTAGCTTGCACGCATACTCATTCCGGTCCGGACATCACAACTCTCTCCGGTTCCGGTAAGGAAGTAGAGAAGTACTGTCAAGACATGTATGGAAGAGCGGCACAGTGCGTGTACAAGGCCATGGAACAACTCGAAAGCACGGCGGTCTCGCTGGCACAAATCGTAGTTCCCGGCCTGGCCTTCAACCGCCGGATTATCCTTCAGGATGGTTCTGTGCGGCTGAATTTAGAGCGGATCGATGAATCCCAAATAGCCGAGAAGGGACCCGTGGATCCCACCGCTTCGGTCCTGCTGTTCGGTCGAGGAGCTGAAATTACCGGCGCCATCACCAACTTCACCCTGCATGCAACTGTTCTGAATGAGGACAATCTTCTGTTCACCCGGGACTGGCCCGGGTATCTGGTGGATTATCTGGAAACTACTCTTGCCGGTAAGCCTGTCGTTCTGTTCTTCAACGGTGCCTTTGGCAACATCAACCAGATAGAAACCCCGGGGATTTGGATTTCCACTTTCGAGGAAGCACAGAGGATAGGCAAAACGATCGGCGGAAAGCTTGCCGCTGCGATAGAATCCCGATCCCGTTTTCAAGATGCCTCCATGACGGTGCAACATGCCTGGGTGACGATTCCGAGGCGAAAAGCGCGCAGCGAGACAGAGATCGAAAGGGACATCGCCCGGGTAGAAGCGCAACTGGCCGGCAGGGAAGGACAGGTTGATGCTGCGGTTTCCAATCTTGAAAAGGAATTGATTTTTCTTGCAGAAGAAAAGACCCTGAGCCGCGCTCCGGGCCGGGAACACTGTGAGATCCAGCGCATCACCCTCGGTGAGGTTGAGATTATTGGGCTTCCGGGCGAAATATTCGTTGAGTACGGACTGGAGTTGAAAAGGACCTCGCCGAAACGCCACTGTTTGATCTTCGGAAACGCAAATGGATCGGCAGGCTATGTTCCGCTGATGGAATCGTTCGAGGAAGGGGCCTACGAAACCCGACTTTCTCAGGGTAGTCGGCTGGCTCCGGTAGCAGGGAAGTTGATCGTCCAAGCCGTCGCAAAGCTGAGGAGTAAAGCTTCCTGGAGGCCGTTATGAATATCGCCCTGATCGGCACAGGAGCCATGGCCCGCAGATTTCTAAGCGCGGTTTACGAAAGAATTGAGGATGTAGGTTTCGTTGCCGCCCACAGCAGGCAGGCGGAGCGTCTTGAGAAATTTCGCCGGGAATATCCGCAGCTTGACTGCACTACCGAGCTGGCTACACTTTTAGGGAACAAAGACGTCCACGCCGTTTATATCAGCACTCCCGTGCACACCCACGCCGAGCTGTGTATCGCCGCGGCGCGACAGGGCAAGCACATCCTGTGTGAAAAGCCGATGGCTCTGACGGTTACCGATTGCGAGGGTATGATTGAAGCGGCTGAGGCCAATGGTGTAGTGCTGCAAATCGGCTACATGATGCGCTTTCATCCTGCCCACCAGCTCATAAAAAAGCAGGTGGATTCGGGTAAGCTGGGTGCTCTACGGTTTGTACACCTCGAACGCACTTCTTTTATTGACTTCCTCTCCACAGAGATACCGGATCACCGGAAGTGGTTCACCAGACCGGAGCAAAGCGGCGGCGGTGTGCTCATCGATATCGGCTCCCATCTCATCGATCTGCTACTGTACTTGCTCGGTGAAGAAATCGAATCCTGTCATTTGCAGGTCCGGGAAGATCCCCGGTTGGGTGTGGAAACGGACGCTCTGGCAAGCTTCCGCTTTCGGGGAGGCATCCTGGCCACGATCTTTGCCAGCTGGCAAACCCCGCTGCACGACAATATTCTGCAGGTGTATGGAGATTCGGCAAGTCTTTTTGCCCGGCGCACTCTTGGACCATACACAGACGGGACTCTGGAACGAGTTACCCCGGAAGGGAGGAAACAGATCCCGGTATCCTACAGGAATAACTATGTACTAGAACTGGAGCATTTCAGGGACTGCATTGCCGACAGAAAGCAGCCTCTCACCAGCGGGCGCGCTTGCCTGCCCACAGAACAAACCCGCGAGTTGCTCTATCAGAGCATCGAGTGAGTTGGATGGGCGGTGGCACCCCTGTATCTAGAATTTTAGGTAGTAAATCCTTGATGCTGTCTCGCCAATAGGCACTTCTTCACTTGCCAAACACGCATAGCAGCATCAAACAACTTTTTTACAAAAAGTAATTAATATCCTTGACTTTGGCCTACTATTTCCCTATGATGTTTGACCCAGTAAGTATCGATTCAGCTGCTTTTTACCGTAGTAAAGGTCAAATGGAGCGAAGTTGCCGTGGATCAGAAGATTAAATGTGGAGTGCTCTTCCTTGGACGGAAGAGGCCCGGATTTGACCCCGAATGGGGTAAAACCGTAAAGAAGGCCATCCGAAATTTTCTAACCAGCCATCACTACAATCACATGATACCGAACGATAACATCGCCGATGACGCCGGTTTGCGGGCGGCCGTCGAAACCTGCCGTCAGGCGGGGGTGAAAACACTCCTGGTGACGCAGCCGACGGTGAGCGACGGTCGGCTCGCCCCTCTGTTGGCTCAACTGTGGAGCGACCCGCTTGTTTTCTGGGCTACCACGGAAAAGCAAACCGGGGAGATGATCAGCTGCAACTCTCTGGTGGGTACCCACATCTTCGCCTCCCTGTTCCGGCAGCTTCACCATCCCTTCGAGCTGGTCTACGGTCATCCCGATGCAGAGCAGACAAAAATCCAGCTGGATCTGGCTTTGGCCGTCGTAACCGCCGCGGTCGAGCTGAAGAACGCCAAGGTCGGGCTCATCGGCCAGCACGCTCCCGGCTTCATCAACCTTGCGGTCGATCCCGCCCGGCTGAGCGCTGCCCTGGGGGTTCAGCTGCACCATCTCAGCCTTCACGAATTTCTGCAAATCCTGGACGCTGTCAGCCAGCAAGAGGTCAGCAGCGATGTTACGGCGTTCCGGGAATTGGGCATTCCTCTGAAAGACGTGGAGCCGGGGGATCTCAATATGGCCTCCCGATTTTATGTGGCTTTCAAGAAAATCATGGCCGCTGAGCATCTTGACGCTCTTGCGGTACGCTGCTGGCCGGAGCTGCCGGATATCACGGGCCAGTGGCCCTATGTGGCGATCTCCCGAATGATTTCAGAGAGGATCGCTATCACCCAGGAGGGAGATGTGGATGGAGCAGTTATGGTTCTGGCCGCAGGAACTCTGGGCATGGGACCTGTTTACATCTCGGATTGGCTGGAACACGACGAATCATCGATTACGATCTGGCATACCGGTTCTGTTCCTGTGGAGCTCTGCGAGCCAATCGGAAGCGAACGGGGACCGCGGGTCGCCAAACACTTCAACATACGCAAGCCGGCGGTTATCGAAGCTACGCTGAAGACAAACCTTCCCGTCACTTTGTTCAGGCTGTGGAGCTGCGACAATGAATACAGACTGACCGCCCTGGAAGGTCGCACCGTTTCACCCAGGCGGCATCTTCTCGGAAACAACGGGCTGGCGGAAATCGACGGGGTCAACGTAATGGAATGGTTCGACGAGCTGATTCACCAAGGACTGCCCCACCACCTGATGATCGCTCGTGGCCATCATCGGGGAAGGCTGAGACGGTTCGCTCGCCAGATGGGGATAAGCTGGATCGAATCCTGAGCAGCAGTTTCATGAACCCGAAAGAGAGTGCGGGCGACAGTATCCACTGTATGGTACCGAAGGAGAAAATGGCTCCTGGTACCCGAAAGATCCGGGAAACCTGGAAGAACAGGAGCTCGAATATGGATAAAATAAGAGTCGGCGTTGTTGGGCTCAAACACGGCATGGCCAGCGTAAAAGAGGTTATAGAGAACGAAGATTACGAGCTGGTGGCCCTCTGCAGCCGGAGTCGGGAGACCTACGACTACCTCTGCGGTGGCGAGATCACAGCGCAGCTGGACAGCGTAACCTTTACCGAGCCCCGGGAGCTTCTTATCCGCCAGTGCCGTGCGAAGAAGGATTTCCGGGAGGTGGATTTTTACACAGACTACGATCGCTTCCTCGAGCACAGTAATCTACAGGCCGTTATGATCGCAGTACCCATACCTCTAAATGCGGAGTACCCGATCCGTGCCCTGAAAAAGAAAAAGCACGTGTTCGCGGCAAAACCTTTCGCCCTGACCCTCCAGGAGGGATTGGAGCTGAAGAAGGTGGTGGAAGAGGCCAGCCCGAAGTTTATGGTGAACTACGAGTTCCGCTATTCCCCTCTCATGCAGAACATCCGCCGGCAGATAGCATCCGGATCGATCGGGGAGCTGCGGATCATGTGGTGGAACATGTTTCGCATGCCCTTTCGACCGGCCTACGCCACCTGGGCAACCAGCGGCGGAGCCTTCGTGGCCGAAGTCTGCCATTGGTTCGATCTGTTTCACCTTTTCAACTCGGAATCGGAGTTCAAGAGAATCTGCGCCTTCGGCGGCCTGGACGTGCTCGCTGGACAACAGGAGATAGACGACAATGCGGTGTGCATCATCGAGTACGCCAACGGCGTCCGGGCTAGCATCAATTACACCTATTTCACAGACCAGCCGAAGCACAACCAGTTCGGACTGGCCGGAGACCGGGGCAAGATCATAGCCGACACGGATGAGGCCGGCCGCTACCTGTTGTACAATGGAGTCGAGCAGAACCGCACCGAGTTCGTGGTCAATCCGTCTCAGGCGCATCGGGGCCACCTCGGCTTCGATGTTTCCCACCGAAGGTTTGCCGAGATCATTCAGCAGGATCTCGACGTGAACAAAGACGAGGCGAAGCGGGGTTTTGAGAGCCTGCTGATTTCGATCGCGGCGCAAAAATCCAGCGATCAGGGCAGAATCATGAGCAGAGAGGATGCTCTGGCTGAAGCGGGATAGGAGCCAAGAACAGCTCGGCTTCCATGGGCCGCCGGCCACGGGTTTCCAGTAGCCGCTGCGCCATGAAACAAGGAGTGTCAGTTATGGATATTTATTCGGTCACTGTTCGGGATCTCCCCCCATCCCTGAAGGGCAAAGTCACAGTAGTTCCGGACCTGAGTGCCCTGCACAGAGCCGTAGCTGCTGAGTTTGCCGATTTGCTCGAGCAGAAACAAACGAGTGGAGAGATGCTCACCGTGATCGCACCCGTCGGCCCTCTGGACTATCGCTACTTCGCCGCTGAGGTACAACGCCGAAGGTTGAGCTGCAGGCATCTGCGCACGATCAATATGGACGAATACCTCGACGAGCAGGATCGGCTGATCTCCACGGACCATCCGCTCAGCTTCCGCCGCTTCATGGAGCAGAGCTTTTTCTCCCAACTTGAGCCGGAGCAACGCCCGGATCCCGAGAACATTGTGTTCCCCGATCCTGAAAAACCCGAAGCGGTTACCGAGCTGATCGACGAGATCGGCGGAGCGGATATCTGTTGGGGCGGTTTGGGGATTACCGGCCATCTGGCCTTCAACGATCCACCCGGGATGCTCGGCGAGCCGGAAGAGCTGGATAGCTTTCGCAACTGTACGACCAGAAAGTTGACCATCAGTCCAATGTCCACGGCTCAGATGGTCATGGGGGGTACAAACGGTAACCTGGAAATCCTGCCGAGGAGGGCCGTCACCCTGGGGATGTACGAACTGTTGAAATCGAAACAGATCCACCTCACCTTCATGCGCCGCTGGCACTCCGGTCTTTGGCGCCGGGCTCTCCTCGGTCCGGTGTCAAGCTCCTTTCCCGGCTCTCTGGTTCAGGAGCATCCCGATTACAGGGTCATCATGACGGAGCTTGCCGCAGCCCCGCCGCTTCTCAACGTGGCTCAGGCAACAGGAGAAGAATCATGAAATTCGTCAATCCTACGCCCATGGTCAAAGACGCACAAGAAAAAGGATACGCCGTGCCCGCCTTCAACACCAACGGCGGTGTTTATGATATCGCCAGAGCCGCCCTTGAGGCTGCCCAGGAAGCCTCCTCGCCGCTGATCCTCCAGGTCTACGAGCCCAACTGCGCCTATCGCGGCTTCGAGTATTTTGTTTACCTGGCTCGATTCCTCTGCGACGAGTTGGGGATCACCGTCCCCGTGGCTCTTCACCTGGACCACGGCAAGAGCTTCGCCTCGGTGATGAGAGCCATTCGAGCGGGCTTTACAGGGGTAATGCTGGATGCCTCCCACGAGCTGCTGGAGCACAACATTGCGATGAGCCGGAAAGTGGTCGAGGCGGCCCACCCTCTCGATGTTGCGGTGGAGGCGGAAGTCGGCTACGTAAAGGGAAACGAACCCCAAAAGCAAAAGCGAATTGGCCGCATCGAGCCGCCGGAGGAGCCCGCAGTCCCTCCGGCCTTCACTAAGATCGAAGAGGCGACCCGCTTTGTGAATGAGGTCGAGGTGGACCTGCTGGCCGTCTCGGTCGGGACCACCCACGGTGTGTTCAAAAGGCAGAGCGGAATCGATTTCGAGCTTCTAGGAAAGCTGCGCGCCGTTGTACCCGTCCCGCTGGTGCAGCACGGCACCGGAGGTATTTCCCTGCAGGATCTTTCCCTGTTGGCAAAAAGTGGAATGGCGAAAATCAACTTCGGCGAACCCTTCCGCTACAACTTCATCAACTATTTCTACGAGCTCACCGACTCCATGGAGCATCTCTGGCATCCGTGGAAAATCATGCGGGAGGCCAAAGATCGCCTCAAAAAAGACATGAGGGAACTCATCAAAGCCCTCGAGTCCGAGGGCAGGGCCTAGTTTATTGACCACACGCTCCTGAACCTACATGAAGCTCGTTACTGTCCAGAGGGGAGAACGGCCGGCTTTTAAGCACTCGTACAAACAGAATTGATCATGAGCCTGTGTCCAGGACGAGCGGCTCGGGCAACTCGAAATTCTGCCGTTTGAAAATCAGGTGGTAGCGATGCCTCTCAGACGTGCCGTAGCCTTCTCTTTTAGCAGAGATGACAAACTCGATCATCTCGATGTCTCTGAATACAAAGTGGCCTTGTTCGTCGGTTCGCTCGATTACCGGTTCCTTTACCAGGTTCAAAGTCTGCTCCCGAAGCTGAACCATTGCCCCCTGTACCGGATTGCCCTCGCGGCTCACCACCACTCCACTGATAATCCCGTCGTCGTTGAGTTTCACATGGATGTTCCAGATCAGCAGTGCCAGCGCTACCGCTGCGATGAAGAGAAGGCGCCCGAGATTTGCTCTACCAAGCTCAGAAATCCCCCGAAACAGGCTCATCCTTTCACCGCTCCGCTCAACATGCCGCTTATGAAACTTCTCTGGTTCATGAGGAAAATGATGATGATGGGGGTGATTACCATGATGACGAATGCGTACAGCTGGCCGCTCGTATCTTCAAAATAGCTGAGGAATCGAGCAAGCCCGAGCGGGAGGGTTCTCATGATTGTGTCTTGGGTGATGATCAGCGGCCAGATGAAATTGTTCCATGACCAGACAAAGGTGAGAATGATGTTCGTGGCAATGGCCGGGCGGGCCAAAGGCAGATAAATGCGGAAGAGCATTTTCCAGTCCGCCATCCCGTCAATTTGAGCCGCGTCGAATAGTGATAGCGGCACCGCATCAAAATTCGTTTTGAACACAAAGATATTGATGATCGTAGACATCAGTGGGAGCGCAAGTCCAACATGCGTGTTGAGAAGTCCGAAATACTTAGTGAGGAGAAAGGCCGGAATGATCGTTGTCTGGAAGGGAACCATCATGCAGCTGAGATAGGTCAGAACGATGAACCGTTTGCCCGGGAAATTATAGCCCAGGGCGAATCCGGCCATAGCGTTGAAAATGATGTTTGAAACAACCACGATAGCCGACACGATAACGCTGTTCATGAAAAAACGCATAAACGGGATCCAGTAATACACATCAACGAAGTAGTAGATATTCGGATCCTTAGGAATCAGGGAAGGTGGGTAATTGAAGAGGTTCTCGCCGGTCAGACTCGTCTTGATAGCCCAATAGATAGGGATGATGATCAGGAAGCAGATGATGAGGAGTAAGATATGAGCAAGAACATAACTCCGCCGCTTACTCATAGTAGTTGACTCCACCGGCCTCGCCGCCGGAAATACGGTTTGAATACCAGGTGACGAGCAGCAGGAAAAGGAACATGAAGACCGTCATTGCTGCAGCATATCCCATGCGGTTGAACGTAAAGGCATTCTTGTAGATATTGGTAACCAGGATCTCCGTAGCATGTCCCGGTCCTCCGTCTGTCATAACATAGATGATGTCAAAAACCGTGAAGGAGTTGATGATCCCCACGATGAAGCAGAGGAATATGGTTGATCGAATCAGGGGCAGTATAATGCGGAAGAATTGGGTCAGCCGGCTTGCCCCGTCGAGCTCGGCCGATTCGTACAGGTCATTGGGAATCGTCTGCAAGCCGGTCAGTACAATGATGACGAAGTAGCCGAGAACCTGCCAGACGCTGGTCAGGATCACCGATGGCAGGGCAAGCTTGAAGGACTGCAGGAATGGGATCGGATCTTTTACCAATCCGAAAGATCGCAGCACGTAGTTGATCAGGCCGACTTTTTCGTTGTACAGCCACTGCCAGATGATGGCGACGGCGACCGGTGTAATCGGATACGGGAGAAAAACCATAACCCGGTACGCATTTCTCCCCCGGATCGGGTTGTTCACCAGCACGGCGACGACCACCGCCAAAGCTATGGCGATGGGCGTCCCCCCGAAGAAATAGATAAGGGTGTTCTTGAAGCTCTGCCAGAACACGTCACTTCGGATCATCTCTATGTAGTTTTGCAGACCGACCCACGTGTTTGGCCCGATGTACTGCCATTCCTGAAATGAGAGCAGAAAATTCCAGATGATCGGCGTAATCCGGTACAGTACGAAAATCGCTAGGGATGGGAACAGAAAGAGGTAGATCATCAAGAGTATGCGGCCGCGCTTCTGCCCGATTACACGCCTCAACTCTCAATTACCTCTGTTTGAAAATTGGCAGCAGCCACGAAACCCGCCCTTATGCCCCCCGGCTTCAGCAGAAGTATAGCAAAGGTACGGTTCTGCTGCAACTCGTGTTCATGGCCTCTAAACTGCAATCTGAGCTTCTCAATTTCCATCTGACTGCGGCCTCTATGCCGGCCGAAAGTATTGCTGTCGCCCTTCATCCCGCGGTTTGACCCATTCGAAAAGAACGCCGAGAGACCGATCCTTTACTCTCTGAATGTGCTGATATGCTTCCTGGCACTCTTCCGGCTTAAAGGTGTCGGTATGCAACGGCTCTACTCTGAGATCAGAGCTTTCCATTAGCTGCAGGATTTTCCTCAAATCCTCTGAAACAGAGTAGCGGCTGTAACTTCTGGGATACACCGGATAAAACAGGCACCGAAGAGCGCCCTTTAGACGAACCCCCTTCATGTGGGCTTGCCAAAGATAGGGACTTGGATTGAGCTCTATTTTTCTTCGCGGCGTTCCGAGGAGAATGACCTCTCCCAGCCGTCGGGTCAGCCCGATGGACTGCAGGATCAGGTTCGAATTTCCCACACTTTCCACACAGATGTCGGCTCCAAGGCCCCCGCTCCAATCATTGACCGTCTGTTCGAGATCCGGCTCGCTTGAGTTGACAACGTTCCCCACACCGCAGGCCCGGGCACGCTCGAGCCTGAAAGGGGATATGTCCACCGCGAGAACGTCCGCGCCGGCCAGCTGGAAGAGCTGGGCGGCGAGGTTTCCGACCATGCCGAGACCGAGTACCAACACCCTATCGCCCAAGGAGAACTCCGCGATCCGAATCGCTGTCATGGCGATCTCCCCGATCTTCGCGAAAGGAGCGAGCCGGGCCTCCAATCCTTCAGGGACCTTCTGTATCGGTTTTGTGAGGTCGGAGTGGGCCAAGTCCTCCGATTCCTGCAAGGAAATTATCACATGCGAAGCATGAGGGCCCCCGCTTACAATCAGGTCCCCTACCCTGTACTCCTCAACATCCTCGGACACCTCCATCACTTCACCGGTCTGACAATATCCTGAATATATGGGATAGGTGAAGTTATCACCCGCCACGTCCTTCTGGATGCCCGAGTACCAGGCGAGCTCCGTGCCCGGGCTCACCAAGCTATAATAAGTCTCAATCCGCATCTGTCTCTGGCCAAGATGATCGAGTGTATCGCCAGTCAGAAGCTCGGCCTTATTCTTTTCTGTAAATACTATCTGCCGGTAGTTCATCGATTCGCTGCTCAACAAAAAACTGTGTTGCCTGACGATAGCATCGTCGGACAACACAGCACTTATCTTCCTCATCGGGAGCACGCCGCCACGCGTGCTCAGGTCGTTCTACTTGGAAAGAATGTCGTTGACGGCTTTCTCCGCATCGGCTAAGGCCTTCTCAGCTCCTACCTCGCCGAAGATCGCCTTCTGAAGATTTCGGTACACGGCATCCTTAATCTGAGCGTCCTCGGCAATATTTGTAAGACCGGTCAACCTGAGTTTGTCGGAAAGCTGGGTTTCGAACATCTTCACGATGAGCGGATTTTCCTTCTTGAATTCCGGGTCGTTGATGACGGCCCGGTCAGCGGCAGCATTGCCGCTCAGTGGGCCGAGGACTCGAACAAGGTTTTCCGCCCACTTATCGTTGGTCATCAGCTTGATGAACTCCCAGGTCAGATCCGCCTCCTTGGTGGTCGACACAATACCGACACCGTGATAGTTGGGCACCGACCAGCCGCCTGGGAAGGTGTCGATTCCCACGGTGTCGTCATTTGCCCATTCGCTGGCGGACATGAACGAACGCAGCGCGGGCGTGTGAGCGTGATGCATCCCGATTCCGCCGGCGCCGAAGGCGCTGTTCGGCTCGGCCCAGCGTCCGGTCCAGGCCACGCCTGGAATGGCGCCCATTTTGGTAAGCCTGGTAAGATTCTTCAATACCTCCACAGCGGCGGGCGTGTTGAAGGCCGCCTTAGACTTGTCGTCGCTCAGGATGCGGACACCGTTGGCACGGAACAGCGGCCAGTAGAGCCAGTCGAAGTTCAGGGTAATGAAACCGCTGTTTTGACCGGAGGTGAGCTTTTCGGTATAGCTGAGCAGCTGTTCCAGCTTCTGCGGCGCGCCGGCAAGACCCGCATCAGCGAACATCGGCTTGTTCATGAACAGCAGGCTCGACGGGGTGTAGGTTGGCAGCAGATAGTAGTCGTCATCAAATCGAGACGCCGCCTCGAAGAACGAGGGAGTGAATCGATCTTTGATCTCAGGGTCCTTGGCCAGATAGGGCGTGAGTGGTATGAGGACACCCTTGGCAGCGTATTCGTACCACAAAACGCTCTGGATCTCGATGATATCCGGAGCTGTACCGCTCGCCAGCTGTGTTTGAAAATAGGTGGGAAGCTCGCTACCCTTACGGTCGATCCACTTCGCCTTCGCGTTCGGGAATTGCGATTCGAAGTCCTTGACCCAACCCATGATCGAATCCTCATAATGCGGCAGGTTCCAGGTTAGGAAGGATATCTCCTTGACCTCTGCTTTCCGCTCCTGCGCTCCTCCAGCCCACAGGCCTTGAGCGGATATCAGCATCAACAGGATCAAAGCCAGTGGCGCAAATTTTTTCGCACGTCTCATTCCTCTACCTCCTCTAATTAGTTTTTGAAAGTAACTTAAAGTAAAATATACGCAGATCAAGCAGCTTGTCAACCCGTGTTTGCTCACATTTGGTGAAAAACCGTAAATGAATGCTTTTTTCTTACGCCTGATATTCTTTCGGTGCCCCCACGGACTCGTGATACTCCTTCCAGTTCTTCAGCCTCAGGGAGGAGATGGTGTCACCCCGCAGTCCGCTGCGTAAGGCGCCCACCGACAGTACATCGCGGGGCTGCACGTTCCCGATATTGGCGGTCGGACCGTAGCGCATAAAGATGTTTTGCTGCTGGTTCTTCTCGGGGGCTTCAATCATGGTGTTCTCCAAACCAACGGTATTGATGATCTCATCCAGCTCTGCAAACAACACCTCCCCGCCTTTACCCATGACTCCGATGCCTTTCCCGGATTCCCGAGCTTCTATAATTACCATTTCCGAACCACTTTCCAGATCTTGCTTCATCAGCTCGATCCTGTGCTCCGAAGTGATCAGCTCATCCTTCTTGGGATCCTTCTTGCCGACCTCCGATATCACTTTAAAATCCGCATCCATGAACATCCTGATAATGTCCTTACGGTCCTCGTCCGGGATAAAAATGCTGCCGTCGGAAAACTCCAGGTGGGTGAAACCCAGGCCTTTGGCGTAATCCACATACTCTTTCAAATCGGGTCTCGAATACCCTCCCGCATTGAGGATGGCCACCTCGGTGAGGGTGCCGCCGATCATCGTGCTGATCCCCGCATCATTGTATACAGCGATCTTGTCCTTTAGTAATTTCTCGTCGTAGAGGGCGGCGGTTCCGAAGGTTATTTTCACGATATTGGCGATTGAGCTGGCCATGCCGGCCCAGTCCTTGGCACCACTCGGCCCGAACTCCTTTTCGATCACCATCACGGTCCCGACCGTCTCCGGAACCGTGATGTAGTCTTTGAATGCTCTGGTCATTGCTTCCTCCTATTATTATTCTCTTTACCTCGCGACTTCCCAACGCTGTTATTCCAACTCGAGCAACCGAACGATCTTGTTCCAATACGCTCCCGGATTACGGTTGAAATCAATCGGATTACCCTTGATCCTCACCACGGCTCTCAAGTATTCCTCTTTCAGGGAATCCTCGATCGTTTTCCCTTCCATCTCCTGTTCCGCCGCCAGATACCAGGCGGGTAAAAACAGGGCGGCTCTCTCGTCATAAATCCAGGACGGCTGTTTCTGTCCGAGTTTCTGCCTCGCCACACCGACCAGCGAGCTCAGCAAACCACCGCAGCTTTCCCTCGGCAGGATAAACGGGTCTACAGTTTTGTAGCCGAGATCAATCGCAGGCATAAGGTAGACGAGCCTGTACCCATCCCGGTAGGAGTAGGACGGGCTGCTCGCATAGTAGTCTTTCACAGAGACTGCGGTCTTGACGCTGCCGTCCGTGCCTCTGACCTCTATGTCGGTATCCGGATCAGGCATGCTGTCTCCCGGAAACAGCCGCCCCATAAGGGCAATCTTCTCCGGCTCGCCCGGAAACAGGGAAACATTGTCGAAACACGAACCGCTATAGGCGATGAGCTCATCCTCAATAATGCTGAAATGGCCCATCTCCGTCGACAACACCCGGTACTCCGAGCTCCTTTCATAGTGGGCCATGTAGTCCAGCATCATCACCGATTTTCCGCTGGAGGCCTCGCCTCCGTTGATATAGATGAGCCTGTTTTTCTCGTCAACGAGGGCACTGGAGTGATAACTCACAATACGGTGCTTTTTCTCCAGAAGATAAAGAGAAAGGGAATAGAACAGGCCAAGATTGCCGGCGAGGGTTCTGCGCCGATCCTTCGGTTTGTCGACCAGATCGGGGGACAGGGTGAGCTTGAACACTCCCCTGTCTACCCATAGAGAAGGTTCATTGCCCAAGGAGATCTCTATCCGGGCGTCGGGAGAGCCTTTCGATACTATCTTGATATCTTTCATGGCGGTCAAAAAGGACCGTATCTCAGAAGGCGCTGAAGCCTTTGGAGACCTGAGAAAAACAGATCTCTCGAGTGCCTCCCCCTCCCCAAGCTCGAAGAGCCGCTCCAAAGCGAAGGCCTCGGTTACGGTTCGGATGTCGATATATTTGTCTCCGGCGAAGATCCTGAAAGTGGCTTCATTCATTGTCTGCCAACGCTCCCGCGGGTCTATCTGCGGACACTGTTTCCCGATAAATAACTGCGGGAAACATTGGCTCCCCTATTGACACAGTACCCTTTATCAGGAATAGTAGCATGGTCGAGAATATTACTTTAAGAAAGTAAATATTTCAATAGGCAGATCGAAGAAAAAATGATTCCGATGAGTAAACTGGCAACCAAAATCGCGGCCGGCTTTCGAGGAACCCTCGAGGCTGGACAGGAGCAGATCGAATACAGAACCTCCTTTCCAGTGGGATTGCGATTCCACTGTTTGCCGGGATGCGGACTGTGTTGCAAGACATGCAGAATTCCCTTGACAGCATCCGACCTGAGCCGCTTGAGAAGGGTAGTAGAGCCTGAAGCCTGTTCCTCGATTGCTTTTGAAAACGAGAGGGAAAGCAGCGGCATCGCCGGCTTTATGGAGAACGGGAAAGGGGAAGGCTGCTGTTATCTCGACAAAAACTCGAGTTGCTCCGTTTATGACAGCAGACCTTTGTACTGCCGAACCTATCCTCTTATTCGCGATAGCTATGCCGTGCTTGAGATGAGCGTGGACCATACCTGCCCGGGGGTCGGCAGCGGAGATATCGTGAATAACGAACAAATTGAAGAGGCCTTCCTTCTCGAAGCCGAATATCGGCCGGGGAGCCTCAATGTCCGGGAATCATCCGCCAATTACAGTGTAATCTGCGGCTCCCTCAAAGCGAGGGGAGTCTATACAGATTACCAGTTGCTGCAGTCCGTCTGCGCCGGGCTGATCGAGCGGGGGCTCGCCTCCCGGCAAGGCTGCGAGATCTCCGCTTTTTTCGATGGTGCAGCCGCAGCGCTGGCGGTGCTGCTCGCGGATGCGAGCAATATCCTGAGCCGGGAGGCGAGGACACGGCTTATCGAGGGATTGGAGAACCATCTTTACAGGAACCCGGCAGACCCAATCAAAAGTTTACCCCTTGCCTTTTCAGAGCAGGAGGAGCCCCTGCGGGTATGCCTGGACGACGGGTACATCCCCCGGCATCTGCTGATCTACAAGAGCCGCCGGTTTTTTGTACGGGATGCAAAGACCGTGCTCGGCGAAATCGACCCTGGATTCCTGGAGGGAAACGAGCTGTCCGAAAGCGCCGCTGTTTCACTCGCTGACTATCTGGTAGAGTGGATGTCCCGACAGGCTCTACTGCGCTTCGTGCACACCACGGCTCTTGCCCGTCCCCACAGGGTGAACGTGTTGCAGTCCTTCTTTGAGTTCCTGGTGTATGTAGTTTCCAGAGTTCTGATCACTGCTGAGGTTCTGAGGAAGCATAAGAGACAAGAAAGTGTAACCCCTGAGCTGATGCGGGAAGCAATACGGGGGAATGATCGCCTGCTGCGCAGCAAATGCGCCAGTGTGGTATCGAGATACTAGTCAAATTCAACGGAGGTATTTAAAAATGGCCAAAGTCAGAGTTGGAGTCGTCGGTTACGGAACAATCGGCGAAAGAATTGCCGATGGTGTTGCGGCTCAGGGGGATATGGAACTTGTAGGAGTTTGCGATGTTGCACCGACCCTCCCGGTCCGAGCCCTGGTCAAGTCCAGGCGGGGTTTTCCGCTGTACTGCGCCTTGCCGGACAAGATCAAAGATTTGGAGAAAGCCGGCGGCAAGGTCGCCGGTACATTGGCAGACCTGCTGAAGAATGTGGACATCGTCTGTGATGCCACCACGCCCGGCGTCGGAGCCGAGAACAGGAAGAAATATGAAGCAGCCGGTGTCAAAGCAACCTTTCAGGCCGGGGAAAAAACCGGAGTGGGTGACGTACAGTTCAACTCCATGGCCAACTACGATAAAGCGTACGGCCAAAACTATCTGCAGATACTCTCCTGCAACACTACGGGCATGGCCCGCTGCATCAATACGGTGGACAGAAACATCGGCGTAGAGAAGGTGAACGTGGTTATCATCAGACGGGCAGCAGATGTGGCGGAAACCCACAAGGGACCGGTTGACGCCGCGATCGTCCAGAAAGCTCCCTCGCACCAGTGTGAGGACATCATGGCGGTGAGCCCCCACATCAAGGCATTCAGCGTGGTGGTTACCCTGCCTATCACCCATGGCCACGTACAAACTCTGCAGTTGATGTGCAAGAAGGAGACTTCCAAAGAAGAGATTATCGAAATCTTCGAGACGAATCCGAGAATTCTGATGTTCAAGATCGAAGATGGCTTTCTGTCCAACTCACACATCTTCGACTACTGCCGTGACCTCGGTCTTCCCAGGGCAGACATGTACGAGTGCCCCGTCTGGGACGAAATGATCCACGTGGACGGAAAGGAAGTCTGGTTCACTCAGATGATCCCGCAGGAGGCGATCGTCATCCCGGAAAACATCGACGGTATTCGTGCCGCCATGAAGATGCAGGAGGATTACCTGGAGGCGATCAACGAGACGAACAGGTATTTGAAAATCGGAGAGCTGATTTGATCGATGACCAGATTCTGACTCTGGACGACCTCTCGGTGCAGGAGAAGACGGTTCTGCTGCGAGTGGACATCAACAGCCCCGTCGACGAGTCCAAGAAGATCAAAGACGAGACGAGAATTCGCAGAAGCCTCAAAACGATCGAAGAGCTCAACCGAAAGAACGCTCGGCTTGTGATTCTGGCCCACCAGGCGGATCCTCTGGAATACCAGAACTTTACGGTGCTCAGGGAGCACGGCGAGCTGTTATCCGCTGCCCTGGGCAGGAAGGTAGAGTACATCGAGGATGTGGCCGGCCCCTTCGCCGTCGACAAGGTAAGGGGTATGCAGCCGGGTGAGATCCTGCTGCTCGACAATGTTCGAATCCATACGGAAGAGACGATTCTGTTTGAGAAGGAAGTCAAGCTGCCCCCGGAGGAACAGGCGAAAACGATCATCGTGCAGAGGCTGGCGCCCCTGGCGGATTACTACGTTTGTGATGCCTTCGCCGCTGTCCATCGCTCACAGCCGACTCTGGTCGGCTTTCCCGAAGTTCTTCCCGCGGCTGCCGGCAGGCTGTTCGAGGAGGAGCTCAGGATCCTCACCAAGGTCAAACAAAATCCTGAACGGCCCTGCATCTTCATATTGGGCGGAGCGAAAATACTCGATGCCTTTAAAATGATGCGATCCGTGTTGGACGATCGATCCGCAGACAAAATTCTCACCACCGGCCTGGTAGCCCAGATCATGCTGAAAGCCAAGGGATATCACCTGGGCGAGGCTACGGAATCCTATCTGGAGAAAAAAAACCTGCTGGAGTTCATCCCGGCGGCCGAGGAGAGTTTGAAACGTCATTCCGACAGGATTGTCTGCCCGGAAGATTTCGCCGTCGATAGAGGTGGCGAACGGATCGAGGTCGCTGCCGGCGAGCTTCCCGAGGATGCCCCGATCGCCGACATCGGCAACAAGACCATCGGCAGGTACAGCGAGCTCATCAATGACTCGAAAACAGTATTCATCAATGGCCCGGCCGGCATATACGAAAACTCCCGGTTTGCCCTGGGAACGAGGCGGATTTGGGAAAGGGTGGCATCTTCCAGAGCGTTTTCCGTTCTGGGAGGGGGCGATTCCATCGCCGCCGCTGGGTTGTTCAAAGTTCAGGACCGGATTTCGTTCATCAGCACGGCCGGCGGCGGTCTGATCCGCTTTCTGTCAGGGGAGAAACTGGCGGTGGTTGAGGCCCTGAAAAAATCAGCAAAAAAATACAGTCCCTGAGTTTATGAACCAGGGCTACGAAACCATTACAGGTCATATTTACAGGCTGGAGGAAATCGAATGGCAAACAAGAAAATCCGAAAAACCCTTTTCGGTACTGATCGAATTCTGACGGTGATTCCGGGAGCGGTAACGGCAGTTCTAGTGATGCTGCTGTCTTTGGCAGCGGCGAAATATCTGGGGGAGTTTTTCAAGGCTCAGCTCAATCTGCAAAAATCGCCGGTATCCACCTTTCTTCTGGCCATCATCTTCGGAATGCTGGCTCGGAATATTATCAAGTTCCCAAAGATATTTGAGCCGGGGTTCAAATTCTGTGTAGCCAAGCTGCTGAGACTGGGAATCATCTTTCTCGGAATCAGACTGAGTATCCTGGCGATTGCCAAGATAGGCTTGGTGGCGGTCATCGTGGTGGTCATCTGCATCACTTCGGGAATCGTGCTGGCCAGTCTCTTCGCCAAGGCATTCAAGGTGAGCAGCCGGCTCGGTACCCTGATTGCAGCGGGCACCGCCATCTGCGGAGTGAGCGCCATTGTAGCCACCGCTCCGACGATCGACGCCAAGGAGGAGGAAACCGCCTACGCCATCAGCACGATCACCATTTTCGGGCTGCTGGCGACGCTGGTCTATCCATACCTTGCCGAGTTGGTCCTGAGGCTGAACCTCGGGCAGGCGGGGATATTTCTCGGCACCGCAGTGCACGATACCTCCCAGGTAACAGGAGCAGCCTTCATCTACGATCAGATTTGGAATCGGGATGTCTCCAGGATCGCTATTACAACCAAATTGGTCAGGAACACCTTCATGATGGCGGTCATCCCGATTCTGTCGGTCATGTACAGAAAGCAAAAAACTAACGCCACACAGCTCGTTACGGATCAGGCTGCCAAGAAAGTCAATGTTCTGAAGCTCTTTCCCACCTTTGTGCTGGGTTTCCTGGCCTTTGCCGTCTTCCGCTCGATCGGTGATGTCATTGCAGCCGGTGAATCAGGAAGATTTCTCTTCTGGGCATCCCCCGAGTCGTGGTCTTCGTTCTATTCGGTGGTAGCCGAGACCGCCACCTACCTGCTGTCGATCGCCATCGCCGGTGCGGGCTTGAGCACTCAATTCTCAAAGTTGAAACAATTGACTCTGAAGCCATTCCTGATCGGCTTGATGGCGGCGGTGTCCGTCGGTCTGATCAGTTTCATACTCGTTCAGGTCTTGCGGGGACCGATCAATACCCTGCTTCCTACATGAGACAGGTCGAGCTGAAGTACGGAGACAGTACCCGAACCGTAGCAGTACCGGGGGAGAAGCTGCTCGGCATTTACGAGCCCAGATATCTGCCCGCTCTACCGGACCTGGAGGCGGCGGTCCTGTCCGCGCTCGAAAATCCCGTTGGCGGGAACGGATTGGCTGATCTGGCTTGCCCTGACAAAACGGTCGCCGTTCTTATTGACGATATCACCAGGACCATCCCTACCGACAGGATCTTGGAGATCCTTGTTCCCTATCTTAGCCGTATGGGCTTTGATCCCGGCAAGCTCACAGTAATCTGTGCTGTAGGCGCCCATCGACCCCTTTTAGAGGGAGAGCTGCAGAAACTTACAGGCAAGTACCGCGGCCGGTTGCGTTTTGTGAACCACGATCCCGACGATCAGGATAATCTGGTGCCCTTGGGAGTCACCTCCCTGGGGACCAGGCTGAAGATCAACAAAGCCTTTCACGATGCGGATGTGAAACTGATAATCTGCGACACCGAGTACCATCAATTCTGCGGCTACGGAGGCGGTGCGAAATCCGTGCTGCCCGGGATTTCCGACAGAAAGTCGATAGAGCTCTGTCACTCCCGCTTCGAGGCAACGGGAGCAGAGCCTGGGAGGATCGAAGGCAACCCCGTCCGGGAGGAGATCGACGAGGCGGGCCGAATGGCGAAAATAGATCTGATCCTTAATGTAATCTTGAACGACAGAAAGGAAATCGTACGGGTCTTTGCCGGTGATGTCTACGAAGCTTTTGTTGCCGGCGCCAAGGTCGTGGATGAAATGTACCGGGTCACCGTTTCCGAGCGAGTAGATACGGTAATCGTCAGCGCCGGAGGTTATCCCAAAGACATCAACCTCTATCAGGCCCAGAAGGCCATCGAGAGCGGCGTGCGGATCGTGCAGAAGGGTGGAAAAATCGTTCTGCTGTCCGAGTGCCGGGAGGGTGCCGGCTCGCCCCTGTTTCACGAGTGGATGACCGGGGAGAAGGATCTGGATACAATCATTCGGAAGATCAGGGATAAATTTATTCTCGGGGCTCACAAGGCCTTCCAGTTCGCCCGGGAGCTGAAGTGGGCAGAAGTCTATCTATATTCAAATATGAACCCAGAACTAATTGAGCAATACTACCTGCACCCGATTCGAACATTCGAAGAGATCGCCGGGATCGTATCGGATTCCGAAAGCATCATAATTTTACCACAGGCAACGACCACCCTTCCCGTGCTGGGTAGTGCGGTCGCCTGAGAGACATTTTCAAGACAGGAGGTCAAACAATGAAGCTTTTTATTGACACGGCTATGATCGACGAGATCAAGGAAGCCTGGAGCTGGGGCATACTGGATGGGGTGACTACCAACCCAACCCACGTGGCTGCTTCAGGTAAGAAGTTTTACGACGTTATCGAAGAGATCTGCGCCATCGTGGACGGACCGATCAGCGCCGAGGCGGTCAGTCTCGACGCCGAGGGCATCATCAAAGAAGCGCAGGATCTCAAGCAGATACACAAGAACATCGTGGTCAAGGTCCCTGTCATTCGAGAAGGGATCAAGGCAGTGAAAACACTGACAGAGAAGGGCATTAAGACGAACATGACCCTCAACTTCAGTGCCAGCCAGGCCTTGCTGGCCGCCAAAGTCGGAGCTGCTTACATCAGTCCCTTCGTCGGACGGTTGGACTACATAAACCAGGTCGGCATGGATCTGGTCCGGCAGATCAAACAGATCTACTGCAATTATGGCTACAAGACCGAGATCATCGTAGCAGCGGTGCGGCACCCCGAGCACGTACTGCAATCCGCTCTGATCGGCGCCGACATCTGTACCATGCGATTCGATATCATGAAAATGCTCTACGACCATCCAATGACCGACCAGGGGCTGGAACAGTTCTTGAAGGACTGGGAAAAGGTTCCTAAGTAGTACCGTCCAGGGACTCCTGTGCCTCCGGCGCATGTCACAGCTTGGCTCTGACTATATAGTCGCGGGACCGACCTCGTTGATTCCCTCAACCAGGACCACGATGTTTTCCCAGGGAACCTCCGGTTTCAGAGAGGTACAGCCGCACTGGAAACACACCAGATCGAAGAGGTCTGAGGAAGATCAGCGAAGATTGTACCTACTTACTCGTGGCGAAGAAGTGATCAAAAACAAGATCCGCAGCTCCTTTACAGGCGATGGTTGGCTGGTACTCCTCTGAGATCACCTTCACTGCACTGAGTTGATTTTCCGTGGCCAGCTTCTCCAGACTCTCCCGCATCATCGAGACAAAGAAATTTGAGAGAAATTTATAGCGGGATACGATCAGGACTGCTTCCGGATTCAGTATGTTGATCAAGCTGCAGGCGGCTGCCGTAAGAATGCCTCCCAGCCGGCTCATTACTTCTACAATGCTCGGTTCCTTCTGCTCCAACAGTTTTTCCAGGTTCTGCCAGGTTGGGGCCTGGCTGGCCTGTTGCACTTCTTTCAGTATTGCCTCTTCGGAAAGATACGTTTCAAGACAGCCCCTGGCCCCGCAGTCACAGAGCCGTCCGTTTAAGTCCACCGAGAGATGGCCCACCTCCAGAGCGGTCTTGCTCTGGTTCACGAAGGCTTTCCCATCCTGGATGAAAGCCCCCCCGACACCGGCTCGAATCAAGATGGCCAGCATCGATTCCTGCCCCTTAGCCTTACCGTAGCGGTATTCACTCAGAGCGATCACCGAGCAGTTGTTATGGATATAGACGGGCACTCCGAAAGAATCGCTGATCCGGTTCTTGATGTTGTAGTTGGTTATCCCCTTTGCCCGGGGATACTTCAGAATCCTGCCCTGCTCGATATCTACAAGCCCGGGGGCACCTATGCCGATACCGATGATCTTCTGCTCTTCTACGCCCGAGTTCTGGATGGCACTCCTCAACAAGCCCTCGATCCGGGTCATCATCTTCTCAGCATCGATCCCGGCCTTGAACTTGACAACATCCTCATAGACGGGCTTGCCCGAGAAATCCACGACCAATACCGCTGCAGATTGCCACCAGAAATCCAATCCAATCGCATAGCAGGCATTCGGGTTCACGCAAAAGAACGAGGGCTTGCGTCCCTTTTTCTCAATCACCACCCTGTCAGTGTCGCACCCGATGATGAAACCTTGCTCGATAAGACTGGTGAAAATGCGGAAAACCGTGGGCGGTTTAAGGCTGGTGAGGGTGGATATCTCCGATTGAGAGATTCCCTTCCGGTTATAAATAAGCCTTAGCACCAGTTTTTCATTGCGCTCACGGACGTCATGACTTCTCAGCGGTTTTGTTTTCATGATTTCTTTCTGAAACTAAATGATATATGGAGAGAGGCCGGTTTGTAAAGGGTTTTTTTCTTCCTCAAGCTTCTCCTCAGCGCGTCAGTAGAAGGGGATGGGCTTTTCCCCGCTCTTCGTTTGGCCACAGTTCAGTAGAACGTCAGCACGTTTTCGAGAGCAGTATCCGGCTGGATTTGATGGCAGGGAGCGATAATGAATCCGCCATCCTTGCCTACACTGTCGATTAGGTAATTGACCTCTTGCTCGATCTCTACAGGTTCAGCCGACTGCAGCCAACCCTGTACATCCACAGCTCCATGCAGCACGATTTGCCTGTGAAACTCTCTCTTCAGCTCATAGGGATCCATTCCGACCGCCTGGGGCTGTATCGTCTGCAGGGCGTCCATTCCCAGCTCGACAAATCTCGGTATCAACTATCGACTCGATCCACAACAGTGATGGGAGACTTTGGCTGCGTAGCTGTGAACGAGATCAAGAAATTCTTTCTTCCTATCCGCGAAGAGCCTATCACCGGTGAGGATCGCCTTCCCCGGACACTGATTCACACATCGATCTTTCATCTGGAACTGGTGAAGCGCCAGCCTGCTGCAGGTGACGCTTAGCTGGAAAGTCAATCACAGCTTCTTTAAATCTGTAAATTCCTGCGAGAACGGAGAGCTTTCCCTGTAAAAAACCGGGGGTGCACCGGGAGGTGCGGGAACACGCTGCCACCCGGGGGCATAACGCTTGGCGCTCCAAAGGTGAATCCAGGAATCGTCCGGAAGATACACAGACCAGGTCCGCCGTCGAGGGCAAATTACAGGCGCTACCAGCAGATCCCTGCCGAGCAAGTACTGGTATTTCAGGGCGTGAAGCCGGGGATCTCCCTCGTAGTGCAGGTAGGGATGCCGGATGGGGGGCAGACCGGTCTGCTGGTATTGCTGGAGGGTATGCAGGCGGTAGGCCTTAAGCCCGCGATATATCCTCGTCATCCTGGCTAGGAAGCCCAGCGTTTCGTGATCTGAGTCGAACTGCCAGTTCCGTTCGGGCCGGTTTCCCTCGTGGCTGCGCATCTGCAGAGTGAAGGCTGCCATCTCGGCCCAGCGCAGGAACAGCTCCTTGCTGCGCCGGATCCAGGCCACGGTGGTGAAACCGCCCAGATCCGAGTGAAAGTGAGCGCCGCCCTGCAGACCGAGAGAGATCCCCGCCGGTATGACCGTGGCCAGGCCGTCGCTTCTGCTCCAGTTCACCAGCTGATCCCCCGCCCAGAACGCAGGCGACCATCTCGTTGAGCCGTGATAACCGGCCCGCATGAAGAAAACCACCTCATCCTCCCGCCCGGCTTCCACCACGGCCTCCCCGTTTACCTGCGCCCATAGGGCCGGATACAGATTATGAACCCGCTCCCAGCTCTCTCCGGAAGCCAGCACGGCGCCGGGGGGAAGGTACTCTCCGTAATCGGCCATCCAACCGTCTAGACCGATGCCGAGCAGGTTCTCCTGGATGACCTGCTTCAGCCAAATCCGGGCCCGGGGATTGGTAAGGTCCACCATGGCGGCGGGAAAGTCGGTGATGGTGACCATAAGGTCCCGCCCAGAGCCGTCCTTGACGCAGTATTCAAACCGGCTCGCCTCCCGGTACAGCTCCCGCTCGACAGCAAGAAAGGGATTGATGTAGCCAAGAAAGCGAATGCCTCTGCTGTGCAGCCCGTCGATGAGCCGGGGAAGATCCGGATACCTCGTATCGTCGTAGCGCCAGTTCCACATCAACTGGCTGCCGAAGGAGGTCAATCGCCTGCCGACCCAATCCTGTACCCAGAGGGCTGACACCTTCACCCCGGCCTGCAGGGCACGCTCGAGCTTCTCCTGAATGCTCTCCGATCCACCTTGCACCCCGAGCCACAGCCCGTCTTGAGTCCACTCCGGAAGGACGGGCTGCCGACCGAGGAGGCCGGTAAGGCTCTCGAGAAGCTCCGGGGCGCGTTCCCGCCTGTCGAAGATCAACCTGTCGGGATACTGCCAGAACAGGAGGCGATGGCGGTCCCTTCTTCGAAAATCGAACTCGGCATAGCCGGGTCCGTCGCAGAAACAGTACCAGTTTCTGGAAGACATAAAAACCGCCATGGGGAAGTAGCTGCTGTACCAGTGCCCTCCGCTTCCGGTCCGGATTTCAGCAAACAGCGTGATCAGGTCTCTGCCGCGCCCGACCCCCTGCTCCTGGCTCCAGATCGGCAGCCTGCTTCCCCGCAGATCCAGCCGGGAGTACTGCTCGCCGCATCCATAGATGTGCTCGTCCGACTCGGCCCAGAGATCGATCCACAGGCGGTTGAAATTCGAGGGAGAATCGGAAATCCTGCAGGCCAGCCGCCCGTCTTCCTCTTCGAAATTGAGCCGAAGAAGATCGGGAAACTCGATAACTGCCCTGGTCGCGGATTCCTCGAGAATATCGAAGCTCCGGCACCATATCTGTTCCTCGATCCGATCCCGGATCCGAAAGTGCCCGCGGATCATGGAGCAGCGGTCGCTGCCCCTGCCTACGGCCAGAGCCGGCTGGCGGCGGGAATGGGTGATCAGCTTCTGACCTTTGAAAAACAGGGTAAAGCCCTCCCGGTGACTTTCAAGTCGCATCACGGGAGCGGCTCCTTCGGAGATAACAAACAGCCCGATTTAGCGGCTTCCCGCGCTGCAAGGGAAAGCTCCAGCGCTTTCAGGGCATCTTCGTAGCCGACGGCGGGCATCTGTCTGCCAACGATGCACTGCACGAAATGCATGGTAAAGTCTTTGATGTTGTACGGTTCGGTAGCCTCCAGCCCGTACTCGCGGGAGCCGGCGGCTTCGGCGCTCCGGTTGGGATCCCCCCAAGCCACCCGGCCGCAGTACTTGCTCTGCATCCCATCGAGACGGCTGACAGGATTGTCTTTCAGATGGCACCAGACGGTTCCTCGACTGCCGTGCACAGAAACTGTGAGGTTGAAATCGAAGCCACTGAGGGCATGGGAGATCTGAAAGATGCCTCCCTCGAGCAGGTTCCCTTGAATGAAGGCAATATCTTCGAAATCGAAATCGGGATGGATGGCGTCTGTGGTGTGGCAGCAAAGCCGCGTTACCTCGCTGCCGGTGATAAAGCGCAGCAGATCGAGCCAGTGGGAGGTCTCCTCCACGATCAGCCCGCCGGAGGTTGCCTGCTTCTGGATCCAACTCTGCCACTTGTCCCTCTTGAAGGGGCGGCGAAAGTGATAGAGGGTAAAAGCCTCCACCTTTCCGGCGATCCCTTCAGCGATGAGCTGGCGGATCTGAGCTATGGCCGGATTGAGGCGAAACTCGTAGTCCACGGCGAAGGTACTCTGAGAACAGGATAGGGCCTCGCCGATCGCCTCGGCGTCCCGCAGCGATAGGGCGAGCGGCTTTTCCAGCAGCAGGTGCCTGCCCGAACGTAGGATTTCGACGGCCAGTTCCGCGTGGGTGTAATCGGGCGTACAGAGGCTGATGACTTCGATACTCTCGTTCTTCAGCAGATCTTTCAGGGAGGTGTAGGTCTTGACGCCGATCTCCTCCCACCGGCGGCCGAGAAGCTCAGAGGGGTAGAGCTGGCGCAGGTCCGGCATGCTCCCCCGCTCGAACGTTCCCCCCACATGGGACAAGCGCTCCGGCATCAGATCGCAGACCGCCCCCAGCTCGGCATGCGGGCTTTGCAGATAACCGGCACAGTGCGCGTGCCCTATACCCAGGCCGACCACCGCCGCTTTCATCAGGGCAAAACCTCGCCCAGGACTTCCATCGCTTGTCTCTGTTCCGCCACAGCTTTCGAGATCTGAGGGTCGGCTCCGCCGTCGGTCAAGCGATCGACAAATCCATCGAGGTACTCCATACATGATGGCAGATCGATTTTCCGCGGAGCTCCCGAATACAGAGCCAAGAAATTCTTATTAAAGATCTTCTCCAGAATCTCCCTCCCCAGCCCCAGCCCCCGCACATGGGTTTTGATTCGCCGGGTCGGCACAAAGGGATTGTCCATCTCCTCTTCGCTTTCGAGGAAGCGCAGCAGCTGCCTGCTACGGTGGAGGTTGTCCTCGACTTTGGCGTAGGGAAACTCGCTGAACCATTCGGGAAACCAGAAACCGTCGGTTCCGAAGAGAATCCGCTCCTGAAAGTGAGCAAAGAACTCCCGGGCCGCCGTCCTCTGCCGGTCAAGCTCGTAGTAGAAGTACAACCCCGGCGCCAGATCCAGGTAGGCGTTGGGATACCTATCGAGGATGTCTGAAAGCCGGGACAGATCGTGGGCCATCGACAGCAGATGGGGAAAAACAACTACCAGGTCGGGGCAGGCCTGGAGCACCGCCAAGGCCTGACTCTGAAGCTCGTCGTAGGACGGCATGCCGCTGGAACCTTCGCCGCTTTTCGAGGCTTCTTCCCAGCCCGGAGGGATAAAACCGGGAACACTCTCATAGGACCAGAAAATCAAAGGATCCGCTATGTGTATCATCGCCGGCAGCCCTAGGCTTTCTGCCCGGTTCAGAGCCCCGAGAACTTCAGGGCCGGTCAGCTTCAGCCCAAGCTCTCTCTGGAAGGTCGGTTTGCCGAGAAAGATCTTCAGTCCGTCGAAGCCCAGGTTCCGGAATCCCTCGACCTGGCCGGGCAGATCCAGAGCGGCTCTGCCGCCGCGGTGCGCTTGGGGATCAAACAGGGCGCTGTAGTCGAAGCTGGCCAGGCCGTAACAACAGGCGCCGAGACGGGCCTTGGCGAACAGGACCTCCGGATTGAAGTTGATCCTCTGTTTCAGGGGCAAGGAGAGCACACATATCTTTTCTGCGCCGATCCCACGGCAGTAGCGCTCCAGCTCGTTCAACCGGTTGTGGCAGGAGAAGTGAATGTGGGAGTCAATGAGGATGCGGTTCATTTGTTCTTATCTCAGATGGAATTCCGGTTTACCGGCAACTTCACGGGTCATCACCAGACAGACATCGGGATGATCCTGCAGCAGCGAGGCGGGAAAGCGGGTGGTTTTCTCTCCAAACAACAGCTTACGTACCACCGCGCTCTGCCACGACCGGTTCAGGTACACTACAATCCTCTTGGATTCGAAGATTTGCTTGAAGCCGACGGTAACAGCCTGGGTCGGGATACGCTCGAAGGCGCCGCGCAGGGCCGTGTTGGAATTGATGGTGATGGTTTCCCGGGTCAACCTAATCACCCGCGTGGGCAGAGCCTTGAAATCCTCGTTGCTGATCTGCTCCCCCGGCTCGGGCGCCTCGTTAAACGCCAGGTGCCCGTTGATGCCTACCCCGGCGGCGCAGATGTCCGCCCCTCCTAGCTGGGCCAAACGCCGGTCATAGTCGGCGGGATCATCGGGATCGGGAAACAGGACCTGTTCGGACTTCAGGTTCATCTCCTTGGGCATCGGGTCGACGAGCTCCCGCCGGATGAAGCCCCGGAAAGACAGGGGGTGATCGAGGGGGATGCGCTTGCCCCGCTCATCAAGATACTCGTCCATAAAGAAACAGTGCAGGCGTGAGAGATCAAGGGGGCGCTGCCTGCACAGCCAGACCAGGCGGCGGTACTGATACACCGGCCCGACCGGAAGGATGAAGACGCTGTTTCTGCCGGCGGCGTTGTTCTTTTCGATCTCGAAGTACAGGGTTAGGGCGATGTGGTAGTACAGATCGGTGTCCGTTTCCACGATCTGCACGGGAACAGGGGTTTTACCGGGAACGATTTCACACTTGTAGACATCCATAGCCTGTGCTACCCCTTCACCGCTCCGGAGGACAAACCCTGGATGATCTTCTCGTGAAAGAGAATATACACAACGATGCTGGGTATCATGGTGATCACGAGGGCGGCATACATGGAGGTGTATTCCACGCGAAACTGGCTCTTGAAGAAGCGGATCCCGAGCTGGAGAGTCCGCGCTCTAACGGAGGAGGTGAGAAGCAGGGCGTAGATGAACTCGTTCCAGGAGTAGAGGAAAACAAAAGTCCCTGCAGTGACCACGCCGAGTCTGGCGAGGGGGAAAACAATCCGCGCATAGCGCTGCCAGAAAGAGCAGCCGTCGATCACCCCCGCCTCCTCCAACTCTTTGGGAATCGTGCCCATGAAGCCGTGAATGAGAAAAACGGAGATCGGCAGATTGATCGCCGCGTAGGTTAGGATGAGAGCCCACAGGGTGTCATAGATACCCAAATTACTGATCAGTTGAAAGTAAGGAACCATCAGGGCGATGATCGGTATCAGGACACCCGCTAAGATGATGGAGAGAATTACGTTGTTGAAGCCGAAGCGAAAGCGCGAAAGGGCATACGCTGCCATTGATGCAATCAGGATATTCAATCCGGTGGAAACAGTGGAGACGACTACCGAGTGGAGGAACAGAAGGTGCAGGTCGGACAGTTGAAAAGCGTTGCTGTAGTTCTGAACCTGCCAGACCTTGGGTAATAGAAAAGGTTTGTTGATCAGCTCCAGATTCGTTTTAAAGGAGCTGAGAACAAGCCAAACGAGGGGTATGAAGGTGAATATAAGGAAGAAAATCAGAACAATCCACTTACCCGTTTTTGCCGCTATGTCGACCGCTGGGCAGCTCGTCTTTCTCATCCTGCCCTCCCTACTGCCGAGCCTCGGCGCTGGCCTGCCGCTGTCCCAACAGGCTGCGAATGCTGACAATCACCACGCCGCCGAGGACGATCAGAACCGCTCCCACGGCGTTGGCATGTCCGTAGTCCAGATGCCCCATCATCTTGTAGAGCATCAGCCCCATCACTGAAGTGCTGTTGGCCGGACCTCCGCCTGTCATCAGGAAGGTGGCTTCGAAATGACGCATTCCGTAGGCCATGGCCAGAGTCATGGCGGTAATGAGGATTCCCCGCACCATGGGCAGGGTGATGTGGATCTCCTGTTGCCAGATATTGGCCCCGTCGATCTCAGCGGCTTCGTAAAAGGAGGTGGGGATCGCCATGGTGCCGGCCAGGATGATGATCATGAAGTAGCCGATATACAGAACCTGCTGAGCGATGATGGCCGGGAGGGCCGTCTCGATCTCGCCGAGCCAGTTGTGGGTCAACTGCTCCAATCCGATCCCTGTGAGGACCTGGTTGAGAATCCCGTGTTCGGCGTTGTAGATGGCCATCCAGAGCATGGCGATGGCCACCTGGGAGATGACGTTGGGGAGGAAGTAGATGGTGCGCAGCACCCGCCACCCTCCGGGCCTGCGGGTCAGAATCATCGCCACCACGGCGGCGAGAAAGATCTGCAGAAATCCCAGGGACAGGGCCCAGATGAAATTGTTCCGCACCGACAGGCGGAAGGTGTCGTTCCTGGCCAGATCGACAAAGTTCTGCACGCCCCGGAACTGCGGTGCGGTGACTCCGTTCCACTCGGTGAAGCTGATGCTGAACACGAATCCCAGGGGATAGATGAAGAAGGCGCAGTAGAGGATGAGGGCGGGAAGAAGAAACAGAGCGATCCCTTTCCAGTGTTTGTGTAGTGTCATCATTTGTCCTCGGCCTATTCTAACAAACTCCGGCTATCCAGGCGAGAGCAGGAAACTGCCCGCCGTTTAATAAACAAGGGGCCGTCTCACTTACCGAGAGGCCCCTTCGCTTGCGTTTCAGCGCTTTGTATCTACTTGTTCACAGCCTGCAGCATCTCGACGAACTCCTTGGGAGTCGCTTTGCCAAGAGCCATGGCGCCCAGGGCCTGGCCGAACTCGGCCACCACTTCGGTCTTATATTTTGCCTGGAAGTGGGAAACCACGAAGGCCGCATTCGCCGAGGCTTCCATGAACTTCTGCTGTAGAGGATCGACGGTGTCACCGGGGCCGAACTCGGTCTTGATGCAGAACAGGGAGCCCGCATCCAGGGAGATCGTCTTGACGTTGTCGGGATCCGTCATCCACTTCATAAACTTGAGCACCGCGGCCCGGCGGGCTGGATCATCGGTGTCGGCCGCCGCCAGGTTGGAGAGCAGAAAGCCGATCTGACCGCCGTAGGTGCCGCCTTTCACAGCCGGAGCCGGGGCCACATCGGTCACCGCATGCACTTCCGGGGCGTTCTTCCTAGCAGCGCCGATGTACCAGGGGCCGTTGATGAATATCGCCGTATCCTGGGCCAGGTAATGGCCGCTGGAGCAGCCTGGATCGCATCCTACAGCGTCCTTGGTGGTGTTGCCGTCGGAGTACAGGCGCAGCAGGATCTCCGCTGCCTGCACGTACATCGGATCGGAAAGCGGCTTGGACCAGACATCCGGTCCGCCGATGCTGGCCAGGATATGGGAGTACCAGAGCATCGAGGTCCAGGCGTTGGTTCCGCCGGTCATCTGGGAGGTCGGGGTTACGCCGATGGCTTTCAGCTTGTCACAGACCGTCCAGAAATCATCGAAGGTCTTGGGAAATCCGCTGATTCCCGCCTTCTTGAACAACTCCGTGTTGTACCAGATCGGAGTCAGACCGAGCTCGTAGGGAACGGACTTGGTCCGGCCGCCGCGGGTAGAGGCTCCAATAGTGCCTTCGGCAAAATCCTTGCCCCATTCCCCCTCGAGGTCCTCTGTGAAGTCCATCAGCAGATCCCCCTGGTAGAAGGAGAATTGGGTGGGATCCGGGTTGAAGACGAACAGGTCGGGCACCTGGCCGGCGGCCATCATGGTGTTGATCTTGTCACGATAGCCGTCGTAGTCCGGGTTGGACTCGATCACCACCTTGATCTTGCCGGCATTGTCGGCGTTGAACTGGTCCACCAGAGCCGCGACCGTGGTGGCCTTGGAGTCCTGGGCGACCCAGATGCAGGGCCACTGGAGCACGATTTCCTTCTCCGCTTCCTGCCCGCCTCCGGCGAAGAGCGGCAGAAGGCCGGCAACGAACAGCAGAGCCACGAGAACCATTAGTGCTTTTTTCATTGCACCCTCCTTGTTTAGTTACTTTCCAAACGTAACCAAATCATAGAAATGCTCTAATGTCAAGGTAAAGCGTTTCTGGTTGAGCAAGAATATGGCGATCACCGGTACAATGACCATCAGCACGAAGGCCTACATCTGCCCGCTGGTGTCTTCGAAATAGCTAAGAAAACGGGCAAGATCCCGAGAAAGCGTTTGCATCTCTCGTTCGTTGATGATGATTAAGGGCCGGATGATATGATATCGTTAATCCGTACTGATGCCAAAGCGTAATCACGAATTCCGTTGTAAGGCGATAGAAAATTCAGCCGGGTACATCGTGGGCCTGGAAACAGTAAACAGCGCCATGTCTCTATCGGCGTCTTTGTTGTTTTCTCAATAATGCTATAAAATATTCTCGTCCAGTGAACGGTGTTCCTCTGTTATAAGATTAAAGATTAAACCATTAGACCATATGCAGTCGAAACAGATGTTTATTGAACGTGGAGGTGGTGGCCGATATTTCGTGTACCGATGACATCCGCACCGTAGCCCGTCGCACCACGGAGGCGCAGGGCGAATCGGGACAGAAAAGGAGAAATCAAAGATGAAAGAATATCAGATCGCAATGATCCCCGGCGATGGAGTGGGGCCGGAAATCACGAAAGAAGCGGAAAAAATCATTCTCGCGATTTCCGACAAATACTCCCTGCGCTGTGAAATGGCCTATTACGACTGGAACTGCGACCGTTATCTCGAAAAGGGCGAGATGATGCCCGAAAACGTATTAGACATCCTTAAGCCCTACGATTCGATCTTTCTGGGTTGTATCGGCGACGCGAGCAAGGTTCCTGATCATATCTCCCTGACGATGCTTTTGGAGATCCGCAAGGGTTTTGACCAGTACGTCAATCTTCGACCGATTACGATTTTTCCCGGAGTCGAAAGTCCGGTGAAAAAAGTAACGCCGGAAATCCTCGATATAGTCGTCGTGCGGGAAAACACAGAGGGTGAGTACTCGGGCGCGGGGGGATTTCACAAGCTCGGAAAGCCGGATGGTTTTGCGACCCAGACAGGTTATTTTACACAAGTCGGTTGCGAACGGGTAATGCGGTATGCCTTCGAACTGGCGCAGAAACGGAAAAAATTCGGTGACGGAGACAAAGTCGGAATGGTTACGAACTGTACCAAATCAAACGCCTTGAACTTCTCCATGGTGTTCTGGGATTCCGTCTACAACCAGGTAGCCGCAGATTATCCCAACGTGAAAACCGATATAGCGCTGGTCGACGCGATCACGATGTGGTTCATTAAGAACCCCGAATATTTCGACGTGGTGGTTGCCTCGAACCTCTTCGGGGACATCATTACCGACCTGGGCGCGATGATTCAGGGCGGAATGGGTTTTGCCGCCGGTGCGAATCTGAATCCGGAAAAAATCTATCCATCGATGTTCGAGCCGATTCATGGATCTGCTCCCAAGTATACGGGAAAGGCAATCGTGAATCCCATTGCCACCATCGAAAGCGTCAGGATGATGCTCGAGCACCTGGACCAGAAGGAAGCTGCACAGGATATTCACGACTCGGTAGCGAAGGTACTCGGCTCTGGGCAGTTCAAGACCCGTGACATGGGTGGCAACACGACAACGCACGAGATGGGGGACGCCGTGCGGGACGCTATCTTTGATTCCAGAGATTTCAAGCGGGCGGCAAGCCCCACGTGATTACGGCCATGATCTTCCTGAGCAAGGCGGCAGATCCGGCGCAGAGGCTGCCTCTCTCATCCCTTGATGGCGCCAGCGAGCGCGGCCCGCACGAAGAGCCGCTGGAACAGCACGTACACAACCAGCAGCGGCAGGACGGACATCATCAGCCCGGCGTAGATGGCCTGGTAGTTGGTGGCGTAAGTGCCCGCAAGGGCATTGATGAAGGCCATTAGCAGGTACTTTTCGGGCTTGTTGTACAGCAGGCTGCCCATCAGGGAGTTCCACACCTGTGGTAACATGATGAGGCTGTAGGTGCCGATCGCCGGCTTGATGAGCGGCAACAGGATGTCCCAATAGTAGGTGAGCATTCCGCCGCCGTCGACCTTCAGCGATTCCCGAATCTCGGTCGGGATGGCGGTCGCCGCGCTGGTGAAAATCATGGTGGAGAGCGCTCCACCGGAGATCGCCCCGAAGACGAGCACGAGGTAGGTATTCGTCAGCCGGAGGGCTCGCACGATCATGTAGGACGGAAGCATCGTGAGCGCCATAGGGATGACCATCTGCAGCAGGTACAGCGTGTAGACCATGCTCTGCCAGCGGCGCCGGAAGTGGGAAAGGCCCAGGCCTGTGGCCGAGCCCAGAAGCGTTCCGAGGATGATGGACACGGCTGTCACGCCGACCGTCGCCACGAACGACCGGTAGAACTGCGCCGAGTGCAGGACGATGTACCAGCCGTTGAAGAGGTAGAAGGGCTGAAAGTATTCCTTCATCCGGGCTTCGGGGATTCCATACTGCTCCGCGATCTGGCGGACGGTCAAGTTCATGTTCATGAAGCCCGTGATGCCCATTGTTCTTTTGAACTTGGCGACGTCGAGGTTGTAGAAAGTCGCCATGTTGCCGAAACGGGCATTGAGGTCGAACTCCTGCTGTGGCGGAATCCACGCATGGAAACGCGTGCTCTCGACCGTAGGCACGAAGGAGCGAACGAAGAGGAAATAGAATGGGCAGAGGGTGACGGCCGTGTAGAGGGCCAGAACCGCCATGATCACGGCGGTTGCCACCGCCGCCCCGCGGGATGCCTGTTTCATGCCGCCACTCTCAGACCTGCCTCTGCTTCTGCCAGCGAAAGATGAGGATAGATAAGATGATAAGTGGGGTGAAAACCACGATCGAGGTGGCCACGCCCTCGGCGAGGGTTCCGTTCATACCCGATCCCATGCGGAACAAGACGATGGAGAACAGCTTGGCCTGCTCGTTCCCGTATAACGCTCCGAAGCCGATCGGCTCGTCGAAGATGCCGAAGCGCGGAGAGCCCCCCACGATCAACGGCGCCCT
>CAZVHJ010000045.1:11814-43021 GCA_964627715.1 uncultured Spirochaetaceae bacterium | reverse complement strand
GGGTAGAGGTACTACAGTCACAATTTCTCTTCCCTTGACTATGGCCATAATTCCGGCGGTTCTGGTGGATGTCAGCGGATCCATGCTGGCCGTTCCGCTTTCCTCGGTGAAAGAAGTTCTCAAGGTCACTGAGTTGGAGCTAAAAACCGTCGGCGGGCGCCCGGTAATCCGACTTCGGGACGAGGTGCTGACCATGATTTATCTCAGTGAGGCTCTTTCCCTAGGTTCAAATGGATCTTCTGCAGCCGGCGAAGACCCGAGAATGCCGGTTGTAGTCGTGGATTACGAAGAAAAGAAGATCGGTTTGGGCGTAGACAGGGTGATCGGCACCGGTGAGATCGTTATCAAGTCCTTGAGTCGCCATTACCGGGAGATCGAAGGTCTGATCGGGGCTTCCATATTGGGAAATGGAAGGATTGCCCTGATCGTCGACGTCGAAGCTCTGGTGCGACTGTACTATCGAGTTGACGGGGACGAGCGCAGGTTTACGGGCAGCAGCGTTTTCACCATCCAAAGCCACGGTGACCGGAAAAATGGTAAGTGTGTTACTGCACAGCAATCCGTTGAAGAATCTAAAGGCTCCCGCGAAGCGGCTTTTCAGGAGCAACAGGAGGAAGAACTGCCGGATCCTGTTCCAGCTGAGGATGAGCCGGAAGCGGAGGAACCTCATGCGGAGGATGCGCAGCCGGATGACAGCCCAAACGCTCTGGCGATGGAGCTAAAAGAGGGTAAACAAGTGCTGCTCGAAGAGATTCACAACACCGGGGCGATCCAAGCTTCCATGGCTCTCTCCCAGCTTACGGACAGGGAGATTCGGGTAAGTTTCCCGGAATCCCAGATCCTGCGGCTCGCTGAAATTGCCGAGTTTCTCGGCGGCGAGGAGAAGCAGGTCGGTGGCGTGTATGTGGGAATCGGCGGAAATCTAGATGGCGGAATCCTTATGGTGCTGCCGGTGGAAAGTATTCTCGATTTCCACGATAGACTCTATCGGCGTACGCCAGGAACCTGCACGTCCATAGAGGGAGTTGATATGTCAGGGATCTCCGAGCTCGGGAATATCCTTGCGGCCTCCTTTCTCAACGCAATCTCCGATGGAACAGGCTTACGTGTGAAATCTGAAACACCGGAGATCAGCGTCGATATGTGTCAGCCGGTGATCGATTCGGTCCTGGCTCGTTTCAACCAACCCGGTGATCGAATCTTGCTAACCAAGACTCTGATCTACAGCAAGGACAAGGAGGAAGTGATGTGTCACCTTTTGATGTTTCTTGAACCGGAATCGCTGCGCAGGCTTATCAAAACACTTGTGGACAACCTTAACTAGAACTGAACGCGGGTGGAGGAGATGGAACCAAACGTCTTGCTAGTGAAGATGGCCGAAATGGCTGTTGTGGAAAACTCGAACATGTTGAAAACCACTTTGGGCTCCTGCGTTGGAGTGGTTCTTCATGAAGGGAAGAGGAACATCAGCGGATTGGCCCACATAATGCTACCGGAAAGCTCACCCCGTGATTCCAAAGAGGCTAAATATGCCGATACCGCTATTCCCGCTCTTCTGTCCCAAATACTGGCAAAGGGTGGCAGCAAACAGCACATCCGTGCCTATATCGCTGGCGGAGCTAACATGTTTAAGACCAGCACGGACAGCAAGATCACCACGGTTGGTGAAAAGAACGTAGAGGCGAGTAGGCGCGCTCTCGCCGAGCTGCAGATCCCGATTGTCCACGAAGAAACCGGGGGAGAGCTGGGAAGAACCGTCCTTTTCGACACTCACAGGGGACACATGCAAGTGAATACCCTTAGCCCGGTGTTAGGGAAAGGGGTTGAGAGGTGATAGATACCCGAATCGTGCCATTATCCGAGCAGACTTTCAACCTCTTCCGCGACCTGATCTACGAGACGACAAATATCAACATGCGGGATAGCAAGCATATTCTGGTGGCCAATCGCTTACGCAAGCGTATAATGGCGTTAGGCCTGCGCGGGTATGACGAATACTATTGCTATCTCACTGAGGGGGAGGGTCGGGAGAAAGAGCTGCCACATTTTATTGATGCGGTGAGCACTAATGAAACCTACTTCTTCCGCGAGATGAATCATTTTGTCGCTCTTCGAGAAATGATACTTCCCGAATTGTTTGGATTCAAGAATTATGTTCGAATATGGTGTGCGGGTTGTTCCAGCGGAGAGGAACCCTATACCCTGCGAATTGTAGTTGACGAATACCGGAACCGCATCGGGAAGGGAGAGGCCGAAATCATTGCTACGGATATCAGCACCGAAATGATCGAGAAGGCGAGAAACGGTGTGTACGGGGAACGGGCGATCCGCTTTGTACCCGAGGAGACTGCAAAGCGCTTCTTTGTTCCACTGGGCAGCGGGCGTCATCAGGTAACGCAGGAGTTGAAAACCGCTGTCGATTTCAGGGTGCATAACCTGCTTAAAGAGGATCCCCCTGAAAACAGATTTGACCTTATCTTCTGTCGAAACGTGATGATTTACTTTGACAAAGCGACCCAACGGCGGCTGGTCGATGAGTACTTCGCCGAAGTGCTTGATCCAAGAGGATACCTCTGTATTGGGCATTCAGAGTCGCTCACGGGTACCAGTCAGAGGTTTCGCTACCTCCGGGGCATTAAAGCCCCTATCTATAAACTGGAGTAACATGAGATGATCCGAGTCATGATTGTAGATGATTCCCCGCTTGTTCGCAAAATCGCCAGCGATATCCTGAACAGCGATCCCCAGATCGAGGTGGTTGCCACGGCTGCCAAGGCTGAGTTTGCGTTGAACAAGCTGGATCGTGAACGCCCCGATGTAGTTACAATGGACATCGAGATGCCCGGGATCGGAGGAGTGGCGGCTATACGGGAGATCATGCGTTGCCGACCCGTACCCACAATTGTGCTCAGCGCTCACGCAAAACGAGGTGCGGAGCTTACCCTTCAAGCTCTTGAGGCAGGGGCCGTCGATTTCATGCTCAAGCCAACCACGTCCCTTTCAGGTGGATTGGATGAGGTTGCCCGTGAGCTGATCGAGAAGGTGAAAAGTGCCTACGGCATCGATCTCAAGCCTACAGAGGAATCCTCCAAGCCTGAGCCGGATCACCGGAGGGTGGACAAGAGCGAGCGGTCTCCTGACAACATGTCCACCCGTTTTGAGTTGGTAGCTATCGGCACGTCCACCGGAGGCCCGGTAGCGCTGAAGAGCGTGCTATCCGCATTGCCTGAGAGCTTCCCCCTGCCCATCGTCGTGGTGCAACACATGCCTCCATTATTCACAAAGGCTTTTGCCGAGCGTCTAAACAGCACCTGTGCGTTGGCAGTCAAGGAGGCAGAGGATGGAGAGCCGCTCATTCCAGGACAGGTATTGATTGCACCGGGAGACCATCATATGGCCGTTTTGCGGTATTCTACTGAACCCAAAGTTCTGCTCGACCAGCAAGAACTGGTTTCTGGCCATCGACCGTCGGTAGACGTGCTCATGCATTCGGCAGCCAGAGAATACGGACCTCGAGCAATCGGTGTGATTATGACGGGTATGGGCAGAGACGGAGCCGCCGGGATCAGAGAATTACACAAAACCGGAGGTTACGTCATTGCTCAAGACAAAGAATCCTCGGTCATCTTCGGTATGAACAGAGAGGTGATTCTGAATGGAGATGCTGATGAGGTGGTTTCAGTGCAGTGTATTCCCGATCACCTGCTGGATTCTGTGTATGAGAGAACTTTGGTCTAAGATTTTCAACAGAAGGACTGGAGACTGATATTATGTTAGATAAACGATACAATATGGGAAATATTCGTAACGAATCTCAGGAACGGGTATATAAGCGGATAGATAAGTTGCTCGACGGGCAAGATGACATCTGTAAATGCGAAACTTGTGTGATAGACCTGGTGGCTTTTATCTTGAACAGGATAACACCCCGCTACACTACCTCTATGCTTGGGAATTTGCACCCCGACGTGGTGTTGGAGAAAAAGATCGAGGTGGAGATTGACCTTGCTTTGAGGGCGGGATTGAAGCAACTACAGGAACATCCGCATCATTCTTAATTGAGAGAAATCTGGGGGGGGATAGATGAATGCATCCTTGGAGAAACAGACAAAGACCGCAGAGATCATCGGTATGGATCTGGCAATCCCACCGTTACTACCAAAGATACTCGTAGTGGATGACGATGAAGCCATTCTGAGGCTGGTTTCCATGATAATAAAGAGGCGCCGTCTGGCCTGCGATACCACCGCCGGTATTCGAGCGGCCAAGCTGCTCATGGAGAAAAATCGCTATGATATCATCTTCCTGGATCTCACGCTTCCAGATGGATCGGGAATCGATCTCCTCGAGGAGCGCCTGAATTTCAACACCAACGCCGTGGTGGTGATCATTACCGGCGACCAGGCACTGGACACGGCAGTTCAGGTCATCCGTGGGGGGGCTTACGACTTCATTTCCAAGCCCTTCGGTCTGGCTTTATTCGAGGAACGCTTGACAAAGGTGGTTGAGGAGTGGCACTCCCGGGTGCGTTACCAATACTACCAGAACCACCTGGAGGGATTGGTCGGTGCTATGACCGACAAACTACTACAGACCTCCGAGCAGATCGACCGTATCTACGATATGACGGTAGCTGCTCTCGGTGCAGCATTGGATCTGCGGGATCCGGAAACAGAGGAGCACTGTTGGCGCGTCTCTGAGAACAGTGTTTTGCTGGGAACAGCGCTGGGGCTTTCACAGGAAAATCTACGCAATCTGAAGTGGAGCGCCTATTTGCATGATATCGGGAAGATCGGTATTCCAGAGCATGTCCTGTCGAAACGTTCAGAGCTTACCGGCGAAGAAATGGAATTGGTGAAGGTTCACCCCGTGTTGGGATTCAAGATGATCTCCAACATTGATTTTCTGAAAGGAGCCACAAACGTGGTGCTTTTTCATCATGAGAAGTACGATGGCAGTGGTTATCCCTATGGACTAAAGGGCACCGATATTCCTCTGGCCGCTAGAATTTTTGCGATTATAGACACAATGGACGCTATGATCTACGATCGTCCCTACCGAAAGGCATTACCGTTTAGCAGGTTTGTTGAAGAGATAAAAAGACAGGCGGGAAAGCATTTCGATCCGGAATTGGTGCAAAAGTTCATCGAATTCCCGGAGATAGCCTGGCGGGTTGAGGAAAAAACCGAGAGAGAAAATCGAAAACTAAATCCGCCGCAATAAAAATCGACGAGGATTTATCTGCGAATTGTCAAACCCTCGAATAGACCTCAATGTGACTTGATTTTAAATTTTTCTTTATTAAACTCTAAATCTCTACCAGAAGAAGAAATATATTCTTATTCGAAATGCTTGTTAAAGAAACGTTAATATTCATCACTCGGGACCGATGATCCCATTTTTTTCTTAACTCTATTCCACATAGATAGTTATCTCTTCTCAGCGGAAATGGCACATTCTTTGCATCATTCGTTGTAGCCGTTTGTCGGTGGACAGTTTTAAGAGTCTCACCGATGCTGAAGCAAGTTGAGATTACGGGCAAGGAGGAGTAGATCCGTGAAAGAACAGAACAATCGTCGTCATGAGATGGACGGCGAGCTGAGTCAGATGATCAGCTTTATGGTGGGCGAAGAGGAGTACGGGCTGGATATACTGCGGGTGAAAGAAGTGATCCGCATTCGGGAGATCACCCGGCTTCCCAAAGCACCCTCGTTCGTCAAGGGCATCATCAACCTTCGGGGGGATGTGATTCCGATTATCGATCTGCGAGACAAGTTTGGTCTGGAGCATCAGCAGTACACATCCATGACCCGGGTGATCGTAGTGGATGTGGATGAGAAGCTGGTGGGCATGGTGGTAGATGCTGCCAGTCAGGTTGTACGTATTCCGGCTGATCAGATCGATCCGCCCCCCCCGATCGTAGGGTGTCTTTCGGCAGAGTATGTAAAAGGGGTAGGGAAGCTGGACGAGAGACTGGTGATCCTGTTGAACATCGACCGGATTCTGACTCAGGAAGAGAAGATGGCCCTAGCCAAGCTGCCAGCAAAGAAGGAGGAGTCTTTGCAAACCGTTGCGGTGGGTTAAGCGGGTGGAGCAATATTCCACGGAGGGGAAGGGGGATGGTTTCCCCCTCACCCCTCCTGCTTAGGAGCAAAGAAAAGTCAGGAACACATAGCAAATAAGTAATACTGAAATGAGGGAGACAAAGAACATGGAAACCATCCTGGGTATTGATTTTGGCACTACGAATTCGGAAGTGGCCGTTTTCAATAGAGGCCAAGCCTCTGTTATCCCCAATCAAGACGGGGAGACGGTAACGCCCTCGGCAGTGTTCATCGAAGAGAACGATCGGCACTATGTTGGTACAGCTGCCAAGAATGTAGCGGTGCTCCATCCCAAGCGCACAGTTTTATCGGTTAAACGAGAGCTCGGCTCTTCCAGGCGCTACAGGATTGATGGAAAAGAATACAGACCTGAGCAGATCGCCGCTTTTGTGTTTTCTGCTTTGAAGGACAGTGCTGAAAAACGTCTCGGTCGGAAGCTCAACAAAGCGGTAGTGACGGTACCGGCCTATTTTGATGATCTCAAGCGTCAGGCCACAAAAAGAGCGGCGGCCATAGCCGGGCTGGAAGTGGTGCGACTGGTAAATGAACCCACCGCTGCGGCTCTGGCATATGGGGTAAGCAGCAAAGAGGATGGGACCATCCTGGTATACGATCTCGGTGGCGGGACCTTTGATGTTTCTGTCCTCCAGACCGGGGACGGGGTGTTTCAGGTACTGGCTACCCGCGGTGATGCCCGTCTGGGCGGAGATGATTTTGACCGCAAGATCGCTGAAGAGCTTCTTGAACGCTTCCACGAGGAAACGGGGATCGACCTGAAGAAGGATCGTTTGGCCTTACAGAAAGTCTACCAGGAGGCTGAGCGAGTGAAGATGTGCTTGAGTGAGCAGAAGGTGGTGGAGGTTGAAATACCTTTTCTTGCTGCCAACAGCCATGGGCCCTGCCACCTCAATACTCGTGTTGTTCGGGAAGAGTTCGAAGAACTGATTACCGGTTATATAGACAAGACACTCCGTCTCACTAAGGGGGCGCTGCAGGATGCAGGGCTCAAACCCAGGGAGGTCGATCGAGTGCTCTTGGTCGGGGGATCCACATGCATTCCCGCCATCCGTCGAGCTGTAGAAGATCTGTTCGGAACCCTGCCGGAGCTGGGTGTTAAACCGGAGGAAGTGGTGGCTTGCGGAGCTGCGATTCAGGGAGGAATTCTGGTCGGAGAAGCCCGAAAGATGGCTCTGGTCGACGTCACACCCCTGGGATTGGGAGTAGAGACAGCGGATGAGAAGATGGTAACGGTTGTGCCGCGTAACACAGTGCTTCCTGTGCAGACAAAGGCCCTGTTCACAACAGTGGCGGATTTTCAGAAAACAGCGGGAGTTAAAGTGCTTCAGGGTGAGCGCCCCCGAGCTTCGGACAACATCCTGCTCGGCTCCTTTCGGCTTGAGAACATTCAGAAGGCCGAGCGAGGAGAACCGGACATTGAGGTGTGCTTTGAGATCGATGTCGAAGGCATCGTTCATGTGAGTGCTCAAGATCTGGTGACCGGCGGTCGTCAGGCAGTAAAGCTCGACGGCTTGGCGGAGCTGAATCCGGAGCAGATTGAAGGCATCGTGGCGGAAGCCCGGGCAGCGGAGTTGGAAGACTTCTGCACCGTTGAATAATGGAGGCAAGGAAATGAAAACGAAGCCAACGGACCCCTGGACCGATAATCTACAGCGATTGGGACTGCCTGCCGGGGCGAGCTGGGAACAGATCCAGGCTCGCTACCGCCGGTTGGTGTTGAACTATCATCCTGATGTAAATACCTCGCCGGAGGCGGCCACTTTTTTCCGGAAAATAGCAGCAGCCTATGAGACTCTGGATGGGTTACAACGGGAACATCGCGCCCGATCCATGGAAGATCTGGTCCATATCTACGAGGATCCCAAGGTTCTAATGCTTTCTCCGGAGGAGCTGGGAATGAGGCTTCGATACTCGTCGTCACCCCGAGTCCGGGCTGCTGCAGCCCATCTTTTAGGCAACCTGAGATGTCAGATCAGTCGTGAAATTTTGCTCCAGGCCGGCAAAGACTCCGAGGAGCCGGTGCGGCAGGTAGTAATAACGGCCCTTGGAAAGGTGGGCCGCCCGGGGGATCTTTTGCGTTTTATTTCCATTTCAGTCGGTAAGAGGGGATCTCTGCTCAAGGTATTAATACGCTCCTCCCTGCAGATTTGGGGGCGGGCCTTGAAGAGCGTCACCTCTGCCGGGTGGTTCAGTGCACGAGATGGCGCGGGAGAGAGAACCTATGCCTGAGAAGAACAGAAGGGCGAATCGAGGTACCCATCCCACCAGTCCTGAACAAAAAGAAGCTTCCCGTGTTCTTATCGGGGAGATGATGCTGGCCAAGACTGTCCTGGAGGAAAAAAACGAGCTTCTCGACGAGAAGGATCGGCTGATTCGAGAGCTGCGCAGCCAACTGACACAGCGGGAAGTAGAGCTGGAAGAGCTCAGGGCGGAGCTGAAGAGTAGCAAGCGTGACCGGATGGTTGCGGAAGAAGAGGCTGTACTGAAGGGGAAATACAAGATTGTGGCCGAAGTGGTCGAGCTCGCCGCGGAATACGAGCGAGGGGACGAAGAATCGGAAAACAGGCTCGCCTCGCGCTTGATCGAGCTGTTTCAGGGGCGCTACGGTCTGGAAGTGATCTCGGGAACCCCCCTCAAAGTCGACCCGCAGATTCACAGGGTGATCGAGGTTGTGCATCCGAAGCATTCGGAGGTTTTTCCCGCCATACGAGTCCTGACGAAGGGCTTTCGACTAGCCGGAAGGACAATAAAGCCTGCCCTGGTCAGGGTGATCGGTCCCGGGAAGGAAGAGAACGGCAGGGACGAGAATAGCAATCTGGAGGATGGGCCCTGGCAGGTTGCTTGAGACCGGGGAGGAAAAGAGATGGGAGTTATGAACTCGACGACCGCGAAACGCGTAACGGGTGAAATGAGTACTGTGGCCGCGACCAACCCTTCTCTCCAGGTCCTGCAGAACGGTTCGGATTTGGATCCGGAGGCCAAGAAGACTTCCCATGTACTGTTGGAAGCCTTTGACACTCACGGTCTGGGCCTGGATGTGCTGCATCAGGACCTATTTGATTCGAATACAGAAGTAGTTCTTTCGGCTCTGGGTGCGTTAGGCAGAAAGGGGCATCCCCACAGCCTCAAGTTTATTACCCGCCTTTTGACCCAACAGGACGATACCATTCGCTGTGCAGCGGTGAAAGCGATGGGGGAGATCGGCCATTCCGGCACTACCAAGGTGCTTTTCGATCTGTTCAAGATCTCGAAAAGCGAGCCCCTGCGCTGTGCCGTTCTGGAAGCCCTTTCCAAAGTGTCGCCGAAGAATCCGGAGGTGCTGCGTCTTGTACGGGAGTACTCCACTTCCAAGCTCGTATCCTCCTCCGCCCGGGCTCAGGCAACTGTGCTGTTGTTGAAGTTGGACGACAACCCCGATGTCGGGGCTCTGCTAACGGGGGCTAATGAGGAGGTTGTCGAAGCGGTGTACACGGCCATCGCCCGTGAGGAGAACGAGGAACTGGCCCGTCAGGTCATTCAGCACGGTTTGGCGCACTATCCTCGTCTTTGCGCCGAGAACCGCAGGCTGCTCATCTCGATAGCCTCCATCGGTAAGATCTGCGAATCAGCCCGGGTACTGCTGGCGGCATTGGCAGATGTGGACACGGAGGTACGCCAGGCTGCCTACTCGATTCTGGGTCAGTGCGAGACCCAGCTGGATCATTTCGGGGTGCTCATTAAACATCTGGCTGAAAATGTCGATCCAGTTCCCACACTAGAAGATGAAGCCCTTGAAGGGATCGCTAGAATGGAGCGGTGTCTGGCCGGCAGACCTCTGGTAACAATGGGGATAAAAGGCAAATTATTCAAGGGAATCGCCGAACTGTTCAAGGTATTAAGCACGACGGATCGTCGGGTAGGCAGTGAAAACCATGAGCTGGGCTGGTTGATCGCCAGATCGAAGGAGTACGTGGAGTATTACGCGGATGAGGATTTTCGGCAGGCCCTGTTGCACTATCTGAAGGGCAGTAACTATTACACCCAGGAACGGGTTTTATTGGCTTTGAAGGGCTCAGCCGTGAAAGTGGAGGTGCGGCATTTTGACGGCTACAGAGCCTTGGCCGACATTATCAAGCACCCAAAACGGCCCGGTATCGCCCTGATCTCCAGAGAGTTGGCCATCGCCAAGCTGGGCAAGAGGGCGTTTTTGTACAGGCTTGTTCGCTTGATACGGCTGACCCGGTTGTTGCCTGCCGGGGCATGGAGCGGGGAGACCCAGCGGTTGGTTGAGCAGATCTTCGGCTGGGCTAGACGGGCTAAGCTCTTCCGGTTGGCCGAAGCGGCACTGTATGCCCTGGCAAAAACGGACCTGAAAAAGACAACCGATGCCTGCCGGGAGTGTCTCACGCCCCCGGTGGCCAGCAAGATCCTGGCGATTGCCGCGATCCGCCTGCTCAAAGAGTTGGATTGGCGAGTGATGGAGCCGGCGGTGTTGAAGCAAATAGGCAGCTCGGAAGAATCCTATATCCTTCTGAACCTGATCGACGCGCTTTCAGGCGGTAATTTTCCGGTGAGCGGAGAATTGATCAGGTCCATGGTACAGATACTGAAAACCGGCAACGATCGAGAGATTCTGCAGCGGATCTCAGATTTCCTCGGCGCCCAGTCCGCCCCTGACGTGTTCGAGTATGTCAGCGATGGCTACGACCGAGCTGAATCCTGGCGACAGGGCTATATCCTGTCGATCTTCGAACGAAACGCGATGGAGCAACGGGTATCCAATAGGGAAGGGTTGATCGAGTTTCTCTACAAGGTTCTGCGAGGGGAAGCGAATCCCAACCAATCGAAAGCTGCTGCTCTGCTCTGGCGCCTCGGAGACGACTATGCCTTAAAAATTTTAAAGGATTTCTTGAAAGACCAGAGTATGGAAGGGAAGATAGAGATTCTGGGCGGTTTAAAAGGGGCTTTGGATCTGCAGATAGTGCCGGTTTTAGTCCCTCTACTGCGGGTGGAAAATCCCGGTTTGCACGGCACACTCCAGGACATTCTGCTAAGTGCGGAGGGCCAAGGCCTTCGCAACAGGATCTGTGAGCTCGTCCTGTCTTTACGTGGCGGGGTCTGTCCAGGCGAGGAATCAAGTCAAGAGACCGACCTTCAGCGGGTGCATGTTGATTTTCAGAACGAAAAAAACGCCTACAGGTTCGAAAAAGAATACACACAGAAGTTGGCTGTTCTATTCACAGACATACAGGGCTATTCGAAAAAAGCTCAAGCACTTTCGACCATGCAGCTTACATCACTGATCCAGGAGTATGAAGGGATCCTGCTGCCCACCATGACTTCACACCAGGGACAGCTGATCAAGAAGATGGGAGATGGCCACCTCTTCGTGTTCGAGTCCGCCCTGTGCTCGGTTCTTGCAGCAATTCGGCTGCAAAAAGCGCTCAAGCGCTTTAACAACTACAGGGAAGAGAATCAACGGCTGATCGTGCGGGTTGGGATCCACTGGGGAAAAGTGGTGCGCAAAGAGGGGGATGTTCTCGGTAACCACGTGAACATTGCCAGCAGGTTGGAAAGCTCAGCCAAGGGGGGCTCGGTTTTCATCTCCGAGGCGCTTTTTGAACGGTTGGAAGGCCACATCCATACCCGTGAGATAGGGCTTATCAGCGTGAAAGGCATAGCCGCTCCGGTCAAGGTCTACGAGCCCTATGAGGTCGTGATTGACTTTCCTTCAGAACTCGATCCATTGAAACGAGCCAAGACCCCGGATCATCAGAAAGTCGAGCAACAACAGTCAGTCCCCGGAAACGGGAAGGCACCGGGCAAGACGGTTATCCTGGATCAGAAGACTCTGAACTATCTGGTGAATACCTTCTCCAGCCTGCACGGACTGTGTCGGAAAGCAGAAGCCAATCAGGTCAAAGTAGAGGAAATCCGCCGAGAACTGACCAGTCGATGGAACGGTTTGAAACCGGCTCTTACAAGGGAGAGGGAGATATGAGTGTGAAGCTGAACGGTAAACTTGGTATAAAGACCGAAGAAGGCCAGGTTGTACCGGTGCTGGATTTACGGACTCAGAGGTGGAACCAGACCGTGTTCACAACGATCGTAGACAGACAGAAGAAGGCGGTATTCCCTTTTTACTATAGGGACGACACCGATCCGCGCTGGGTGTACCTGGATAGTCTGCCTCTTGATCGAATTCCTTCTGCCCCGGCGGGCATCCCGGATCTGACGGTGAAGGTTCGAGTGGACGGTCAGGGGAATCTGGCTCTGGATTTTAATGATCCGCACGAAGGCAACCAGTCTGAGTTCGTCATGCGGACAGAAGTCTTGGCGCGGATCTTTCACAGAACAGCCCAAAACTCCCGTCCCGCCGGCGTCGCGAGTTCAGGGGCGGGTAGCGGTGCTGTCTCGCGGTCACGGGTTCAACCGGAGCCTAAGCGGAGGAAACGGACCGGTCCCGTACTGCTTGTCCTGGCACTGCTCGTCGCACTGACGGGGCTCTACTTCTTTCTGGTTCGGCCCCGTACAGAATTTTCATTGTCCGCTGAAAGATCGGATCAAAGCTCGCCTCGGAAAAGCACCGAAGCCGAACAGAACGCTCCTCCCGCATCGTCTTGGATCAGAACCGAGTCTGAGCACCCATCCGGAGCCGCAAAATCAAGAATATCACAACCAGGGATACAGCGGAACCTTCCGACTCAAGTTGAAGAGGTTCCTGTTCCCAAAATATCCGCGACGGGGGCAGGAACGGCTTTAAGTCCTGTTTGGGAGAAGCTGGCCGGTGATTCCATTGACGAGCCCATATTCATGGAAGCCGGCGAGTGTTATCAAATCACCTGGGGGGATACTCTTTGGCGGATCACTGAACGATTCTACGGAGATCGGGATCTCTACCCGATCCTGGCCGAGCGGAACGAGCTGAAAGACCCGGACTACATCATATCAGGCGAATCCCTTGGGCTGCCGCCTGCAATCGGCGGACGCGAGAGACTTTCCGCCCCGTCGGCGGATTGATCGCACCCGATCTCAAGGCCCTGGATTTTTAAATTTTTCTTAATCCGCCTGTAACTTCTTACTTTATAAAAAGTTATGTGCTGGCCTCTGTTGCTAGTAAAGTTATCTTTATAAACAAGGCTTAAAGGAAGATTGTACTTTGACTTTAATTTGTTTTTACATAGAGAATTAAATAGATATAAGAAAATGGCATGATAATTGCTTGTTATACCGCAGATCGCTTTGAAAGCGACAAAAGGTGTCAGGGACGTTGTCCTGAATGACACCGAGACAAACTCTAATAGAGTGAGGAGGAACAACGTGAAAACTGTACACGGAAAGATCATCCTGATGATTAATCTAGCGCTGCTCGCCTTTACTCCCATTATGGCGAGTGCGCAGTCACAGGATGTCCCCAAGACCCTCGTCGAGTTCGCCGGTACTGCATTAGTGCAGTTTGCCCAGAACCCGATGGTGGTGGAATCCGTCCAGGCTCAGAACGCAAAGGGATACAGTCTGAGCCGAATCAAGGAAGTGGACGAGGACTGGAAGGCTTCAGAATCGATCCAAGGCTATATGTTCGATCTGATGCGCAACCGCTGCTCCTTTGCCCTGATAAACTTCCAGAACGACAACAAGTTCGTCGTAGAAGCCTTCGTTATGGACAACAAAGGAGCTCTGGTAGGTTTGACCAATAAGACGTCGGACTACTGGCAGGGAGATGAGGCGAAGTTTACCGAGAGCTACAAGGACGGAAGAGGAGCGATTCACTACGGAGACGTCGAGTACGATGACAGCATCGGCGAGATCGTCATCCAGGTCTCCGTGCCGGTAATAACGGGGGGAAAGGCAATCGGCGCCGTCACCTTCGGTGTCAGCCTGGACCGCTGGGAACAGAGATAGAGTTGGAGAAAAGGGGAGAAATATGAAGGGATTTATGAACAAAATGAAGATCGGCACCAAGCTGATCGTCCTCACCTCGCTGATTGTCGTCCTGGTTTTCCTGGGCACCGCCTATCTGACGATCAGTCGGGTGAACGACCTCGCCTACGAGGACGCGAACAAGCTGGCCGGAGAGACAGCCGCTCACTATGCTATGGTGGTGAAAGCGGAGTTGGAGACGGCCCTCGACGAGGCCCGGGCTCTGGCTCAGATCTTCGAATCCGCGGCTACCGTTGATGGTATGCGGCTGACCCGGCGTAAAGCCAACATGATGCTGAAATACTTCATCGAGAACAATCCTCAGTTCTTCGGGGTCTACCTGGCTTTCGAGCCGGATTCCTACGAGGGCAAGGATATAAACTTCGTCAACGACTATGGCACCGATGAGACGGGCCGCTTCCTGTCCTACTGGACACGGGATGCCGAAGGCAATGGCGTTCTGGAAGCTCTGAAGGATTATGAAGTGCAAGGCGCAGGAGATTACTATCAGCTTCCAAAGGAGACGAAGAAAGAATGCGTGATCGACCCGTATGTCTACCAGACCCAGGGCAGGAGCGTGATGATGACATCCCTGGTTGTGCCGATTCTCGACGGTGACGGGAATTTTCTCGGCATCGCAGGGATCGATCTGGAGCTGACCCACCTGCAGGAGATAGTCGAATCTGTCCAGGTGGGAGACTTCGAGAGCGCATACGTCGATCTATACTCAAGCAACGGTGTAGTAGCGGCCAGTGCAACAGCAGAATACCTAGGGAAATCAGTGGAAGAAACGACCACGGATGTGAAATTTGTGGACAAAGTATTTAACCAGGAGTTTTTCAGTGTGGAACGCCACTCCGATCTGCTCAACGAAGAAGTAATTTCGGTAGGAGTGCCGATTCAAGCTGGTTTCAGCGACAGTAAGTGGATGGCCAACGTTAACGTGCCCACTTCGGAGCTCACAGTGGCCAGCCGACAGCTCACCATGCTGTTGATCGCCATCACGGTGGTCGCTGTCCTGATCCTGGTCTTTGCTGTGCTGTTCATCGCCCGTTCCATCGCCAAACCTCTGGAAAAGGGTGTGGCCTTTGCCCAGCAAGTCGCCGAAGGATACCTGAACACCACCCTCGATGTGGGTAATCGTGGAGACGAGATAGGTCAGCTGGCGGGAGCACTAAACGAAATGATCCAGAAGCTGAGGGATATGACGATTCAAATCCAGGAAGGTTCGACTCAGCTCGCGTCGAGCACGGAGGAGCTCTCCGCCTCGGCCCAGCAGTTGGCCGAAGGAGCACAGAACCAGGCCTCAACCCTCGAGGAGACCTCTGCTTCAGTGGAGGAGCTTACCGCTTCGGTACAGCAGGTCTCTGAGCACTCCAATTCTCAGATAACCACGGTGAGCGAGACGTCTGCCAGCATGGAGCAGATGCTGTCCTCTGTAAACCTGGTGTCCGACACCCTGGAGAAGGTAGCCGAAAGTGCCGGCGGCTCCGTCGAAAGAGCCAAGCAGGGGGCAGATTCGGTGCGGCAGGCGATCGAAGCCATCAAGGACATCTCGGAGAGCTCCGAGAAGATCGCCGGCATCGTGAACGTTATCTCCGATATTGCCGATCAGACCAATCTGTTGGCCCTCAACGCCTCGATCGAGGCAGCTCGGGCCGGGGAGCATGGACGAGGCTTTGCCGTAGTAGCTGACGAGGTTTCCAAGTTGGCCGAACGCAGTGCCCATTCCACCAAAGAAATCGAGACTCTGATCCAGGAAACGGTCAAATTAGTCAGGCAGGGTGTGGAGATGGCCGAGGGATCGGGGAAGTCAATGGAAGAGATCATCTCCGGAGCGAAGAACGCCTCCGAGATGGTGGCGGAGCTGCAGACTTCCATCGAGCAGCAGGTAACCGCCATCAAGGAGATCGCCAAAGCCATAGAAAACATCAACGAGATGAGCCAGGGAATCGGTGCTGCCACCGAAGAGCAAACCACCAACTCCAAGCAGGTCTCGAAGGCCATTGAAAGTGTCAACGAGATCACTCAGACGGCGGCCTCTTCTGCAGAACAGATGGCAGCCTCCATTGAAGAGCTATCGAGCATGGCGCAGCAGCTCCAGCAGATGGTGTCACAGTATAAGCTGGACGACGCCGATGTCCGCGCTCGCGAGAGTCTCATCGACCTCAGACCGGTTGAAGCAACCATCGAAGCCGAGGTCTACCCGAAGAAAGAGGACGGAGAGGAAGTTACCGGGATTCGGTTGAAGAAGGATATCGCCTAGACGGTTATTTTATCTATACCGAAAGACCTTAGCATACCGAGCCCGGGTGGCAAACACCTGGGCTCGATTTTTTTTACCTTTCCACCCGGCAAGGAGATACTGTCTTGCTTAGCGCTGCCTGCCCGAGCGTGGTGAGTTCAGGATTTTCCAAGCCGCATTGTTCATCTTGTATTTCTTCATTCTTCGATCCCGAACAAGCTTCGACATTCCAGGAACAGGAGATCCTTCTGCACATCCTCCATAAAAGATGTCTTGTAGTATTCGAGGTCGCTCCCGGTCAGTTCTGTCCGCTGTATCAACTCGAGCAGAAGTTGTTCACTGGCCGGATCTATGCTGCCGACTCTGATGATCTCCGCCACCAGATCCCCTATCGACACGATGATGATCGAGGCCTTATGGGCTGAGGTGATGTTCAGGCTCTGGTGTTCCCGGGCCGTGTCCACATAAACTTCAGGAAAACTCCATTTAGACAGGAGAGATGCGCCGATTTCCCGATGGTCAGCATCGTATATTCTGTCCTCGATCTCCTCCACCGGTGTCTTTCCTTCCACCAATGCTGTTACGGCGGGTTGATACTGCTCCCGGTTGGCATTGTAAAAGGCAACTTGGCCGATATCGTGCAGCAATCCGGCAATGAAACAGTCTTCGGCGGCATCCTTACGATTGCTGCGGACGGCGATATGTCTAGCCAAGAACGCTGTCAAAATCGAATGTTTCCAGAAGTACTGGAAAAAGGGATCTTTCTGAAAACTGGAAAAAGTGCCCGAGGCCGTGACCAACAGAACGAGGCTCTTCAAATTCTTGAAGCCAAGCAAGGTTATCGCCATCTGCAGGCTCTTGATCTCCCGCTGGCGGGCGTAGAGAGCCGAGTTGGCGATCTTCAGTATCTTTGCTGTCAGGCCGGGATCTACTTTGATAATGTCCTCTAACTCTTTGAAGGAGATGTCCAGCTTCTCCTCGGCAATCGACAGAATCTTTGCGGCTACTTCCGGAATCACGGGCAGTGTCTTCAGGTACTTTTCGAATCCCTCGCTCATAGCACCTCCTCCCCATTCTCTCTACTATGTATAACGCGTTCGTCCGGTTGCATCCAGGAAGTCCTCTTCTACAAACCGTAGTGCAGGTTGCACCGCTTTGCGTGTCGATCTAGGGCCAGCTCGATCAATCTGTCCAGAAGTTTGGGGTAGGCCAGCCCGGAAGCCTCGCACATCTTGGGGTACATGCTGATATTGGTAAATCCGGGAATGGTGTTAATCTCGTTGAGCAGGATACGATTGTTCTTCTTTTCAAGAAAAAAATCAACCCGGGCCATACCGGAGCACTCCACAGCCTGAAAAGCAGCCATGGCAAGCCGGCGAACCTCTTCGCTCAGCTTCTCAGGAAGTTCAGCAGGCAGCTTCAGCTCTGCACCTTCCGGATCGACGTACTTGGCTTCGTAGCTGTAAAACTCGTGACTCGGGAGGATCTCCCCCGGTTCGAAGGCTTCCACCGTCTCGTTTCCCAGAACCGCACACTCGATTTCCCGGGCATCGACAGCCGGTTCCACCATAGCCTTGGCGTCGAAGCGGAGCGCCTCGGCAATAGCCGGTCCCAGCTGCTCCTCGGTATGCACCTTGGTGATCCCTACCGACGATCCGGCTGTTGCCGGTTTGACGAACAGGGGAAAACCGAAATGCTTTGGAATTGTAGAGATACTCGGGGCTGAGCCGTCCCGCACAGTGACGAAATCCACAACGGGCAGCCCCCGTTGTTTCCAGATTTCCTTGGTCTTCTGCTTGTCCATGGCCAGGGAGCTCCCCAATACCCCGGTACCGACGTAGGGAAGATTGGCTACTTCCAAAAGGCCCTGAACAGTTCCGTCCTCTCCGAAGGTACCGTGAAGAACGGGAAACACTACGTCCACGGGGATCGGCCTGGAAGCTACGGCCAGCCCGACCGCAGGTTCAACGGTAACGTTCTCCACCGCCGGCGCCACCTCAAGCCTCTCCCCATAGGAGGCTGTTTGAAAACGAGCGTCTTGTTGAAGATGCCACCTGCCCCCTTTGTCGATCCCGATCAGTACCTGTCGGTATCTGTCGGAATCGAGATTGCGAGCCACCGAGGCGGCGGAGCGGCAGGAGACTTCGTGCTCCCCCGATCTGCCGCCGAACAGGATGCACACAGTAATTAAACCCATGGTACTACTATACGGTATTCGGCTCCTCTTTGCGAAGTCCTGATTTCATCGAGTTGGTTTGTTGCAGATCTTTACGGAAAAGTCCCGAGGGCCGGGTGCTGCAGCGGTTGGGATCGGTTACTCGGTCTGCGGGAGATGCAGAGAACCGGCAGGAAAGATAATGGGGAGCCGGAAGTACTGAGCCTTCTCCTGCTGACCATGGCGGAACTTCACCATGATGTTGAGGGCAACACGCAGATCTTCGCCGGCCACAGGACCGGCAGCGCTTCCGGCGAAAGGGATGGTTACGATGGCCCGTCTGCCCGGGGAAATCTGTCTAAGCGATCCCAGCCAGCGAGAATCGGGATATCCATCGAAGCGGGCTTGGATTTCAGCCTGTTCTACCGTGCTTTTAGCGGTGCTGCCGAGCACAATTCGCAGCTCCTCTCGTCGATCCGATGCAAAGCGTTCCTTCACCTCCGCTGTCAGCAGACGTTCCGCTGTCAGGATATCTCGAACGTCGTTTCGCCGCCGGCTCAGCTCCCGGATCGCTTCGGGGTAGCGGGGATTTACAGGGTCGAGGCTGCGCAGCTCCCGGTACAGGGTCAAGCCGCGGTTGTAGGCCGCTTCCGCTTCGGGAAGCCGCAGCTCGTTTTCCAGCCGCCTGGCCAGGTCTGACAGGAGCCCGGCCTGTTTGCTCCTGATACGCCCGGCCAGATCGGTAACCACCGGTCCTTCACTCCGGCTGCGCTGAAAAAATGCCGCCTGAAGGTAGAGCTCCTCTTCCAGGCAGAAGCGGAGGATCTCGTTTTGCTGCGACTCTACCGTCCCGGTTTTCTCAAATCCCGCAGCCAAGGTGCCGTCTATGGGATCCTCGTCTCTGACAGTCCCGGGGGAATCTTCGATAAACTTCATGATCCGATTCCCGAGGGGGTCGAGAATATAGAAGGAAAATTCCGGCCCGGCCGCGACTGCTACCCGGTAGAAGGCGGGCAGTCCCTGCCGATATCCGGCGCTGAAGTGAGTGAGCCTCCAGCGTATGGATCCTTTCGCGTCGAAGCACCACAACTCCCCCGCGCTTCCTAGAAAAAAGCCCCCGTCCCCACGGGCTTGAAACACCTGGGGAAAGAGCAGGGTTGCCCCGCTGAGGTCCGGAGTTATGGAAAACAGCTCTGAACCCGTCTGGTCGAATACCCTAACTTTCCGGGCTTGTATCTCGTAGACCCACAGACGGTCCCGGTCGTCGGCGCCCAGGCCGATGGTAAAGCGGGAGGCCAGGGCGATCTCCCGGCGGGACAGCTCGCTTCCCCGGCGGCTGAACAGGTACAGCCGCTGCCCGTCGGACAGGACAACCCCTCCCCGCCGCAGGCTGACGGCCTCGAGGGGTTGGGCAATCCCCGTCTCGAAGCGTTCCGGGGATTCGCTGTCTTGATGAAAGAGTAGAAGCGTCCCGCTCTCGGCACTGTATATCATTGGCTCGAGCAGTGGATTGATCAGCAGCCGGGACGGTATAAATCCTTCCGGGAGAACAGCTGCCGCCATCATATCCTGAACGCTCCGCTCGGTCATCTCCAGGTGGCGGCCCAAGGAGACGTATCGATCTGAAAATAGAACGATCGGTCCGTCAGGAGTTGCCGCTACGTCGAGAGGCTCCAGGGCGGGGGTAGTTTCGCCGTTGGACTCACCCCACAGGATGGAAAGGGAGCCCAGATCCATGATCCCTGCCAGTCGGGGTGCACTCTCCTGAGCGGTCAAGGCCATAGCGCATAGGAGCAGTGGGATCGGAAGAATCGAGGGAATCAGCCTCGCCCTCATGGCTTCCAGCCCATTTGCCCGAGAATCTGCCGGGCCGTCTGCGCCTCCTGCCACGGTATCGGCCCTTCGGCGTAGATAATATTTTCCTCATGCCCCTTTCCCAAAAGCAGTACCGTGTCGCCCGCTCTGGCCAGGGTGAAAGCCCGGGTTATCGCTTGCCGGCGGTCGGGGATCAGAAACAGGTTCTTTCCCTCCCGAGGTCCGGGACCTTCTTTCCGACAGCCTGAGGCGATCTCCTCCAGAATGGCGACCGGATCCTCGCCCCGGGGATCTTCGTCGGTCAGGATCACGATGTCGCAGAAACGGGCCGCCAGTTCGCCTTGAAGGGGACGTTTCTCCACGTCCCGTTCTCCTGCGGATCCAAATACCGCGATCAAACGTCCCTTGGTATGGGAGCGTACCAGGGGGAAAAGCTCGGCGAAGGATTGGGGGGTGTGGGCGTAATCCACGATCACCTGGAAACTCTGGCCGGCGGTTATCTTTTCCATCCGTCCCGGCGCCCCTTGAAGATCAGGAAAGAGCCGGACCAGATCTTCCAGCGGGATCGGAACAAGATGCAGAACCGTCAGAGCCGCGGCCAGGAAGTTGGCCAGGTTGTAGGTTCCAGGCAGGTTGATCCGGGCCGGCTGATCCTCGGTCCCGTAATGCAGGGTGAAACTCGAGCCGGAGAGATCGGAGCGGATCTCCGTGGCATACAGATCGCCGCCGGTATTTTCAAGACCGTAGCCTAGTACGGGAGCGGTGGACTGATCAATCAGGTACCGGTGGTTGGGATCATCCAGATTCACTACGCCGAAGCCATCCTCGGATAGCGAACGGAACAGATTTGCCTTGTCGGATCGGTACTGTTCAAAGCTGCCGTGGAACTCTAGATGTTCATGGCTGATATTTGTACACACGGCGGCAGTAAACTCCACCGCCGATAGACGTCCCGTCCTGACAGACAGGCCGTGGGAGGTCGCCTCGATCACGGAGTAGCGTTTCCCCGCTTCCACCATCTGACGCAGCAACCGCTGAATATCCGGAGCCTCCGGAGTGGACTGGCGGAGAGGGTTTTTTATTACCTCGGCGTGAGTCTTGACCTGGACCGTGGAGATGAATCCGCAGGGTTTTCCGAGCGCGTCGAGGAGCTGGTGGATCAGCCCCACAGTGGTGCTCTTCCCGTCGGTTCCGGTCACTCCGATCACGGACAGCTCGCGGGAGGGATGATCGTACAGGGCAGCTGCCAGGGCGGACATGCTGCCCCTGGAGTCTGGAACCTGGACATAGGTAACCTGGTTTTGGTAGGAGCTGAGCTCTGTCTGGTGCAGAACAGCCGCTGCGCCTCTTTCGATCGCCTCGCCGATAAAGCGGTGGCCGTCTGTGTGCAAACCCGTCAACGCCGCGAACAGATCCCCCGCCTGGACGCGTCGGGAATCGTAGGCCAGTCCTCGGACCTCGACGGTGGGATCGCCCCGAATAGTCGCGGCGCTTCCCAGCACAGAGATGAGATCGGCGATTGTCTTGCCTGTCACCCTTGGCATCCTTCCCGATAGCCCTGAATCGATGGTACAGTGCTCTCAGCAGCTTGATCAATAGCGACTCACCAAGCGGCTGTTATCCTGGAAGCTGCCCGTGCTATAGTGAGTTTTTACGGTCATGAGCGCAACCCTGGAAGGATTCATCGTTCATTCCTACGCCCGCAGCAATAAAGGCCGTACCGCCCTGTACCTAATCGGCCGTATCGAGGACGGCTCGACCTTCGCCATTGTCGAGAACCGCTGTCAACCCAACTTCTATATCTGGGAGAACGATTGCCCTGCCGTCGAGCAGACTGTAAAATCCCTGGCTGCGGCGGATCAGTCCTTCGACAGCGGGGCGGTGGAGCTGCTGGGGAGCCGGCTTCGCACGATGGACGGCGAGGCTTGCCGGCAGGTGGGCTGTGCGACCCAGGAGGTAAAACGAACGCTCAGAGATGCTCTGCAGCTGGTGGGCACACGCACCTACGAGGCGGATCTCAGGGTTGCGGATCAGTTTCGCCTGGAGCGGCGGATTCACGGTCCCGTACGCATCCGGGGCGAAGCCAAAGCGGGCCGCTACGTGGATCGGGTGTTCGTGAATCCCGAGCTGGAACCGGGCCGATGGATGCCCCGACTGTCCGTGCTCTCCATCGATATCGAGACAGATATTCAGACCCAGGCGGTACGAGCCATCGCCCTCAGCCCCCAGGATCCCTTCCACGCATCCACCGATCCGGGTGAGGTCGTGCTGTTCCTCGGTCCTGAGCTGCACGAACCGCGAGTGGAGTGCTTCAGCGATGAAAAAGCGCTTCTCCTGGCCTTTCGGGACCGGGTTGCCGCCTTCGACCCCGATGTCCTGACCGGTTGGAATGTGGTCGATTTCGACTTTCAGGTTCTCTCTGAACGCTTCCGGCGCTACGGAATCTCATTCTCCCTCGGTCGATCCCGGGAAACGGCGGTGTATCTGCCCCAGAGTGAGGGCAGGGGAAGCCGGGTCATCGTTCCGGGAAGGCAGGTTTGGGATGGAGTGCGCATCGTAAGAGCCTCCCCGGAAACATTCGAAGATTACAGCCTGGAGACGGTCGCCGTGGCGATCCTGGGATATGGCAAGCGAATCGAGCAGGAAGAGGGGGAGGACCGTATCCGGGCTATCGAACGTCTGTATCGGGAAGAGCCCAAAGAGCTCTGCGCCTATTGCCTGCAGGATGCCCGGCTGGTGCATCGAATCTTCGCCCAGACCGGGTTGTTCGAGCTCACCCTGCGCCGTTGCGTCCTGATCGGGGTGGCGCCGGACCTGGCCTGGACCAGCATCGCCGCCTTCGAGCACCTCTACATCGAGGCGCTGCACCAGCGGGGGATGGTTGCTCCCACCTACGGCGTCGATCCCCTACCCATGGAGGGAGCTCCCGGCGGAATCATCCTGACCCCCCATCCTGGTGTGTTTGATGATGTGCTGGTCTTCGATTTTCAAAGCCTGTACCCGTCGATCATACGCACCTTCAACATCGATCCGGCGAGCTACCTTCCCGACAGGCGGGAGGGTACGGAGGAGGAGCTGCAGGAGCAGAATGGAGTCGAGGAAGGCGCGGACGGGCAGCCGCCGATCCGAGCCCCCAATGGGGCTCTGTTTCGCCGCGAGCCGGGCATCTTACCTGAGCTTCTTGACCGCTTTTTTGAACGCCGCGGCGAGGCGCAGGAAAAGGGAGACGCTGTAGCTTCCTTCGTGTATAAGATCATCATGAACTCCTTCTACGGAGTGCTCGGGGCTCGAGGCTGTCGATTTGCCGGTTCCGACCTGGCCGGCGCCATCACCAGCTTCGGGCAGCGCATCGTCAGCTGGTGCAAGACCTTTCTCGAAGACCGGGGTTACATGGTGCTGTACGGCGATACGGATTCCCTCTTCGTCACAATCTTTGAGTCCGGAGCACAGACATCGACGCAACGCGAGAATGACGTTCAGGGGATCCCTCCGGCGGGTTCCCTGGATGGGGAGGAGATTTGCCGCTTGGTGAACGAGGCTCTGGAAAAACATCTGATCCAGACCTACGGAGTCCAGCCCCGGCTTACCCTTCGATTTGAAAAGAGGTACAGTCGCTTCTTCTTGCCTCCGCTGCGGGGAGGGGATGGCCGCACGGAAAAGGGCAGGGCCAAAGGGTATGCGGGTTTGCTGGCCGTCGAGGCGGAGGGGGGAGCCTCTTCAGGGCCGGCAGATGTGCAAGACCGGATCGAGGTTAGGGGAATGGAGGCGGTGCGTCGTGACTGGACCGACCTGGCTCACGAGTTCCAGATCCGGCTGCTCGGGCTGTTGTTCTCGAAGCGTCCGCTTCAGGACATTCAGCTCTATATCAAGGAACTGGCCGGAGCTCTGTACAGGGGAGAACTGGACGAGAAGCTCGTGTACCGCAAGGCACTGCGAAAGTCCGTCTCCGCCTACACCCGCAGCACGCCACCCCACGTCAAAGCAGCCGCCCTGCTGCCCCCTTCGGAGCAGCACGGGCTGATCCGATATCTGATCACCCGCGAGGGACCGCAGCCCGAAGGCCGGGTAAGCGCTCCGATCGACTACGATCACTACCTGGAGCGGCAGCTCATGCCGATTGCCTCCGCCTTCACCGAGGTGCTGAAGACGGACCTGGAAGCCCTGTTCGGCCAGGGCGGCCAGCTCTGGCTTTTTTGAGTGAGCTATTGCTGACCAGCCCGCTGCATAATAGGAAACTAGAAAATTAGAGCCCGGACGGATAATTTTCCAGTTTGTCCAATGGCAGAGGTAGGCTGTTTTCCCGAGTGGGCCAAACTGTCCATTGTATCATTTTGCCCCAATGATCTTTTCATGGATGTGTTTTCACCGTGCCGACTACTTGAAATTTGAAGTCCCACCCCTCTTGGCCCTGGGGGCGGTTATCCGTTACTGTTTTGAGTATCAACCAGGAGGAGAGTAAAAAGCATGACTTGGACGATTTGGCCGGCACCAGGGTTGACGATCCGGAGTTGTGGAAAATGAACAATAAAGAGCTCGGGTCGATCCTGAAACAGATCGCTGTATACCAGGAACTGGCCGGGGAAAATCCCTTCAAGTCTCGTGCCTTCGAGCGGGCGGCCCGCATCGTGGAACAGCACCCGGAGAGCTTCGCTATCCTGGTAGGGGAGGACCGGCTCTCCGGTATCCAGGGCATCGGCAAGGGGATCGGGGACGTCCTTCGGGAGCTGGTCAAAAGCGGAAGGTCCACAATCCTCGAAGAGCTGAAGGCGAAATTTCCGGCGGGGTTGGAGGAGCTTCTCACGCTCGGCGGATTGGGTCCCAAACGGGTTCGTCTGCTCTGGCAGAAGCTGGGGATCTCCAACCTTGGAGAGCTGGAGTACGCCTGCCGCGAGAACCGGCTTTTGGCCCTTGAAGGTTTCGGTGAGAAATCCCAGGAGAAGATCCTCAAGTCGATCGCTTTCAAGAAACAGTTCCAGGAGATGCACCTTTACGCCGAGGCGGAAAGCATCGCTTCCGAACTTATCGAGCAGTTGACTCGCAGCGGTCTTTTCAGGAAAATCCACATTGCCGGCAGCCTGCGTCGGGGAAAGCGGATCCTGAAGGACGCGGACATCCTTCTGATTCCGGCGGAGGATGCGGATCAGGATCGCCTGCGCTCCACACTTACCGAGCTGGCCGATACAGGCCCCGATGTCGAGGGTGTATTGGGGGCGGGGGAAACCAAAGTGTCGATCCGCCGCAGGGGCCTGCAGGTGGATTTCCGCTTGGTAAAGCCGGAGAGCGAACCCGCTGCACTGCAGCACTTCACCGGATCGAAGGAGCACAACACTGCCCTACGCGGCCGGGCCAAATCCATGGGTCTGAAGATGAACGAGTACGGGGTGTTTCGGGGGGAGGAAGCCCTGCCGCTGGCGGATGAACAGTCCGTGTATCGCAGCCTCGATCTACCCTGGGTTCCTCCGGAGATCCGAGAGGGGGAGGAGGAGGTAGAAGCCGCGGAGTCGGGAAGCCTTCCCCGCCTGGTCGAGGCAGAAGCTATCAAAGGGATGATCCACGTGCATTCGAGCTACTCCGACGGTCTGGTCAGCATCGAAGAGATGGCCCGGAGCTGCCGGGAGCTCGGCTACGCGTATCTGTGTCTGAGCGATCATTCCCGCAGCGCCGGCTATGCGGGCGGACTGTCGGTCGAGCGGCTGCGGGAACAGATTGCAGAGACCGCCGAGGTGAACGAGCGGCTGTCCCCTTTTCGGATCTTCTGCGGTATCGAGTCGGATATCCTGGGTGACGGCAGTCTCGACTATCCCCAAGACGTTCTGGCCGAGCTGGATTTCGTCATCGGCTCCGTACACTCCAACCTCACCATGAGTCCGGAGGCTGCCACGGCCCGGCTGCTGAGAGCGGCGAGCAATCCCTACCTGACCATCCTGGGACATCCCAGCGGCGCACTCCTGCTCTCCCGGTCGGGGTATGAGTATGACGAGGAGAAACTCTTTACGATACTGAAGCAGAACAACGTGGTCCTGGAGCACAACTGCAACCCCCACCGCCTTGATCCGGATTGGCCGGCGCTTAAACGAGCCGCCCGTCAGGAAATCCTCATCGCCCTCTGTCCGGATGCTCATTCGCCGGCGGATCTGCAGTACATGCGCTACGGGGTGCTGATGGCCCGAAAAGCCTGGTTGGGACCGGAGCACATCTTGAACTGTATGAGCCTGGAGGAGATTGATGGATTTTTCAAAGCAAGGAAGAAGTAAGCGGGCAGCAGCGATCTTAAGCATCCTCGACAGAGAGTACCCGGAAGCCCGTCCCCATTTGGAGTACCGCAATGCTTTTGAGTTGCTGGTCGCCACCATCCTGGCGGCCCAGTGTACCGACGAAATGGTGAACAAGGTTACTCCTGAGCTTTTCCGTCGCTACTCCGACCCGGCCGGGTTGGCCGCTGCGGATCAGGCAGACCTCGAAGGATTGATCAAGAGCACGGGCTTCTACAGAAACAAGACCAAGAGTCTGCTGAATATGGCCAAGGCAGTTCAGGACCGATTCGCCGGCCGGCTCCCCGAGACTGTCGAGGAGCTGGTACAGCTCCCAGGGGTGGGGAGGAAAACCGCCAATGTGGTGTCCGGCAATTGCTACGGCATTCCGGCGATCATCGTGGATACCCACTTCAAACGGGTGATCGGACGGCTGGAGCTGAGCGATGAAACCAACCCGGACAAGATCGAGTTCAGCATAGGGGATCTGGTGCCTGAGGAGAAGCGAACCCGCTTCTCCCTGGCTGTCAACGAGCACGGCCGCCGGGTATGCTCGGCCCGGAAACCCCTCTGTTCGGATTGCTCCATAAGCGATCTCTGCCCCTTTCCGGATAAAACGGCCTGATTCGCTGTCGCTTCGACAGCCGTGATCGTGCAACATCGAAAATTCTCAGGCATGTTGACAGGAGAAGCTCCAATCCGCTAGAATTCTTTTATGTTTGATACTTCACTGGTAAAAGATCTCACCGAAATGTTGGGGAAGAGCCTCACCTTCAAGGATATCGAGGCGATCGGCGGCTATATTTTCAAGGATCACAGCTTCAGCACCCATGCAATCGCCAGTGTGGACAGGGGGGTGAGTATTTCCCCTCTGAACGCCGCCAAGACTCTCGTCCAGGAGTGCGAGAGAAAGAAGAAAATCCTGGATCTGTTTACTTTCGCCTTCGAACTGGAAGGAGTGCCGCTGAATGGTCGGAACGTGACGCTGGAGGGGCTGGAGAATATTCTCTACAGGCTTTCCCGTACCGGAGTCTTCTACGACTACCAGAAGCGCAAGATCATCAATGTCAGAGAGGACAAGTCGAACCTGCTCAACTGGGGGGCGCTGCGCAACGGAAAGGAATATCCCACAGTGATCGCTTCGGTGGACATCTGCCAAAACAGCGAGATGGTGCGTAAGTACAAACCCGGTCTAATGGAAAAGGTCTACTACCGGCTGTGGGGATTCTTGAAGCACAAGCTCGATCTGTACGAAGGCCGGATGTGGAACTGGGCGGGAGATGGAGGCTTGTTCGCCTTCCGGGGAGAGAAGAGTATCACCGATGCTGTCGGCTGTGCTTTGGAGATTCTCTACACCATGCCCGTGTTCAACATCCAGCCCTACAAACCGATTAAGGACGACATTTGCCTGCGAATTGCCATGGATTTCGGTATAGTGAAATTCCTCGAAGACACGGGACGGATCGTCTCGGATGTGATCAATTACGCGGCTCACTTGGAGAAACAGGCCACGAAACCGGGTACCTTGAGCATTTCCAATGACATCTATTCCAAGCTTCCGGCCTCGATGAAGATCATCTTCACGGAGAAGCAGGAATTCGAGGGCAAGACCGCATACTCGACCGCCGTCGTTTCCTGACGGTACGTCGAGCGCAACACTTTCGTCTATCTGATCGAAGTACGCCAATTTCTGCCGGTCATCGAAACCCCGAGCAACTTTTCAGCATGTGCAGCAAGCTCCGGGGCTAACTTAATCCGTGGAATCCGGGAAGACGTGCTGCAGGGTCGCCTGGAGCTTCTCATAAACATCTCTTAACGGTAGGCCCCGCTCGACGGCGATGCGCCGACATTCTTCGTACTCCGGAACAGCCCGCACGAGTTTTTCGCGTTCATAGATAAGCTTAACCCTGAGGGTACCGAGCTCGGTCTCCACTTCTGCGGTTCTTCGCCCCAGACATCGCCGGTTTACCGCGTAACGGCGGACTCCGAGGGTCGTAGTCTCCCGAAAGATCACCGTTTCCAGGGCGCTTTCCTCCCCAGGACGGCAGAGAACGCTGAGCTGCACGGCTGGGCGGCCCTTCTTCATAACAATATTGGTGAGGAAGGCATCCAGGGCTCCGCGCTGGAGTAAAAGAGGCAGCAAATAGGAGTAGATTTCAGGGTTCATGTCGTCAATATTGGTCTCCAGAACGGTCAGCTGCTCGAGCAACGCACCTTCCACCTCCGTACCGAGTAGCACCCTCAGCAGATTCGGTCGCTCGAAGCGTTTCTTGCCCGCTCCGTACCCGCTCGACTTGATACGCATCGATGGTATAGCCCCGAACGATGAAGCCAACGTCTTTAGGATCGCCGCACCGGTAGGGGTCACCAGCTCGGATTCGATTCCCGAGTCGTATACAGGTACGCCTTTCAAGATTTCGACAGTCGCGGGAGCTGGCACAGGAATCATGCCGTGGGCGCTGCGGGTCACCCCGTGTCCCAGGGGAATCTCTGATGCGGTGATCCAGTCCACCTGCAGCAAGTCGACACAAACCGCAGTGGCCACGATGTCGACAATCGAGTCCACGGCGCCGACCTCATGGAAGGTTACCCTCTCCACCGGCTGGCCGTGTATCCTGGCTTCCGCTTCGGCGAGGCAGCGGAATATGCTATGCGAGAGCTTCTTCGCCTGAAAAGAAATCCCGCTTGAATCGATAATCCCCCTGATCGCGGACAGGTTACGGTGGGGATGATGATGGGTTTCCTTCACGAGTACCGAGAAATCGGTGGCAGTGATTCCGTTTACGACCGTTTCCGATATTTGGAGCTCAAAGCCAGGCAGGTTCAGGCTTTCAAGATTCGCCGCCAGGACATTTCGATCAGCACCTGCGGCAATCAGAGCTGCAACGGTCATGTCACCGCTGATCCCCGAGGGGCAGTCGAAATGAAGGATCCTTCTCATCGATCGGTTTCCCTTTCGGCAAGGTGGATGATCCGACTGGCGGAACAGGCGGCCACCTTCTCCATGAACTCGGTCGTGAAGAAGTGATGCCGTTCCTCCGTGGAGACCTCGATTCTGGCCATCGTTCTTCGAGAGTCATTCTTGTCCTTAGACGATCCGAATAACCGAAGGTACGTATTCATTGTTTTAGTTTCGCAGATGGTAGCACAACTTCACGATCTGTGTCACGTGTTTGAATCCGGCAATCAGAATACACCGGGTGCAACATCCGGGTTCAGCTCTTCCCCTTGGCCATGGAATCCAACCCTGCCCTTGGCCAACAGGACCGCCTCATCGCACATGAAGCGGATGACCCAGATGTCGTGAGCGATGAAAAGGTAGGCCAGATTTCTCCGGTGCTGAAGTGTTTTGAGAAGATGAAGAATCTGGGCTTGAACCGAAACATCGAGGGCGGAGGTTGGCTCATCCAGCACGATCAGCTCCGGCTCGAGCATCAGGATCCTGGCCAAAGCCACCCGTTGATTCTGACCGCCGGAAAGCTGGCGGGGCAGGCGGGGTAAAACCTCCGGAGAAAGCCCCACGGTATGGAGGAGGTCGGACAGCACCGTCTCCAACCTGGCAATGCCGGCCAATCGTCCAACCTCTTCGAAGGAACGGCGAATCGTTTTCGCCGGATTCAGCGCCCCTTCAGGATCCTGGAACAGCATCTGCACCCTGCGCCGAAACACCCGCCATTGGACCCGAGAAAGCTCCGACAGCTTCGCGCCCTTGTAGGCTACGGTTCCCCGCGTCGGCCGATCCACGCCTGCAAGAATTCGACCCAGGGTCGTCTTTCCCGCCCCGGAGGCGCCGACGATCCCAAGGGTCTGGCCAGAGCACACCTCAAGATCGATGTCCCGCAGTACCTCTACCGTTCGGCGGGCTGGCCGTCCGGAGCGGAACACCCGGCCTACTCCTTGTGCCTTCAGGAGTACAGCAGACATCGCACGACCCTCCTCCCCGAACCATACAAATTCGGTCGCCGCCGGCGGCACTTCTCTGTTTTTAGCGGACAGCGGGGGTGGAAGCGGCAGCCGCTGGGTGGATCGGTCAGGCTCAGAGGCGGACCGGGGATCGGGAGGAATCCGTTTTCAGGAAGGCTCTGAAGCAGCGCCTGTGTGTAAGGATGAAGCGGATCGGAGAACAGGCTTTCGGCAGGGGCAATCTCCATGATCTGCCCGCCGTAGAGCACCGCCACGGTGTCGGCAATCTCCCGGGCCAGTTCCAAATCGTGGGTAATCAACAGCAGCGATGAACCGTTGTGCTGCCTGATGGTGAGCATCTCCTTGCGCACGAGTCCCCGCAGTCCGGCATCCAGGCCTTTGGTCGGCTCGTCGGCAATCAACACCCGTGGCTCGAGGATCATCGAAGCGGCGATCAACACCCGTTGATTCATTCCGCCGGAGAACTCAAAGGGGAAGGCGTCGAGATGTGTTTCGACATCGTGAAATCCCAATCGCCGCAGCCGGGAGAGAACCAGCCGACGGGCCGAGCGCAAGGGCATTCCCCGGTGCACCACCAGGGGTTCTCCGATCTGCCGGCCGATGTTGTGAATGGGATTGAGGGCAAGGGAAGGGTTCTGTAAAACGATTCCGATCTGTTCACCCCGAACTTTCGCCAGCTCCTGCTCGGACAGGCCCAACAGGTTCCGGTCCTGAAACTCGATCACACCCCGCACCATGGCATTGCCCGGGAGAAGTCCCAGAATTGCATGGGCAACCACCGATTTGCCGCTGCGGA
>CAZVHJ010000045.1:0-11804 GCA_964627715.1 uncultured Spirochaetaceae bacterium | reverse complement strand
ACCCCCTTCATGGTCCAGGCTCACCTCGTCAACCGCCCGGAGCTTTCCGACCGGGGTGGTGAAGTCCACGGTGAGGTTTTGAAGGTGCAGGCAGGACATACCGCGTCGTTCTCCTCTCAATCCGAGAGCGCTGCCGCGACTGGTTCCTCTTTCCCCGCTGCAAAGCCGATCAGAACCAGGGACAGTACACATAGAGTAATGGCAAGCCCCGGTGCGGTGTACCACCACCACAGCTCCCGGATGAACCCCCCCCTCTCGAAGGCGAAGGGTTCGTTGAGCGGCCACGAAGGCGCTTTCCCGCACCTGCAGCACCTTCGAGCGCACGATCCGGGCCGTCGAGGTCCACCAAAGCAGGCCCAGCACGAGCACGATCACTCCGTACCCGGGTTTCAAGAAGGCCGCCAGGATGATGACCATGGGGATGCGGGGGATCATCAGCATCACATCGGTGAGGCCCATGAGCAGCTCATCCACCGCCCCCCGGAAATACCCGGACAAAAGTCCAACCAGCAAACCGAGGGTTGTGGCGATCCCAGCGGTTGCCAATCCGGCCAGCAGGGACAGCCTGGTCGCGTGAAGCAGCTCGCTGAGAATGTCGTTTCCCAGGTCGTTGGTCCCCAGCCAGTGCTCCGCGCCCGGCCGGAGATAAGGCCGGACGCGCTGCCAGGGATCGTAGGGGGCGAACACATCGGCCAAGGCGGCGATCAGGAGGAACCCCAACAGAAGGGCTGCGCCGAGGCGATGGACCTTGGGCAATCGACGATGGTTCACTCCCAAACCTTTCAACGGCGAACCCTCACCTGCGGATCGATCAGAGCGTAGGTCAGATCCGCCAGAAAGTTGGCCAGGATCACCATCAGGGTGATGACCAGAAAGGCGCCCTGCAGCAGCGGATAATCCCGGCTGCGAACCGCCTCGTAGATCAGAGTTCCCATCCCGTTCATGGAAAAGGCGATCTCCACGAACAGCGCTCCGCTGAAGATAAAGCCGAAATCCAGGGCAAGAAGCGTGATCAAGGGCAGCGAGGCGTTCCAGAACACATGCCGGAACAGCACACCCCGATCCAACAGACGCTTGGCCCGGGCATAGGTGACGTAGTGGCGCAGCTTCTCCTGGATAACACTGCCGCGCATCACCATGAAGTTGCGCGTGGTGGTGAACAGGGTCAGCACCAGAACCGGAAGAACCAGATGACGAACTACGTCGATCACCGTACCCGAGCTGTAGTAGCCTTTGAGAGGAAAGAGCCCCAGCTTGAAGGACAGAAGGTACAGCATGATCAGGGCCAGGAAGTACGGAGGCACCGAATACAAAGCCAGTGCGCCGGTGGTGGCCAGGCGGCTTCCGGGCTGCTCCGGACGCCAGCCGGCGAGAGCTCCGAGCAACGCTCCGGCCACCGCCCCGAGCATGATCGCCGGACCGGCCAGAAGAAGCGTCCAGCGGATTCGAGCGGCCAGGAGATCGAATACCTTTTTGCTGTATTGATAAGAGTAACCCAGGTCCAACCGGAGCAGTCGACGCCAGTAGCGCAGGTATTGGCGGTACAGCGGCAGATCCAGACCGAGCTCACTGCGCAGCTCGTCAAGCTGCTCGGCGCTGAGGAGGATATCCTCGCCGAGAAGGTTGACCAGCGGGTCCCCCGGCATGGCTCTGGGGATGATGAAGTTGAAGCTCAGTATGAGGAAGGCGGCCAGGAGGTACCTGACCGCCTTTTTCCTGATCAATCCGTTTTCTTCTCCACGCTCAACAGGGTATCGACGTTGTAGATGCCGTACAGGGGATCGGGTTTCCAACCTGTGAAAACCTTGTTGAAGGGGGTGATGATCATGTTCCAGTACAACGGCACGGCGGGAAGCTCGCGGGCATAGTACTCCTGTACGCGGCGCGCCTGGGCTCCTCGCTGCTCGGGATCCGCTGTGGCCAGGATCCGGTCGGTAAGCTCCAGAAACTCGGGGTCTTCCAGGATATGCAGCACCCCCTGTCCGCTGCGCCGGGAATCGAAGTAGCCGCTGCCCCAACCTGCGTGCATCAGCATGCCCCAGGGGGTGGTCCGGGTGATGGTCAGGTCGTAGTTGTAGCCGTCCTTCTCCGCGATCCAGCTGTTGAGTTCGACGGAGCGTAGCTGTACCCGGACGCCCACCCGACTAAGATAGTCCACCAGCAGCTCGCCGACCCGTGTCCAGTCCGCACGAACGAGAACCGACATCCGCCAGTTCTTTGCCGCTTGGGTACTCGATCCAGTCATTGCCGTCGGCGTCCCGGTAGCCCGCGGCGGCGAGCAGTTGTTTAGCCTTCTGAGGATCGTGGGACAGAGATGTTGTTTTTTGATACCCGCCCGTGCTCGGCGGTACGAACCCGCGGCTGGGAATCTCCCCGAACCCCAACGCATCAAGCGCCAGGATTTCCTCGTAATCGATGGCGTAGGACAAGGCCTCCCGAAAGTTCCTGTCGCTACAAGGCGGCTGCCTAAGATTGAAGCCGAGAAACACCAGACCCATATTCAGTTTTTCCACGAACTCGAATCGGCCCGTTGCTTTGAGCCTGTCGATGTTGGCATAGGGATAGGAGGAGGCGTACTTGTAGTAGGTGTCGATCTCACCCTTTTCCAGGGCCAAGGACAGAACATCCAGGTTCTTGTACATGTGGATCTCGAAGGCGTCGAGCTTCGGTTCCTGGCCCTTCCAGTGCGGGTTTCTTCCGAAACGGATCACCCCGGCCTACAGATCGATCGCCTCGATGATGAAAGGTCCGAAGCCCACGTTGGCCCCAGGATTGGTCGTCTGCATCGGATCAGCGATATTCTTCCAAACGTGTTTCGGCAGGATATTGTAGGTGGCAAACTAGAGTTCCAGGGTGGTGTAGGGTTTGTTGAAGCTGAGCACCACGGTGCGTTCTCCCTCGACCCGGGAATCTTTCAATGTATCTTTGATCCAACGGGCACTCGGGTTGTGAAGCCCCGTGTACTCGATGGAGAAGCGTACATCCTCTGCGGTGAGCTTCCTGCCATCACTCCAGTACAGATCGTCCCGGATGGTGAACGTCCAAACCGTGTTGTCCGTTGATGTCTCGAATCCCTCCGCGGTCAACCCTTCGAGCACCCCCTCGGGGTTCATCTTCATAAGGGGGGGATTGGAGATGTGGGCGAAGATGCCCAGGTAGTAGTCGCTGAAGATATTGGCCGCCTTGACTTCGTTCGGTGTGCCGATGCGCAGAACCGCCGCCTGTTCCGCCGATTCGACCTGACCGGCCGCCCAAACGGTCGTACCGGAAACAACCGCCAGAAGCAGCAGGGCGAGAGTGCAAGCGACAAGGCTTCGTGTCCGTCGTCCCATGGTGTGTCCTCCGTTTACATTTGCGGTGTTACGAATTGATATTTCGTGTTACCACAATACCGCATTAGGACAAACAGATCAATACCACGGGATGAGAATCCGACCGTTGTCTAATACACCTCTTCCAGAACGTAGAAATAGTTCCGATCCGTGCCGAAGACCATCCACTTGCCGGCGATAACCGGAGCGCTGAGCAGAGCTCCCTCCAGCTCCATCTCCCAGAGCAGCCGCCCGTTCTTGGCGGCCAGACAGACCAGTCGGGGTTTTTTTCCTCCTGGAATCCCTGCCTGGTAAGCCTCGTCTCCCTCGATTCCGAAATAGACCCTATTACCCGCCACGGTGGGGGCGCTGGTAGTTGGCCGATCGAAGGCACGAGTCCAGGCCAGGGCGCCGTTTCCCGCATGGAAGGCCCGGACCAGGGTGTCGCCGCTGGTGTAAATAACCATGTTCCGCCAGATTGCAGGGGCCAGGTAATCGAGGAGCTTCATGTTATCGGAAAACATCCTCTGTGAATCGACCCGAATCATATCTCCCCAATCGGATAGATCCGAGTACTTCCAGACCATTTCCCCGGTGTCCCGTTCGAAGGCGTAGTAGTCGAAGTTCCAGTACTCCCCCCGGTAGGTGGCCGTAGAAAAGTACAGGAGATCTCCCTTCAGGGCGGGAAAGGAGTACCAGACCGCCTGAAAGAGCGAGGTGTCGAGAATCCACAGGTAGGCTCTCTCGTTCACGTCAAAGGCGCCGAAGGCGTGGGGACGGGTGGGGGGTCCGGGAGCGAAGTACAGTACATCCTCGTACACCTGGAAGGTATTGTAGTGCCATACCGGGTTGGGAAGCGTGAACAGTTCCGTGCCCTCCGAGGTAACGAAGTAGGCCGTGCCTCCGTCGCTGGTGAAGATGAGGAAATCCTCGTAGCCGACGATCGACGATTGAACGGTTGAATCCGTTTGGAAAGCCCAGACCTCAGCGCCGTCTTCCTGGGAAACGGCGTAGAGCTTGCCCACGTTGTTGCCGAAGTAGACGTTCCGTCCGTCGGCAAAGGGGATCGAGTTGATCGCGCCCCTGGTCTTGAAGACCCAGTTCATATATCCGCTCTCGATATCCAGGGCGTAGAAGTTTCCGTCTGTGGATCCGAAGTAGATCGTGTTCCCCAGGACCACGGGATTGTTGAAAGCATAGGTCGGCTCGGCGTCCAGCTGCAGCTGCAGCTTCCACTTGGCGGCCAGGGGCGGCCGCAGGGCATTGGCGGTGTAGCCCCGCCCCTGCTGGCCTCGGAACATCACCCAGCCAGAGCGGTGTCGGCAGGCTGCAAGCCCGAACAGGGTGGATAGCCCCAGTAGTATGAGGGCAATAACCGGCAGCAGGCGAACCGTGCGGCGCAGAACAGCCCGGGAGACAACCACCCGGCTCTTGTACCGGGCAGCGAACAACCGCAGCGGAGATGCTGATCTCACGAGTAGTACAATCCCTTCAAGCTGAAGGCCCGCTGCAGGGCGGCCAGAAGACCGGGGCGCCGGCTTGCCTCGAGGATCTCCCTGAAGCTTCCCCGCAGAGCTTCCCAGGCTGCGGCTCGCTCGCTGTCGCTCAGGGCTTCCCGGAAGCGCAGCATGGTATAGATCTCGGCAAATCCCGCCAGCTCCTGGTGATATTCCGCATACTCCATCGGAGTCAGGAAGGGTCTCTTCACCTCGAATCCCCGCACGGCCAGCTTGATGAGCAGGAGCGTATAGAGAGCTTTCAGTCCGCGGAGATCCTGCCGTCGAGCCACCGTCTTCAGGTATATCTCACGGGCGAAGCGGAAAATGTAGATTCCCAGCAGGGTCAATACCGCCAGAACGAGCAGGAACTGCAGAGCCAGGAGCCAGGGGAATCTGAAGATGCGGCGCTCCACCTGCTCACCCTGAATCAGGGGGATCACCACGTTCATCGAGTTAGGATTGCGTCCCGGCGGCGGCGGAAGCGCATAGGCGGTAGACTCGAAGTCCACCCAGCCGAAGGTAGGGATATAGACCTGCACCCAGGAGTGACGCTGGGCCGTGGTCACGAGATACAGGTCCCGGAACGGGTATTCTTTGAGTTCGGGAATCGCTTCCCTCAGTATGAACAGTCCGCGCAGGTGGGCAAAGCTCTGCAGGCCCCGAGAGGCGAGGTAGCCGGTCACCACCCGGGCAGGGATTCCCGCCAGGCGAAGAAGGATCGCCGCGGTGTTGGAAAACTCTGTGCAGTCTCCCCGCCTCCTGTCCGTGAGAAATATCTCCATCTTCCCTACCGAAGTGTTGTCGTCGAAGCCGATGTCGTACTGAAAGCTGGAGAAGCTCTTCAGGATCGCCTCGATCCTTTCGTAGTAGCCTGTTGTATCGCCCACCGCCTCCTCGAGGAAGGAGGAGAAGGTCTGACGGCGCTGCTCGGACAAGGGTATCTGGAGGAAGGGGCCCATCCGGATCCGATCCGCCTGGCTCAAACCCTGAATTGCAGCCCAATCCCGCGGTCCGGAGCGGCTGATCTGAGAAGCCGCCGTGTAGGAGTACTGAAAGGGATTGTACTCCCGCTTGAGTACCGTAGGTTCGATGCTCTGCGGTCGGAAGGGAAGATAGCGTTCCGGCAGGGTCGAGAAATAGGTAATTTCGGTGCTCTGGCGCAGCCGCTCATTCGGCAGATCCTGGTTTTTCCAGGTTTCCAGAAAGCGCAGGTAGGTCAGCTCGTTCAGGGGTTCGTCCCTGGAAAAGAGAAATCCCGCCTCAGGATCGAAATCCCCAAAGTAGGCATCCGCAGCGTACACTGGTTCGGCCGGGCTGGCCAGGACCATCACGGCGTACTGCTTGCTCTCTGCCCCCTGTTCCAGCCCCGCTTCGTTCCACTGATCCGAGGGAATGCCTTCCAGGGCGTTCTTGCCGCTCTGGCTCGGATTCCCTTCGGTAGGATCCCCTTCACCCTGCTGCTCGCCCTGCAATTCCAGCCATTCCCCGTCCTCTGAGAGAAGGTTTCCCCCGGGCCAGCCCGGACCTTGTTCGTCCAGAGGCACCGGCTTGGGTTTGATATCTCTTTCAATCCGGTTTAGGGCGATCGAGTGGCTTACAAAGTCGGGAGGCAGGATAAAACTCACAACCAGAAAAAGCGGTACTGCGATCAGGAGAAAGAGGACCACCTCCCGGACACCCCGTCTGTTGCCTCTGGTGTGAAACACACTCAGGTATAAAACGATCCCATGCAGAAGAAAAGCAAGGGGAATGAGAATGAGAATGGCCTGGGTTATTCCGCTGGCCTGGCGGGCGAGCTCTTCGGAAGCCCTCGAGAAGCTCAATATCCTGTAGGCGACCAATCCGAGAAGGAACGGTTCGAGCACGGCGACTGAGCGGCCAAACCCGTCTGTCTTGAATACGAGAGTAGTCAGGGCGAAAGCGACCACAGCACCGAGAACGTAAAGCAGGGTGGAAAGCTCAAAGCCGGCGATAACAAGGACGAACAGTCCAATCGGAGCGACTGCAGCCAGCAACCAGGTACGAATCCGGAAGCGCGGCGGACAGAGAAAGAAGGAGATGAACATCTCCGTGGGGATGAGCAGGAACCAAAAGACCAGCCCCACTCGATCGTAGGGCACCACGATAGCCGGGTGTAGGATCGGCAGGGAAAAGGTGATCAGGTACAGGGCAAGCCGGGAAAAAAAGAGAAATATTTTCATTTACAATACCCTCACGGATAACGCTTCCTCCTCCAGCCTTCCAAAAGTGGGGGAGGGCACACGGGGAGCCTCGAGCCCCGGCTCCTTACGCAGGACCCAGGATCCGGGCAGACAGGCACAGCCCGGCTGAAACAGCACCACCGCTGTGCTCTCGCCGTCTTCCCCCGCTTCAGCAGTGGTGGTTCGAAAGACGTATTGTCTGGCCTGCGCCTGGGAGGATAGAAAGGCGGGCAGGCCGCGGTCAAAAGCCGTGGAAAAGACGAAGAGTTCTTCCTCGGCGGGGGATTGAAACACCGCCCCCGCTTCCCTCTGAAAAAAGACTCCGGGAAGCTCCCAGCCGAAGCGCTCGATGTCCTCATCGCTTTGAAGAAGCCAGCTTCCCGCCCCGGAGGTGATCCGAAAATGCATCTCCGGATGCTCCTGCTTCATGGCCCGCAGGAAAGCCATCAGCCAGCTCTTGATGATGTTCAGGTGCATGATCGAATCCAAATTTTCCCGTTCCTTCTCCCGGAAGTTGCGAAAGACAACGGGCAGGATCGTGGTTTTTTCCTGGGTCACCGGGGATATACGGGTGATCAGTTCGTCCAAGCGGCTGGAGACCTTCCAGTTGATATCCCGGAAGCGATCTCCCGGCAGATACTCCCGCATGAAATATTTCTCCTCCTCGGAGCTCCGTTTGCGGCTGGTCTCTTCAAACCCGACAGAGGGCTCGGGAAGGGGGATACTCTTTTGGGTAAAAGAGGCCGGTTGAATCGCAAGTGTTCGCTTCGCCTCCTCACCGAAACGGGCAAGGCTCAAGCCGAAGATGTCCCGCACCGCGAAGCGCCCGGTGCCGGTGAACATACCGCAGAGGGGAAAGTAAACGCCAATGGGATGGCGTGTGCCCAGGGCAAAGGAGATTTCCCGCCGCATGCGTAGGACCGCCTTTCGACCTACCTTGAGAGTCCCACTGACGGCGAAATGAACGCGGAAGAAGGGCAGGGTGCGTATCGGATCGGTGATCAAGGCTTGACTCAAACCGGCCCTGCGAGCATACAGAGCGACAGAGGAATCCCAATGCCAATGGGCCTGTCTGCGCCGAAAGGCATTAGCCTGAAGCCTGGCTGTAACCGAAAGCGCGGTGAGCACCAGTAGGGCCAGCAGAGCGAGGAGCACGCCATATGGGTTTTCCAGGGCCAGGCCCCGTCCCAACAGGTACAGGGCGGCGACGAGCAGCAGAGAACCGGCCAGAGTCAACGGGTAGCGGAAGAGAAAACCCTCCAACCGGTGTCGGAAGGTCGGCCGAATGGAAGGGTTGCGGGTCCTGACCAGGGGTTCGTTCATACCGTGACGGGAACGGTTTTAAGGATCTCCTCGAGAAGGGGTATGGAGGACTGGGAGGCATCCTGCATCACCAGGCGGTGGGATACCGCGGGCAGGAAGATCTCTTTTACCAGATCGATCGTCACGTAGTCTTGGCCCCGCAGCAAAGCCAAGGCGCGGGCCAGTCGGGACACTTTGACCCCTGTACGAGGGCTCGCTCCCATCAGCACATCCGGGTGATGCCGGGTCTGCCGGATGCAGGTAACGACATAATCGACGATATCAGTGTGGATGCTCACACTGTCCACTATCTTCTGCCACTGCAGCATCTCGGCGGAGGTTACTACCGGGGCGAAGCGGCTCCAGGCGTCGTCCCGGCCGTGCTGTTTGATGATCGCCGCTTCATCCTGGGAATCGGGATATCCCATGGACAGCTGTACCATGAAACGGTCCAACTGCGGTGCGGGAAGGGGGAATAGATGCACGCCTTTGAGGTTCATCGTGGCGATGATGAAGAAGGGATCGGGAAGCTCGTAGGTCTTGCTCTCCACGGTGACGGTCTGTTCTTCCATAGCCTGAAAAAAAGACCCTTGGGTCTTAGGTGTCAGCAGGTTGATCTCGTCGCAGAGAACGTAGTGCGCAAAGATCGGTCCGCGAATAAAGGCCAGCCGGTTGGAGGTGCCGAGAAAACGGCTGAAGCCCAGGATATCCTGGGGCAGCAGGTCCACGGTGCACTGAATGCGGCTGAAGTGCTTGACCCTGCGACTGTCCTTCGAGGAGTCATCCTGCACCCATTGAATCGATCCGGCCAGTGCTCTGGCCAAAGAAGTCTTGCCGACTCCGTGAGCATCGGCCAGCATCACGTGACCGCCGGCGATCTGAGCGGCGATGATATATTCCAGTTTGCAGGTATCGATATAGATAACGGATTTAATGTTTTCGATGAGTCGGGTTGCGCCCTGGCGTACTGCCTGTGCCAGTCCGACTTCCGGTGCATGAAAAACCGATTCTTTGTCGGCAGTATCCTTCATGTAGCATTGAAAATAGGAAAAATGACGATTAAAGTCAACATATGACGGAGGGGACGCGGCAGGGAACTTTTGATCTCGACCATCCGTATTTAAAGAAGCAGCTTATCGCCTATATCGGGAATAAGCGCAGCCTTCAGCCCCTGCTCTACCAGGTGTTCTCCAGAATCAGTAATTGCGGGCATGGTGCTGGCCGCTCCGCCGGCCCTGCCCCTGTGTTCCTCGACCCCTTTGCCGGATCGGGGAGTGTAGCCAGGCTGGCCCGCTACCTGTGCTTCCGGGTGCTGGCCAATGATTGGGAGTACTACGCCTATGTGCTCAACTATGCCCATCTGTGCATCGGCAGCTCCGAGGCTCGAGGATTGTTTAAATCACGGGGAGGACCGGAGAGGATGCTGGCGGAGCTCAACACGCTCCCACCGCTGGCGGAAGCGGATCGCTACATCTCCCGCTACTACGCGCCGGCCAGCACCGACGGTGCCGACTACCGCACGGAACGGCTGTTCTACACGCGGGAGAACGCCCTGATCATCGACGCAATCCGCAGCCGGATAGAGGAGCTGTATTCGCGCACCGAAGGCTCCAAGGAGAAGCTTCTCCTCCTGGCCTCCCTACTGTACCAAAGCGCCACCCACACCAACACCTCCGGGGTGTTCAAAGCCTGTCACAAGGGCTTCGGAGGGCACGGCAGGGACGCCCTGGGACGGATTTTAAGCCCGATCCGCCTCCAGATGCCGGTCTTGATCGATGCCCCTGAGGAAGCCGAGGTCGGCTGCCAGGACGCGCTTCGGTTCGTACGCTCCCGGCCGGCGGATCTGTGCTATCTCGATCCGCCCTACAACCAGCACCAGTACGGCAGCAACTACCATTTGCTCAACACCATCGCGCTGTGGGACAAACCGGTGGTGGATAACGAGCTTCGCAGTGACGGCCGGCTGAAACGCAAGGCTGGGATTCGTAAGGACTGGGTACGGACCCGATCGGCCTACTGCTATCGCCGCAGCGCCGGGCGGGCTTTTCGGGAGCTCCTGGAAGCGATCGACGCCCGGCACATCGTGCTGAGCTACAACACCGAAGGAATCATCCCCTTCGGGGAGCTGGTGGAGCTGCTGGCGTCCCAGGGACGAGTCGAGCTGTTCGGCAATGAGTACGTGAAGTACCGCGGTGGCAAGCAGAGCATCGCCAGGCAGGTGCACAATCTCGAGTTTGTCCTGCTCCTCGACAGAAAGCGATCGACATCGGTTATGGATCGCGATCGGCTGGGGCGGGCCGTGCTGGCGAACAGGCTGGCAGTCTTAATGAAGCGTTCCTTCTGTCCCGAAAAGATACGGCGCCGTTTCGCTCTTGACTCCGGGAAGCTCGATTCGCTGCCGATCCGGCTGGACGGTAGGATTATACATCTGCCCATGCCACATCTCTACCGCTTCCCTCCCGAGGCGGCCGAAATGATCGATGCTGCGCTGGGAACGGGCGGCTCGGCGGATCTCCGGACACTGCTGAAGGATCTCTCCGTCTGCGAATGCGCCGACCGGCAAGAAGAAATCCATGTGCTGCTTAAGATCATAGAAGCCTCGCCACGGCGAGGAGAGGGAAGCGACCGCGATGCGCTTCAGAAGCGGATTCTCTGGCTGCTGCGCAAGTTCGCCCACCGTAAATACCGTGACCGCTTCGAGCGGGCCGTGGCCGAGCTTCGTGACTTTGCCGAGGATGATCCGGAAGGTTACGCCCCGCTGCTCCGCGGTCTCGGGGAAGTGACTGTCCTGGCCCGCGCCCGTTTCGATGGGTAGCCATATCGGCTTGAGAAATTCGTCAATTCTTGTATCATGAGGTACGATGAACACTTCACTATCAATAAAGATTCAGGATGAGATTTTTTCCGCCGAGCTGAATGACTCACCCGCAGCGACCCTGCTGCTGGAGGCGCTTCCCCTGAAGGTGCGCATGTCCCGCTGGGGAGAGGAGTACTACGGGGACTGCGGTCTGGCGATCCCCGCGAATGCGAGCGCTCGCGATCTGATGAAGGTAGGAGAGATCGCCTACTGGCCTCCGGGCAGCGCCCTTTGTTTCTTCTTCGGTCCGACCCCGGCCAGCACGGATGAGCAGCCCCGGGCCGCTTCCGCCGTTGTACCGCTGGGAAAATTTACCGGCAGCGTTGTTGCCCTGAAGAGCTTCGGCTCGAGCATCGAGGCGGAGCTTTCGAGAGAGCCGGACTGACTGAGTCCCGGGCACACGGGTTGTAGCCGATGCGGTAGACCGTGTCGCCTACACCCATGAGCTCGTGGGGTAGAAAAATCCAAAATGTTGAAATCTAGAATCCTTATCCCCTATTACGTGTGGTTATGGGTAAAACTACAACCGTTCTGGGGGACACAGAAACTTGATTTCGCCAAGTTCCCCCCGCCTTGTGGGCCAAGAGTAAGCTTGGCGCTTCTTGTCGGGTGAAAGTCCCGACTGGGTAAGGCT
>CAZVHJ010000044.1:0-43292 GCA_964627715.1 uncultured Spirochaetaceae bacterium | reverse complement strand
AAGCCTGCGCGCAGCTCCTCCTCCAAAAAGACAGCCGGGTCTCCGAGATCGCGGCCATGTGCGGCTACAACGACACTACCTACTTCCGGCGGGCTTTCAAGCAAGCGACAAACATGACGCCAAGTCGCTTCAGGACGGTAAACTCCGGCAACCACGCACACATTTCTACCTATAGGTGGGGCAATCACCACCGTGGTGGGGCTATGAAACGATATTGGCGGGTCGTACGCTTTGATCGATCGACGGTTTTGTCCAGACCGGCGGGAAGGGATCGGATGTTTCGCTTCCATGTTTCCACCGGGGTTCATGCCCTAAACGCCGGGCTCTTCGTTTCGCCGGGTTATGGAACACACGCAACACGCGTCATCGATTCCTACGAGCTTATCTTTATCACCCAAGGGCATCTCGACATGTTCGAAGAGGATACCGTCTTTCATCTGGAAACCAACCAGACGCTCCTGCTTCTACCGGGAAAACGCCACGGCGGCTGTCTTCCGTACGCGCCGGACGTCAACTTCTACTGGCTTCATTTTCAGCTTGGCAACGGCAATACGCCCGACGGCTCGATTCAGCTTCCTAAGGTTGCAGACGTGCGAGATCCCGAACTGCTGACCGAGCTGTTCTGCAGGTTCATCTCCGATCAGGAATCGGGCATCCTGGAACCGGTGAGTGCCACCCACCTGGTTACTCTGATGCTCTGTGAGATCAGTGAAGCTGATGAGGAGAACCTGCTTCAACCCAGGTTTAGAAGTGTGGTGAAACAAAAGCAGGCGCTCGTGGAGCTGATTCAGCAATACATAGAGCACAATTACCAGAAGCCGATTACCACCTCGGTAATCGCACACGACCTTCGCTACAGTGCCGATTACCTCGAGCGTGTCCACCGGAGGTTAACTGGTAAATCAATCCTTGAAGCGCTCCACCACAAGCGCATTGCCGAAGCTCGCGTACTCCTGCGAAACGAGTGTCGAAAGAACATTAACGAAATCGCCTTCGCCTGTGGCTACGCCAACCCCGGTTATTTCCGCCGCATATTCAAGCGGCTCACCGGCCTCACCCCGAGACAGCTGCGATCGCTCTACAGCCGAACGCACATCAATACTCACTGAGAGGGCGAAGCACGGTAGCAACAGGGATATCACTGCCTCTCTTGACGATGAAGGGATCACGGTTTGCCTCCAACCCTTCCCCGAGCCCTTTCAGGCCTCTAGGCCTTGAGGCCGGTCAGGGTGACGCCCTCGATGAAGTAGCGCTGGCCGATAGCGAAAACGATGATGGGAGGGATGATGATGATCAGGGAAGCAGCCATCAACATGTCCCAGCGCGTGGTGTAGCTGCCCCGGAACTGGTTGAGGCCGATCGCCAGGGTGTAGCGCGAGGAGTCATTGAGATAGATGAGAGGCTGGAAGAAATCATTCCACTGGAAGAGGAAATGGAACAGGCCGACGGCAATAAGGGCCGGCTTGCTGAGCGGAACTATGATCTGGGAGTAAATTCGAAAGTGACTGGCGCCATCGATGATGGCCGCGTCATCCAGCTCGCGCGGGATGGTCATAAAGAACTGCCGCAGCAGGAAGACGTTGAACGCACCGCCTCCGAACCACATCGGGACGATTAAGGGATAGAAAGTGTTCACGAGCTTCAGGCGCGTCCAGATGAGGAACTGCGGGATCAGGGTAACCGCGGGCGGCAGGATGATGGCGCTCAGGAGCAGGGAGAACCAGAAGTTTCGCAAGGGAAACTTCAATCGTGCGAAAGCGTAGGCCGAGAGGCTGCTGGTGACCAAGACGCCCATTACGGCGGGAATGAGGATCGTCAAGGTATTTCGGAAATAGAGCAGGAACGGCGCGGTGGTCAGCGCGCGCTCAAAGTTGCTCCAGCGCGGGTGCAGCGGCCACAGGATCGGCGGGTACGCGAAGATTCCCTTGATGTCCATGAGAGCGCTGCGTACGAGCCACCAGAGCGGGACGAGCGCCAGGACTCCCCCTATAGAGAGGATGGTGTAGAGGGCTATCCGCCGAGTCACTCGCGATAAGGTCATTTCACTTCCGCCTCGTAGTATACCCACTGCCGCGCCGATCGGAAGATGAGCACGGTGAGAGCCGAGACGATCAGGAAGAGGATCCAGGCGAGCGCCGCGGCGCCTCCCAGGTTGTTGCGCAGGAACCCCTCCCGGTAGAGCAGGAAGACGTAGAAGAGGCTGGCATTGTTGGGCCCTCCGTTGGTCATGATGTAGGCCTGCGTGAAGATCTGAAAGGAGAAAATGAGCCCGATCACCAGGTTGAAGAAGATGACGGGGGAGATCATGGGCAGGGTGACCGACCGGAGCTTGTGCCACCAATTGCCGCCGTCGATCTCCACCGCCTCCAGGAGCTGGCGCGGGACTCCCTGGAGACCCGCCAGAAAGATGACGATGGTGTTCCCGGAGGTTCCCCAGACGCTCATGAGGACGAGCGAAGGGATGACCAATTTCTCATCCGCCAGCCACAGAGATCGCCGCAGGTGCAGCTCCCGGAGGATGACGTTGAAAAGACCGAAATCCGGGTTGTAGAGCCAGAGCCAGAGGAGACTGCTCGCGACCACCGGAACGATCGTCGGCAGGTAGTAGATCGAGCGGAAGGCTGCCTTCCCCTTTATGTCCTGGTTGAGAAGGAGTGCTAAGAGAAAAGCGTAGAGTATCGTCATGGCGATGTTGGCGACTGCGAAGTACCCTGTGACCAGCAAGGACTTGCGGAAAAAGGGGTCCGTCGTGAAAAGCCGCACATAGTTCGTCAGGCCGATCCACCTCGGCGTGGTGAGCACGTTCCAGTCGGTGAAGCTCAGGACGAGACTGGCGATCATGGGGCCTATCACCCAGAGGACCAGCCCGAGGATGGCGGGTGCGGCAAACAGATAACCAACCAGAGTTGTGCGCAGGTGTCGGTTTCGCAAACGCATTACCAGAGTATCTTCTCCATTCCCGGTCTTATGCCGCCCCCGAAGCGGCTTTTATGGGCTTCGGAGGCGGAACAGCTAGTCAGCGACGGAGATCTCTGCCCGTCTCCTTGACCTGGGTTAGCTACTTGCCCTCAAAGATCGGCGTAATCCTCGGCATGATCTCATTGTTGATGACATCCGCCGCGCTCTTCTTGCCCAACCAGACCTGCTCCAGAGCCGGGGTGATCACGTCATTCATGCGCGCGAAGGTCGGTACGCGGTACAACGCCTGCTGGCGGGAATACTTGAGCGCGAAATCGACCACGGCCGTCTTGTATTCCGGCGGGTGCGAGGGATTGTCGATCCACTGAGCCATCAGCGTGGGATCCGTGTACCAGCGGACCTCGTTGGGCATCCACAACCCGTTCTGGATGAGAGGCAGCGAATTCTGGGGGTCCATCACGAACTCCAGCAGCTTCTTGGCTTCCTCGGGGCTCTTCGTGGTCTTGAAGACGACGATGGGCGTTCCCACTGACGTGGTGACCAGCTCCTTCATGTACGGAAGCACGCCGATGCCGAACTTGAGCCCGCTGTCCCTCTTGGTGATGTTAAGAGTCAGTAGGGTCCACTGTCCGTCCGCCTGCATGGCGACCTGCCCGGTCAGCAGCGCCGTCTCGATGGTGGACTGGGCGGCGACATTTTGGGGGGATGGTACGGGGCTCACGTGCTGGACGTTGATGAGATCGGCCTGCTTCTGGATGGCCTCGATGGAAGCGGGGCTGTTGAGGATCAGCCTCTTGCCGTCGGCGGAGACGTACCCTCCCCCGTTGCTCATGGCCAAGGTTTCCTGGGGCATCCACCACTGCGGGATGCGTATGCCGTAGCGGACGATGTTGTTGGGATCGAAGCCCGCGTCGTAGGGCGTCCGGCCGTTGGCGTCCAGCGTGAGCTTTTTGCCCACTTCCACGAACTCATCCCATTTCCAGGCATGCGCGGCATCGGCCGGCGGATAGGCAAGGCCCGCCTTGTCGAAGATGTCCGGATTGTACCAGATGAGATAGACCTCGTTCGCCACACTCACCCCGACGATCTTGCCGTCCGGTGTTGTGAACTTGAGCACGTCAAGCTTCGGCTGAACGGTCTTGTAGAAATCCGTCAGATCGAGGAACTGCCCCTCCATGCCCCACTGCAGGACGTTTGGCTCCAGGAAAAAGCCGAGGTCCGGCAGCGTATCACTGGCAGCCATGGTGGTCATCTTCGTCATATACTCAGCGTACACGATGGGCTCGATTTTCACTGTGACGTTGGGATGTGACTTCATGTAGCTGTCCATCAAGGCCTTGGTGGCGTCAATCTCGTTCTGATCGCCCCAGTGGGTATAGACGAGGGTGACCGGGCCGGCTGCCGCCGGCGCCTTCTTCTCTCCCTGGCCCGTGGCGAAAGCATGAAACGAGAAACAGGCGAGGAACACGAGGAGCAAGGCGACAAGGACCTTCCGCCAGGCGCTCCCATTTCGAATGATAAACGTTTTCATCTCTGCAAACCTCCTTGAAAATTAAATAGATGCATCGCCAATACGGCGTGTCTCGAATACACTACTGTCTTGAGCACCACACCACGTTAAAGTTTCATTCTACATAGCATCAAATTTCAAGAGGATACATTTGCAGAAAATGAGTACAATACCGACCTAAATGAGAGGCTGTTCTGATTTGAAAGGTTTTACTGGGGGGTAGCGGGCTCGAACCACTGACCTTCTGGATGTAAGGCACGGTCAAGTAAGGAATTAGAGTGCATAGGCTCGATTTTGTTGCTCTGAAAACAACAGACGGTTGGAAATAGAATAAGTCACTGCACTATATGTAATTGTAAATCCCGGAATTCTGTTACTTTCTCATTTCTTCTCAAGATCTGACGATTTTGGAGCTTAAATCAGCTGTTTTTCGTGCAAAATCATGGCCTTTTCTCAAAAATAATGGTATAGTATAAGATATAACATATTTATCTAAAACATTACCATTAACAGGGAGAGGCCATGAGAACCCGAGACATCAAAAAAGAGCAGAAGGCTTTGCATACCTTTCGGCACAACAAGGTCATGACGGTGCCGGAGCTTGCTCGTCTGTTACACTGTTCGCCCACAACGGTACGCCGGAGACTGAAAGATTGGAAGGTGTACACCAGCTATAACAAAAACGGCCAGTTCTACACCCTTCCTTCCATCCCACAATTCAGCAACAAGGGCTTATGGCAATACCGAGGGATCTTTTTCTCCAAACACGGAACGCTGAAGAACACCATTATTCATTTTGTGAGAACCTCGGACAAGGGGCTGTCGAACGCCGAGCTGGCTGAGATCATCGGAGTCAATCCCCAGTCCTTTATGCCTCAGTTCAAGGAGCTCACCGAGGTACGCAGAGAGAAGTACCGGCGGCAGGTGGTGTACTATTCATCCGAGCCTCAGGTATACCAATCCCAAAAAGAAAAGCGATTTCCCCCTGAGCCTGCTCTTGGAAAACTGCCCCCCGATGCTGAGAGCATCGCGGTCCTGGTGGAACGAATCCGAAATCCCAAAAGCAGCATCGCCGAGCTTTCCCGAAAGGGCTATACGATTGGCGAAGAAACCATCCGCGGTCTGTTTCAGCATCACGGGCTTCTAAAAAAACCCAGTACATGGCGAATGACCTCCTCACGCACTCGGGGCACATGGTTCGAGAAGCCCTATGTTGTACGGCTGGCTCCGGATGGGTGCAGGCAGAAGCACCTCGATTCTCCTGATTCGCCTGAAACACAACAAGAATACTACCCTGATTGCTCTGTCTGCTCATCGGAGAGCAGAGCTGCCTGGGCACGGTTGATTGCCAAGGTATACGAGGTAAATCCACTCGAGTGTGTCACATGCGGCTCGCCCATGAAAATACTCGCCGTTATTACCGACCCTGATGAGGTAAAGAAGATTCTTCCACACCTTGTAAAGATTCACAGAGCTCCTCCGGGCCTCGACCCATCGACCTTGAACTAACTGTTTCTTTTCCTTAACTCTCCTCACAAGGGCTACCTCTACATCCAGATTATCACGAACAACGCCCAAAGCGCTACTTCCAAGACCTCAGGGGAAAGAAACATGCAGAGGGCGCCATGTCGGAAAGGTTTCATCGATCTTGTGGGGCCTCATCACTGTTCTTTTCACTGTTCTTTTGATATCATCTCTCGATTCTGTGTACGATTCTTGACTATTTCCTTCAGGTCGGATTACAAAAATTCCTATCAATAATTATTTCAATTTCTCTTTTTTTGCGGTCCCAAAATCTCGGTAGAAGCTTAAAGCACTGAAGATCGATGGGTCGATCAGGGGACGGCCATGAGTGATTAGATGGGCCAGATTGCGGGCGATACCAGGTCCCATCATAAAACCCTGACCGCACATTCCCACGGCCAGATACAAGCCTACCGCCCGGCGCACTTGATCACAAATCGGCAGTCCATCCGGTGTCATGGGGTAAAGCCCCCGCCAGATCCGGCGCACCAGTACGTTCTTCAGCCGTGGCAGCAGGCTGATCAACCGCTGCGAGACGATAGGCAGGAACTCCGACGTCGATTCCCGATCGGTTCCCACGAAAATCTTTTTGGGGGTATAACAGAAGATGATCGGACCTTCCTTGGTCTGGGCGAAGTAGAAATTGGCTGTTTTTCCTTCCGGCCCGGGCCTGAGATCCACCACCAGGGGTCCGAGGAATTGCTCCATTGGGGCGGATATTCCGGCTTCGTGGCTGTCTGGAGTCACCGGAACCTCCAATCCGGCCAGGGCGCCGATCCCCCGAGCCTGGGCTCCGGCGGCATTGACCACAACTGGCGCGTGGTAGCTGTCTTTGTCGGTGCGGATGCCCCGTATACGCTCGGCGTGAACGAGCAGATCCGTCACCTTTTCTCCAAAGTGATAGGTACAGCCGCGATTACGGGACTCCCGGAACATGGCGTCGATGGCCAGAAGCGGCGATACCTGACCGTCCTCGGGAGAGAAGGTACCGCCCAGCAATCCAGTCGACTGAATGCCCGGAACCACTTCCCGAATGCTCTGGGCATCCTGCCAATCTATGTTCAAACCGTAGGACTTCTGAACCGGCACCAGGTCCTTGAGGATACCCTCTTCCCGAGAGGTATAGGCAACGAAGCAGTATCCACCCTTCTTCCAGCCTATGTTTTGACCGTAGGTCTCCTGCCACTCTTTAAAGATACGCAGGCTCTCCTGGCAGATTAAGATCTTAGCCGCATCGGAATGGGTGGCCCGCACTCCGCCAATAGCCGCCTTGTTCTGCCCCTGACCCACGGTCGGTTCCGATTCCACCACGAGGACCTTTTGCCCTTCCAGGGTCAGATAAAGGGCTGTAGGAACACCCACACTTCCCCCGCCTATCACAATGGCATCGTAGCTCTCTCCCACGGTTATTCCCCACTCTCCTCGTCGACCGCCCCGGCGAAAACCCGCAGTGGGACCTCCATCTCCAGCGGCCGTTCGACCAGGGGTGTCACCTCCTTTGGATCCACACCCTCCTCGTAGAACAATCCTAGAATCAGATCCTGGCAGGTCTTACCGCCGCAGGCGCCCATGCCAACCCGCAGGGCCGCCTTGAGCTGATTCATATCCCGATATCCCTCCCGGATCCGGTCCACGATCTCCCCTTTGCTAATCCGCTCGCAGCGGCAGATGATCGTCTCCCGATCCTCTGCCGGCCCCTCCGCAGGAGTAGCCTTTTCCGGCTCGTCCAACCTGAAACCGGCCACACTGAGTCGATCGCCGAATGGCACTTCCAGGAGGATCAGGCGGCGATGATCCTGGCTCGGGGCATTGCGGGTGGCTACCACAGTTCCCCGCCCGATGGGTTCACCCGCCAGCCCCATCGTGATTACCTCAGTTCCCGACCGCAGGCGGCCGTTGCTGAGCTCGAAGGGTAGAGTCAGAAGGGCCCGATCCTGCTCAGGATCGTAACTTTCGTCCACCAGCACGATGGCCAGCCCCGGGCAGGCACTGACGCAGCGGCCGCAACCCAGGCAGTACTCACCCTCGAAGGAAGGCCAGCTCGTTAATTCTCCGTCCTCGGTCCTGATGGCCAGCTTAGGGCAGACCTCTGTACAGGGATTGCACGGGATCTCCTGGAGGCAGCGAATAATCGGATAAATCTTTCCGGGAAGGAGGCGGGGTGAAAGCTCCTGCTCCTGACCCGGCTTGCCCCGAAGAGTACCCAGGAGCGACTCCCACTCACGGGGCAGGATGGTCTGCCTGCCGAGCAACTTCAGGATCCTTCGGCCCTGGATGCGGCCGCTGAACATGGCCGCACTGGCCTCGGCGATCCGGTCGGCATCCCCGGCGGCAAATACATTCAGCCCGTACTGTTTTGCCTTCTTGTAGAGCTCATTCAGCGGAGCCAGCCCCACGGCAACCAGCAGGGTATCTACCTCGAAAATTTTTTCGCCACCCGGCATGGGGTGGAATGCTTCATCGACCCGCCCGACAACTACACGCTCTACGTGCTCCTGCCCTTCAGCCCGCAGGACCGTGTGGGAGGTATAGATGGGCACACCGAGGCGCAGCAGCTTGTCAAGGTGCACCTTATACCCGCCGCATTCGGGGAGCACCTCTGCCAGCCCAACCACGGTGACACCCGCCTGCAGGGCATGATAGGCTGCGATCAGGCCGACATTGCCGCCCCCGCAGATAAAGAGGCGCTCGGCAGGCCGGACCAGGTCCCGATTTACCAGCGTCTGAAAGGCGCCGGCTCCGAACACACCGGGCAAGTCACAACCGGGGAAAGCCAGGGTTTTTTCACGCGCGCCGCAGGCCACCAGCAGGACCTCCGGCTCTACCAACACGTAGCGCCCCTGCTTAACAATGCCCACCTTCCCGTCTGAAAAAATTCCTACAGCGGGAGAAGACAGCCACGTCTGCACCAAATCCTCCCCAAAGGTCCGTAGCTCTTCTTCCAGAAGCCGGGAGATGTCTGTACCCCGAGTACCGGCGTAGCAGTCTCCCCGGGAACCGAAGAAATTATGAGTCTGGAGAGTGAGCTTACCCCCCAGCCTCTGCTTATCATCGACGATGAGGCAGCGGACCCCCGCCTTGGCCAGCTCGATTGCTCCCGAAAGTCCGGCCGGGCCGCCTCCGATGATGAACACCGGAATTTTGACTACCGGAACCCCGGTCATCTGTGGAAGCACATCATCCCCTGAAATGGCTGGCTTCCCCCGACAGGGCTCTACCGTCATGCCGGGCTTGACAACGGTCAGGCAGGCCTTTACCGGGCAGCCGTCGGCGATCACCATGCACTGGGCACACTGTCCATTGGCGCAGAAGATCCCCTGAGGCGCGGCGTCCTTGTGATGCCGGCCGAGGATACTGATTCCCCGGGCCATCAGGGCCGAAGTGATAACCTCCCCTTCCTTGGCCAGATACTTCTTGCCGTCGAAGGTGAAGGGTATGTCCCGGCGTGTTCCTATTGTTAGAATTGGATGCTTTTCGATTCGGCTCATACCCTACCCCTGCAACAGCCCTGCCAGTAAAGCCGTCCAATCCCGGACATCCATTTCCACCTGGGTCCAGGCTTCGGCCCGGGTGGCGCAGCGAAAGTGCAGGGCGCATTGCCAGCAGGGAGTGACCAGAGCTTCGGCACCGGCTTCTACGACCTCCTGCAAACGATTCACCTGCATCAGCTTGGAGTATCGGGTACAGTTGATCCAACACGAAGTACCGCAGCACCGAGCCGACTCCCGGAAATGCTCCATCTCCACCAGCTCCAATCCGGGTATGGCTCTCAGCACCTCCCGGGGCGCATCGTACACCCCCAAGCCGCGACCCAGTCGGCAAGGATCGTGGTAGCATACCCGGTGAGGCCATTCGGCGAAGCGCAGCCGGGACAGCCGATCGGCCACCAGCTCAGTTATATGAATAACCTCGGCCCCCAATTCCCCGACCAGCTCCCGGTAGCTCACCTTCAGGGTATGGCAATCTTCGGGCGAGGAAACGACCACGGTTTTAGCCCCGCTGTCCCGGATCGCCTGCATGTTCATTACCGCCAGGCGCCGAAATCCCTCCAGATCTCCGGTCCACAGCAGGTCATGCCCGGAAAAACGCTCCTGCCTCAGGACGACCGGTCGCACTCCCAGATGATTGAGCAGCCGGATGGCTGCCCGGGCCGATTCTAAAGCCGTGGGTCTCAGATCGGGAAAGGCGGCGTCCAAGAAAGGCGCAGCTCCCACCCAGTACAGGGTATCACCCTGCCGGCGCTCTACCTGTAGATCCTCCTCTCCATCGATCCAGGCGTTGCGGTCCGTTTGCGATCTGCCGCCGACATCGATTCGCTGGGATGTCAGCATTATCCCGCCGTGGGTCTCGGAACCGGCAATACCCTGCCGTGCCGCCTCGCTGCGGACTAATCGGATGAAACGCGACATGTCACCGTGGCTCTCCGTGACCTCTCGACAGAGTCCGCAGGTCAGACACTCCCAGATCAACGGGCTCTGTAGAAGCTGCTCCTTATTTTCTCCAGCCAGCCGGGCGATCCGCTCCGGAGAGAACTTCGGATTCACCCCGGCTACGGGACAGAGCTCGTTCAGCCTTCGGCTCTGCTTCAGAATTGCCGGTAGGCCGTATTCCTTATTCAGTTTGGCTAGATCGATCACCATTACCTTCCTGTCGAACCGGCCTCTTGGCAGCTGCGCTCCTTTATAAACGCCTCCACCTCGAGAACCGACTCTTCGGTTCCAGCTTCCGTGCTGCGAATCAAGCGGAGCCTGTCCGGAGGAATGCCCAGCAGCTCCAACAGCGCAGAGAGGCGCTGCAGATTGCCCTCAGCCACTCGACTGCCAAAGCCATAGTGGCACCGCTCTTCAGCACAACCCAAAATGAGCACACCGGCAGCACCCAGCTCGAAAGCCCGGAGAAGATCTCCCGCTGCCAGTCGTCCCAAGCACATAAGCTCTATGACTTGCCCTCTCCTTTCGGCAGGTAAGATCTGCAGGACCTCGCTCCAGCAACAAGCCAACACGAGGACCGGGAGCTCCTGCGTCTCGGACCTCAAGATCTCCTTGAGACGCTCCATTATCCTCTCGCTGCTGAAAAAGCCCTGTTCGATCGCTCCGGTGGGGCAGATTGAGAGGCAGGCACCACAGCCCCGGCACATCTGCTCGTCAACCCGGGCGACAAAAATACCCTCCCTCTGGTAGGCAACCCGGATGGCCTTGTAATCGCAGGTTTCTTCACAAACTCCACAGCCTCGGCAGAGAGTTTCATCGATCCTAACGGTGATCACCGAAGCCCGGTAGGATCTCCCATCGTAACGAACCGGAACGCTTTCTCCGGCAGCGACCTCCCGGTAGGTTTCCAAAGGCACCCGAAACAGCATGTGCTCAGCTTTTTTCCCCGGATCCGGTTCCAGGATGAGCTGCTTACTCTGGCAAATCCCCACACAGGTCCGACACTCCAGGCAGGGGCCGCAGCGCAGACAGCGTTGAGCTTCTTCGACAGCTTCCGCTTCACTTAGGCCTTGTTCGATCTCCGCGAAAGATCCCCGCCTCTCCTCCGGGGACAGTCGGGGACCTTGAATGCGGGCTTTCCGCTCCGGGGGGAGTAACTCGAGGGCCAGCTCTTGGTGCGGAGCGCTTTTGCTTCCAGCCTTTAGAGGTAAGCCCCGGAGGTGGCGCAGGATGGAACGAGCCGCCCCGTGTCCCGCGGCGATAGCCTCCACCACGGTGGCCGAACCGCTGACCGCGTCCCCGCCGGCAAATACTCCAGCCCGGGAGGTCGCTAAGGTATCCTCATCCACTACGAGGAGGTTGTCCTCGGAGATCTCAAGGCCATGTCCCTCTGTCAAGAAGGAGGCATCGAGCTGCTGACCGATGGCTGGAATAAGGGCATCGCAGGGTATCACGAACTCTGAGCCCCGTATCGGCAGGGGGCGCCGGCGGCCGCTTTCGTCCTTCCCGCCCAGGCGCAGGCGGATGCACTCCACTGCCTCCAGTCTACCCCCACGGACCACCAGCCTCACCGGGGCGGTGAGGAAGGAAAGGGTGATTCCTTCCGCTTCAGCATCTTTTACCTCTATGGGATGGGCCGGCATCTCTTCTCTGGAACGCCGGTAGAGCAGCTGCACGCTTTCAGCACCCAGACGTGAAGCCACACGGGCACTGTCTACCGCGGTGTCTCCGCCCCCGACTACAACTACCCGCTGCCCCGGATTCTGTAATCGGCCCAAGGCCGCCTCTTTCAACAGCGAAACCGAGTCGATCAAACCTTGCCCCACCTCCCCCTCGCCCGGGATTCCCAGATGGATCGGACGCTGGGCCCCGGCGGCGATAAACACGGCCCGGTGTCTCCCGGCGACCTGGTCGAAGCTGATCCTGTCCCCAATACGTGTATCTACCTTGATATCCACACCCAGGGCTTGGATAGCTGCAATTTCAATGTTGAGGATATCCCGGGGCAGACGATAGGCGGGAATACCCGTGGCCAGCATGCCCCCGGGAATGGGAGAAGCCTCGAATACACTTACCTGATAACCTTGACGGGCCAGATCGGCCGCGCAGGTCAGCCCCGCGGGTCCCGCACCTATCACCGCCACCTTTTCGGAGCGCAGACCCACGGGAGAGAAGCGGGGAATTATTCCGCGACGCAGCTCGTAATCCGCTACGAAGCGCTTCAGGGCGGCGATGGCCAGAGCCTGGTCAAAATCCTTCCGCCGACACTGCTCCTCGCAGGGATGCAGGCAAACCCGGCCGCAGATACCGGGGAAAGGATTGGTCCGGCGGACCTCCTCCAGTGCCTCCTGAAACCGTCCGGCAGCGATTAGCGAGACATAGGCTTTGACGTTGGTGCCCAGCGGACACTCAACGGTGCAGGGTGAAGTTTCCAGGATTTGCACCTTCAGGCAGACCGGTGCAGCCTCATCCCCAAGCCACTCTATTGCTCTGCTCCTCCCCATCCTCTTCTCTACTCGCGCCTCCCCCTGATAGGATGCCCTAGCTCTCCGCCTCCATGAAGGGATAGCGATAGTCTCTAGGCGGAACGAAATTCTCCTTAATAGCCCGAGGGCTTACCCAGCGAAGCAGGTTCCAGAGGCTCCCGGCCTTATCGTTGGTGCCGCTAGCCCGGGCGCCACCGAAGGGTTGCTGCCCCACTACGGCAGCAGTGGGTTTGTCGTTGACGTAGAAATTGCCCGCCGCGTTCTCGAGCCGGTGCTGCGCTTCCGCCGCCGCCTGGCGATCCCGGGCAAAAATGGCTCCGGTAAGGGCGTAGGGAGAGGTCTGGTCGCACAGCTCGAGCGTCTCCACGTAGCGATCCTCGTCGTACAGATAAATCGTCAGTACCGGACCGAAGATCTCCTCCTGCATGGTCCGGAAGTGAGGATCGTCGGTAAGCACCACCGTAGGCCTTATGAAAAATCCCTGGCTGTCATCGCACTCACCGCCATAGATGATGCAAGCTCGGCCGGCTTTTTTCACGTAGTCGATGTATCCGGCAATCTTGGTAAAGGCTGCCCTGTCGATCACGGCATTCATAAACACGCTGAAATCCTCCACATCTCCTACTTTGACAGTGTTCAACTCTTCGATCAGATAGCCCTTGAGATCCTCCCAGAGTCCGCGGGGGATGTAGGCGCGGGATACGGCGGAACATTTCTGTCCCTGATATTCGAAGGCACCCCGGATCAGTCCCACTCCCAGAGCCTGCAGATCGGCACTCCGGTGGGCGAAAATAAAATCCTTGCCACCGGTCTCGCCGACGATCCGTGGATACGAGCGATAGTGTTTGATGTGCTTGCCCAAAGTCTGCCACATCTGCCTGAAGGTTTCGGTGCTGCCGGTGAAGTGGATGCCCGCCAGCTCCGGCGAGCTCATCACCAATGGACCGATCTCTGCACCTGATCCCGGAATGAAATTGATGACACCTTCCGGCAATCCTGCTTCCTGGAACAGCTTCATCATGTAGTAGGCAGAGAAAACCGCGCTGGAGGCGGGTTTCCATACCGATACATTGCCCAAAATCGCCGGAGCTGAGGGAAGGTTTCCGGCAATCGAAACAAAGTTGAAGGGTGTAACGGCAAAGACGAAGCCTTCCAAAGAACGGTACTCCATCCTGTTCCAGGTCGGATGAGGCGAATAAAGTGGCTGCTGGGCGAGAATCTGATTAGCATAATAGACATTGAAGCGGAAGAAATCTATCAGCTCACAGGCCGAGTCGATCTCCGCCTGAAACACGTTCTTGCTCTGACCCAACATGTTGGCGGCATTGAAGGTAGCCCGCCAGGGCCCGGCGATCAGGTCGGCTGCCTTGAGGAATACCGCCGCTCGATCGGTCCAGGGCAGGGCTGCCCAATCACCACGGGCCTTCAAAGCGGCGTCGATGGCCATCTGCACCTCCCTCTGCCCCGCCTTGTGGTAGGTACCTATCACCCTGCGGTGATCGTGAGGGAGGATGCATTTACCCAGCTTGCCCGTTTTGATCTCCTTACCCCCGATAATCAGGGGGATCTCTATCTCTTGCCTCTTCAGTTCCGCCAACTCAGCTTTCACAGCTTGCCGCTCCGCTGTACCGGGGGCATAACTCTTAACCGGTTCATTGACGGGCAGCGATAGGTTACAAATAGCATTTCCCATGATTAACCTCCATATTCAGCGGCTGCCGGACCTGCGGTGTTCTCGTTTCTCCATGAAACGATTGAACCGATCGACGTGGGCTTGAGCCAACAGCCGTGCCTCACTGGCCCGGCCCTCTTGCACCGCCTTCACGATCTCGCGTAGGTCCTGGTAGTTTTCCCTGAGCATTTTCTTGCTTCTTGGGAGAAATGAATCGTAGTAGGGTTTGATGTTGTCGTGGACTATTTGTAGTACTGTCTCATAGACGGGATTTCTGGCAATACGGGCCAATGCCATGTGCAGCTGATTATCCGTACTGATAAACTCATCCCAGCGGGCGGGTCCTTGTTGCGAAAATTCTTCGGCCTCTTTGAGCAGGCGCTTCAGATACTCAATATCCTCCTGGCCGGCCCGCTCGGCGGCCAGTGCGGAAACGTTTCCCTCGACTCCCTCCCGGAACTCGGCCAGATCATGGAGAGAAACCTTGTGGTAGCGGAATAGGAATGAAAGGCTGTCGCTGGCCGGTCCAGTGGTCACAGCCTTGACCACGGCCCCACCCTTTGCGCCTGTCCTGATGCTGATCAGACCCTTCTGCTCCAGGACGCGAAGCGCTTCCCGCAGGGTGCCGCGGCTGACTTTGAAGGTCTCCTGCAGCTCTCGCTCCGACGGCAGCTTGTCGCCGGCCTTGAGCCGGCGTTTTAGGATGGCTTCTTCGATTTGATTGCTTACATCCTGGAAGATACGACTCTGCTTGACCTGTTTAAACATAATAATGGTTGAACCATTATACAGTTACTGACAGGGTTTGTCAAAACTTATCCTTCCTCAGTTGCTCCGTGGCACCGAGATCGACTTCTCTCGACTTCTCTTTCAGGACCACGCCGTAGATGCGCCGAGCTTGCTCGATGCTCAAGAATCCGTTCACGACATCCTGCAGTACCAATTTCGGATCACGTTCAAGAGCTGAGCCGTATCCGCCCCCCGTACCGGTCTTCAAGCGGACCACGTCCCCTTTTTCCAAGTGGCAGCGAGCCAGTTTCCCGCTCCACACCCTGGGCTGGTCGGCTGCGCTTCGAATCACCTCCACACCATTTAGGGATCCCTCTCCACCGCCCTCAGCCCCCCAAGGAGGATATCGATGCCTGCCGAATGTTGTAGTCAGCATGGCGCCGTCGGTGAGGATGCGGTAGTCCCTGGTGAGGCCGAATCCACCCCGGAATCTACCAGCTCCCGCCTCCTGTATATTGAAGGCGTACCGCTCTACCAGGATAGGATATCGTCCTTCGCACACTTCCACCGGCATTATGTAAGTTTCCCCATCCCCTACAGGTACGAGTCCACTCTCACCGTCCTTGTCTTTGCCAGCGCCCCATCCGCCGGCCTGGGGTTCGACCAAAATGAAACGCCTGCCCTCAAGGTCGTGCCCGCTTATACTCGTGCCGCATACGCTAAGAAAATGTCCCGCGGTCAAGCGATCCGGAAGCAGTGGGAAAAGTGCGTGCCAGATCAGATCAACCGCATAAGCGCCGGTCTCCCAGTAGGTCGAGACGGGTGCCGGCCGCTTGGCGGTGAACACCGTTCCCTCGGGACAGGTGACCTTTAGCGGTCTGAACCATCCGTCGTTCACAGGGCTTGTCGGCTCGGTGATCGACTTGAATACCGCCCGACAGGCCGAATATAATCTCGTCCTTGTACAGTTGATTGGACCGCGCACCTGCGGGGCGGAACCTGTGAAATCTGCAATGAAATCGTCCTCGGTGATCGTGATACCCACGCATACATACACGGGTTCTTCAGTCAGCCCGTCATCATCCATCCAATCTTCGCTGAAGAATCTTCCTTTTGGTAATCCGGCCAGGCATTCTCTGGCCATCCGTTCACCATGGTCGAGAATCTCCTTCATGGCGTCAAGGAAAACCTCGACACCGTATCGCTCCGCGATCTCAATAATTCGTTTTTCCGCTACCCGCAGCGCGCCTACACCTGCGAAAAGATCCCCCAAGGTTCGCTCAGGCGTACGTACATTGGCCTCGATCAAATCGAGAAGCGAATGATCCAGCTGGTAGTTTCTACCCAGATAGATCACGGGGAATTGGAGCCCCTCCTGATATATCTCTGTGCTGTCGGTAGTCCAACTACCCGGCGCCATGCCACCGACCTCGGTCCAGTGGGCCTTGTTTACGCTGAAGGCAATAAGCTCTTTTCCGATAAAAATGGGAGCGATGAGTGCCACATCGGAGAGATGGTTGCCGCCTCCGGAGTAGGGATCGTTGCTTATGATGGTATCACCGGGTTTTAGACTGCCAGCGGGAAACTTTTCGAGTACCGCCTTGACCGCAAAGGTCAAGGTGCCCAAGAAACCAGGCACACCGTTAGCCTGGGCGATGAGCTCACCCTCGGCATTAGTCAAGGCGCAGGCGTAATCGAGCACCTCGTAGATAATCGGGCTCTGGCTGCTTCGGCCAAGACGGATAAAGCTCTCTTCCGCCGCAGCGATAAGCTGCTCCTTGATTATTTCAACAGTAAAGGGATCGCGCTCCACAACTTGACCGTTCATTGCTCGCTTTCAGATTCAGCCAGGCCTCCGTACTTCATCTATTGATTCGTCATTTCTATATGGAGAAATCCGTACCGATCCCGGGCGACCCTCTGATCGGGGAACACAACAGTTGTCGATGCAGGCTCTTCTATTACCAGGGGGCCTTCAAGAAATTCTTCCACAGGCAGCAGGGTTCGTTCATAAACGGCAGATTTAAAAAAACCAAGCTCAGCGAAATTCACTAACCGCCTGCCCTTTACGGCTTCATCCAGCTTCAACGCCGGGCCGGAGACGGTACTCAGCCGCGGTTTTGGGGTGATACCGAAAGATATGAGATGATAGTTCACTATTTCGATAGGCGACTCGAGCCGGAAAGAGTAGGCCTGTTCGTGAAGTTGGTGGAACTTCTCCCTGGTTTTTCGTAGCAGAAGCTCATCGAAAAGTCCCGCCTCGACAGGGACCTTGACCGTATGTTCCTGGCCCCAGTAACGCATATCGGCGTAGCGCTGAAACAGCACCTCATCCTCGGCAATTCGCTGCTCAACCATGAGACTCATCGCCTTCTCTTCCATCTCGCTGAACAGTTTCTCGATTACCACAGGTTCCACCTGATCGATCCGTACGATGAAGGTTTTTATGAAATCTTGTCTTAGATCCGCAACCAGCATGCCCCATGCCGAAAACACCGCAGGATTTGTCGGTATAACCGCCTTTTTCACTCTAAGCTCTCGGATCAGCGATCCGGCGTGCATCGCACCGCCGCCGCCGAAAGCCACAAGCGTGAAGTCGCGGGGATCATAACCCCGCCTGACCGATACGAGCTTGAGTGCATTCATCATCGAAGAATCGGCGAGCCGGATTATGCCCATGGCGGCTTCTTCGATGCTGATCTTATAGGCCGCCGCTATGGGTTTGATCGCTTTTTTAGCTAGACCGACGTGTAGAGGTATTTCTCCGCCCAGGAAATAAGCGGGATTGATCCGCCCGGCTACAACATTCGCGTCGGTAACCGTCGGGCTGTTTCCACCCCGGCCGTAACAGGCCGGGCCGGGATCTGCTCCCGCACTTTCAGGTCCAACCCGCAGCGCCCCCCCACCGTCCACCCAGGCCAGGGATCCGCCTCCGGAACCTATCTCCACGATGTCTATCGTGGGTGCAAGGATCGGATAGCCGGCAAAATCTCTCCTCCATTCGATCTTGTAATCCGTCGATATTGGTGGATTCCCTCCCACAACCAGCGATACTTTAGCGGTGGTGCCGCCCACGTCGAAGGATATAACATCTACCTCGCCGATCGCTTTACCTAGAACTGCGGCTCCGATTACGCCTCCCGCCGGACCGGATTCGACCGTGTTGATTGGAGCTGTTCTGCCGCGCTCGAAGGTAACTGTACCGCCATTGGACTGCATGATATGGCATACTCTGCCCATCCCCATCTCCGAGAGATTCTTCTCCAAATTATCCAGGTACGCTCCTGTTTTCGTTAGCACATAACTGTTCAGCACGGCGGTATTGGTTCTTTCGTATTCTCGCCACTCCAGGGTTATCTCGCAGGAGAGAGTGACCGGTAGTCCAGGAGCTGCTCGTCGTATGATATCCCCGCATTTTAACTCGTGGGAGGGATTCGCGTAGGAATGCAGAAAGCATACTGCAATGCTTTCAATACCCTCCTTTTTGAGATAAGCGACGGCTTTTTCTACATCCTCTTCATCCAACGGCAGCAACTCCTCGCCCCTGCAATTCATCCTTTCTCGAACTTCCAGGCGGAATTGTCTGGGGACAAAGGGTTTGGGTTTTGTGTAGTACATATTGTAGAGATCAGGTCTGTTGGCCCGGGTTATCTCAAGAACATCCCGGAATCCGCGGGTCGTGATCAGTCCCGTTTTGGCGCCCTTTCTTTCGGTAAGCGTGTTTATTACCACGGTGGAGCCGTGGATAAAAAAGCAGGTGGCAGGGACTTCGAACTCTGCCTTTTTAATAGTATGAAGTACTCCTTGGGCAAAATCACCTGGGGTGGTTGATGTCTTGAAAGCACCGGTTTCTCCGGTAGCTTCATCGAGATAAACCAGGTCTGTGAAGGTACCGCCGATATCGCTTGCGACTCTCAAGTATGCTGCCATTCTCGACTGCTACGTCCCTCCTGAGCGAACAGCTCTCAATGATATTAAACCATTTTCCTCTATTGTTGATAAATTTTCTTCTTATGTGTCTTGAGGAGATAGGTAGGCTATAACGCTTCCTGGGTCGTGCGGGAGATGATCTCATCCTGAAGCTCCCTGCCAATATTGCAGAAATAATCGCTGTAGCCGGCCACGCGTACAATGAGATCCCTGTGTTCCTGTGGATTTTCCTGAGCGTGACGCATGAGCTCCGCATCCACTACATTGAACTGGAGGTGATGACCGTCGAGCCGGAAGTAGGTGCGAACAAGCTGCGCGAGCTTGTCGATTCCGTCCGCGCCCTGCAGGACACCGGGCGTGAACTTCATGTTCAGAAGTGTACCGCAGGTACGCAAGTGATCCATCTTGGCCGCTGACTTGATAACCGCCGTGGGTCCGTTTCGGTCTGCTCCCTGCACGGGGGAGATCCCTTCCGAGGTCGGCAGGCCGGCACGGCGTCCGTCCGGGGTTGCACCGAGAACCGATCCGAAGTAGATATGACAGGTGGTGGGCAGCATGTCCAAGTGATACTCTCCGCCCTTCGTATTCGGTCTGCCATCAATTTCAGCATGAAGGGCATCGAAGACCCGGACCATGATGCTGTCGGCGTAGTCGTTGTCGTTTCCGTACCGGGAGGTCTTGTTGGTCAGCATGAGTCTGATCTCTTCATGGCCTTCGAAATTGTCTGCCAGCGTTTTCAGGAGAGCGTCCATAGTGAGGGAACCGTCGTCGAACACATGTTTGCTGATCGCCGAAAGGCTGTCTGTAATGGTACCGATCCCTACGCATTGGATGTAGTTCGTGTTGTACCTGGGACCTCCATCATTGTAGTCCCGGCCCTTCTCGATGCAGTCGTCGATCAGTACCGACAAAAACACCGCCGGCATCTCCCGGGCGTACATCCGTTCGATGTACTGATTTCCCGCAACCTTCAAGTTCACGAAATGGCGAAGCTGCTCTTCGAATGCAGCGAACAGTTCCTCGAAGCTCCTGAACGATCGGGGATCGCCGCTTTCAATACCGATTCGTCTGCCGGTCCTCGGATCTACGCCGTTGTGCAGCGCTACTTCCAGAATCTTGGGCGTATTCAGGTATCCCGTCAGGATATAGGCTTCCTTGCCGAATGCTCCGGTCTCGACACATCCGCTCGTGCCGCCCTCCCGGGCATCCTCGATCCTCTTACCGCAACGTACCAGCTGCTCGACGACGCCATCTGCGTTGAAGACCGCCGGATAACCGTAGCCTTTGCGTATGACCCGGCAGGCAGCTTTCAGGAAGCGATCCGGATTCTTGCGGCTGAGCTGGATGTTGCCCTGTGGTTGCAGCAGGTGGATCTCCTCCATGACTTCCAGCATGAGGTAAGAGAGCTCATTGACGCCGTCGCTTCCGTCCGGCAGCACTCCACCGATATTGATGTTCGTGAAGTCGTTATACGTTCCGCTCTCCTCGGCGGTAACACCCACCTTGGGCGGAGCGGGGTGGTTGTTGAATTTGATCCAGAAACAGTGAAGGAGCTCTCGGGCGAAATCCTTCGACAAGGATCCCGACTCCAGGTCCTTCGCGTAGAAGGGATAGAAATAACGGTCCAGATGCCCGGGATTCATGGCATCCCATCCGTTCAACTCCGTAATGGTCCCCAGGTGCATAAACCAGTACATCTGGAGCGCTTCCCAAAAATCCCGGGGCGCATGAGCCGGTACCCGGCGGCAATTAGCTGCAATCCGTTCAAGCTCCGCTCTACGTTGCGGATCCTTCTCTCCTCGGGCCAATCTTTGAGCCAGCTCCGCATGGCGTTCTGCAAAAATAATGACGGCATCGCAAGCAATACTCATCCCGGCAAGCTGTTCACGCCGGGCGGAGGCTCCGGGATCGTTAATGAAATCAAGGCGCGCGATACGCTCGGTAATCTGCTGCTTGAAGTCAATAAGGCCTTTTCTGTAGAACTTACCGTCCAGCGTCGTGTGGCCCGGAGCCCGTTGTTCCATGAACTCGGTAAAGATGCCCGCCTCGTAGACGGCTTTCCATCCATCCGTAAGTTCCTGAAAGAGGCGGTCCCTCATAGACCGGCCGCGCCAGAAGGGTATGATGGTCTCGCGGTAACGCCGGGTGTCCTCTTCCGTGACCGCATAGCGTGTCTTGGGGCGGGTGTTCAGGATGCGGAGATCCTCCTCGCTGTGGCAGGTGAGCTCTGGATAGGTGGGAACCGCCTTGGGCCGCGGCCCCCGTTCTCCGACAATCAACTCTCCATTCCCGATGAAGATGCTCTTGTGCCGGCAGAGATACTCGAACGCCCTGGCCCGCATCACGGGTGCGGAGTACTTGCCGATATTCTCCCGGTAGAATTCTGTGATAAGCTCCGCCCTTTCAATTGACAGGCTAACCTCGGCCTGGTAACTCTCCTCTCGAAGCCGATTTACTCTTTCAGTCATCAGGTTATTCTCCTCTTTTCATACATCACGCTGAGCCCCCGGATTTCCAGCAGCCGGGCCACGCGCTGCATATCAGTCTCAGACGGCTGGGCACCGTCATATCCCGATGGGACCGCCATGCCGAACCTCTTATATTTTTCCAATGCTGTCCGATGAAAGGGAAGCAGTCTGACTGTGGGCAGATTTGACAGCGAGGAGAGCAGCGCGCCGGCGGCATCGATGTTGTCTCTTCCGTCGGTCATAGCCGGAATGATGGGAATCCGTACCTCGACCCGGTATCCGCCATCAGACAGCCAGCGTAGGTTTTGTAGAATCCGTCCGTTGCTCTGTCCTGTGACCTTCCTGTGCAATTCGGGATCGATGATCTTGATATCGAACAGGAAGAGGTCCGTCTTCCCGGCAATATTCGACAAGATTTTTTGGTTCGCAAAACCGCAGGTGTCCACAGTCCTGTGGATGTCCCGCTCGACACAGAGATCCAACATTTCGCTTAAGAATTTCGGCTGGGCCAGCGGCTCTCCCCCGGAGAAGGTAACTCCGCCGCCTGATTCATCGAAGAAGGGTATATCCCGCTCGATTTCAGCAATGAGCTCCCCGGAAGAGATTCGACGCCCCACCCGTTCCATGGCTCCTGAAAGACAAACCTCCGCGCACAAGCCGCAGCCCGTGCAGAGGGAAACATCTCGGTCGACGCCGTTATCCGTCGACCGCAGCGCTCCCTTCGGACAGGCCGCGACGCATCGACCGCAGGCTACGCACAGGTTATGCCTGTAGAGCAACGTGGGAGAAGATGCCTGACTTTCGGGATTGTGACACCACTGGCAGCGAAGGGGGCATCCCTTGAGGAAAACCGTCGTGCGGATGCCCGGACCGTCGTGGACGGCGTATCTTTTGATATCGAAGATGGTGCCGGTTGTCATTCCCTTGTTTGAGCCCTCGTTGCAATAAAGATAGGATTATTTTACCATTCGAATATAGCATTAAACCTTAGCTGTAGCTGGGTTTTCGGCACAACATTTACACTCGAGTTGCCCAAGGATTTTGTGAGGATTGTCTTCGCAAGAGGTAAACGACATTCGAGAAATACCCCTTTTGCCGACAGCTGAGGAGCTGTTCGATCCCATCTCCGACCTGGTTTTTTTTATCAAGGATCGGAAGGCTCGATACGTCGCCGTAAATCGCACCCTGGTCCGGCGCTGCTCTCTCCGCTTTAAGTCACAGCTCCTTGGAAAGACCACCCTCGAAGTTTTTCCAGCCCCTATGGCGGAGAGTTACTACGAGCAGGACCGCCATGTTCTGGAAAATGGGATTGAATTCCGGGATCTACTCGAGCTCCATCTTTACGGCAAAGGAGAATCCGGATGGTGTATCACGACAAAACTGCCGCTGCGGAGCAGGACCGGGAACATTCTTGGTTTGGTGGGGATTTCAAAGGACATCCCCATGCCGGAGGCCCAGGATAGCGGTTTCAGAGAGCTGGCCGGGGCCGTGGATTACATACAGGCTCATTACGGCACACGGTTGAAGATTGAATCGCTGGCCAGGATGTGCGGATTATCCGTCTATCAGTTCGAGCGACGTATGAAGCGGGTCTTCCGGCTGACGGCAGGTCAGTTCATCATCAAAACACGGATCCAAATAGCCTGCGAGCTCCTGCGATCTACTGACGCCACGGTAGTTGATATTGCACTGAAATGTGGTTTCTCCGATCAGAGCGCGTTTACGCGGCAGTTCAAGGTTACTACCGGCATGACACCCACGCAGTACAGGGAAGGCTTGAAAGGTTGACAAGGCGGAAGCTATGAAAAATCCGAGACACTGGTCGGTTCCCGATCAGTGGATAAGAATAAGGACAATCGATGCGCACACCGAGGGAGAACCGCTGCGGGTCATAACCGATGGATTTCCGGATTTACGGGGAAAAACCATTTTAGCCCGACGAACATACGTCAAAGAGAAACTGGACAGCTTGCGAACCGCACTTATGTGGGAGCCGCGGGGCCATGCCGATATGTACGGATGTATCATTACCCGGCCTGTCACTCCGGATGCCGATATGGGTATCCTGTTCCTGCACAACGAAGGCTACAGTACCATGTGCGGCCACGGGATCATCGGGGTGACAACGGTCGCCCTGGAAACCGGTATGTTTTCGGTAACCGAGCCTGAGACCACTATAAAGATCGACACTCCCGCCGGCCTGGTTGTCGCTCGGGCCAGGATTTCAAACGGACGGGTGAAAAGCGTCTATTTTGAGAATGTTCCTTCCTTCGTCCTGGCCTTGGACGAGACGGTCAGTGTGCCCGGGCTGGGGGTGGTGCGTTATGACCTTGCTTTCGGGGGAGCTTTCTATGCCTACGTCGAGGCAGAAGAAGTCGGCCTTGACTGTACCGCAGATCATTATCGAGGGCTCATCGAAAAAGGAATGGCTATCAAGCGGGCGATCGTGGCCAGCCGCCCGATCGTTCATCCCTTCGAAGAGGGTCTGAGCTTTCTCTACGGCACCATCTTCATCGGTCCTCCGCTTGGCGAGGGAGCGGACATCCGCAACGTCTGTGTCTTTGCGGAGGGCGAGGTCGATCGCTCTCCCACCGGAACCGGCGTGAGCGGGCGCCTTGCCCTGTTGTATGCCCGGGATGAAATTAAGTTGAACGAGAAGAAAATCATTGAGAGCATCCTAGGCAGCCGTTTCACCGGCTGGCTCACTGGAACAACAACCTTCGGTCCCTATGCCGCCGTCATTCCTCAAGTGGAGGGCTCGGCCTATATCACCGGCCGTCACGAGTTTTTAATAGACCCAGAAGATCCATTTCGAGACGGATTCATTCTTCGCTAAATGCCTCTGAACGACTTTGAAAAAGCTCGATTCCTTGAAAGACCTCGAGCACCGAAGTGGCCTTATAATTTATATTTGCACTTTGAAATCCAGTGTTCTATAATATTTAATATTGTTTATAAAAATACTTGAATTTTCATCCAGGATGAAACTCCGTCTGTTTCCAAATACCTAAAAATTAAATAAGGAGCATTTGTTCCTTAATATATTTTTAAATAGGGGGTAAAAAAAATGATCAAGAAAGCTGCACTAATCCTACTGCTGGCATCGCTTATAATCTCTCCCGCTTTTCTGTTCAGTGGAGGAAGGCAGGAAGAGGTAGAAGAGCCGGAAAAGGTGGAAGAGGAAGTGCGCGAGGCGGCTGTCCCGGCGGCAGAAAACGTAGCCGTTATCAACGGGATGCCTGTAATTCTGGCCGACCCGGGCTTAGCCATGGACTGGTACGATGCTCAGGTGGCCTATAACCTCTACAGTCCTTTGGTCTACCCGACGCCTGAGGGAAGGCTGAGAGGCCATCTTGCCGAAAAATGGGAAGCTGTGGATGGCAAGGTTGACCACTGGCGATTCACGCTGAGGCAGGGAGTCAAGTTCCACGACGGTAGTGAGCTGGAAGCCGAGGACGTGGCCTTCTCCATGGAGAGGCTCATCACCATGGGACAGGGCTATTCAGGCACGGTAGGGAAATTGACCGCCAAGGTGGTCAGTAAATATGTGGTCGATTTCATCCTGGAAAAACCCAACGCTGTGTTTCCGAACACCTTGACCCTGTTCTGGCCTTTGAATAAGGAGCTTGTGCTCGAAAACAAGAAGTCCGGTGATTATGGGGAATTCGGAGATTACGGACAGGAATGGCTGGCGGCTCACGATGCAGGGACCGGTCCCTATATGCTGGCAAGCCATGCACCCGGGGAGAGGCTGGAAGCCGTCCGGTTTAAAGATTATTTTCTCGGTTGGGAGGACTGGGGGCCTAACGAAGTGCCAGTCGAGAAGCTGATCTTCATCATGAACTGGGAGACCGCCACATTGATGACCATGCTCAAGGGCAAACAGCTTGACCTGGAAATCAACGGCGGTTTCAGCAGAAAAACGCTGCAGGAAATACAGAATACCAAAGGCCTGAAACTGCATCCCATGTGGGCTCAGGATTGGACGATATGGCTGAACACCACTGCACCACCCACCGACGATGTGCACTTCAGAAGGGCGCTCCTGTATGCCTTCGACTATGAAGCGATACTCAACGAGTACAAGTCCTTCGGTGCCGGAGAAGCGGGTATCTATTCGTCGGCACTGCCCGGATACATCAAGGTTCCTCCTCAACCTCGGAAGCAAAACCTGGAAAAGGCACGCCAGGAGCTTGCTCAATCAAAATACAAACCCGAAGATGTAACGGTCGTCTATCACTACTGTGCCGGCCTGGAGTCCGAAGAGGAAATAGGTCTGCAGTTACAGGCCGATCTGGCGAAATTGGGTATAAAGATGGAGATAGCCGGTCCTCCCTGGCCTCAGTACTCGGCTGAGTGTGGAGCTGCGGATACGACACCGAATATGACGATCTTCATATTCCCCGCTGTCTATCCCTCACCGGATTCCTTTCTCTTCTATATGTACCATCCCGACAACGTCGGAGGCATTTACGCTGCTCACTGGCATAAAGATGAGGAGATCGGCAGACTGATCGATCGGGCACGTAAGACACTGGATTTCGATGCCAGGACAGAGATATATCGCGAGCTCCAAGGAAAGCTCTCCTCTCTCGGTCTTGCGCTTTACCCGTATGAAATCCCGGCACAGTTCACCAGCCAGGATTACATCATCGGTCCTAGAGAAAGATTTCCCATGGTAGGACCTACCGCGAACATGCATAACTGGAGGATCGATCTTACCAAGAAGAAATAATCAAAAGGGAACGCGACATTCGAGCAGTTTGTCCGGGAGGGTGAGATGGCTTCTCGCCCTTCCGGCTTTATAGAAAAGCATAATGATCAAATACATATTCCAAAGGCTGCTGCAAGCCATTGTCGTCCTATTCGGTCTATCCGTGCTTATCTTCTTCATTGCCCGGGTCGTACCCGGAGACCCGGCGCGGGTGGCTTTGGGTTCTCTCGCCACCAAGGAGCAGGTGCAGAAACTCAGAGAAGAGCTTTATCTGGACAAACCCTTTCCCGTTCAATACTACTTCTGGCTCAAAGGAGTACTGAAGGGGGATCTGGGTATATCGTTGTACACTCGCCGTCCGGTGGTGAAGGATCTGAGTGATTATCTTCCCGCAACCCTGGAGCTGGTATTCTTCTCTTTTCTAATATCCCTCGTTGTAGGGCAGGTAACGGGAGTGCTGGCCGGTTATTTCAGAAACTCCCTGTTTGACGGCCTGTCACGGCTGGTCTCGTATATCGGCATTGCTACTCCCCCTTTCGCGGTGGCCATTTTCCTGATGTTCATTTTCAGCCATATCCTGGGGCTCGCGCCGGCGATAGGCCGAATCAGTCTGGCCTTGAGTCCTCCACCCAGGATAACTGGATTTTTTATCATCGACAGTCTTCTTACCGGGAAGCTCTCTCTTGCCCTCAACTCCCTCAAGCATATCCTCCTGCCGGCTGTAAGCCTGGCAATAGCCAATCTGGCTCAGGAGAGCAGAGTCACCCGTTCCTCTATAGTTGACAATCTGCAGAAAGACTATGTAGCCGCCCATACCGTGTACGGCATTCCCAAAGGATCCATTATCTTCAAATATCTGTTGAAACCCTCCCTCATACCAACCGTATCAATAATGGGCCTGGATATCGCCTTTATCATCGCTAACGCCTTCCTCGTGGAGCTCGTGTTCATGTGGCCCGGATTCGCCCGCTACGCGGTCACCGTGATGTTGAACAAGGATCTCAATGCCATAGTTGCAGTAGTCCTGGTCGTCGGAGTTGCTTTTGCCGCTGTAAATGTCGTCGTCGACATAGCCGTGTCATTTCTCGATCCCAGAATAAGGCTCCAAGGAAGGGGAGAATAAGTGGTGTTGAATAAAAAGCTTGTCCTTGCGGCTCTAGCAAGAAGAAAAACCAATCTCTCCAAAGGCTGGTACAAATTCTCCAGGAATCCTCTCTCCGTAGCGGGACTGATCATTCTTGCATTAATCGTTCTTGCCGCCGCCCTTGCCCCGCATATCACTCCGTACCCGGAACACGCAGGTCCGTATACAAACTTCAGTGAATCGAGCCAGTCCCCAAACAGAAAGTACTTTTTTGGAACCGACACTGTTGGCAGGGACGTATTTACCCGGGTTATTTTTGGGTATCGCTTTTCCCTGTCATTGGCGGTGGTCGTTATCTGCTTGAGCGTTCCACCGGGCATCATTTTGGGTCTTGTTGCCGGCTACTATCAGCGCACGAAGCTCGAGATCGTGATCATGAGGATCACGGATATCTTCTTGGCTGTCCCTCCCCTGATTCTGGCCTTGGCCATTACCGCTATGCTGAGTCCTAACATAATGAACCAAATGATGGCTATATCACTGATGTGGTGGCCCTGGTATTGCAGACTGGTTTATTCGATTACCGCTTCGCTGCGTAACGAGTACTTCGTGATAGAAGCCGAGCTTACCGGCGTCCGCAAACTGTATATCCTGCTCAGAGCGATCCTCCCGAACTGCGCAGGACCGGTCCTGACAAAGATAACTTTGGACATGGGCTTCGTCATAACCCTGGGCGCTTCTCTGAGTTTCATCGGCCTCGGCGTGCAGCCTCCTAAGCCCGGCCTGGGAACAATGGTCGCGGACGGGGCAAAGAGACTGCCTGCCGAATGGTGGATGACCATATTCCCGGCACTTGCCATCGTGGTTGTCATACTGGCCTTCAATCTCGTGGGTGACGGCCTGCGGGATATGTTCGCCGTTGAAGAGATATAACAGCGAAGATGAATCCACTGCTGGAAATAAAGAACCTGCACGTTCATTACAAGACCTTCGAGGGTATGCTGAAAGTATTGAACGGCGTGGACTTGACGATCGCCGAGGGAGAGAAGGTAAGCCTGGTAGGAGAAACCGGCTGTGGAAAGACGACCACGATAAAAACGATCCTCCAGGTTCTCCCTACCCCTCCTGCCAGGATTTGTGCAGGACAGATCATCTACAGGGGGAAGGACATCCTCAAGATGAAGCCCCGTGAAATACGAGCCTTGAGAAGAGGAGAGATAACAGCCATATTCCAGGATCCCCTCTCGGCTCTCAATCCTGTTTTTACAGTAGGCTACCAATTGGAGGATATCATCAAGCATCTGCACGCAGGCAGGGGCAGGGGGCAGCGGTCCAGGAAGAAGATTAGAGAGCTGGCCGTTGCCGTGCTCAGGGAAACCGGAATGCCCGATGCGGAGAGAATTCTCAACAACTATCCCATACAACTGAGCGGCGGGATGAGACAAAGAGTCTGTATAAGCGAGGCTTTTAGCAGTGCTGCCAGGCTTCTGTTGGCGGACGAACCTACCACAAACCTGGACGTTACAATACAGGATCAGATCCTGAGGCGGTTAGACGAGCTGGTTGAAAAGAACAGAACCTCGATCCTGCTGATAAGCCACTCGCTGGGAGTTGTGAAAAACGTTACTGATCGGGAATATATCATGTATGCCGGGAATATCGTGGAGGAGGCCGAGACAAAAGATCTTTTTGCCGATCCGTTGCATCCTTATACCAAAGGATTATTGAAAACTGTGCCCAAACTCACCGGTGAAGGTATAAGCAAGGGTATTCGGGGCAGGATTCCCAACTACCTCAACCCTCCTCGGGGGTGCAGGTTTCACCCTCGCTGTGACCATGCAATGCCGATATGCAGGAAGGAGCGTCCCTCATTTTACAGCGGTGGAGACAGCCACAGGGTCGCCTGCTTTCTCTACAGGAGATGATCGGTTTGCCGAAAGATATCGTGACCGTTTCTGAGCTAAAGAAGTACTTTTTCACAAGACAGGGGACCGTAAGAGCGGTCGATACCGTCAGCTTCTCGGTCAAGGAGGGCGAGACATTCGGGCTCGTGGGTGAATCGGGTTCCGGGAAGACCACCGTAGCTCATACTCTTGTAGGAATCTACAAACCTACAGCGGGAAATGTTTTTTACAAGAATCAGAACATAAGCGTAGTTACCCAAAAGCGTCCCATGGATTTGAAGCGAGACATACGGATCGTATTTCAGGATCCGGGGTCCTCTCTGAATCCCCGCTGGAGCATAAAGCAGGCCCTGAGCCTGCCACTCAAAGTTCACCGTGTTCAAAGCAGCAACAACGATCGCCTGGAAAGAGCGAAAGAGCTCTTGAGAATGGTGGAGCTGCCGCCGGAAGAGTACCTGTACAAATACCCGCAGGCGATAGGGGGAGGCGAGAAGCAAATGGTAGCTATAGCCAGGGCTCTGGCCTCAGATCCTTCCTTCGTAATCCTGGATGAGCCGACTTCCGCACTGGATGTCTCGGTGCAGGCGAAAATAATCAGCCTGCTCATACGACTGCAGAAGAAGCTGAAGCTTACCTATCTCTTCATTACCCACGACCTGAGCCTGATGCGGAACATGGCCGATAGGGTGGCAATCATGTATCTGGGTAAGATCAGCGAGATCGCCCCGACAACCGAGTTCTTTCAGAAGCCTCTTCATCCATACACGAAGATGCTGCTCTCGTCGATACCGGTGGTTACAGAGGAGGAGGAAGTCCTCAAGCCAAAGAAGGTGATATCCAAAGGAGAAATCCCCAGCCCGGTCAATGTGCCTACTGGATGCAGTTTCCACCTCCGCTGCCCCGAGAAGATCGATATATGTCCGAAGATCGATCCGCCGATGGTAGAGGCGGAGGAGGGTCACCTGGTCAGATGTCATCTTTATTAAAGCTGAGGAGAAGCGATTATACTGTAACAATTATCGTTGTTTTGAGTCCCAGGTTGCGGCATATCAGAGTGGTTCAGGAGGCATAGATGTACAGATTGAGCACGGATGTAGGCGGAACGTTCACCGATGGAGTGGTTCTCGATGAAGATACCGGCAAGATCCAGGTCAGCAAGGTATCTTCCACACCGCAGGATCCCGCTGTTGGTACGATCCAATGCATGGAGAAATTCGAGATTCCCCTGGATGAAGTCTCGTTTCTCGTCCATGGGACCACCGTGGTGATCAATGCCCTGATCGAAGGCAAGGGCGCCAAGACGGCTTTGATCACCACCAAGGGTTTCAGAGATGTGCTTGAGATCGGACGGAGCAATCGCACAGAGATGTACGACGCCCTCTACAGGAAGCCAAGATCTTTGGTCCCGAGATACCTCTGTCTCGAGATTGCAGAGAGGATAGCCGCCAACGGCGAGGTGTTGGTTCCCCTGAAAACCGGAGACCTCGAACCGATCATCGAGCAGCTGCGTAAAGAGAAGGTCGACTCGGTAGCGGTCTGCCTGCTCAACGCCTACGCGAATCCGAAACATGAGCAGGAGATAGGCAAGTTTCTGGGCGAACGCTACCCTGAGCTGGCGGTGTCACTCTCACATTACATTACCAGACGCTACTACGAGTTCGAGCGGACCAGCACCACCGTGCAGAATGCGTACGTGATGCCGGTGGTGCAGGGATACTTACGAAACCTCGAAGCTGAAACGGCAAAGCGCCGTTTCAACAATGTGCTGCAGATCATGCAGTCCAACGGCGGCATCATGACATCGGCGGTGGCCAGGGACATGCCAATCGCCATGGTGGAGTCGGGCCCCGCAGCCGGTGCCATAGGGGGGGCACAGCTGGCCGGCATGATCGGCTATGACAATGTGATTACCTATGATATGGGCGGAACCACCGCCAAGACCGCCATAGTCACCGGAGGAATGCCGGAGAGCGCGGATCAATACTTCGTCGAGGGTCGCCCCATCCTGCTGCCCGTAGTCGATATGCGGGAGATAGGAGCCGGCGGGGGCAGCATCGCCTGGATCGACGACGCGGGGGCGCTGCACGTTGGACCGCAGAGCGCCGGGGCTGAGCCGGGCCCGGCCTGCTACCTGAGGGGCGGTATAGAGCCTACGGTCACGGATGCGAATCTCCAGCTTGCCATACTCGACCCGGAATACTTCCTCGGGGGGAAGATGGAGATCTCGACCCAACATGGGCGCAAGGCTATACAAAGAATCGCCGATTACTTCGATCTCGACATCGCCGAAGCGGCATTGGGGATTATTAAAATCGTCAATATCAACATGGCGGGACTCCTGCAGTCAATGACCGTGAAACGAGGTTACGATCCTCGGGAGTTCGCCATTGTGGCATTCGGCGGCGCCGGGCCTATCCATGCAGTGGCCATTGCCAAAGAGCTGAATATACCCACTGTGATCGTACCGCCCTTTCCCGGAGTATTCTCCGCATGGGGAATGCTGATGGCCGACCTCAGGCACGATTTTGGACAAACCTACATCAAGCCCATGAACGAGGCCGATGTAACGACGATCAATGGAATATTCAGAGAGCTGGAGGCCCGAGTCAGGGAGATCTTCACACTGGAGAACGTCACCGACAAGAGCATAGTTTTGTCCTACGAAATGGATCTCAGATATTCGGGGCAGGAACATACATTGAGCGTTCCGGCTCCCGCAAAACTGGCTGACCACAGTAAGGCGGATCTGGAGCAAAGTTTCGACGAGCTTCATCTCAAGGTCTACGGGCACAACGCCCCGGAAGAGCCAAAAGAAATCGTCTCTATCAAGGTAATGAGCATTGCCAGGGTCAAGAAGCCCAGCCTGGAAACGATCCCTTCCGGCTCAAAGTCTCCCGCGCCAAAAGCCAGGATGGGAAAAAGAGAGGTCTATGTCGGTGAGGGAAGGTACGAGGAGTTCAGCATCTTCAGAAGGGACAACCTGCTCTCAGGGAATGTATTTTCCGGACCTGCTCTGATCGAGGAGGCCACAGCTACTACCGTAGTGCAGACGGGTCAAACATGCAGCGTTGACCCGTACGGCAATCTCGTCATTAAGCTCAACGAGGAGTGATTATGAAAATCGATCCAATTACCCTGGAAGTCATCCGTAATCGTCTTATCGCGGCAAGTCGTGACATTCGAAGAACAATTGAGAGGGCCGCCTACAGCCCGATTCTCTATGAAGTCGTAGATTTCAGCTGTGGAATACTGGATAGTGAGGCCAACCTGATCGCCGAAACGCCTGGACTTCCCATCTTTCTGGCCAACTTGGACTATGCAGTGGAATCCACCTACAGCACTATCGGGCGGGAAAAATTGAATCCCGGGGACGTCATATTATGCAATGATCCTTACAACGGCGGCGGGACCCACTGCCCTGATCTGACCGTGCTCTGCCCGGCTTTCCATGCAGGAGAGGTCAGGGGTTGGGCTGCCTTTCGGGGACACACGGTGGACATGGGAGGAATCTATCCGGGAGGCTGGTATTCCAACACGGTGGAAGTCTTTCAGGAAGGATTTCGAATGCCACCGGTCAAGCTCATGGTGGAAGGCAAACCAAATGAAGATGTGCTCCGCCTGATCAGGGCCAACACCCGCGTTCCCGACCCGGTGCTGGGAGACGTACGCGCTATGATCGCCGGAGTGCGCAAAGCGGGTGAACGCTTCTGCGATATCATCGACACCTACGGTCTCGATGTAACCCTCGGCTCCATTCGGGAAATCCTGGAACAGGGGGACAGAATGGCCAGGGCGGCGATACGCCGCATCCCCAATGGCAGCTACTCCGCCGAGGCGCTGCTGGACGGAGACGGCAACGACGACGAACCACTCGATGACAAGGTGTGGGTCAGGGTGAGCATAATCGTGGAAGACGAGGAAATGACCATGGACTTTACAGGGACCGACGAGCAGTGTCGGGGTCCGATGAACGTCCCCGAACCCTCGACCATCTCTTCGGCAAGGTACGGATTCAAGATCATCACAACACCGGACCTGCCCAGCAACGAGGGTTTCTTCCGGCCGCTGAAAATCATCATTCCCGAGGGCAGCCTGCTGAATCCGAGGTTCCCCGCCGCCTGTGCCATGTGGCCGGCTCCTACTACTACGATACCCGACTTGATTCTGAAAGCCCTGGCCCCGGCGATACCCGACCGGGTGAGGGCTGGGCATTTCGGTGATTCCATGGCGAACTTCATCTACGGGACAGATCCCAGGACCGGAAAGTACTACGTATGCGCGGAAGGAGATGCTGGCGGCTATGGTGGCAAACCCTCCGAGGATGGAGAACACGCCCTTTTCTCAATGGACCTGGGGGATACGTACAATGTCCCGGTTGAAGTCGCCGAGGTGCGTTATCCCTGGCGCGTGGACCGCTTCCAGCTTCACCAGGATTCCGGCGGGCCGGGCAAGTTCCGCGGCGGACTTGGGGTCATTCGGGATTACCACATTATTGGTCACGATGCCGGGCTCACCGTGACCACGGACAGGGTAAAATACACTCCTCCGTGGGGATTGTTCGGCGGAAAGGACGGAAAGCCGAACATTACGATTGTCTACAGGAATGACGGCAAGCAGGAGTCGTGGCGGAAGATCTCTAACCTGCCCCTCAAAGAAAATGAGGTCGTAAGCTTTCAGACCGGCGGCGGGGGAGGCTATGGCTCACCCCTGGACAGAGAACCCAGCCTGGTCCTCGACGACGTGATCAACGGATACGTGTCTCTTAAGAGTGCGAAAGAGGGCTACGGCGTTGTGATAAACGAGAAAGAGATGAAGGTGGATCTCGAGGCCACAAAAAAGCTCAGGAAGAAGATACACAAAGTGAGATGAACTGGCAGATCGTGTTTTCTTTCGAAAGAGGGGGCAAGTTGACCGCCAGAGCGCTGCCCCAGATAAATCCCAGAACCGTCGAGGTCTTCCTCAAAATGCTGCCCTTGGAGGCTACGGTCTACCACTCCAGGTGGTCGGGTCGGGAGATCAACTTTCCCGTAAAGAGCGCGGTGAGCATTGCCCGGGAGAACCAGACGACTCAGACCAACACGGGAGACGTGATCTACTGGAAAGAGTGGGAAAAGGAGGATTCGGAAGCGATGGAAGCGGTTGCCATCTATTACGGCCCGGAAGTCACCAGGGACCACAGGGGATACCTGCCCGTCAACGTCTTTGCCCGCATTCCGGAATCCCAGTGGAAAACGATAGAGGAAATAGGTTTGAGAATATGGCAGCAAGGGATCGAGAAGATCGCAGTGTCGCTGGAAGAGGAGAAAGATGGAAATCCCCATTGACAGAGTAGAAAAGGCTCAAAGGCTGCTCGCCGAACAGGACTACGATTTGCTTGTGCTCTTTCCGAGCTCCAATATGCTCTATCTGAGCGGTTTCTACGATGAGCCGATGGAACGCATGCTGTTCTTTGTTCTGCCCCGGGAGGGCGGTCCCGTCTTCCTTGTCCCGGAGCTCTACGAAGGGCAGGTCAAAGAGGAATCGCCTTTTCCGGACGTCCGTGTCTGGAAGGACTCGGAGGATCCGAGGAAGCTGCTCCAGCGAACCCTGGCCGAGCTGGCGCCTGGGGCTGCAAAAGTGCTAGTAGACGATGGCATGTGGGCCTTGTTTCTTCTCATGCTGAGGGAGGCGCTTCCAGGAGCGGACTTCGCCCTGAGCTCTCGAATCCTCAACACCATGAGGATGCGCAAAACCCCCGATGAGATCCGCTTCCTCGAGGAAGCCGGTGCTGTTGCGGATGCGGCCTTCGAAGAAGCTATTAGGCTGGACATCGAAGGAATGACCGAGCTCGCCCTGGCTTCAGCCATCGAAGAGGCTATGAGGGACAGGGGAGCCGACAAGATCGCCTTTGAGACATTGGTGGCATCAGGACCGAACAGCGCCCTTCCCCACCACCGAGCCGGCAAGCGAAGGATCGAGCATGGGGATGTGGTGATACTGGATTACGGTTGCAAGATTCAGGGCTACTGCTCGGACATCACCCGCACAATCGTTTGCAAACGAGCAACCAAAGAGATCCAGACCGTGTATGAGATCGTCAACAGTGCCCAGGAGAAAGCCGTCCGAGCGGCAGGTCCGGGTGTTGCGGCACAGATGGTAGATCGGAGCGCGAGAGAGGAGATATCCAGAGAAGGCTACGGCGAGAGGTTCATCCACAGAACCGGCCACGGCATCGGTCTCGAGGTTCATGAAGAGCCCTACATCATCGAGGGAAACGCCCTCGAGCTTCAGGAGGGCATGGCTTTCTCCGTGGAACCGGGGATCTACTTACCCGGAAAGTTCGGCGTCCGTATCGAGGATATCGTAGTGGTGGCGCAAACCGGGGCCAAACGCATGAATCACTGCTCCCATGCCTTGCAGGTGGTCGGGTAAAAGACAGGTCAGTCTTCGATACTTAGGAGCTTGGTAAAGTTTTTATAGGTCCTGTCTATCAGTTCCTCGATATCTATTTTCTTGATTTCCGCAAGCGTTCGGGCGACCTGAGCGACATTGGCGGGCACGTTTTTCTCAGCCGACTGCAGATACAGAGGCATGTAGGGGGAATCCGTCTCGATCAGGATACCGTGCAGGGGAACATGGCGTACGATATCGTGCAGCTCCACAGCTTCGGGATAGGTGACCGCTCCGCCGAAGGATACGAAGAAACCCATATCGAGTAACCGGCCAGCCGTTGTTTTGCTTTCATCGAAGTTGTGGATAACGCCGCCGACTCTGTCCGCCTTTTCCTCTTCGAGGATAGAGATCATTCGCCGATAGGCTCCCCGGCAGTGCACGATGAGGGGGACTCCCGCTTTCCTGGCCAGGGCGATTTGCCTCCTTAGCGCGGTTTCCTGAAGCCGGCACAATTCCTGATTGTCGCGATATACTGTGCCTGAGAAGAGATTATCGATAAAATCCAGTCCGACCTCGCCGACAGCTACCGCCGCCTCCTTTTTAACGAGCTCGGGGAACTTCTCATCGAAGTCGGCAGGAAAATTCTCAGCCGCGGTCCAGGGATGGACCCCAATCGAGGCCAAAACCTGTTCATGAGAAGCGGCGATCTCCATCCCCTGCAGCGATGTTTGCAGGTCCAGGCCCGAAGTCAAGATCCATTTGACTCCCGCCTCATCGGCGCCTCTGAGCACAGACTCCAGCTCTCCGGAGGTATATTGATCCATATGGACATGTACATCCGTCAGCTTCTTGTTCCGGTGCATATCTCCGCCTCCAACCCGCACGAGGTCTAAAGAACAATCAGATCTTTCGCTAACTCTGCCAGCACGCGGCAGCCTTGCTCCTCAACAACTACAGTATCCTCGATGCGTACCCCGCCCCATCCGGGAATATAGATTCCCGGCTCCATGGTCAACACCTGGCCGATCTTGAGCTCCGCGTCACAGTTGGCACGGATAGCCGGGTCTTCATGAATCTCCAGTCCCACACCATGCCCTATTCCTCGGCCCGAGTACTCGGAGTAGCCTGCTCTCGTGATGATTTCCTGAACCTCCCTATAAATCTCTCCTGATGACATGCCCGGTTTGATGAGCTGGAGACCTCTACTCTGGGCTTTTTTCACGAGGGCGTAGATCTCTCTCTGCTTCTGAGACACGTGATCTACAGCTACAGTCCTGGTGAAGTCCGACTTATAGCCTCGGTACTGGGCTCCGAAATCCATAACAACGAGATCCCCTGCTTCGATCTTTTTCTGCGATGGAGTGCCGTGTTGAAGAGAGCTCTTGGTGCCTGAGATTAGTACTGTATCAAAAGCAGGAGCTTCGGCACCCTTTTTCCTCATGATGATTTCGAGCTCCAGGGCAAGATCCTGCTCCCTGGCCCCCGGCTCGATCAGATTCAGAATATGCTGGAAGCCCGCGGCGGCAAGCTCCGCCGCCTGCTCGAGATAATGGATTTCTTCCGGGCTTTTCACAGCCCTTAGATCCTCGATGATTCCTGTAGTGGGGATCCATTCAATTCCGGGAATGCTATCCCGAACCAAATTGAATTGCTCCACGGTCAGGCTCTGTGTTTCGTAACCCACTGTCCGGATTTTCGGGGTAGCCAGCACTTCCCGCATCTTTTCGTCAGGCTGACGCTCATGCCCGATGACCTCAAACTCAGGACATTGAGCCGCCGCCTGCTCGGTGTACCGCTCGTCGGTGAGCAGAATCCGTCTCTCCCGTGAGATGATAAGATGGGCAGAGCTGCCGGTAAATCCGCTGATATAGCGGACATTCTGCTTGGACACCGTCTCCTGCTTGAGCATGAAAAGAGCATCCAGACCTCTGCGTTCTATTGCTTTTATCAGATCCTCGATTCTGCTCATGTTTCAAAACAGGAAGATGAAAACCACTGCACCTATGATTGTAGCAATAATCAGGGCAACAACTAGGGGGAGAAACAGCTGGTAGGTAGCGATTATGAAGGCAATAATATCCTTGGCTCCCAGTTTTGGCAATTTCTGTGATGGGTCAGTGGACTTAGTAGCAACTGTTTTTTTTCGAAACAGTTTGAAACTCAGCATGACAACTTATCTTATGTATCAGGCGCGGTGACAGCTCACCAGGTGCCCCTCCCCCATATCCCTGAATGCGGGTATTTCTTGAGAACACAGAGATATCGCTATGGGGCATCTCGGATGGAAGCGGCAGCCAGGAGGCGGATTGATCGCACTGGGAACCTCCCCTTTTAGTACAGCCTTTTCGAAGAGGGTTCGTTTATCCGGGTCCAATTTAGGCGAGGCGGCTAATATGCCTTGGGTATACGGGTGCAGGGGTGTATCAAAGACCTGCTCCCGGCTTCCCTGCTCGACAAGTTCCCCCAGATACATCACGCCGATCTCATCGCTTATGTGACGGATTACACTCAGATTATGGGAGATAAACAGATAGGTCAGGGCCATATTTTCTTTCAGACGATTGAGCAAGTTTCAATATCTTGGCTTGAACAGACACGTCGAGGGCCGAAGAAGCCTCATCCAGGAGAATAAACTTGGGGTCCCCTGCCAAAGCCCTGGCAATAGCGATTCTCTGTCTCTGACCGCCGCTGAACTCATGGGGATAGCGATACATGTGCTCCGGTTTCAGTCCAACCTTATCCAACAGGCTCAGGACCGTATCCTCTCTGTCCTCCCCATAAGCAATACCATGGATCGACAGTGGCTCGCCCACAACATCGGCGATAATCATCCGAGGATCCAGCGACGTGTAAGGATCCTGGAAAACGATCGAAGTTTCCCGTCTAAATTCCTTCAATTCATCTTTAGCGAATGTCAAAATATTACAGCCGCCGAAATAGATCTCCCCTCCTGTAGGTGGGATCAAACGCATGATCGTTCTGGCCAGCGTGGTTTTCCCGCAACCGCTCTCTCCTACCAGACCGTAGGTCTGATGTTTGTGGATGGTCAGGCTGACCTGCTCCACTGCACGTACGCTTCCGACATCTCTCAGGAGTCCCTTGATCGGAAAGTATTTGCTCACCTTTCTGCATTCAATTAATGGTTCTAGCAATTGATCACTCCATATCAGGAATAGAGGTGGCAAGCCACCATATGCCCATTCTCAATGTTTATATCTTCTGGTTTTTCCTCGCTACAGATCGCTATAGCTCTTTCACATCTCGGATGAAACCTGCACCCCGATGGAGGATTGATCAGCTGGGGTACCGCTCCGGGTATCTCGTCCAGCTCCTTAGCCGTACTCTCAGACGATGGAATAGCCTTCAAGAGCTTCACCGTATAGGGGTGTTTAGGATTCTTAAATATGGTGCGTACATCCGCCAGCTCTACGATATTCCCCGCGTACATCACGGCGACACGATCGCACATTTCGGCAATAACAGCCATATCGTGGGTTATCCACAAGACAGAAGTTCCAAGGTAATTCTGCAGCTGCCTCACCAGGTTAAGAATCTGTCTTTCGATCGTCACATCCAGATTTGTGGTCGGCTCGTCTGCAATCAGCAGGTCGGGATTGCAGGCAAGAGCCATGGCGATTACGGCCCGCTGGCGCATGCCCCCGCTCAGCTCATGAGGGTAACTACGCGCTTTACCGGCAGCATCGGGCACGCCCATCCGCGTCAGCATTTGTTCCGCTTCCGCCCAGGCCGCTTTCTTTTTCACCCGTCGGTGAAAGATCATGGATTCAGAGACCTGATAACCGATCTTGAAGAGTGGATTCAACGAGCTGGTTGGGTCTTGAGATATAACCGAAATCCGTGAACCTCTGATCCAGTTCATTTCCCTATCACTTTTTTGAAGAAGATCTTCACCTTCCAAGAGAATCCTGCCGGAGATAACCCTGCCCGGCTTCTGCACCAAGCCCATGACCGAGGCTACCGTTACCGACTTCCCGCAGCCGCTCTCACCAACCAAACCGAATATCTCACCGTTGAATATCTCGAAGCTGACATCGTCCAGAGCCTCGACAACTCCTCCGTAAGTGAAGAACTGGGTTCGGAGGTTCTCAACCACTAAGAGCTTATTCTCTTTTTCCATTTTACTTCAGTGATTCTCCTGAGTTTCGGATCCAGCGCATCTCTGATGCCATCCCCCAACAGGTTAAAGCCGAGAACCGTTAAAGCGATGGCAAGACCTGGAAATATGGAAACCCACCAGGCCTGAAACAAAAATATCCGTCCGTCACTAACCATTCTTCCCCACTCCGACAGGGGAGGCTGAGCGCCGAATCCCAGGAAGCTCAGGGCAGCGGCCGCCGTAATAATCCAGCCCATATCCAGGGTAAAGGTCACGAGGATAGGGGACAGGCAATTGGGCAGGATGTGTTTAAAGATTAGGCTCCACCTGCCCGCTCCTTTGGATATGGCTGCTTCCACATAGGCATTCTCCCGTACGGCCAGGGCCTGGCCACGGACCAAGCGAGTGTACAGAGGCCACCAGACCAGCGACAAGGCCAGCATGGCATTGAATAGGGAAGGCCCTAGAGCTGCCGAAAAGGCCATGGCCAATATCAGGTAGGGAAAGGCCAGGAAAACATCTGTTATCCTCATGATCATCTCGTCGAGCCATCCTCCAAATAGCCCCGCTATTCCACCGAGAATGATACCCGTTGGCACGGCAATGGCTAATACCAAAAGACCAGACCTGATACTGTATCTGGCACCATAGAGAATTCTGCTGAAAACATCCCTTCCCAGCTTGTCCGTACCCAAGGGATGTTCTCTGTTGGGTGGAGAGAAGCGAGAAGCAATATCGACTTCATTGGGCTCATAGGGGCAAAGCAGGTGACCAAATATCGCTATGAAGATGAATAGGGCCACGATCGTGGCTCCAATCACTGCCAAAAGACTCTTTCTAAGCACGTACAGCGTGAGGCCGAACTCCTTGGTCAGTGGATGCAGCCTCTTCTTCAGGATACGATACCTTGATGAAAAAACAATAAAGGGAGGAGCTTTCATTTAAACTTTCCTCCCACCCGTACCCTTGGGTCGATGATGCCGTAAGATATATCGACAATTAGGTTGGACAGTATCATGATCAACGCCACCGCCATGGTGTAGCCCACGACTGCCGGTAGATCGACCTGTACGATGGAGCTGGCTGCATACCTGCCCATGCCGGGCCAGGCAAAGATGGTCTCCAGAAGCACGGTACCGGCGAGCAGCCAGCCAAAGTTGACCCCCAACACCGTAATCGGGGGGATGATGGCGTTCTTCAGGGCATGTCGATAATAGATGATCTTTTGCGGCAGGCCTTTGGCTTTGGCCATGAGCACGTATTCCGACTCCAGGACTTCCAGCATACTCCCTCGGGTTATCCTTACCAGATAACCCATGGAATAAAAAGCCAGAGTGACAGCGGGCAGTATCAACCTTCTCAAAGCGTCTGAAAGAGCCGCCCAGTTCCCGTTTAACACACTGTCCAGCAGAATGAAACCTGTGAAACGCCGAATATCGATCATGGAACGCCCAACTGCGGGAAGCCATCCCAGCTTAAAGTAGAATAAAAACTGAAGTAACAAGGCGGACCAGAATAGAGGGGTGGAAACTCCCAGCAGCGAAATGGCCCTCGAAATATGGTCGGTCAACCTGTTCCTCTTGAGGGCTGATACAACACCGAGGGGAATCCCCATGATTATAGCCAAAAGAAAGGCAAGAAAGGCCAGTTCAAAGGTAGCGGGGAAGAAGGCTCTTAAATCATCCAAGACCGGCCGACCGGTCGTAGGAGAGACACCCAGATCAAAATGCAGAAATAGATTTTTCAAATAGTAGTAGATCTGGAGGTATACCGGATCATTGAGGTGATATCGCTCCCGTAGTGCTTCTATCTGCTCGGGACGAGCCTGCGGACCTGCCCACGCTCTTGCCGGGTCGGCGGGAATCACATAGGAGATGATGAAAACCATGATCAACACGCCCAACAGGATAGGCAAGAGAAGCAGGAGACGCCTTAAGATATATCTGCGTAAGGTCATTTATTGTAGTGTTCAGATAAAAGCGGGGCAGGGAGGCTCACTCTCCCCGCCCCGGTGTTGTTGCTCCGATGGATAGATTACTCCGCTACCTTGTAGATGGTACGAAAGTCCATCGGCTGAATGGGATTAAAATAGTATCCTTTCACCCTATTATTTATTACAAGAATGTTGGCGACTTGGGCAATCCAGATATATGGGGCATCTTCAAATCCCAGCTCCTGGATCTGCCTATAGATCGCTGCACGTTTGGTCCTGTCAGGCTCCCACTTGGCTTTGTCGATCAGCTCGTCCATTTTGGGATTACTGTAGCTTGAACCGTATATCGCGTCTGAGTTGTCGCCTCCCAGTATAGCGTCGGCGTAATTGTCCGGATCGGCGTAATCGGGGAGCCAGCCGCTGAACATACTGTCTGATTCATGGGCCCGGATAACCTTGTACGCTATGGCCCATACGATCTCTCGAACCTTGAGGTTGAAGCCGATCTTGGCCAGATTGTTCTGCCACATGAGACCTGCCTGGATCCTGTTCTCTGCAGCCTGGTCAACGAGAATCTCCATTTCCAGGGGCTGACCATCCTTGGACCTGATTCCGACTCCCGGTTCCCCGGGCCACTCCCAGCCAGCCTCATCGAGAAGTCGGCTGGCCTTTTCCAGATCCAGCTTGTAACGCGTGCCCTCGGGTATGGCGTAATGGCCGAACATTCCTGCCGGAATCGCACCAGTGATTCCGGTGGAGTAACCCTGATAGATAAAAGAGAGCACCGTATCGTAGGGAAATGCATAGGAAACAGCCTGCCGCACCTTCTTCTCGGCAAGCGGTCCCCTGCAGCCCAGGGCGGCAAAATCAATGTCAAACGAGGGCTGTGGTTTGATGGTCAACCCTTCAGTGCCCAGGAGATCCGGGACGTTTACCGATTCGAAATGGTCATGAATATCCGCATCACCTTTCTTGAGCATCATCACGCGGGTTCCAACTTCTGGAATAAATGGGATAATGACCGTTTTGAGAGGCACTTCACCCGAATAGTGATCATCGTATCTGTCCATAGTAAGTCTCTCGGCGGGCAGCCATTCTCGCAGAGCAAAAGGTCCGGTGCCGGCTTCATGCGTATTCATCCAGACATTCTCTTCTCCTTCGACAATTCCTCCGTTAGCCTCAACAATTTCAGGATTTACCACGGAAGCCGTCATTGTGCAGAACACGGAGAGAGCGGCCGCATACGGCTTGGTAAGGGTGACCTCGACGGTATAGTCATCAATGACCTTGGTGCTGTTCAGATCCATCATTTGAGACAGCATCCAGGACGGTGGCTGGTTCATCTTTAAAACCCGGTCGAAAGAGTACTTCACCTCCTCAGCCGTCATCGCCGAGCCGTCATGGAATTTGATGTCCTTTCTGAGAAAAAAGGTGATAGCCGTGCCCGACTTGAATCATGTAAAATCTATAGATAAAGGAACCGTTGAATCATCTGAAAAT
>CAZVHJ010000043.1:0-43334 GCA_964627715.1 uncultured Spirochaetaceae bacterium | reverse complement strand
ACCCTGGCCCTGTTCCACTTGAAAAAGATCTTAGACATCGGGGTGCAGCAGCTCGAGGTGGATCAAAAGCGCGAGGTGTATCGACTGCTGGCGAGCCTGAGTTATGATGCCAGAGATTTCCAGCAGGCCTATCGATATTACCTTGAAATGGCAAACCTGTCGGATCAGGAGGTCTCCGCCGAGACCTGGATTCGACTGGCGGAAATTGCCTTCTATACCCGCGGCGATGGGGCTGCGGCCAAAACCTACCTGCTCAACTGCCTGTCCACAGACCTGAGCGATATTGGGGAGGCAAATCACCGCTTGCTCGACCGCTTGTCGCGACGCCTGCGCTGGAGCACGTTGGAAGCGCAGCAGTTCGGGTTGAACGATGCGAACGTCTCCGCACTGCAGATAGACGGGGACGATCTTTGGATCGGCACCTGGAATGGAGGCATCAGCCGCTACTCCGTCGGCAGTGGGGGGTACACACTTTTTAATATTGGTAGCGAGAGCCTCACCGCCAGAACGGTGCGGACGATCGAAGTTACTCCGGCAAGAGTTTGGATCGGAACCTACCAGGGTCTTTTTCAATATACAAAATCGACTTCCCGATGGCAGGAAATGCAGTTCTTCGGCGATAAGGTCGAAGCCCTGGAGGCCGTGGGAGAAACGGTTTTTGTAGGAACCCTCGGTCGAGGTCTGTGGCGTTCCACGGCCCGAGGGTGGGAGAAAATCACCCAAGGCGGTCTTCCCGGCGAATTTATTAACTGCCTCGTGGCGAGCGATGATTATATTCTCATAGGCACCTTGAATTTGGGACTGGTGGTGCTGGATCTACATACGGGTAGACTGAGGGGTTTCGACAGTATTAATCCCGACCTTACTGCTAGAAACGTGATCACCCTTTTAGTCGAAGATGAGGACAATCTTTGGATCGGAACGTACGGGGAGGGTCTGTACAAATGGGACCGGCGGGGCAACGCGGTGGAGCACTTCAGCAAGGCCTCCGGCCAACTCGCCGATGACTGGGTTTTGTGCGCGGCACAGTCCCGCACGGGACTGTACTTCGGCACCTTCGGGGGCGGGGTTACTCATCTTTCTGCGCAGGAGCGCTCGTGGCGGCAGATCGGTTTGAGACAGGGCCTTGCGGCTCTTGATATCAGCGCAGTAACCTATTCCCCCCCTCGCCTGTATTTTGGAACGCTTGGATCGGGAATCTCTGTTTTGGATGAATCCCTTGTATCAGGTGGCACAAGAGGAATAGAATAACGTACTCGATGACCCGCATCCCTGGATTTCGTAGAATAGATCTATACATCCTCAACGAGTTTCTCATCTCCTTTGTCGTGGCATTTCTGTTTTTCTTTTGCACGTTCTTCATCAATCAGCTGCTCGTTCTGGCCGAGGAGATTTTTTCAAAAAAAGTTCCCTTTTGGGACGTGATTCAATTTATCGTTTTTTCCCTGCCTTCGATTCTGGCATTGTCCCTGCCCTTCGGGGCTCTGGTAGGCTCTCTTATGGCCATGGGGAGATTCGCTTCGGACAATGAAATCCTCGCCTTTCGCGCTTCTGGTGTGGCCCAGTTCCGAATTCTCGCCCCTCTCCTGGCAGCAGGGGTGCTTCTTTTCTTCATCTCCTTCGCCATGAACGACTATTTTTTACCCTTGGGGAATATCCGTTTGGGCAGTATGTACAGAAAGATCTTATACACTAATCCAGGTATCGAGCTTGAACCGTACTCGGTGAAGCGATACCAGGACACGGTGATCGTTACCGGGGAAATTGAGGAAACCCTCATCAATAACATCACGATCATCGATAGGACTGAGGACAAGGAAAAGCGGATCATCACTGCCCGTTCCGGCTCGCTGCAGGAGAGTCGAAACCCAAAAGGCGTTATTTCCATCAGGCTGGATGAGGTATTTACCCTCGTTCCCGACGGGACGATCGAGGACAGATACGAGTTCACCACCTCCCAATCCATGATCTACAACATCCTGTTGAAGGATTTCAGCGCCAGCTTCATCAACCCAGGCCCGCGGGAAATGAGATCCGTAGACGTCTGGCGGGAGATCCAGGTGATGGACCAGGAATACAAACGCCAGCTGGGGGAACAGGGCAGGAAGACTGAAGCCCAGCTATTCGATCTGGCCATGGAGCTGCGGTATTTGAAAGATTTCGCGCATACAGATCCAGGGCTCTACAAAATCCGGCGGCAGAACCTCACCAATGCCTACACGATCTACACCAGAAATCGAGACAGGAAATTCATAGACCGCAACCTGCAGCTTTACCGCCTCGAATTCCAAAAAAAGTTCTCTATTCCCTTTTCCTGCATCGTATTTGTTCTTTTCGCCTTTCCGGTGGGTCTGTTGGCCCGAAAGAGCGGGAGGGCCGTGGGTTTCGGGATCGGTCTGCTCATGGCCTCCCTGTACTGGTGGCTGCTGTTGATCGGTCATACTTTGGGAATCCGGCTGGAGCTGCCGCCGATGTTTGCCATGTGGTTTCCCAACCTGGTTGTGTTTATCGTGGCCTGTGTATTTCTCGCCGTAAGGACCAACCGATGAAAACCATATATGGTATGCTGCTGGCCACTTTCATTTTGGTTTTCCTGATTTCCGTTCTCTTCTTCGTACTGGTGATCCAACTCCTGGATCTGTTCACGAACCTGTGGCGGTATCTGGCCCACGATACGAGCCTTGAGGAGATTCTACTGATCGCCTACTACTATCTGCCGAAATGTATATCCTACGCCATGCCACCGGGTTTGCTCTTCTCCGCAGCCTTTACCCTGGGAGTTTTATATAAGAACAACGAGTTGATCGCGATTTTGGCCTCAGGAATCAGTCTATACCGTTTGGTTCTACCCTTCATTCTCACCGGTATCCTGCTCAGCGTGTTCGGTTTTTTCTTCGAGCAATACTACGTCATAGACACATACATACGTAAAAATGACCTCTACCGAGAAGCGGTGAGGCAGGAAATCAGCTACAGTAACACTAATGTCACGGTGATCAGTGAAGACGCGGCAACCATCTACCAGGTTGACTACTACAACGACAAAAAACAAACAATCACGGATGTGATGATCATCCAGAGAGGCGAACGGGGAGAGTTCGCCGCACGCATCGACGCCGATTGGGGCGAGTGGAGCGGGCAGCACTGGATCCTGCACCACAGCCGTATATACAGCTGGGACGAACAGGAGGACACGATCGTGATGGGACGCCACGCCCTCTACGAGGCCCGGGAACTGGTGGAACCGCCGGTGACCTTTCGAAAGACGACCCGCAACGTGGAGGAGATGAAGAGCGACGAGGCCCAGCTGTGGATAGAAAAGCTCAAGAGAGCGGGACTTCCCTACAGAGAGGCGCTTACCGAGTACTACAAGAAGTTCTTCTTTGCGTTGAGCCCGTTTATCGTCGTGTTGATCGCTACCGGGGTGGGTGGTCGATTCAAACGGAATATTCTCCTGATGAATCTGTTGACCGCCCTGGTGGTGAGCGTGGTGTACTACGTGCTTCAAATGGTGTCGGTGATATTGGCGAAAAATGGGCTGCTGCCGCCCCTGGCAGGGGCAGGATTGGCTTTCGTAATATTCCTGGCCGTCGGTACGCTGACTCTGAGAACCGCTAGAACCTGAAAGTGCTTTCGACTGACAGATGATTCTTGCGATTCACCACAGAGATCCTGATACACGAGCCAGAGCCGGTACCCTGAATCTTGCCCACGGTTCGGTGGAAACTCCCGTATTCATGCCTGTGGGTACGAATGCCACGGTGAAGGCCATCACCAACGAGCAGCTAGAGGCCCTCGGGGTCAACTTGATTCTAGGAAACACCTATCATCTGTTCCTGCGACCGGGGCTCGAGGTGGTGGAACGCTGCGGCGGATTGCATTCGTTTATGTCCTGGCCCCACAATATTCTCACGGATTCGGGGGGATATCAGGTTTTCTCCCTTGCCCCGTTTCGAAAAGTAGAGGAACGGGGAGTGGTGTTCAAATCCCATATCGATGGCTCCCGCTTTCAGCTGACCCCCGAGGATGTCGTAGACATTCAGAACGTCTTGGGAAGTGATGTATTGATGCCCCTCGATGTCTGCACCCCACCGGGAATCGGCGAGGAGGAGGCTCGAAATGCTTTGGAGCTGACCACGGTTTGGGCCAAGCGAAGCAAAACCCGCTGGCAGCAGTCAGACAGGAGTATGGAAGGGCACCTGTTCGGAATTATCCAAGGTAACTTCTTTGCCCATCTGAGAAAACAAAGCGCGGAACAGCTGCTCGAGATAGACCTTCCCGGGTATGCCATTGGCGGGCTTTCGGTGGGGGAGAATTTCACTGTTTTCCAGGAGTACCTGAGCATGAGCGCCGGGCTGATTCCGGACAACTATCCCCGCTATCTGATGGGGGTGGGAACCCCCGAATATATCCTCGAAGCGGTCGAACAGGGCATCGACCTGTTTGATTGCGTGTTTCCGACACGTACGGCCCGCAATTCCCAGGCCTTCACAAGCCTGGGACCCCTGTCACTGAAAACCGAGGCGGTCAAACTGGACCGTCTGCCCATCGATCCGGAGTGCTCCTGCAGTACCTGCCGCAGATACTCCCGGGCCTATCTGCGGCATTTGTTCAAGACAAAAGAGATCCTGGCCGCCACACTCACCACTCATCACAACCTCGCCTTCATCCAATCATTGATCGTGTCCATTCGTCAGGCGATCAGAGATCGGAGATTTAGACAGTTTAAGATCGAATATCTGCAGCGCTACACCGGTTCGGGAAGGGGGCAAAAGGAGCTGAACGGGGAGGGCTGAAATGCCGAATATCAGACTGGGTGCAATCCCCTGAATTACAACGAGGTAGCGTGGAAACACAGTTTGCAGAGCCGATACCAGCCGACAAGACCCGAAACAGTACCGTTGTCACGGTACTGGTGATGGCCTGTACCCTGCTTTCCAGGCTGCTCGGATTCATGCGCATCGCAGTAATCGGCGCGCTCTTCGGCGCTTCCGGTACCGCCGACGTCTGGAATGCGGTGTTCACGATTCCCAACAATCTCAGGAAACTGATGGCCGAAGGGGCGCTCTCCTCAGCCTTTATTCCCTCCCTGTCGGCAAGTTTGGTTGAGGACACTTCGCGCCGGGAGGCCCGGCTCATCACCAGGAAGATCATCACCCTGCAGCTGGCCATCCTCCTGCCCCTGGTGATCCTCTGCTCCCTGTTCTCCCGCCAGATCGTAGGCGTGCTTCTGGCCTTTCCGGAAGCGGAGAAGATGCAGCTGTCCGTCGACCTGTTCCGCTGGGTATTCGGCTACCTTCTATTTATCAGCCTGAGTGCTGTGCTCATGGCTGTGCTGAACTCCCACGGCATTTTTGTGATACCCGCCCTGACACCGGTGCTGTTCTCAGTCTGCGTCATCTCCGCCACCCTGCTGTTTTATCGTTGGCTGGGGATATTCTCGATGGTAGTGGGAATACTAGGCGGCGGTATCGCCCAGATACTCTGTCAGATGTCCCGGTTTCTGAGACTGGGTTACGATCTTAAACCGGATTTTTCCTTCCGGCATGAACGTTTCCGCAAAATCCTACAAGCGTGGCTGCCCGTTTTGGGATCTGCCGCTATCTTCGCCGTTACCCAGCAGATCGCCGTGCTCTTTGCCAGCGGTTTGGAGGACGGCAGCACCTCGGCTTTGAGCTATGCCCTCGTGTTCTTCCAGTTGCCCTTTGGGATCTTCTCCATCTCCATCATCACGGTGCTTTTTCCCCGTATGAGCCGGCAGGCGGCCCGGGCGGATAAGAAGGGACTGACAGAGACCGTCAGCTACGGCCTTCGCTACATCATGGTTCTGCTCGTGCCTGCCGCTGTGGCCTACATTCTGTTGGGGGAAAGAATCATAACCGTTGCCCTTGAGCGGCGGGCTTTCACCGCCCTGGGAAGCCTGAGAACATCCCGTGTCCTGGCCGGCTACTCTCTGGGTCTATTCAGCCTGGGCGGATTTACCTTTCTGCAGCGCTTCTTCTATTCCAATCACGAGTTCAAGAGGCCCCTGATCGCCTCCGCGGTGGTCAGCGTTTCGGATATCCTGCTGTCTTTGTGGCTCAAGGAGACGAGGCTGCGGGTCACCGGGTTGGCGGTGGCTAATTCCATCGCTTTCAGCGGGGGTTTCATTTTGCTGCTCGTGTGGACTGGAAAAACTCTGGGTTCGCTGCGGGGCAGGGTGATTCTCAAGACTGCGGGAAAGATAGTTCTATCACTCCTGCCGTTCGCTGCCTTCATCCTGGTCTATCTACACCTCACCGCATCGCTATGGACATCGGGGAGCTCCCTTCGGAATCTATTTCTGCTCCTGCCGGCAGCGGTGGGAGCGGCGGCGATCCTGATCGGAATGTACCGGGTTCTCGGAGTAGAGATGGTCAAGGATCTGAGAAGGAGAAGGGCAGACTCATGAAAACGCGAATTTTCCCCCGCCGGTGGCTGGTTGTTCTAATCCTCGCCGGATTTGTGGTTGCTCAGCCGATCTGGTCACAAGAAGACAGGCCCATTGTGGAGGAGTGGCGGGACGTGCTTCGCTATGGTATTGACAGCGAGGTGCTGAAGGTTATCAAGAGCATCTCTGAGAGCGAAGAGAAGTCCCTGAACCAGGAACTCGCCGCTCTGTTCGTGGATTCTCTGAACTTCGAGATTCGAAAAGCCGTGCTCGAGTATTTCGCAGCCGAACAGATCCGGGATGCCGAAGCCGCCTCTTTCGCCCTGCTGGACAGCGAACAGATCAATGACAGCCGGCTGATCATCGCCTGTATCAAGTACCTGTCGGCTCTCAAAGCATCCGGGCTGGAGCCTCGACTGCTGCAATACGTGGATCACCGGGATGGGCAGGTAGCGGAGACGGCGATTACAGGGTTGGGCGAAGTGGGCGGTGAAAGTTCAGCGCAGCTTCTGGTCGAGCGTCTGCAAGACGTGGACTATCCGGCTGAACAAAAACCAGAGATCATCCTATCTTTGGGAAAGATGAAATACCAAGGCGGGATTGACGTGCTGATCGCCATTGTGCAGAACAGAGATGAAGAACGGATCCGGCGCATGTACGCAGCCGCATCCCTCGGCGAGATCGGCGACGAAAGGGCGATTCCCCATCTGAAAGCCATGTTCGCAGAATCGGACAGTCTGGTAAAGGCTTATGCCGTCTCTGCTCTGGCCAAGTTCGATATGAGTGAAGTGGAGGGTCTGCTTCAACAGGGACTTCGGGATTCGAACGTACGGGTTAGGGTTGTCGCGGCGGGGGCGCTGGCAAATGAGCAGGCCCGAGACTCAGTGGACATCCTTATTTACAAGGCCAAACACGACCCCGAGCGGCAGGTGCGCTTGCAGGCGATCGAAGCGCTCGGCGTGATCGGAACGGGAGCCGCCTACGACTACCTCGGGGAGCTGTACGGCGACAGGATTGCCCTGCCCGTATATCGGGAAGCGGCATTCCTATCCCTGTGCGAAAACGCCCTCAGCGAAAACCTCGATATCTTTCGTGAGGTCGTCGACCAGGAGTGGAGCAGCAAAGACCAAAAGGTGGTGGAGTTCACCGCCAAGAAGCTGTCCACCACCCAAGCTCCCGGTCTCAAGTGGTTCTACGAACGTTTCTTGGCAAGTATGAACGTGTATGTGCGGATCTACGCTCTTAGGGGAATCGAGAAAAACGGCCTGCGTTCTCTCAGGGAAAAGGTGGAAAAACTATCGACGGATGACCCCTATCCCGCGGCTAGAAAAGCAGCCCTGTCGGTGCTGGAGAGGCTGTGAACGAAAGTGAAGGTGGATCCTTTCTACCCATTGTTCTCTGCCTCCGGTGTAGCACCCTTCAGCGGCACATCCCCGATGTGGAACTTGGGCACCGACCGCATCAACTTGTTGATCTCTTCCAGAGGGGAAACGTACTCGTGGAAGTGGAAGGTCACCTCTCGGCCCCGGGCCGAAACTGCGCGGATCTGCTTGCCCAGACAGTCCGCGAGGGGTTTGTTAAGATCCTGGAAGCACTCTAGTTTCTTGGGAACGAAACGGTATTGTTTACCGTCGTTTCGAATCTCCCCTATACGTCTAGGCATCTGAACGTAGTAGATGAGGAAGGACGATCCGTCGCCGCCGACGCTGCGTTTCGAACCTGGAGGTACCGAGTGGATGTTTCGGGTGCCGATGTTTGGATTCTGAGAGTCAACTTTCATGATCAGGGGACGAATGCCCCTCCTGCCTTTTCGTGTTTCCGCAATCCCAGCGAGGAAACGGGCGAAGGCTGCATCCTGAAGCCGGTGACGGATGATGAATACGAGCAAAATAATGACCCCGATCAAGATCAGGGCGAGGAGCCCGTAGATCAGATAGGGTAGAGGGATTTGCCAATCTAGAATCCGCCGGTCGACTCTAGACAACCCGGTAAGCTGGTCGGTCAAGTTCTCCTTTTCGACCTCATCATAGGTCAGTACATCGGTTTCCAGCTGCTCTGAAAGCTCTTCCAGAAGATCCTGCCCCGTTGTACCGGCTTCCTCGGCAGAACCATCCAATTCCGTCTCTCCGGGCATGCGCAGGATGTGAACGTCCCAGCCCTCGCGTTTTATCTTCTCGCTGCTCTCCAATAGCCTGGCCAGCACATCCCTCGAATCGAGCCGGTTGGGGCTGCCCGGCGGCGGGTCGTGTATACCGTCGGTGAGAAGGAGAATCAGCTTCTTGTTCTGCTCGGGGATGCTCCGTGTGTAATCGAAGAGAAAATCTACAGCCGCGATCAGATCCGTATACTGTCCGAGGGCTTTCAGAAGGAGAATTCTGTCGATCACATCGGTCAGGTCCGAGGTCTCTTCGATGGTAATCTGCACCTCTTTTTCAGGAGAGTCTGCAAAGCTGAGCAGATGAAAGGAATCTCCCTTATGCAGCCTGTTCTCCAGCAAATCCCGGAGCAGGTAGTTCACCACGTCGTCGAATACGGGAAACATGCTCTCAGAAATATCCACCATTACCACTACATCGATGCCCGCCGACCAGATCAGTCCCGAGAGGCAGACCAGGAGCAGGGATAAGAACACTGCTTTGCGTTTCATATGTTAAAACTCCGAAAGATCTGCTTTTTTGATTGCCTCGACTTCGTATTTGAAGTTCTGTTCGCTTATGGCGAAGCTCAATTTATCGCCGACCTTGTGGTTCATCAGCTCGGCGCCGAGGGGCGAGCGATAGGAGATGATGTTTTTCACCGGATTGGATTCCCAGGGACCGAGGATCGTGTACTCCTCGGCGGACTCGTCGTTGAGATTTTTCAGCCGCACCTTGGTTCCGAAGGATATCGAATCCGTGCTGACCTGCGTTTCTGTGAAAATCTGGGTTTTCTGAAGCTCTTCCTGCAGCTTTGCAGCGGTGGATTTGAGCAGCTCCTGCTTCTCCAGGGCAGCTTTGTATTCGGCATTTTCCCGAAGATCGCCCTTATCCATGGCGAGTCCAATCTCCGTGGAGTTCTGCGGTATCTGAACTTCTATGATATCCCGCAGCTCCTTCTGCCTGTTCTCGTAGCTCTTGCGAGTCGCCAGCAGCCCCATACTCACCTTTTCCTTTTCCTGATCACCGAGGAATTGATAGGAGGGAAACTTGCCCTTGATCCGCTGTTTTAGGCTGATCCTGACCGACGGGTCAAGCTCCTTAACGTCTTCCACCAGCGTATACAGACGGGTGATGGATTCTTCTCCCGTTTCCAGGATGTAGTTGAGGAGGTTTTTCTCCTTGAACAAGAAATCCTGGACCTGCTTGTTGACTTTTCTGTTGAAGCTCACGTCCCGCTTGTTGTTGATCTCTCGAAAGGTAATATCGAGCAGATGGATCATGCCGATCAAAAGCTTCTCCTGGCTGACCTCCATCTCGGCGAACCAGGGTTCCTCGAGAAGGTTGCGGGCAACCCAGACAAAGGCTTCCCGATATTCCTTGAAGTGGCCGAGAATCTGGCCGGTAAGCTCCTTCAAGGTTTCCCATTTTTTCTTGCGAACCAGCTCGTCGATGATAAACTTGCTCTGAAAGTTGAGGAACAATCGGGCATATACGGCTGGCCAGTCGGAGTAGTGCTGATATAGCTGGATGAGAAAGGCCTTTTTCAACTCTGGATCACTGATTTTCGAGAACAACTCTTCAATGTTCTCCACCGCGTGAATTAAATCCTGAAAGGTGAACTCGAGTCCCGGATTCAGGTATGGGTAGACGGACACGAGCTGCTGGACCAACATGTAGCTGGACAGAACAAGCTCGTTGACCGAGGTGTAGGATTTCAGGAAGCCGGTGAAATAGGAGAACATCTCGGCGAAGTAGTCTGAATCGGGTTCGGCGTGTTCGAGAAAGTCTCTTAAGGTCTGCACCCTGTCGAAAAATGCTTTCTGGGCTTTGAACTTGTTGAAGGTCTTCTCCTCGAAGGAGATCGGCTTGTCACGAACAGTGTAGCGGTCCAGCTTCTCGGGCACATTGCCAAATATCGGATCAGTCTTCAAAATTTTCCGTGCTTCAGAGCTCCATTTGGACCACTCGTTGGCCGTGAGAACAGCCGGCACGAGCTGTTCCTTGATCATTTGCATATCAGCGGCGTTGTCAAAACTGCGAATCACTGTTTTCAGCGCCCAGACCGGATCCTTTTTTACCTGAGCTTTGAGCTCCTCCTTCGATTTGGTATGGATCAGAACCCAGATGTGATCCGAGCTGAGCACCTTCAAAGCACTCACAGCCATTTTCAAGCTCATCCTGTGGGCTGGTTTCGAGGCAAAATCTATGATGATAACGTCGTTTTTGATGTCTTTAATCCGGCCGATCTTCCAGCTGCTGTGAAAAACGTAGTTGCCCACATCGAAGGAGATATGTTTCTCGAAGTCGGCGATCGCATCGTGCACGTTACGCCAGCTCTGGCTTAGATTCGAGATCCGCAGATACTCATCCAGCTGGCTGTGTCCTTCATGCTTCTTGCGAAAACACTCGACGATTTCTTTTCGAGCTTCGCTGTTTTTCGGTTCGTAGGCAAGAATGCGTTTAAGCAGTTCGATGCACGTATCCCAGTCTTCGTTCTCCTTGTAGTGAGGAATCAAGTAGGTGAGAAGCTGGGCGGCCCGGTCACCGCTCAGAACCTTGACGATCTTTCGTTCGATAGAGAAGAAGAACTCAACATCCTCGGGGGCGTATTCGATGATTTTTTCCCACACCTCCCGCACGTTCGAGAACATCTTCTTGTTTACGAAGCGGTGGAGGGCCTTCTTCCAAAACTCGATCGCACTTTCTACATCGCCCTCATCCTCTTTTTTGTCTGCCAGTAGTTTTACGATTTCCGCCTCTTCATAATCGACCTTGATATATCGCTCCCAGGTCTTGAACTTCAGATCCTGCTCGTTCTTGTTTTCATAGACATCGGCCAGAGTTTTGAGGGCAAATTTATTCTCTCCGTACTCGAGAATCCTGCTACACAGATACTCCACAATGCTCCACTTGTGGTTGTCCATGAAAATATTGATCAGTACGATGAGGTTCGAATCGTCTACCAGCTGCTTGCTTAACGAGATGATTCCGGATAGATACAGACCAATAATGCTGTTTCGGGTGTGCTTCAGGTGCTCCTCGCAAACCTCGAGCACCGCATCTCCGGCGTTCTGCTCTTTCGTCCCTGCGATAATTTCATCGAGCTCAGCGAAATTATTGATAGAATAGCTGTTCAGCGTCGCTCGGGTCCATTTTTCCTCGTTGAGTAACTCCGTTACCTGTTTCACCAATTGTTCAGACAAGATTCTGCTCCTTCTCACGCCATAGACCGTTTAAGGTTTTCTCTCTTCGAGTGATTAGTTGGCGTATTCACTATAGATCTCGGGATCGAGCTCTTTTATCTTTGTCAATACTTCTTCAATCTTCCGTCGATCCTCACCGCTGTTGAGATAATGGTCGACAAGCCAAAAATAATGATTGATCAACCTTGGAATCAACCGGGTCTGCCTCTGCCCGCCGACCTCTTTCTCTAGCTGGTAAATGGCCTGCTTTAGTTTTCCCAGCTCCAAAGGGCGAAGCTCTCTTTTGACGTTGAACAAACCGTATATCGTCCCATATACAGGAATCCATTCCTGCAGTTCCGCGCCAGCATCGCCGAATCTGCCTTTCAACTTTTCCACCAACCGGAGGATCATCGGCGACTCGAGATAGGAGAGCTCCACGGCTTGGGAATCCAAAAAAAAGGATTCCCTGAAAAACACCTTCGCCACCCTGTTCTCGTTGACCAGGGAGTAGCAGTCGGCCAATTCCGCCAGGATCGCCGCGTCTTCCCGCCGGTGCTGGCTGGCCAGTTCCAAGAACCTGATGGCATGTTCGTAGTTTCCCTGGCATTTGTGGCACCTGCCGATCCGGAAGAGTATTTCCGGATCACTGGGGTCCGCTTCGTTGTACAGCGTCAAATAGTACTCCAGCGCTTTCCCGAATATGTAGAACTTTATATTGAACAGGCACCTTTCAGAAAGATTGTCCATACGGCAAGTGAAACCGGCAAACACCTTCCACTGGTTCAGATAGTATTCCCCCTTCTCGTAGGCCCCTGAGATGGCGGTCAAACGGTCTTCCCGTTCCAGCCAGAAGTTGGCGCACTTCAGCGCATTCGTGACATCCGCCGATTCAAAATCAATTTCCAGTGCCCGTTCAAGCAGCGTGCTTGCCCCTTTGAACCGGCCCTCCTTGAAATTGAGATACACTCTATTCAAGATCTGTATGATCTCGTTTTCTTTGAACGTTAGTTGTTTTTCCGCCATAGTATTTTCCAGGGAATGGATCGAACTAACTTTTGATATTTAATTATAGCATGATGAAGAGTTTAGTCAATCTTGATCGGTGTCGATCCTCCGCCTTTACCCTTTGCATCGGAAGATATCTTTCTGCTATGATATTCCCATGGCAAAACCATCCACAACTCTGGTTGCACCGTCGATCCTGTCTGCAGATTTCGGGTATCTTGCCGAGGAAGTGAGGAGGGTCAAGAAAGGTGGGGGCGACTGGGTTCATCTGGACATCATGGACGGTGTCTTTGTGCCCAATATTACCTTCGGACCTTCGATGGTGGCAGCTCTGAGGCGCCACAGCGATTTACCCTTTGACACCCATCTAATGATCGTTCACCCGGAAAAGTATGTCTCGGCATTTGCCGAAGCCGGATCCGATATCATCACGATCCACTATGAAAGCACGGTTCATGTCCATAGGGTCTTGACTCAGATTCGGGAGAAGGGGAAAAAGGCGGGGATCTCCATCGTGCCCTCCACACCCGCAGCCATGCTATCCGAGCTGCTTCCCGAGCTGGATCTGATTCTGGTCATGACCGTAAATCCCGGTTTCGGCGGACAGGAAATGATTCCTCAGACCTTGAAAAAGGTAAGCCAGTTGGCCGAAATCAGAGAGAAGGGCAACCATGATTATCTAATCGAGGTGGATGGAGGTATCAACAGAGAGACCTGCAGACTCGCCGCGGATGCGGGCGCCGATGTCCTGGTAGCCGGTTCGGCGATTTTTGATTCGAAGAATCCGGAAGAAGAGATTTATGCCTTAAAATGCCGATGAACAATTATAGATACAGTTTCTTTTTCCACGAGTCGAAAAACAAGAGAGGACCTATGCTTCGTAGATACCTTCTTATCGGCCTGCTTTTTTCCTTGCCCGTGTTGCTCTTTTCGCAAGTTTCATCCGGAGCTGACCAACTCAAGACGGGGTTGCTCTTATTCAAGCAGGAAAAATACCAGGAAGCGATTCGCAGTTTCCGGGATGTAATCTCCAATTCCGAAGCCCAGGGCAGTCAAGCGGATGCCTACTACTGGACATCCCGGGCTTACCTGGCAATCAATATGTACGAAGAGGCGGAGAGAAATCTCGAATATTTCCTCGCCACCTATCCAGCCCATCCGCTGTACGCCGATGCCTTGTACCAGAAAGGACGGCTGCTCTATCTTCAGGGCGATCCGGAAAGCAGCATTCAGGTACTGGAGAGCTTCGTAGCGGAGTATCCCGAATCTGATTACCTGGGAAGCGCCTACTTCTGGTTGGGGGAGTGCCTGTTTTCGTTGGGGCACCTCGAGGAGGCTGCCCGGGTATTCAACAAGGTTATCGAGGAGTTTCCCAAAAGCGTCAAGCTCGAAGCTTCCCGCTATCGATTGTCCCTGATTGAGTTTAAGAAACGGGAAGATGAGCTTCTGAAACTTCTCAATTGGAGCCACGAAGAAGCGCTGAAGTCTGTTGAAGAGTTCCAGCGGCGCGAAAAGGCGTATGAACAAGCGATAAACGTGTATCAACGGAAACTTTCCTCGATAGCAGCCGGGGAGGCAGCCGGTATGGATTCGGCCAGCGGTGTGGATTCAGCCGAACTGGAGCGCCTGAAAGCCGAAAACGCTGCCTTGAAAAGCAAAATTGTTGGCTTGGAGGCGGAGCTGGCCGCCCTATCAGTCAAAAACGGGGAAGAGGAGGCGGCAGAGCCTCCGACAGAACCACTGGCGGAGGAGGATAATAACCGGCAGAAGACGTTGGAGCTGAAAGAGGATGCTATGGCTTTACGAGAGACCCTGCTGCAGACTCTGGCTGAAAGGGCGGAACAGGGACAATGAGAGCTTTCAGAAAAACGCCGATGCTGGCTGTCCTGGTTCTGGCTGTTTCATTGACATCCCTTCCCGCACTCGAAATTGATGTGGGCAGGGTGCGACTGATTCTTCATGAAGGAATCGGACGTTTCTCTCTGTATGCCAGATCAGGTTCTACTCAGGACGCCGAAATCCCCCTTTTCGTGGACCAGGATCCCAGAACCTCAGGTATTTCATTGGTGGTCAACGACAAGATCTACAAGCTGGGTGACACCGCTGATTTTTCTGAAAAGATAGAAAAAGCGACGATTTCAGGACTCCCTCGATTCGAGTGGGAATCGAGAACACTGAAGGTAGTGCAGGAGTTTTCCCCCGTCACTTCCCCGACATCGACAGAAGCTGAAGGTTTGCGTATGTCGATTCAAATCACCAACCTCTCCCGCAGCGAGCTCTCTGTCGGACTACGGATGTGTTTCGATACCTATTTGGGGGAAGAAAACCTGTCCCACTTCAGATCGGACCGCCACCAGGAGATCCGAAACGAGCTAACCGTATCAAGAGAGGATATGATTCACTATTGGCTGTCCCCTTCATCCAAATCTCCTCAGGAAATCGGTCTGAAGTGTATCACTTCCGGCGCTGACATCACGTCCCCCGACAAGATTGTGTTCGCAAACTGGAAACGGCTCAGCGATGCTTCCTGGGATTATGAAACCTCCAGCAACAGGAACTTCAACCTGATGCCCTACTCAATCAACGATTCGGCTGTATGCATGTATTATGATCCGCTGACAATCACTGCCCAAGACAGCAGAGAAATCGTTCTCGTGCTTGCCAACGTCACTCTCAGTGATTATGGTGTGGAGAAACAGGTCGCCGCCTCCGTCCCGCCCCCGAGTGAGTCACCGGTTGAACCGATTGATACTCTTCAGGCACTTGGTGATCGGGTTCGCGCTGATGTAGGACAGGGGGAGGACGATGCTGCCGCGATACAGCTGGCGCTGGACAATTTGAACGACCTGCTTGACGAAATCGAGGGGCGTTTGTCCTCGGAGGAGGACATCAGCGATCAAGACCTTCGGTTGATGGAGGAAATCCTTTCTGCTATAAAAGATAAATCAGAAAGGTATTCCGGCGCGCAGTAGCACGAGTTCAGTCCGAGAATACCTCAACAACCAGAATGCCGAAAAGCGTACTATCACGGGCTCACCAGCTCTTCCGACGTAGAAGGTTTTCTCACGTCATCCGCTTGCTGGAAAGTCAAATTTTCCGCTATCGCAACAATGCGGAGTTCTACGCTCTTCTCGGCTTGACCTGCCTGTACACTGGGGATTTTGGCGGAGCAGAGTCGTATTTGCGGCGGGCTGAACAGCTGAACGAGGACGATGTACCCACCCAACTCGGTTTGGCGGCGATCGCTTTCAAGCGCGGCCAGACCGAGGAAGCGCTCAACACCTGGTTGAAGGTAATCGATCTCGATCCCGGCAACAAGAAGGCGCTGAAAGCGCTCAACGCCCTGCGAAAGAGTACCAATTGGGACGGATCCGTGCTAGTCTCCACGGCGATCAATCTGCGGAGTGTGCTCCCTTCCCTGCCCGTAAACTCGTGGGCCTGGATTGCCCCCGCGCTTCTTGCCGGTGTGTTGGCCGCGCTGATCCTGGGTTATTTCCTGCTGCTGCCCAAGATCGACCTCCGGAGAGGGCTCAGACCCGGTGTGGAGGAGATCCTGCTGTCCAGCGGCCAGCCCTTGATCGCTGTGGAAAGCCAGGCCCCGGCGGAAAACTCTTACTCCCTTAGTGAGAAGGAGATATCCGAAACATTCGAAACGATCAAGCGCCATTTATTGGAGTATCGGGACAATCTGGCTATCCACGAAATCAACAGACTGCTGTTGTCCAACGCATCGACCTACGTGAAAGAAAAAGCCAGATTAATGAAGACCTTCGTTCAAGAACCGGACTTCTCAACGATCCGGGATCCCTTCCCCTATATCGATGTGCAGAGAAATCCCGCCCTTTATGTGGACGGCTTTGTCGTGTGGCAGGGCAAGGCGGCCAACGTCCGCATCGGAGAAAGGCAGATCACCTTTGATCTGCTGGTTGGTTATCAGGATGAAAGGGAACTTCTGGGGCTGGTTCCCGTAGCTTTGAGCTTTGCAGCGGAGATCGAAAACGGGGACGGAATCGAAGTTCTGGGCAAAGTGGAGGTTCCGCCGTCTCACGAGGGCCATATCCGTTTGCAAGGGCTCTCCATCCACAGGATATACCGGTCACGATGAGGGCTGTGGTTCAGCGGGTTGTCGAGTGTTCGGTCACCACCGAGGGAAGAGTTTGTGGGCGCATCGACCGCGGACTGTTAGTCTATCTCGGTGTCGGAACCGAGGACAGCGAGCAGGATCTGAGATATCTGGCAGACAAAGTCGTGAATCTGAGGATTTTTACAGACAGCAACGGTAAAATGAACCTGTCTGTGCGCGATACCGGAGGTGGTGTGCTGGTGGTATCCCAATTCACTCTCTACGGTGACGCCCGCCAGGGTCGGCGCCCTTCGTACACGGGTGCTGCGGAACCGCAGAAGGCCAGGTTGTACTACCAGCGCTTCGCCGAAGCCATACGCGAACAGGGCCTGCAGGTGGAAACTGGGGAGTTCGCCGCAAGGATGGAGGTCCGTTACACCAACGTCGGGCCCGTTACGATTTTACTCGATTCGACTAAATCCTTCTGAGCTGAAGATCCGCCGGTTGCCGCGATCAATCTTTCACCAGAAGGGAACGGGATACCGATCGTGCTTTCTCCGCCACCTCAAGATGACGGGCACGTTCCAGTATCAACAGCACCAGATTGGCGAACTCCGGATCTGCGATCGTATCCACCGTTTCCAGAAAGGTAAGGGTCAAAGCGGCCTGATCCCCGCTCAGTTTCCCCTCTTGTTCCCTCAATATCACAGTTATCCGGCGTCCCTCCGCCATGAGGGTATTCAGGTACTCGGGAGGGTGCAGGAAGGATAGAATGCGTATGACCTCCCGTTTCAGGGAAAGCCCAAACTGGGGCAGGTTGGCGACGAGAAAGTCGATTCCATTCCGGTTCGCCCTGAGCCGTCGCTCCAATTCAGAGCTCTCCAAGGTGGGAGCGAAAACAGACACCAACATCACTCGTAGGATCAGCTCCCGTTCCCACCTTGGCCGGTGGGTTACCTGTTCGCCCACGGCGAGAATGATCTCCTGAATCTGAATATCTTCCCTCAGACCTAGAGCTCCGGCAGCTTCCAGTCCAATGGTCAGATCTCCCTGTTCGATCATTTCCACGATCAGGTCGTTGTCTGCGCTGCCGGAGTAGCGGATCCAGGAGGTGTAGTCCTGAGCCGCGCTGTGCAGTGGAAGGAACCACAGCAGCGTGAAAGCCAGTCCGGCGGAAATTGCCCTGCTTCTCATGTCCGTCACTTGTTTATCGGTACTCCCCCGATCCGCCTTGACCTTGGGAAATTGGAGGGGCTATACTATTATGCTTGAGAGTGAAGCGGAAGGACGAAAACGCCCGTTAAACGTCGTGACAAGGCTCGCAGCCTTAAAAAAAATCTAGCAGAAAAGGAAAACGTGCCCATGAGTGATCCCGTTGAACCCAGTACCGACAAGATGAAAGCCCTCGAGGCGGCCCGGATGCAGATCGAGAAACAGTTCGGCAAGGGCGCGATCATGAAACTTGGAGAGGAGGCCGGGCAGATTAAAATCCCTACGATTTCCACAGGGTCCATTCTTCTCGATGCAGCTCTCGGCGTCGGCGGGTATCCCCGAGGACGCATCGTCGAGATCTACGGCCCCGAGGCGTCGGGGAAAACGACCCTCGCCCTGCATGCCATCGCCGAAGCCCAAAAGCAGGGAGGGATCGCCGCATTCATCGATGCAGAGCACGCCTTGGATCCTCCGTATGCCCGGGCGCTTGGAGCGAACACCGACGAGCTGTGGGTCAGCCAGCCGGACAACGGAGAGCAAGCTCTGGAGATCGTTGAATCCCTGATCCGTTCCGGCGCCGTGGACATCATCGTTGTAGACTCAGTGGCTGCCCTTACCCCAAGGGCGGAGATAGAAGGAGATATGGGGGACTCCCATATGGGCCTGCAGGCGCGTCTGATGAGCCAGGCCCTGCGTAAGCTGACAGCGATCATATCCAAATCCAAAACCTGTCTGGTTTTCATCAACCAGATTCGTATGAAAATCGGTGTCATGTTCGGAAATCCCGAGACGACCACGGGGGGTAATGCTCTTAAGTTCTACTCCTCGATCCGTCTGGAGGTTCGAAAAATCGAAACGATATCCGAAGGAACCGAGAAGGCCATTGGAAACAAGGTGCGGGTCAAGGTGGTCAAGAACAAGGTCGCACCTCCCTTCAAGCGAGTCGAGATGGAGATCATCTTCGGCCGGGGTATATCCGCCTCAGGAAGCCTGCTCGATGCGGCTGTAGCCCATAATATTATAGCGAAGAGCGGTAGCTGGTACTCCTACGGGGAGGAACGAATCGGACAGGGGCGGGAAAACGTGAAGGTTTTCCTGGAGAGCAATCCCGACATGTACAAGCAGGTAGAGCATAGCGTGCGCAGCCTGCTGTTCCCGAGCCAAGACCAAAAAGCCAAGGAGGAAAAACAGCAGGCGGCGCCGGAGAAATAGGCGTTGAACGGCGAAACAGCATTTCTCTCCTTAGGCAGCAATCTTGGCAAACGCGAGCAGAACCTGGTGAGGGCGGCGGGGGCTCTTGAGAGTGTACTCCAAAAGCTTCGCTGCTCCTCGATATACGAAACCAGGCCGATGTACGTCCTCGAACAGCCGAGTTTTCTCAATATGGTAGTCATGGGCGAATGCCTGCTCTCACCCATGGAGCTCCTGCAGCAGGCCTTGAGCATCGAGCTCCAAATGGGACGGGATCGAGCCAACTACGTGCCCAAAGGTCCGCGAGTCATCGATATCGATATTCTGCTCTTCGGACAGAGGATCGTCAGAGAAAAAGATCTTTCGATTCCCCATCCCCATATGAAGGAGCGGCAGTTCGTGCTGATACCACTGTTGGAACTAAAACCGAATTTGAACGATCCGGAAACCGGACGGCCTTTATCGGAGAGCCTGTGCGCCCTGGACGACCAGGGCGTTTACATCTTCAGCTCTTGAGAATATACTCTGGGCAATATCAAATCCATGGCAGCCAGGTCTCAATCCGATAAACAAGAGTTCAAACTGGAAAGCTTCGAAGGCCCGCTGGACCTTCTGTTGTTCCTGATTAAAAAATCAGAAATCAATATATACGACATACCGATTGCCGCGATCACCGAGCAGTATATCGAGTATCTCAACTACGCGACAAAGATTGATTTAGAAAATATCACCGACTTCTACTTGATGGCTGCAACGCTGCTGTACATAAAATCCCGGATGCTTCTGCCGGTGGAGTTCGATCTGGCCGAAGAGCTGGAAGATCCCCGGGCCGAGCTAGTCGAAAAATTGATTGAATACCAGAAATTTAAAAAATTGAGCGAGCTGATTGAGGCGAAGGAACAAGAAGCGGAATGGTCGATTGAACGTAAAAGCGCCCAACCCGTTCTACCGTTTCCGGACGAAGAATTGTGGGAGCAGGTCACGGTATGGGATTTATTGAAAACCTTCTCCTCTATCCTATCCTCGTTTCCCTCTGAGCGCGTTATTGATATGTATGAAGAGGTCTCGGTAAACGAAAAAATCACCCTGATCTATGAGCTCCTCGATTCCACGGGAGAGTTCATGTTTACCGACCTAGTGATCAAGAAGAGTTCCATCATGGAGGTGATCTGCAGTTTTCTCGCCGTGTTGGAGCTTGTGAAATCAGCGGTAATCCTCGTGTACCAGAACAAGCTCTTTGGAGATATTCTGATCAAGGAAAGGGAAGCGAAAGCACGTGATGAAGCTTGAAAATTCTACCGCACTCGTAGAAGCCGTCTTGTTTCTGGAAAATGAACCCGTTGATCCCGCGGTGATAGCGCGGATCACCGGATTGAATCGTCGAGAGGTTCTCGAGGCGGTAGAGAAACTGCGCCAGCTGTACACCGGGGAAGCTCATGGCTTGGAAATCATAGAGTTGGGGGGAGGATACGCCTTTTCAGCAAAACCGCAGCTGTGGGACACGTTGAAGCCTCATTACGGTAAACGAAGTGAAGGAAAACTCTCCAGGGCTGCTCTAGAGACACTATCCATCGTTGCCTACTCTCAACCGGTAACCAGGCAGGAAATCGAGAGTATCCGCGGAGTATCGGCGGATGGTATGATTAAATTGCTGTTGAGTAGGAGCTTGATCAAAGAAGTGGGCAAGAAGGATGCCCCGGGCAAACCGGTCCAGTACGGGACCACAAAGGATTTTTTAAAGACCTTTCGCCTGGCCAGTATTGCGGATCTGCCGAAAATGGATGAACTGGACAAGGAGAAGTTTGAGGGCGGTGAGTGAACAGATCCGGCTGCAGGTCTATATGGCTCAGTGTGGTATCGGCTCGAGAAGGCATTGCGAGACCTGCATACGTGAGGGAAGAGTTACGGTTAACGGGGTCACTGCCACGTTGGGGGCCAAGGTTACAGCCTCGGATCGCGTGTATTTGGACAGGCGGCGCCTGCGTCCCGAAACCGAAAAGGTGTATCTGGCTGTCAACAAACCGCCGGGGTACTTGTGTGCCAACAGCGACAGCCGGGGCAGGCCTCTTGTTCTCGATTTGCTGCAGGATGTTGGTGTGCGGATTTTCCACGTTGGCAGGCTCGACTTCCGCTCGAGCGGCCTGATCTTCTATACAAACGATGGAACCTTCGCCAAAATCGTTTCTCATCCTTCTTCTAGAATCGAAAAGGAATACATCGTCGAGGCAAAAGATCCAATCGGCGAGGAATTCTTGAGGAAATATAAAAGAAGGTTGACAATCTCGGGTGAACACTATCATTTGCGGAAGTACCGGTATAAAACGCCGAGAAAGGTCATTCTGACCCTCATCGAAGGGAAAAACCGGGAAATTCGACGGGTTTTCCAGCACTTCAGAGTAAATCTAAAGCGGATTCACAGAGTTCGAATCGGTTGTGTGGAAGCGCGGGGCATCCCAGCAGGCGGGTACCGCATGCTCAGCCGTAAGGAGATATCCTGGTTCTTCAACCACGAGCAAGGGGAAGATAATGGTTGTGGCGATTGACGGACCCGCGGGCTCCGGAAAGAGTACGATCGCAAAGAGGGTAGCGAAGACGACGGGTTTCGGTTATTTGGACTCCGGCCTGTTGTACCGAGGCATCGCCAAAGCGGTTCTCGATTCGGGACAAGACCCCGAAGATCCTGGTGTTGTAGTAGCAATTGCTTCTCAGTGTCGGTTTGATATGCTTGCAAATGAGCTTTTGTTAAACGGGCGACCGTTGACGGAAATCCACACGGATCGAATCGATCGCTGGTCGGCAATTCATTCCAGAATCATCGAAGTTCGAGAAATGGTGAACGCTCAGATCCGCAGTATAGCCCGGGGCAACGACAGTATCGTCATGGGCAGGGATATCGGTACGATCGTGTTTCCCGATGCAGAACTGAAGATATTTCTCGATGCTTCGATCCAAGCCAGGGCTGCCCGCAGGTATCGTCAGGGAAGCAGTGATCTGAACGAGCAGGAGATTCGTCAAGAGATCGAACAGCGGGATGCAATCGACAGAGAGAAACCTGTCGGTAAGCTGGCTCTAGCTCCGGATGCCCTCTATATAGATACATCGGACTTGACCATAGATGAAGTTTGTGACAGAGTAGTACGGGAAATCCTCAAGTTTACGAGAAATCAATCGGGAGTCGAATACGGGCAATGATCTCTGAAGAAACGAACAACGCTGATGAATTCAACGAGCAGCGCCTACGCGAAGAATACCTGCAATCCCTTGCCCAAGTTGCAGAAGGCCAGATGGTTCCCGGGCACATCGTGGAGTTCGACAGCGAGTTTGTTTACGTCGATGTAGGCCTCAAATCGGAAGGCAAGATCCCGATTGATGAATTCGAAGAATCCCCCACCATCGGGGATACGGTATATGTCATTCTTCTTAATCGTGAGAGCCGCCGGGGAGAAGTAGTTGTATCCAAGAAGAAAGCGGACGAGAAGATTTTCTGGAAAAACCTTCGAATCGCCTTTGACCAGCACGTACCAATCCCGGGCTCGATCGCCAGACGGATTAAAGGAGGTTTTGAGGCGGATCTGGGAAATGGTGTAACAGCCTTTTTACCGCTGTCCAAGACCGATATTCCACGGATAACGGATCCTGCCGAGTATGTCGGCCTAAAGACCTCGTTTTACATCGAACGGCTCTATCATCACAGCAAAGTTAATATCGTCGTGAACAGAAGGGATTGGATAGAAGACGAGAACAACAGAAAGCGAGAAGAGTTCTTCCAAAAAACCGAAATCGGTGACGAGGTGGAGGGTATCGTCAAGACATTTACCTCCTTCGGGGCTTTCATTGATCTGGGAGGATTTGACGGCCTCCTGCATATCAATGACATGAGTTGGGGGCATATCAACTCCCCCAAGGAAGTTGTGTCGATCGGCGATACCATACGGGTGAAGGTGATTCGTCTCGATCCAGAAGAGCGGAAGATCAATTTAAGCCTGAAGCATTTTTCAGAGGATCCCTGGACGTATTTTGAAGACCACTACCAAACAGGGGATGTAGTCAAAGGAAAAGTCACGAAACTGACAGATTTTGGCGCTTTTATCGAGCTCGAAGAGGGTATTGAAGGCCTGGCGCACATCTCCGAGATGTCTTGGGTCAAAAAAATCAGACATCCTAAAGAATTGCTTCAAGTAAATGATATCGTGGAAACCAAGATTCTGTCTTATGATATCCAGCAGGGCAAGCTTTCCCTGGGCCTGAAGCAGGTATTGCCCAACCCCTGGGATGACATCGACAATCGTTACCCGGTGGGCATGCGCCTGAAACGGCGGGTAAAGAATATCACAAATTTCGGAGCCTTTCTTGAGGTGGAAGAAGGGATCGACGGCCTGCTGCACCTCGACGATATGTCTTGGACAAAGAGGCCCAAGCATCCCTCAGTTCTGTATAAGGAGGGAGACGAAATCGAAGTCATGGTCATCGATCTGGATAAAGAAAATCAACGGATCAAGCTCGGAGTCAAACAGCTTACAGAAGATCCCTGGCGATCTTTAGCAAAGGCCTTTCCGAAGGGAAGTGTCATCGAAGGGCGGATCACCAGTATTACGGATTTCGGAGTCTTTGTGAAAGTTCAGGGAGACATCGAAGGACTGGTGAATAAGTCGAATATTTTCGAACCGAGCACCGAGTCAGTCGATGACATTTCCGAGCGCTACAAAGTCGGGGATACCGTTAAGGCTGTTGTTACGGATATCACCGTTGCTAAGAAAAAACTCGCCCTGTCCATTCGGGAATATAAAAAACGGATGCAGCAGGAAGCAATGGTTCAGTACATCCACGACGATTCCGAAGAGGAGAAAACAACCCTCGCTGATATCATAAAAGACAAGAGCAAGGACTGATCGGGGCCTCCCCAGCCCATGTTGAAATCTGCAATCGATCGCAACAAATTTGAAACCCTCATAGAAATAAACGCCCTGATCAATTCCGAGTATTCCGACGGCAAGGAGCTGCTCAGGAAAATCATTGAATCAGCCACCCGCCTGATGGAGGCGGATGCCTCATCTCTGCTGCTCGTCAACCCAGAGAACAACAAACTGTACTTTGAAATCGCCCTAGGCGCAAAAGGTCCTGAGGTGCAGCGCTTCTCTCTGAATATGGGCGAAGGAATCGCCGGATGGGTAGCCGTCAACAACAGATCCCTGATCGTGAATGACGTCGAATCGGATTCACGTTTTTTCTCCGACATCAGCAAGAAGATCAATTTCCCGACCAAATCGATCCTAGCCGTTCCCATGCGGGTGAAAGAGCGGTGTGTTGGCGTTATTGAAATCATCAACAAATTCGACGGCGGCAGCTTTACCGAAGAGGATTTGGAATGGCTGGAGATTTTTGCCACCCAGGCCGCAATCGCGATTCAGAACTCCCGTTCTCTACAAAAGGTACAGGAGGAAATTACACTCCTGCAGGATGAGATCCAAACGGACAAGGGATATCACACCTTTGTTGGTGAAAGCAAGGCGATCAAGGATAAATTGGATATCGTGCTGCGGGCCGCCAAGACCGATTCTTCGGTGTTGCTTTTGGGCGAGAGTGGGGTAGGGAAGGAGCTTTTTGCCGAACAGATTCATCTGCACAGCCTGCGCAGCAACAACCCTTTGATTCGGGTGAACTGCGCTGCCCTTCCGGAGAGTCTTCTGGAAAGCGAGCTCTTCGGGCACGTGAGGGGAGCCTTCACCGGCGCCACCAGCGACCGCCGCGGCAGGTTCGAACTTGCCGACAGAGGCACCATATTTCTCGATGAAATTGGGGATCTCCCGCTGAACCTACAGGTCAAGCTGCTCAGGGTGATCCAGCACAGGATGTTTGAACGCGTGGGAGGAGCCGAGCCGATAAAGATCGATGTTCGCATAATAGCAGCTACCAACAGAGATATTGACAAAGAGGTGGAAAGCGGCAGATTCAGGGCGGACCTCTACTACCGGCTGAACGTGCTCCCGATCTATATACCCCCGCTGCGGGAACGAAGAGAGGATATACCCCTGCTGGCGGAGTTTTTTTTGAAGCGTTTCAACAGGGAGATCAAGAAGCAGATCGACGGCTTCGCACCGGGAGCCATGGAGGTCCTTCTCTCCTACTCCTGGCCGGGAAATGTGCGGGAACTGGAAAACGCGGTAGAACGGGCCGTGGTAATCTCTCAGGCCGACATGATTACCCCGGATGTATTTGTACTGGACAAAATATCCGAAAGCGCCGAAGACGAGTACAGCGGCAGATCTCTGAAAGAGGCCGTCAATATATTTAAAAAACATTATATTCGACAAATTCTCGAAATGAACCGATGGAATCAGACAAAAACATCAAAGCTGCTGGGAATCCAGCGCACCTACCTATCTCGATTGATCAAGGAGCTGAAAATCAATCGCTGAGGGACACGCCGGTGTTCTGCTCGTACACCCAATAGAAGGAGACGCCTATGTTGAGCTCGGAGAGTGAAGGTAAAACAAGAAGTACTGAAGCCAAGCCACGATTTGTTGAACGGCTGACTGTTTTTCTTCAAAAAAACCGCATTGTGTTATTGGTAATATTAATTGCACTGGTCCTTTTTGTGGTAGTGTACTTCGGCTGGTCGGAGTGGAACAAGCGAATCCTGGAACGATCCGCTCTGATGGCTGAACGCGCTCAAAAGTTGTACGAAGAATGGCTGGGCGAAGATGACGAATCTGCGCAAAGTTCGATCGAGCAAGAACTGGATGAGCTGATCGATCAGATACTGAAACGATATCCCAGACAGTATGCGGCCCAAAGAGCCCGCTTTATTCGGGCCAATTTGGCCTTCGAAAACGAGCAGTGGAAGGAGGCGGCGGAGAGCTACTCAGCGCTAGCGGATTCCTTTCCGAAGTCCTACCTGGCACCTCTGGGTCTGTTCAACGCCGGGGTTGCTTACGAGCAGATGGATGATCTGGATCAGGCTATTGCGGCCTATCAGATTTTGGTAAAAAAGCATGAGGATAGCTTCTTGGTACCCCACGCGCTGTTCTCTGTGGGGCGACTCTACGAGTCTCAGGAGGACTATGAGAGCGCATATCAGCAATATGACCGCCTGGAAGATGAGTTCCCGTTGAGCAATTGGACAAAGATGGGGCGAAATCGTATAATTGCGCTCAAAATCCAGGGTATGATAGCCCAGTAGGGAGGAGGTCTTCCGTGGCGAAGAAAAGCTCCAGATTCTTTGAAACCAAATATTTTGGCCTGATCATAGGTGTAATTGTATTCGCTGTTCTTCTTGTCCTATCCACTCAGACCGTTCTGATCTCGAACCTGGAGCTGAACGTATTGGATTTCAACTTCCGCTTGAAAAACTTCACCCGGCGCACGCGGGTTCAGGAGGGTGTGACTCTCGAACAAAGAAATCCAAAAATATCCCCCGACATCCTCATTATAGGCATCGACGACAAAAGCCTGGACACTTTCGGGCGTTGGCCTTTTCCCCGCTACACAGAAGCGAATCTGATCAATACATTTACAAAAATCAGGAATCAAAACGAGCGTGAACGGACTATATTCCTCGATGTTACATTTATCGAACCTGCCGTTCCCGAAAATGATGCTCTCCTGGTCAGAAGCATAGAAGAAAATGGAAGAATCATTCTCGAACCGTTTCTAACACGGGTTCCCAATCCTCAGGGAACCGAGGAGGAGTACTTTCAACGCCAGGAGATCCTGTACCAACGATACGGCAGGATTACCAGCATTCAGGGCGACTGGACCGAAATTGAAACACTGTACGGTATTTTCCCACCCCTAAAACCATATGCTCGGGTCGCGGGGGGGTATGGACATCCCAACTTCGTAGAGGATGCTGATCAAGTATACCGAAAACAGCCGATGGTCGTTAAATCCGCCCGCCTTATCGAAGAAATACCGTTGGACGATCTCACCCCCGCCAGCCTCACCGAGGGGGAGCGAAAGAACTTCACCCGGCTGGTCTGGATCGACACCGAAGATGTATTCCACGATGTACCCTATCCGCTGACCCAACAGGTAATTGAGAATCTGCACAGAACTATGGAAAAACAGGCACCTCTGAAAGCGGAAGATACGGACAACGACAAGCAGCCGGACCGCTACTACCACGTTGTTCGCAAGTACCGGGACGACCTGCTGCCGGCAATCACGTTGACTCTCGCCCTCGAGTATTTCAACAAGGATCTGTCGGATATCGAAGTAGTTCTAGGCAAGCACGTCCGAATTCCCTCTCCCCAGCAGTTCGACATCGAGACCCAGAGTTGGGAGCCATACCGGCTGCCGGTGAAGCCAGCGGTTCTGGATGAGGAGGGTAATGTCGTACAACCGGCGGTTACAAAACCGATGGATGAGATCAAGATCCCGATCAACGACAAGGCTCAGATGTTGATCAACTACATGGGAATTGCCTCCAGCGCCTCGCCTCAGGGACACCAGACCTTTTCCGTGCGCTCCTTCGCAGGTTACGCCGCCAGGGTTCCAAATCCGGATCCAGCGCGCTGGCCGCGGACCATGGCCGTAGGCAACAAGATTCTCATGATCGGTGCCTTTGCCAAGGGGATTGCGGAGGACGAGAAAACGACCCCTTACGGACTGATGTTCGGTGTAGAGATCCACGCCAATGCACTGAACACCATTCTGATGAACAATTTTCTCTACCACATTCCCGAGCGGGCAAACGCACTCATTTTATTGGCCTTGATCCTCTTGACCGCATTCATGGCTTCACGACTTCCCACGGTGTGGTCGCTGGTGCTCTCCGTGATATTGGCGGTCGTCTTCTTCTTCGCGGTCATGCTCATCTTCGACCTGTACAACCGGATTATCACCCTGTCTACGCCGATTTTGGGGGTGTTCCTGTCCTTCCTGGCGGTCATCGTGTACAGGATCATGACTGAGGAGAAGGACAAACGTCGTATTCGGGAAATGTTCGGCACCTACGTGAGCCCGCGGGTCGTCGATCAGATCATCAACAATCCTCCGGAGCTCGGCGGGCAGGACAAGGATCTGACAGTCCTGTTTTCCGATATTCGCGGTTTTACGACGCTGTCAGAGAGTATGAGTCCCCAGACGCTGGTCAACCACTTGAATGAATACCTCACCGCCATGACCGGGATTATCCTGGAGTACGAAGGGACCCTCGACAAGTACGTTGGGGATGAGATTATGTGTTTCTGGGGAGCGCCGCTGCCCCAAGAGGATCATGCCATGTTGGCCTGCCAGTGCGCCCTCAAGCAGATGGAAGTGCTGAATCAGCTGAACGAAGGATGGCCGCCGGAACGGCAGATCAATATAGGAATCGGAATCAACTCAGGCATCATGACGGTTGGCAACATGGGCTCCCTTCAGCGGATGGACTACACCCTGACGGGCGACAATGTAAACCTCGGCGCTCGTCTCGAAGGAACCAATAAGTCATACTTCACCAATATCATCGTGAGCGAGTATACCTACGGCTTGGTCAAGGACAAGGTCATCGCCCGCGAGTTGGACAATATCCGAGTAAAAGGCAAGAACCAACCGGTCCTGATCTACGAGCTTATTGACGCGATCGATGGACTGGAGCCGCCGGTACGTGGGGATGACAGGAAAACCAGGCGAGGGTAGGGTGACGATCTCTACTTCGGATCCTTTTCGTAGTTCGTAGTTGTTGATGAAGTTAATCAAGCTCCTCAAACCTGTTTTAATCCTCCCCATCTGCCTCCTGACTATGGCTCAGTGTGGCCTGGAGTATCTACCCTTCCTTACACCCCCGACAAGCCTGGGGCAGGCGGGGAAGACCTTCAGTGTTCGAAAAACAGCGGCCAATGATACGGAGTCGGCACTAGAATGGGAATACCGGGGAATCGAGTTGTACTACAAATTCTATCTACCAAGTGCTACTCTGGACAACAACCTCACGGAGTTGAGCGAGCTCACTACAAAGAAATTTCATCGGATTTCTCATCCGGACGATGAAGAGAATTCCATCCAGAAACCATTAATCGATGGTACGGCACTGGCGGGGGATGTTGATTTCCTCATCGACATGGAGGATATGGAAATTACAGAACCATCCACTCCAATCGTCGTGGTTTCTGAAATTCGACGGGGCGTCCCCTACGATTCCGATGAAATAGGGTATTATCCGTACTTTCAGCGCTTTCTTTTTGAGGATTTTGATGCAACGGATGACGATGTGGGAACAAGCATAAATGATTATATTACTGATAATCCTTCAAGCGATATCACAATGCTCGTGTATGCTCTCAGCTACGGCAAGAAGGACTATTCAGTGGATCTATACAGTGAAGCTGTTTATCTAGGTGAAATAGATGTTAATTTTGGTTGGTAGGATTTGATACGATGCTGTTTTACTACTTCAACGTTGGACTGACATACTTCGCCGTCGGCTTTGCCACAGCCGTGTTCTACGCCTTTATCTTGCGAAAGCCGCTGTTAGGGAAGTTTTGGGGCGCTCTGATCGTAGGGCTGATAGGCTCGTTTCTCGGCGGGCTGATCGATTTCCTCTTCGCCGACATCATCGAGTATCTTTCGGATTTCAATTCGGTAAATGTGATCGCGTCTCTGATCACGGCAGTACTCCTGATCTCCATTTTCTCGAGAGTAAGCGCGCAGAAGTAGAAGCTGCGCTTTCAGAGGGGATAAACGAGCCGAAATGACACGATGGGCATTTTGACCCAATCGTGAATACCTTCGAGTAATACACATTGTCAAACTGGAAAATTAGAACCAAAAAGGATAATTTTCCAGTTTGACAATGGTATCCGAGACAGCGCTGAGGCAATCGGAGGCGGAGTTGAGAGGGCTGCGGGCAGATCTACAGAGCTTGAGGCTCGAAGTCGTGAGATTAAAGAAGGCCTCAGCGGAATCCGAGATGCAGAAAGCCGAGCACGAGCGGCAATTAAGCTTGGTCACGCAGCGAACCAGCGACTTGAGGAAATAATTCGAAGACTACCAGAGCAAGATGGATCGGGAGATCCGGCTGAAAAAGACCTGGCGGACGATCTCTTTGATTGAGCTGGTTGTCATATTTGCGGGAGGTGCTGTCTGTATCTTGTCACGATAACTATTATAAGCCGTACCAGATTGACTCGAGGTTTCTGAATGTTATAAGTTCGGCCTCCATAGGTCTTCATATTAGCTCTCCCGTAAGCTGAGTTTTTGTAAGTTACGTATTTGTCCTGTGGTTGTTGAGTATGTTGGGCTTTTGAACGTGCTGTTTTTTGAATAACTATCGGACTCCAGAATGACGAAATATTTGTACCCATGAATCAATGTGAGTTCAACCGCCCGTAGCAAGGAAAAGTCCTGAATCCGCTCCGCTACCAGCCCTCCTATACAGAATGAGCCTCAATCCAAGAATCAATAGCTGGCCAAATATCTAATCCAAGGTACCTAGTGAACTTTTAAATCAATGTTCTATGTTCTAGCTTGCCTCATTTGAAACAGGATTATCCATGAACGTGAACTGCCTCAGATATTGCGTATCTGAGAAGAACTGATGTAGCAAGGCTCTTTGCAACTACAATCCGTTAACACATTAGATAGTCAATATGCATCTAAGCGCTCGATTACCTCATTTTTAAAACCAGTAAACCTTGAACGGATATTCCTATTGACATGCTCTAAATTAAAATTCTGTATCCCGTATCTTGCTTCTTCACTTCGATCTTTTAGATAAGCGTAGTTTTGATATATTCTTTCTGAAAAGTAAGTTGATACGAGTGATAATCTTTCAGAGTGCGTTGAAGGATGATACGAACCGGGAACAGATGCTACATACGCTTCAAGGTAATGAACTGTCGCATAATAGTAGCCGCTCACTGCCCAGTCAAGATAGGTCTCTCCTTGCTCTATTACTATTTCTATAAATGCCTCATTGTGACGTGCTTTATTGAGGTGTTCGTCCTTTGTTGGCACGTAGCGCTGACCTATTTTTTAAAAACTAAGAGGGCTTTGTCTGGTACTACACCGCAACCGGTATGGAAGTCTACTTTTACCTCGTTATTGGCACTCCTAAATAATTTATACTGGGCGCTGTATACTTCGTCTCTTATTCGATCTGTATCTTTCAATATCTCAATCCATACGTGCGCTAAATCGCCGTCCCACGTAATATACGTTGATTTGACATTATCAAGTGGTTTGAGATAGTCAAAAATGAGTTCTATGACATCAAATTTGCTATATGAATATTCAGCTATATATACTTCTTCATCTGGTTGAGATTCGCCAGATTCTTTGATGTCTTTTATTTGAGGTATCAAATCGATACTGATATCTAACGGAAAAAGACTATCTACTTCTGGTTGGACATCAGGTATTATGGTAGTGCTCATGATTGCTTCCCTCCCGATGTTCGTGATTGTTCCATCACTTCGAGAATCCTTGACCCTGTTTGTTGACCGTCAATATTGAAAGTCAAGACATAGTCAGCGGCACTGGGAAATATAGCCTTGTTGATCGGAAAGATCAATTCACTAACCTGTTTCCTGTTCTCCGTGTTCAGTTGTCCATTTATACCAATCACCACTTGTTGTTCCTTCTCCAACACCAAATTGACAGAAAAGGTATGGTCTCCTTCTAAATTTGTTACTGCTGCGTATATATACCATGGGGGAAACATAATAGGAAAATTCTCCGAGTGGAACCGGGTAAACGTTCCTACTATGGTTTTTTTCATATTCTTATGTTCAACAATCACCCGGTCGGCGAATAATAAAGCAACTAAAACAGGTTCAGCCATTCTTTCATTTCTTCTTCAATTAATTCTACAGCACTACAATTGTAGTTTCAATAAGAAAAAATAGGTCTATGTCTGCTGCGTGTGAGCATTATTGTGATCAATATCCAGGGGCCGTGGTCTCAGTCGTGGAAGAAGTTATATTCTCTAATACTTCCAAAGGTCTACAGTCAGCGGTTCAGATAGCTCTACGCTCGGTAAGTCTACACCTTCAAAAAACTGCTGGTTTTTCTTGACAACCTGCAGTACGATACTGGAGAGTAAGTAAACTGGGAACGGTGCCATTATATTGCATCCGATAGAAGGGCTGGTAAGTATAGATGGCCAAAAGAGATTCCCGTCCGCCTTTCGCTACTTCGTATAATAAATACGACAGTCACCGTTTCCTGCATCCTTTCCCGTTTGCCTTTCCGCCTACTTGATCCTGGAATCCGCCACGTACAGCCGGATTAGCGCCGCGTCCAGCGCCTCCTTTACGCCCCGCTCTTTGACACCCTCGGCGATCTTCTGTAGCCGATCCGTCACCCCGTTCAACTCCCGTTCAAGTTTCCTGCCGTCCGAATATGCCATAGCAACCTCCGCTGTCCTGGCTCTTCAGTGTACACCCAACCTTGGAGTGTTTCTAAAATCCTTCCAAACCGGAGCCTGTCACCCCGATTTCCTCAAAAACCGGCCGTTTATGGAACAAATGATAAACCCTACAGACGCCCTCTGGGCGCTGTCCTTGCCGCCCTCCGAGACTCACCAAAAATCGGCACCGAGGGGCGTGTGGTGGAGCCTCAACCAACCGATCCGCTTTTCCCATACCTCGACCTTGCCTTTCCTGCCCTGGCCGCTTGCGGAGTAGGGCACTGAGCAAGGGGTCCAAGACCCCCTGCACCCCCGTTGTCCCAATCCCTCAAGACCTGGATCTGCCGCTGGCCATCCTCCACAAACCGTTTCTGGGTTTCCAGCTCCTTGATAAACAGCAAGCGTTCCTGATACTCCCGGTCCAGGTTGCACAACACCGCGTCCACCACGTCCTCCTTGGTGGCGATGATCCACAGTGCCTGCCACACCGCCGAGCGCATGTGCCTCCTGGCGAACCCCTCCGGTATCCTTCGTTCCCGTGAGCGCTGTATCAGGTAGTCGTAGAAGCGGTTTCTCTTCATGCGTTCTGTCCACCGATCCCGTCATTCATGCATTTATAACCGCTGTTTGGCGAAAAAAGAGGATTCTGTGCCCGGGTTGCCGCCAGAGTAGGGGCTGTAAACCGTTGTGACGAAACACAGTAGCCCTCCACGGAGGCTCGGGGCCGGCTGAGCTTTGCACTTGGAGAACTTCGTATAATAAATATTCTGTCTACTTATTGGGGTAAAGAAATTGTCTGGCATTGAGCGCATGCTTGAAAAATGGTTATTTGAAGGGAAACGCGCTTGAGATAGTATTGTATAGTAGACAAATTCGCGCGACGTTGATCCGCCCAATGACCGAGGAATAGCGGATTATCTCGTTTCTGTCGATTACTGCCGGGGAAAATCGATCTTCCGGGCGGATGGGTTGATATACGGATCAATCCAGGGTGAGTTGAGCTGGCGTGTTGAAAGGTCCCTGTAGATAGCAGCGCTTGGGTCGATAGACTCAAGCGGATAAGTCGCCAGAACCAACCATATCGAGTTAGCCTGGCTGGGATAGGATGCCGCATAGGTTGAAGTGGACAAATAGTACATCGTCTTGAAGAACTCACCGGCAACGAGGTACTCCCTGATATTGTCCCTTTCCAGACCAGCATCCAAGAATGCTTGCACCGTAGTAAATACGAACTCCGGGTCTATCCTACGCAGCTCCTTCACAGCCTCGGTAACCATGATATCCAAAGCGAAGAGACAATGAAGGATAGCTGTTGGACGTCCGGTGCGGTAATAAAACCACCCCAGCTTGGCATGGGCGGGAACGGCAAAGGCTACACCGTCCATTCGATACAGCTTAAAAAGATGATCCAATCCCTTTTCAAAGTAGGTAGATAAAAAAGCGTCCTGGAATTTCTGAAATTGGCCGCCCTCGAAATAGGGCTGATCTTCGAGCGCCTGCAGAAGATAAACTTGCATGTCGGCGTAGAGCTCTTGGATCTCATAGAGCTCTGACAGGCGATAGAGAATTGTATATTTCTCTTCGGAGACATCCATGCCGGTACGGAGCTCGAAGGCTTTATTGTACTGCCTTTCGGCGAGGGCGAAGGCTCCCTCACGGAAGTAGATATCTCCAATTGCCATTTCGGCTTCGGGAAACGTGCCTCCCCGTTTGTCGATTGCTTCTTGGAAAAGCAGCAGGGCTTCTCCAAGTTCCGGACCGTCGGGGTTATCCAGCTTGGCCTTTCCCTGCTCGTAGAGAAACCAGGCTTCAACATAGTTATCCTCTTGGGCTGTGAGCAGGGATACTGAAAGAATTAGGAAAACGGCCAAACAAAAACTAAAAAAACGAACCTTCAAAACTTGTCCAGTTCCTCCTTGAACGCTTCAATAGCATCATCGGCGTGCTCACGGCGAATGATTTTACCTTTTTTAAAAAATATTACCTGGTTCTCCGATCCTGTAACACCGAGGTCGGCGCGTTTTGCCTCGCCCGGACCATTCACCGGACAGCCCATTATCGCGACTGTGATATTTTTGCTAACCCTCTCCATATACCTGTGGACTTTGTCGAGAAAACCCGTAACATCGAACGCTGTCCGCCCGCAGGTCGGACAGGAGATGAGATCCACGCCGAAGATCCTGATTCCCAGGCTCTGAAGGATGGATCGGCCGGCTATGATTTCGTTCTCCGGACTGTCGGAAAGAGATACCCGGATCGTATCCCCTACCCCATTCTCGAGCAATTGAGAGAGGGCAAGGGTGTTCTTGACCGTGCCCTGCACGAGGGGTCCCGCTTCTGTCACCCCAATGTGCAGAGGATAGTTGTATTTCTCTGAAAACAGGAGATTTGCCTCGATCGTTGTAGCTACGTGGGATGCTTTCAACGAAAACACTACCTGATGATAGTTCAGCTTCTCCAGAATAGATAATTCCTCCTCCGCCGCCTTTACCATAGCTTCAGCCACATTTTTGTCCTGCCGCAGCGCTTTCGGCAGGGAGCCGGCGTTCACCCCGATCCGCAGCGGTACAGCACTGTCACTAGCCTTGCGTATGAGTTCCTCCACCTTGTCGGCCTGACCGATGTTACCAGGATTGATGCGTATTTTGGCGACGGGAAAGTCCAGGCAGCGCAGGGCGAGACGATGGTCGAAATGGATATCCGCAACTAAAGGAAGTTCGGTTTGCGAGGCGATTTGACCGAACAACTCGGCCGTTTCGCTGTCCGGTACGGAGAAACGAAGCAGCTCGCAACCGATTTCTTCGAGTCTGCGGATTCCCTCGAGAGTATTTTGAACCGAGTGCAGGGGACGCTTCCACATGGTTTGCACGGAAATTGGCGCAGCCCCACCGATGAGTGTCCTGCCTACCGCGACGGTTCGTGTTTTTCGCCTGTCTACCATGGTTGAATGACCAGGTTCTGCCCTCGGAAGGAGGGCTGGATATTGAACGATGCCTGGGCTACCCGACGGTGCCCATGAGAAATACCATGACAAAGAGGGCTACGGTCTCGATGATTCCAACGACCATCAGGTAGTTGACGAAGCCCTTGCCCGTTTCCCCGAGCGCATCCGAGGCCGAAGCACCGGCTTTGCCCTGCAACAGGGCGGAAAAACCAATGGCCGCACCTCCAAAGACGCCTACTCCAAGCTTCGCCATCGAAGGGGCTGTAGAAGCGATGATTGCGTTCATCAGAATCAACCCGTAGATCGTCTGGGTTAGTGGCGCTCCAGCGAATGCTACAGCTAAGAACGGAGCCGGTTTGTTTTGGGCGAAACACTTCTTCCAGGCGCCTATTGCGGCCATTCCCGCAATGCCGGTGCCCAGAGCTGATCCAATAGCGGCAAGAGAAATTGCTGCTGCAAAACCTAATTGACCAATATCCATCTACTCTTTTCTCCTTTCCCCGTCTGGGGTGTCTGCATCGGTTTCTTTAAAAGGTTTGTAGGGCACGCCCGACCATTCCATGCCGAGCTGCCCTGAAAATTCGAGCATATTCAGACGTACTCCGTGAACGATGACGGACATCGCGCCCATGATAATATTCAAGGTGTGCCCGAAGAACAGAATAAAGGCGGAAATCAGCCCGGAAGGGATACCGAAGCCCACTTCCTCAGCCATGGCGTTGAAATTGGCGGCTACGGCAACCGTAGCCAGGCCTACGGCGAACAGGCGGACATAGGATACGATATCTGAGAAGGAGCTGATGCTGTCGAGGATGCTCAGGGGCAGTCTGACCAATCCAAAGAATACACCCTTGAAGAACTTTCCCTTCTGCTCTCCAAAAACCACGATCAGGATCATACCGGCCCCGACCAGCCATATTCCGGCGGGATTCAGCGCCTCCTGGAGCACAATATAGCGAACCACGAAAAACATGCCCCAAAGAATGGACAACCATCCCAGTTCGCTGAAGGCGATCAGTTTGGGCAGGTTGCGTATGAAGTTGATCAGGCGGGCGATGCTCAGGTGCACCGCTCCGATCAAGAAGCAGAGGAACATCACCGTCTTGGTGTTCTCCACTCCAAAGCTGGCAATCTGGGGAATCACGATTCTGGAAAGAACGGGGTGGCGGGCCAGAGCTTCCACGCCGAACCAGGTTCCCGACAGGGCCCCCCACACGATGGTGGCGCCGCTCAATACAAACAACAGGGAGAAAACGCCTCCGGGACGCTTGGGCATGGCCATTCGGGCTACCAGGGTCAAAGCGAACAGGACGATTCCGTAGCCCGCGTCCCCGATCAGCATGGCGAAGAACAGGCTGAAGAACAGCAGAAAGAGGAAACTTATATCGAACTCCCGGTATCCCGGGGTGGTTTCCATCAGACTGAACATCGGGCGGATAATCCGTATCCACTTGGGGTTTTCGACCAGGGTTGGCGCAGGATCATCCTCTGCAGGTTCGCCGATCAGCAGGGCCCAACCGTTTTCCGCGGCGGCTCGCCTCAGAGCGTCCGCTCGCTTCGCCGGGATGTAGCCGGTAAGATGGCTCAGCTCGCCTTCTCCGACCATTCCTGCCCGAACTTGTTCGAACTCGATCTTTCTTTCCAGACGCTTCAGTACCGCCTGTATACGAGCCCGTTCACCGGCAAGGTGCTGCAAACGGTGTTCTAGACCTTGCAGCTCTTTGCCGGCGGCGTTAAGCAGCTGTTGGAGTTTTTTCCGGCTACGTTCGGCAAGCGTTACCGGTTCGACGTCCAGCTCCGCCGCTGAACCCAGGGTGACTACGGCCAGACGAACAATACTCTTGCTTTGAGAGATCACTACCCAATCCAATTCTTCAGGCAGTTGTTTGAATTGATCTGTGCCCAGCTCGTACAGGGTTATAAACACGCCTTTGTCGGCGAGTTGGCGAATCTCCTCCGGATCGTAATCTCCCCACAGCTCGAGCCTTTGCTGTTCCCTGGTCAAGCGGTCGACCTTCTCGTTGGCCAGACGGATCTTCTCGGCAAGATTGGCAACTTCTTCAGAGATCTCCAAGCATACATCGATGTCCTCGTCGGTGACCGATCCTGGGGACAGGTTGCCTTTGGATTCTTTCCGCCCCCGCTTCTTTTCCCGGTTCTTTTTGTTCTTCTTTTGCTCAGGAAGAAGAAGATGTGCCCGCTCCAATTGTATTTTCTGCTCACTGAAGCAGGTCAGATCGTCGCTGGAGGCCGGGTGGGACTCGATGTGAACCAGGCCGAGCTTGCGTAGAGCTTTCAGCGACTGCTCGCGAAAGCGGTCGAACACGACGATGGAGACCTTCTTCATCTTGACGATCATGGATTGACCCTTACCAGTTTCTTCTTGGCGATCTTGCCGCGTACAACCGCTGCGGTTTGTTCGTCCCCTAGGTAGATTTGAATCATCCTGATATTCTCCCGGGTCTCCGGTATCTTCACTTTTTCAAACAGATTCACCCGTTGACTGGTGATCCGCAGTTCCTCCCCAAGCAGCTCGGCCTGTTTTTCCAGGATGCCGATTTTCGCATCCAGAGTACCGAGAACCTTGACCTTTTCAATCGCTTCATCGACCCACAGCGGCAGGATGAACAGGTCGTAGGACGACTGTTCGAATTCAATGTTTTGAAATACCGGGATATCCACACCGGCGATATTCCCGATCTCGGTATCCAGAGATTTCACCGTGAGGAGCTCAGGGAACGCTACATCCTCGCCGAATACTGCGATCCAGCGGCGGATTTCCTGGTACCTGGCTTCTCGATTCCGTTTCAACTCGGCCTCTTGGGCGTCGATTTTTCGAATCTCCATCTGCAGCTGCTGCTTCTTCAGCATCAGTGTTGGCAGGTAGCGCAGGAAGCGCTTCAGGGCGTCCTTTTGTTTTTTAAACTCATTTTTGGTGAATTTTATCTTGGCCACGAATATCTACTCTTAGATCTGCTCTCGTGCTTTCTTTCCGTTCGGCCAGAACGTTTTGATCAGCTCGGATCGCAAGCCCGTTTCCTCCGGGGTGAAACATTCCGCCAGGATCTGCCATCCCTTGTCCAGAGCACCTTCTAGGGGAATGTTCACCGACAGGTCCATCATCTTCTTCTCGAAGATATCCCCATATTTGAGGAGTTTCTGATCCCAGTCGGACATGCGAAATCCCATGGCCTTCTTTTCCATCGATTCCAGGTAGGCTGCGTACAGCTTGATCATTCCGTCCATGAGTGAGCGATGGTCATCCCGGGTATCTTTGTTTACCAGCTGCTTCAACCGGGAGAGCGAACCGAAAGGCTCGATTCTTCCGTTACGAAGATAGAATTGTCCCTCGGTGATATACCCGGTGTTGTCTGGAACCGGGTGGGTTACATCATCCCCGGGCATGGTGGTAACGGCCAGGATGGTGATCGACCCGGCGCCTTCGAAGTCTACCGCCTTCTCGTAGCGCGATGCAAGCTGACTGTACAGATCGCCGGGATAGCCACGATTCGACGGTACCTGCTCCATTGTGATGGCGATCTCTTTCAGGGCATCAGCGAAGTTGGTCATATCCGTTAGCAGGACTAGAACCCGGCGGCCTTTCAAGGCGAAACGTTCGGCCACGGCCAGCGAAATGTCGGGGACCAGGAGCGCTTCGACGATCGGATCCGCAGCGGTATGGACGAAGAAGATAGCCCTGCTCATCGCCCCACCCTCCTCTAGAGCATCCCGGAAGTAGAGGTAGTCGTCATATTTCAATCCGCAGCCGCCTAGAATGATCATGTCTACCTCGGCCTGCATGGCGATGCGCGCCAGCAGAGGATTGTAGGGCTCGCCGGAAACTGAAAATACGGGTAGCTTCTGCGACTCCACCAACGTATTGAACAGGTCGATCATCGGGATTCCGGTTCGGATCATATTGCGGGGGATGATCCTTTTCGCCGGATTCACGGAGGGACCCCCGATTTCGATCAGGTTCTCCGTAAGGCTCGGTCCTTTATCTCGAGGTTTTCCGCCGCCGTCGAATACCCTTCCGAGCAGGTCATCGGAGAAAGAGACCCGCATGGGATGCCCGAGGAAGCGTACCTCGTCTCCCGTGGAGACGCCTCGAGCACCGGAATAGACCTGCAGTACAACCCGGTTCTCCATAAGTCTGATCACTTCGGCCAGGGAATCACCGTGGGCCGAACTCACTACAGCCAGTTCACCGTAACGTATGTCGGAGGCGGCGACTGTGATTACATTCCCGGCGATTTCGTCAATTTTGCTGTATACCTTGCGCATCGTTTTACTCTTCCTCTGCTTCTGATCCTGAAGCCAATTCCCGAGCGGTGTCGGCGATGCCGATCTTTCTGTCATCCAGCATCTTCCTGATTTCCTTCTCGACGGTTTTCATGGCATCGGTATTCCAGGGCATGCTGTTTAGATCCAGGAATTTCTGCCGCAGTTGATAGAAATAACTCCGCGCCTGCGCCTTGTCGGACAGATCCAGCTTGGCGGTCAGGATCTGGAGAAGCAGATCGAAAACGTATCTCTGTCGCTCCGTGCTGACCGCAGCATCCACGGGATCGAAGGCGTTCTGCTGAATGTACACCGCGTCGAGGAAATCCGCCTTGAGGTACACGATGTAATCATCCAGGCTGGTGCCTTCTTCACCCACGACCTTCATCATCTGGTCGATCTCGTTTCCTCTGTAGAGGATGTGACGGCCGTACTCCACCTTGTTTTCATCCACCGCACCTGTATACTTGCTCCAACTCTCCAGGGGATGGATAGCGGGATACTTGCGGGCGTCGGATCGCTCCCGTGACAATCCATGAAAAGCCCCGACAACTTTCAAGGTTGATTGGGTGACCGGCTCCTCGAAGTTTCCACCTGCCGGGCTGACCGTACCGCCGATGGTGACCGAACCGATGCTCTTGTCCTTCAAACGGACGAGCCCCGCTCGTTCATAGAAGCTGGCGATAACCGACTCCAGGTAGGCCGGAAAAGCCTCCTCTCCGGGGATTTCTTCCAGGCGGCCCGACATCTCCCGCATGGCTTGGGCCCACCGTGAGGTGGAATCTGCCAGTAGCAGGACGTTCAATCCCATCTGTCGGTAGTGCTCCGCGATCGTCACCGCGGTGTACACGGAAGCCTCGCGGGCGGCTACCGGCATGGAGCTGGTGTTCACGATGATGACGGTCCGTTCCATCAAGGATTTGCCGGTTCGCGGATCGATCAGCTCGGGGAACTCCCTGAGGGTCTCAACGACTTCCCCGGCCCGTTCTCCGCACGCAGCGATCACGACGATATCCACCTCGGCGTTGCGACTGGTGATCTGTTGCAGTACGGTTTTTCCCGCTCCGAAAGGCCCGGGGATGCAGTAGGTACCACCCCGGGCTACCGGAAAAAACGTATCGATAATGCGGACCTTGGTGATCAAAGGGTCTGTCGGCTTGAGACGTTCATCGTAGGCATCGATCGGACGCTTCACAGGCCACTCGAAGGACATGATCACCGGAATGATATTGCCCCGGGAATCTTCAAGCTCGGCAATCTTGTCCGTGATTGTGTAGGAACCTGCCTTGGCAACAGACTTGAGCTCGTAGGTGTCGTAGTAGTTGTACGGCACCATGACCCGGTGTTTGAAGATCCCCTCTGGGACAGTTCCCAGGGTAACCCCTCGGCTTACCATATCACCTGCCTTGGCGACAGGAGTGAACTCCCACTTCCGCTCATCCGACAAGGGGGACAGGTACACGCCCCTTTCGAGAAAGAATCCATGTTGTTCGGCAATAATGGTTAAGGGATTCTGCAGTCCGTCGTAGATTTGTCCGAGCAGTCCGGGACCGAGCCTTACCGAAAGAAGATCCCCGGAGAACTCAACCGGATCGCCGATTCCGATGCCGCGGGTCATCTCGAATACCTGCAGCTCCACCCGGCGCCCGCGAATACGGATGACCTCTGATTTCAATCTCCTGTCATCTACGACTACGTAGCCGACTTCGTTCATGAAAACATCGTCCTCGGTGTCCACGGTGATCATGTTTCCGTTGACTCCGACAACTTTCCCTACATGTGTTGCCATTTCAGTTTTCTCCACCTGAGCTGTTATCGTATATGGAGCTGGTTACTTTAGCATAGACCTTTTCAAACATCTCCAGCCCTTTGTCCGTAGTAAAAAGAGCCTTTCTCGCAAGGATCTGCAGACGCAGGGCATACACCAGTATCTTTTCAATATCGAAGTAATGCCCGACCTCCAATTCATCCAGATAGCTCCATCGCCCGCGGTTCAATAGTTCTTCGGCCTGAAGGGGTGATTCCTGGTCAAAGGCTTTTCGGGCTAGCTGCTGGGCCGTGACGATCCCGGGAGAGTCGACCAGGTACGTTTCAGCCTCTACCCCTTTCTTCTTCCCCCTCAGCGTAACCAATTCGTTTCGCAGAGCCGTTTCCCATTCCCTCCACAGATCGAGGGTCCTGCAGCTTGGAGTTGTCGGCCTTAGATCGGACGTGCTCGCGCGGCTGAGCAACTGGTAGTGCAGAGGGGTAATATGTTGTCTGCACAGGTCCAAGAACTCTTGGTGAGACGGGATTCTCTCGGTTTCATAGAACAAAATAGGAAAAGAGGCTGCCAGGTAGTAATATTGGGCCAAACGTCTCAGCTCTCCTTTTCCACAGCTCCCTGCACAATTTCCGCGATTTTCGGATTCATGTATTCAGCCAGTATCTCTGCGATCCCTTGATCGCTGAAGTTGTAATAGGCGGAACCGTCCTTCAAGGCGATGCGGAATCCCGCCTGTAATTCCGGGAAGGGTTTCAACTCGACGCCCTTTTTCAACTCTGCGGCAAGACGGCTCTTCAGGTGCTTTTCAATCTTTTTCAGGTCGGAAGCGGACAGGAGTACTTGAAGATTCGAGACTTGTTCCTTGTTCCAGGCTTTGATCAACGACACAATTGCCTCTTCGAGTACCTTCAGCGAATATGCTTGCTTGGTTTCCTCCGCAATCACCGCATCGAAGATTTCAGTAATCCGGGTTCGGAGGCTTAAAATTGTGTTTCTGCCGGCCTGTTTTACCGCTTCTTTAGCTGTCTGTTCAAAGCGATGCGCCTCTTCCTTGGCTTTGGCTATGATGCTCGAAGCTTCGTTGTGGGCGTTCGCGATAATATCGTTTGCTTTGTGTTCCGCATCTTTGAGAACCCGGACAGATTCCTTTTCTGCGGTTTTTATCCCTTCCGATTTGATCTTATCGATCAGTTCTTGAAGCTGTACGTCCATCCTACCCCCGTGTTATGAAATGATTTTCGTTTCAGTTGCTTATCCGCGCTTACCACGCAAAAATAATACAGGACGCCTAAAAATTCAATTCTAACCGGTCTGCGATCCTATAACATAGGTACAAACTTTATCGAATTTGCGTTGGACAAGATCGCGAACCACTTCAGGGAAATCACGCTCTTGGATGCGCATATCTATCATCTGGTGAACGTCCGTGATCATATCCTCCACGGACTCGTATTTACAGACATCGATCGTGCGGATACTGTCCAATATTTCTTGCACAGAGGCGATTTCATTCAGCAGTACGCCCTTATTTTCCATGTAAACATAATTGGTGATCTCCTGACTGTCTTTTCTTTTCTCGAGTATTTTGATGAGATCGTTGATATCCTCTTGGAGATCCTCCAACTCGAGCCTGAAGATGCTGATAAACTTGTTCAACAACGCCCGCATGGGCATAGGGCAAACCTTTCTCTCTACTCCCCGGCCAGAACCTTGTCTATATCCGGATAGTCCATGTCCAGCTTCTCAGCCATGGCCTGGGCTGCGTTGCGAAACCCGTCAAGGATCGCCTTATCCTCGGTTCCCCCCTGACC
>CAZVHJ010000042.1:0-45372 GCA_964627715.1 uncultured Spirochaetaceae bacterium | reverse complement strand
AAGATCGGGCTCAAGATGTAAATGGCCACGATCGGGTCAACGAACATGCAGGCTATAAAGTAGGAGATGACGACGATCATGATCACCTTCAGCTGCGAAGGATCGGTGCCGAACAACACGGGCATGAAAGCCTGGGGGATGCGCAGGAAGCTGATCAACCAGGAGAAGGCCTGTCCCGCTCCCACCAGGATAAAAACCACCCCGGTGATGACCCCGGTATCGAGGAAGGACTTGTAGATTTTCTTCCAGGTCAGGCTGCGGTACACCAGTCCTTCCAGGATTAGGGCATAGGCTACGGAAGCGGCCGCAGCTTCCGTGGGACTTAAGAAACCCGTGTAGATTCCTCCCACGATGAGCACGGGGAAGCCCATGACCAGGATGCCCTCCCTGACCGCGACGAATCTTTCCTTCCAGCTGGCTTTGGGGGCCAGGCCCACCTTCTTGATCCTTGAATAGAAATAACAGTAGATCGAAAACATGAAAAAGATGAGCAAACCCGGACCTATCCCGGCCAGAAAGAGCTTACCGATCGAGGTGTTGGTGGCTACTCCGTAGACGATGAAGCCGATGCTCGGAGGAATGAGGAAAGCGATGTCGCTTGAGTTAATGATCAGCCCCAGGGTGAAGGGGCTCTTGTACCCCGCTTCCAGTAGCATGGGACGCATTGTCCCGCCGATAGCCGCCACGGTGGCCTGGGTGGAGCCGGAAACGGCCCCGAACAGGGTGCAGCTGGCGTTGGTAGTGATCGGCAATCCGCCGGGAATGTGCCCGACGAAGGACCTCACCATATTGATCAACCTCCGAGCCGCTTTTCCGGACGTGATGATGCTGGCTGCCAGGATGAACATGGGTACGCAGACCAGCGCCGGCGGAGTGAGCCCGGTCAGCACCTGCTGCACCAATACGGTCATCTTGAAAGCGGGCATATCTATGGAGATATGTGCAATAAGGGGACCCAGGATCGTAACCATGAAGGGAAATCCCAGAAGCAGCATGGCCACCATGCTGATCCATAAGAATGTCATTGCCTACCTCCTTATCCCTCTTCCTCATACTCGCTCTGCTGCTCCGGAGACATCCAGACCTCCTTGCGTACAATATTGCGGATAATCGTTCGAACGTACTGAACTCCGGCCAGAAAAAAGCCGATTGGAATGATGACCAGGAACGTCCAGTATGGCAGCCTCAGTGCTTCGGTGGTCTGACCCAAGGATTTGCTCTCCAGCAGATAGGCCAGGGAGTAGCGGGCCATGAAAAACATCACCGCGGCGCTTACCGCTGAAATTGCAAAGATGAAGATCTTTTCCAGGCGAGGGCTCATCATGTCGAAGAAGGCCCCCATGCGGATGTGCCTGGCTTTTCTGACTGCGTAGCTCACCCCGACGAAGGTGGTGAAGATAACCAGGAACTCGGACACCTCCTCCACGAAGTAGATGCTCTTGAAGAACTCCCGGGCCACAACATTGGCAATGAGCAGCGCGGCCAACGCCGCCACACCGAGACAGAGGCTTGCCACTTCGAAGGCATCGACGACATTTCCGACCACCCGGTTGAAGACGGCGAACACCTCCACCAGCGAGGTTCTTTTTTCTCCCTTCTCTTGCATACAATCAACCTCTTTTTCTAAAATGCCCCGCGACACGGGATTTCCCCGTGCCGCAGAGCTTAAGGGTTCCTTTACTCTACTCCCACTGCTTTCTTGGCGTTTTCGATGTCCTTCAGCAGGGTGTCCAAAACCGCCTGAGTTCCTTCACCACCGATGTTCAGATACGTTGAGTAGACCTTCTTGGCCTGCTCCTTGAAAGGCTTGATGTCTTCAGCGGTAAACCTGTACACCTCGATTTCCGGACGGTCCTTCAGCATCTGCTCCAGGTCTTTCTTATTCTTCGCGTCGATCCACTCGGCAGAGGGGATTACGGCATCCGCCCAGAACTGCCGCATCTTGTCTTGCGCCTCCTTGGGCAGGGAGTCGAAGAACTGCATGTTCACCGTTGGGATTCCCACAAAGGGCTCGGACCAGATCTGAGTCAAATAGTCCTGAACCTCGTAGAACTTCATGCTGTAAATAGCGAACAGGGGATTGACCTGGCCGTCGATCAGGCCCATTTGCAGGCCGCTGTACACCTCGCCGTAGCTCATCGGGGTGGGACTGGCGCCGTAGGACTTGTAGTCTTCCACCAGCAGCTTTGAGCCCATCACTCGAACCTTGAAACCGCCGAAGTCATCAAGAGTGCGTTTAGGCTTCTTCGAAGTGACCCACTGCCACCCTTCATACACGATGCCAAGAGGCACAAGGCCGTTGTGCCGGAAATGCTCCTCCAGCACTCCCATGATCTCACCGTTCTTCACCACCCACTCCAGGACTTCCGGCATCTTTTCTTGAGGCCACAGGTAGTTCAGGGCCAGAACCTGGGCTTGTGGTACAAAGGAGCTGATCCAGCCGAAGTCGGAGAACACGAACTCCACCACACCGATCTGGCAGAGCTCGTTAATGTCCCTCGTGTCGCCAAGGGTCCCGTAGGGGTAGACGGTGATGTCGATCTGGCCGTCGGACCAGTCTCTCATCTCGCCGGCGAAATTTTCGGCCCAGACGGTCATGAAATCCCCTTCGATCTCCTCGGAGGCGAACTTCAGCTCCATCTTTTTGCCCGCCCCTGCTTCGGCCGCTTTTTCTTTCTGACCGCCCGCGAACACACTCGCGCCCGCCAGCAAGACGGCCAGAACCACCGCTACTATGAGTAGCTTCTTACCATTCATCATGGCACCTCCTATGTAGATATTTTTTGCTGTCACAGGTTCTCTATTCCCCTGCCCACGCATCATTTCCTTTATCCGCGAAGAAATTCATCGCCCCGCGGACGTGCATCTCGACTCCAAGCTGCAGAACATCCTCGTCGATGTTGAAACGCGGGTTGTGGTGGGGATGGCAGCTCTGCTTTTCCTGATTTCCCGTTCCCAGGAAGTACAACACGCTGGGAACCTGCGCGGCAAAATCGGAGAAATCCTCCCCGGCCGTGCAGGAATAGGAAACCACAGCGCCGCTTTCCCCCAGCACCTCCTCAGCGGTGAGCTTGGCCAGAGTGGTCATCCCGGGGTGATTGATCACAGCCCGGTTCTCACAGTGGAGCTCCAGGTCGCAGCTCACCCGGTGGGCCGCACCTACCGCCTCCACGATCCTCTTGAACCTGGCCTCGGGGTCCTCCTCGCTGCCCGCGCCTCCGCTGTAGAGAAAGCGCAGCGAGCCTTCGAGGGTTACCCGATCGGGAACGATGTTCGACTTGGTTCCTCCTTCAATTTTTCCGAACATGATGATCGTCGGCTTCATCAGGCTGATCTCCCGGGTCTGGATGGTCTGCACCGCCTGCACGATCGCCGAGGCGGCGATGATCGGATCCACGGTCTGCTCGGGAAACCCTGTATGCCCGCCCTTTCCTCTAACCACGATCTTGAATACGTCGAGGGTGGCGGTCACCGGACCGGAGTCCGTACCGATCTGTCCGCTGGCGAGGGGTGTCCAGATGTGCAACGCCATGGCCGCGTCGACCCCGGGGTCGGTCAGGACACCTTCGGCGATCATGGCATGCGCTCCAGGGGGCTCCGCTGTGGTTTCTTCGTTTGGCTGGAAGACCAGCTTGACCTTTCCAGTGATCCGGCGCCTGTTCTCCGTGAGGACCTTGGCCGCTACCAGCAGCATCGCTGTATGAGCATCATGGCCGCAGGCGTGCATTACTCCTTTGTTGACCGATCGATAGGGAACATCGTTTTCCTCCTGAACCGGTAGGGCGTCCATATCCGCTCGCAGCAGTAAAACCGGGCCTTCTCCCCTGCCCTCCAGGAGCGCCACGACCCCTGTTCCGGCCAGTCGTTCCACAGGCAACCCCAATCCGCGCAGATATTTCTCCACCAGGCCTGCGGTCCTGTGTTCCCGAAAACCCAGCTCCGGGTGCTTATGAAAGTCTCTCCTGAGCTCGATCAGCTCGTCCTGCAAACCGGCGATCCGCTCCTTTAAATCCATGATCAGCTTCTTGTATCCCCCGATTTTACCAATCCTTTTTGTACCAGCGTCTCGGTAATTTGAACCGCATTCAATGCCGCCCCTTTCCGAATGTTGTTGGATACGATCCAGAGATTGAGACCGTTTTCCACTGTGTAGTCCTCTCGTATTCTACCGACGAAGGTGGCATCTTCCTGGTCGGTCATAATCGGCATCGGGTACTTCAGGTGCTCCGGATCATCGAGGAGAATCACCCCGGGGCTCCTGTCCAGGATCTTCCGGGCCTGCTCTGGTTCGAGCTTCTTCTCCGTCTCTATGTTCACCGATTCCGAGTGCCCGTAGAACACGGGTACGCGCACACAAGTGGCTGTCACCCTGATCGACTCATCCCCCATGATCTTCTTGGTCTCATTGGCCATCTTGTACTCTTCCTTGGTGTAACCCCCCTCCTGAAACACGTCGATATGAGGAATCACGTTGAAGGCGATCTGATACTGGAAGCCACGCGCCTCTACGGGTGCTTTGGTTTTCAGAAACTCGACGGATTCCTTCTCCAGGGCGGTGCTTCCCTTCATGCCGGCGCCGGTGGTGGCCTGGTAGGTGGATACTACCACCCGCCTGATTTTGGCTGCTTCGTGAAGGGGCTTGAGCGCCACCACCATCTGGATCGTGGAGCAGTTTGGATTGGCGATAATTCCCTGATGCCATTCCAGATCGTGGGGGTTCACTTCTGGAACCACCAGAGGGCACTTGGGATCCATCCGCCAGGCGGAAGAATTGTCTACCACCACCGCCCCCTGACGGACAGCCCTGGGAGCCAGCTCCAGGCTGGCCGTTGCGCCTGCCGAAAAGATGGCGATGTCTATTCCCCTGAAGTTCTGTTCCGAGGCGGCCAGAGTCTTCAGGGTATGTCCCCGAAAAACCACCGGGGCGCCCTCGTTCTCGGGCAGATCCAATGGCCGCAGCTCCCCCACCGGAAACTTCCGTCGCTCAAGGGTTCGGATCATCTCCGAGCCTACCATCCCGAGCGCTCCTACAACAGCGACATTCCAGCTTTTCTCAAGCATAGGTTCTCACTCTCCTTCAGAAGTTTTTTCGATCTCCCGCACCGCCTCGGAGAATATCTCAATCCCCTTGCGCAACAGATCCTCGGGAATAATCAATGGAGGAAGGAAGCGGGCTACGTTTCCGTAATGTCCACCCACCTCGATCATGACGCCCCTCTGATGACAGAGGGTTCTCGTCCTCTTGGCCAGCTCAGGGGCCGGCCTCTTACTCTCCTTGTCATGTACGAACTCCACACCGAGCATCAGGCCTTTCCCCCTCGCCTCCCCGATGATCCCGGAGTCCTTCTCCAGCTCCTTTAGAAGCTTCAGAGCCATCCCGCCAAGCCGCTCGGTGTGTTCGAGCACTCCGTTTTCCAGCATGAAGCTCAACGCCCTCGCCCCTGCCGCAAAGGCGATCATGTTGCCCCTGAAGGTCCCGATCGTTTTGGCCGTGGGCCAGGTATCGAGCTTCTCACGATAAGCGATCGCCGAGATGGGAAAACCCAATCCCCCCAGAGCTTTGCTCAAGGTGACGATATCCGGTACAGTCCCCGTGTGCTCGAAGGCGAACATCTTACCTGTTCGCCCCAAGCCGCACTGGATTTCATCACAGATAAGGGGCACTTCGTGGCGATCGCAGATCTTCCGAACATTCGGAAGAAAACGCTCAGGGGGAATGATCGAGCCCCCCTCTCCCTGGACCGGCTCCACGATGACCGCTGCAGGCTTTATCACTCCCGAATGGGGATCCTCCAGAATGTGGTCGAGGTATTTGGTGCACTCCATGGAGCAGCCGTCCGGCTGCCTGCCGAAGGCGCAGCGATAGCAGTAGGCGTACGGAGCGTAGTGCACCTCCGGAATCAGGGGCAGCAGCCCGTCTTTGTGGGATCCAGTGGTGGTAAGAGCCAGGGCGCCGGCGGTCATCCCGTGATAGCCTCCTTCGAAGGCGATGAAGGGGATCCTTCCCGTGTTGTACCTGACCAGCTTCATCGCCTGCTCCACTGCGTCGGATCCGGTGGGCCCGCCGAAGAAAAGCCGGGTGAGCTCTTCGGGAAGCACGTGAACCAGGACTTCCTCCAGGGCCCTCCTGGCCTGGACGGGGATATCCAGGGCGTGGGTGAGCTGATCGATCTGTTCGTGGGCTGCTTTCAGCACCTCGGGATTGGCGTGTCCGACGGCCATCACTCCGGCGCCGCCGAAGCAGTCAATGTACACGTTCCCGTCTACATCCTCCACCGTCGCCCCTTTAGCGCGTCGCACCGCCATAGGCATCCCCTTGGCGTAGGAGACCGCAGAGCTTTCGTGAGCGGCCTGGTACTCCAGCAGCTCCTTCGATTTCGGTCCTGGAGGTGTGACGCCGATCTTCGGCGCTCCGGAAAAGGAAAAATCAGCGAAATCGATCTTGTTAGTGCTGGTTGTGCTCAACTAGTTCCTCCGCTTGGGCACGAAACGTTCACCTGGTGACCCTGAGTTCCGGTACCGCCAGGTCGGTGGATCCTGCAGCGGATATCCGCGATCCTTGAGCATGCCGCTCCATGATTTCCATCAAAATGGAGGCAATCTTCACCTTCTGCCGGACAAACGCGGCATGAAACTCCTCGGACACCCACGGCTTGTATATATCGGCTTCCGAACGGCCTGGCTCTATCTTCAAATAACAGGGGGAAGCGATACGACAGATCTCCGGCGCTTCGTAGATCCGGTATGTGCCGCCAAACGAATCAACAACGATCAGATAGATATCTAGAGGGATATCAATAGCTTTTCTGATCCCGGCAATGATCGGAAGGCTGATGTCTGAAAGGGGGTTCAGAGAATCAGCCCCGAGAGACTCAACCAGTTTTGCCCCTGCCGCGTTACAGCAGCCACCAAATACAGAGAACTTGAACACCGTGTTCTGCGGGATCAGCCCTTCCGCGCGCATCCTGCTCACCAGCTCCAGAATGCCCTCGTCGAAAACGAGGAATCCCCGAAAACCCGCCTCAATGTTACGCAACATGTCGGCGATCCAATAGGAGAGGTAGTCAGAACCGCGGAGCCGGAATCCGTGCATCATTCCTTCCGGGCTGATCCCCTCCTTGCTGCCGGGGTCCCAGGCTTTCCGCGGGCCTACCGATATCACAACTTCAATACGCTGTTCAGCGGCCATCGCCGCCATCTCTCGAAGCTCAGCCATATCACAGAAGGTTGAGCCACCCACAGTGGCGATCACGCGGTGCACTGGAACTCCTCGTTTCTGTGATTCCTCTATCATCACCTGCATAGTTGAGGCTCGTTCAATCCCCGCAATTTCTATACGGAAGTTGGACCCATCAGGAAACGCTTTTTCTGAGCTGGGTAGATCGTGGAGGTCCCGGCCGGGAACTCCCTGTTTTTCCATGAAATTACGTATCTCTTCCAGCGTCATTACCTCTGCTCCGCTTGACCCTTTTTCGTTGCTGATTTGTCCAGATCCGTGCAGCCCATTTCACGGGAAATCTCAGCAGTTATTTCGAGCATTGGTGTCACCAATTGGTTGATCTTCTCTTTGGTAAAACGGATCGAAGGTCCGGAGATACTCAGCGCGGCGATAATCTTATTGCGATAATCGTAGATCGGCGCGGCGATGCAGTGCAGATTGACGTCCAGCTCCTTCAGATCCAGGGCATAACCTTTTGCCCGCACTTCGCGAATCCCCTTCAGAAGCCCGTCTTTCGTCACGATGGTGTTCTTTGTATACGGGCGCAGCTCAACCGAGGCGAAAAACTCTTCCAAATCTTCTTCTGAAAACCCGCTCAATAACACCTTACCCAACGCTGTGCAGTACAGGGGATCGATCTCGCCTATCTGATGGTCGAGACGCAGGTACTGCTTGGCTTCTACCTTATCGAGGTAGATGACGCTGTAGGCGTACAGAACTCCGAGGTTCACTGTTTCCCCGGACAACTCGGAAAGCTGGTGCATGAAGGGCCTAGTCACCTCGTCCAGTTTGCGGCTATGCGGCACGGTGCTTCCCATCTTGAAAATCTTGTAGGACAGCCGGATCGTCCCGTCTTCCAGCCTTTCCACATACCCGAGCCTTTCCAGGGTTGCCACCAGCCGATGCACATTGCCTCTGTTCAGACCCAAAGCCTTGACGATTTCAGGAATGCGTACAGGCTGCCGTTCCGCCATGTACTCGAGTAAGGAAAAGCATTTTTCGATTGTTCTTACAGGGGTATATGACTGTGTTTTACTATGTGAACGTTTGTCATCATAATGAAACATAAAGTATTATTCTCTAGACCATGTCTCCTGTCAAGTCTTTTATCCGATTTTTTTTAAAAAAACATGAACCCGAAAGATCCTTCGTCGATGTTCTGCCTAGCTATCTCTTCGCTGGATCGCAAGATGTAGGCGTGGCTGCTCATGGTGGAGCTACTTGCTGGGATACACACGGGTCTATGGATTGGGAATATCGAGAGTCTGCTATTTTTCGAACAGCTTTTGGGGAAACTCGATCAGCTTCTCGCAACCGTCCTCAGTCACCAGGAAAGGCTCGCTGCATTCAAAACCGTAGCTCTCCAACCAGATTCCCGGCATAAAATGAATGGTCATCCCGGGCTTCAAGATTGTCTTGTCCCCCGGTCGTAAACTTACCGTGCGCTCCCCCCAATCGGGAACGTAATTCAGACCGAAAGAGTAACCTACCCGGGAAGGTTTTTCCACCCCGGTACCCTTCAGGGACTGTCGCCAGCGGGCTTCCACCTCTTCAGCCCCCGTACTCCTCGGTGCCGGCGATCTGGGCTTCGACCACCTTGGCCGCCGCATCCTTTTCCCAGATACCCTCGGCGATAGTATCGACTGCGACCCTCATGACCCGTTCACATATCCGGGCTGCCTGACGAACGTAGGCTATCTCTACAGGCGATTTGACTGTTTTTACCCAGTTTACATAATTGCTGCCGTCCGTACCACACAGGTTCATCGGCCTCCAGGCTCACGAGCACCCCTGATGAACGTAGAAAGACCACCCGTAATAGCCCGTTAGATAATTAATGTTGGCTGTGTCGGCCACCAGCATCACCTCGATGCCTGCGGCGTCCATCCTCTCTTTTACTTTTCTGACACGGGTTCCGTACTCCTCAACATTGAATACAAGTTTCTTCATGGTGACTGCTCCTTGCCTATAGATCTACGCATCAGTATACGGGAAGGAGCGAGATACTACAAATCATGCCGTTTTACGGTGCACAAAGTGGTGTTTTCAGTGCTATTCGAGACGTTTCAGCTCTTAAAAAGTCCACTACGGCTATTGACAAGGTTACACTTGTATGATATGCAATTCGAACCAACATTTGGATCAATAGAGGCGCGGGTCTCATAAGTAGAGCAGGCGAGGAAGCAGGGTTCCGCTGAACTTGTTTCGAAAGGGATGATCCGCCGAAAGCTAAAGGTGCCCTGTACCGCGAGCTTGGTCGCCTGGGCTAAATCCCAGGGACTGTCACCGGATGGTGGAGCGCTATTGGTTTCCTACCATTGGAAGCAGATCAGCGAAAACTCCTCCATGTATTAACAAACCGCCAGCACGCTGTGGAGGTGTGTAATGGAAAAGATCGACGTAGCCGTTCTTGGTGCAACGGGAACGGTCGGGCAGAAGTTCATTCTACTATTACAAAATCATCCTTTCTTCGAGGTGAAAGAGTTAGTAGCATCGGAACGATCTGCCGGTAAAACATACGCTGAGGCCTGCAGCTGGAAACAGAACAGCCCAATCCCACGAAACATAGCAGAGCTGACGGTAAAAAGCACAGAGGAGATCCTGAACAGCCGTATCCTCCTCTCCGGCCTGGATTCGTCCGTAGCAGGAACTGTAGAGGCGAAATACGCAAGCGAAGGCCACCTGGTCATCAGCAACTCAAGCAATCACAGGATGGATCGCCATGTTCCTCTGGTAATCCCTGAGATAAACCATGACCACCTCGAGCTCATCTACAGTCAGCAGTACGAGGGAGCGATCGTCACCAACCCCAACTGCTCGACGATTTTCCTGGTCATGGCTATCGCCCCTTTATATAGGGAGTTCGGGGTGCAAGCCGTTAATGTCACGACACTCCAGGCGATCAGCGGAGCTGGATACCCGGGAGTACCTTCTCTTGATATCCTCGGTAATGTCGTGCCCTATATCGGTAGTGAGGAGGAAAAGATCGAGACTGAGCCTCTGAAGATTTTGGGAGCTCTTTCGGGTGATCATATTGAGCCGGTCTCTATCAAGATCAGCGCCCAGTGCAACCGGGTGCCTGTATACGACGGGCACATGGAAACCCTCTCTATCAAGCTGAAGAGCCGAGCTAGCATCGCCGATGTTCGACGGATTCTCGAAAATTTCAGCGGTTTGCCTCAGGAACTTAAGCTGCCCTCCGCACCTGATAGGCCAATCCTGCTCCTGGAAGATCAAGATAGACCTCAGCCGGCCAGAGATGTCTGGTTGGAACGGGGTATGGCTACGGTAATCGGCCGTCTACGGGCGTGCCCAGTTCTCGATATTAAGATGGTAATCCTGGGACACAATACAGTCCGCGGTGCAGCGGGCGCAACGATTTTGAATGCGGAAACCATGGTGAGAAAGGGTTATCTAAAGAATGGAAATCGATTTCCGAAGGGCAATAAGCAAATTAGAAAGCCCAATCTTGTTTAATTTGTCCCAAATTCATGGCGGTAGGTCGGCACCGTTCGCCCCTCGCTCTTACCCTATTTCTTCCTGTTGTTCACCACGGCCTGAGCCGCCGCCAGACGGGCGATCGGTACGCGGTAGGGGGAACAGCTGACGTAGTTCATACCCACCCGGTAACAGAAATCGATCGAGTTGGGATCGCCCCCGTGCTCGCCGCAGATCCCTACCTTCAGACCGGAGCGGGTCGAACGGCCCTTTTGAACCCCCATCTCTACCAGCTGGCCCACGCCCTCTTGATCGAGGGATTGGAAAGGATCCTTCTCTAGAATACCTTTCTCCACGTACTCCGGCAGGAACACCCCTGCGTCGTCGCGGGAGTAGCCGAAGGTCATCTGGGTCAGGTCGTTCGTTCCGAAGCTGAAAAACTCCGCTACTTGTGCAACCCGGTCCGCCGTCAGAGCGGCTCGGGGGATCTCGATCATGGTGCCGATCTTGTAGTCCAGTTTGACTTTCTTCTTGGCAATGACCTCCTCGACGATTCGCTTGGCGTTCTGATGGAGCATATCCAGTTCGACGTCTATACCGATCAGCGGTATCATGATCTCCGGAAGTACCTTCACCTCATTCTTGGCCACTTCGCAGGCCGCTTCGGCGATCGCCTGGACCTGCATATCGTAGATCTCCGGATAAGTGACGCCAAGGCGGCAGCCCCGGTGTCCGAGCATGGGATTGAGCTCGTGGAGGGAGTCGATCTTGGCTTGAAGCTTCTTCACGGAAACGCCGATCTTGTCGGCCAAAGCCTTTGTGTCTTCCTTTGTTTTAGGAACGAACTCGTGCAGGGGCGGATCGAGCAGCCGAACCGTCACGGGGAGTCCGTCCATAGCCTTGAAAATACCCTTGAAATCACCCTTCTGGAGGGGAAGAAGCTTCTTCAGAGCCTTCTTTCGAGCCTCCAGGTCTTCCGCCACGATCATCTCCTGAAAGATCTCCAGACGTCCCTCGTCAAAGAACATGTGCTCGGTACGAGTCAGGCCGATACCTTCGGCCCCGAAGTCCCGGGCCACTTTGGCATCCCGGGGGAGATCAGCGTTGGTCCGAACGCGGAAACCCTTCTCCTTGATTCCCGAACGGACGGCGGCCAGCCGAATCTCGTCAGCCCAGCCGAGGAAAACCGCCAGCTCGCCGCTGACCTTGGCCTGAACGAGCTTCACCTCGCCTTCGAAAACTTCACCGGAGGAACCGTCGATGCTCAACCAATCCCCCTCCTTGTACTTCTTGCCGTCGATTGTGGCAACGGTGCCGGAAATTACTACATCTTTACACCCGGCCACACAGGGGGTACCCATGCCGCGGGCAACCACAGCGGCGTGGGAAGTCATTCCGCCCGTCGAAGTCAGAATACCCTGGGAGACATGCATCCCGCCGATATCATCGGGAGAGGTTTCTCTGCGGACCAGAAGCACCTTCTTCCCCATTTTGACCCATTCTTCCGCCTCATCAGCAGTAAAAACGATCTGACCGGTAGCCGCACCCGGAGAGGCATTCAATCCCTTGGCCAAAGCCTTCAGGCTCTTACGGATCTTGGGATCGATCATCGGGTGCAGAAGCTGATCGAGCTGGTCGGGAGATACCCGCATCACCGCCTGTTCCTTGCTGATCAGCTTTTCCTTTACCATGTCGACGGCCATCTTCACGGCGGCCAGACCTGTGCTCTTGCCGGTGCGGGTCTGCAGCAGGAACAGTTTTCCCTGTTGGATGGTAAACTCCATGTCCTGCATATCTTTGTAGTGCTTCTCGAGGCGCAGGCGTACGCCGTCGAGCTGCTTATAGATCTTGGGATTTCTCTTGGCCAGAAGCTTGAGGCTCAAAGGTGTACGAATACCGGCTACCACATCCTCGCCCTGGGCGTTCATCAGGTACTCACCGTAGAACTCATTGACTCCGGTGGAAGGATCGCGGGTGAAGCACACGCCGGTACCCGAATCGTCTCCGAAGTTGCCGAAGACCATGGTCTGAACATTAACGGCGGTACCGAGAAGACCTTTAATTTCATTGATCCGGCGGTACTTGATCGCCCGGGGGTTGTTCCAGGAACCGAAAACAGCATCGATGGATGCCCAGAGCTGCTTCTTTGGATCCTGAGGAAAATCCTCTTTGGTATGCTTCTTATAAATCGCCTTGTAGCGCGTTACCACCTCCTTCAGGTCCTCCGCATCCAGATCGAGATCCTCCTCCACACCCTTCTTCTTCTTAACCGCATTCAGAGCATCTTCAAAGGAGTGGTGAGGCACTTCCCGGACAACGTCGCCGAACATCTGGATGAAACGACGGTAGGCGTCCCAGGCAAAGCGCTCGTTTCCCGACAGAGCGGCCAGCCCCTCTACAGCCGCGTCGGTCAAGCCAAGGTTGAGGACGGTGTCCATCATTCCGGGCATGGAGATTGCCGCCCCGGAGCGTACCGAAACCAGTAGAGGATCTTTGGGGTCACCGAGCTTCTTGCCCATAAAGGATTCGAGCTTTTTCAGGTTCGTCTCTACCTGCTTGTCCAGTCCCGCTGGATATTTTCTGTTATTCTTGTAGAACAGCTCACAGACCTCGGCGGAAATGGTAAATCCTGGAGGCACCGGGATGCCCAGATTGGTCATCTCGGCCAGGTTCGCACCTTTGCCGCCGAGCCGGTTTTTCATAGCGGCTCCACCCTCGGCTTTGCCGCCGCCAAAGAAGTAAACGTATTTAGCCGATTCAGCCATGAATTACCACCTTAATAGATTTTTTTATCTGGGAAGAACGTGATCAAATCTAATTAAAATACGGGGCTCTGTCAATTCGCTTTTGGCTTTTCCGAGCCGGGAAGTGCGGCAGGGGAAAAAAGAAAAAGGTATCCAACTATAGCCGCCGGATACCTCTCTGTCCGCCAACGGAGCGTCCGCGGAACTAGACCAAGTAGGAGCGTAAGGAGTGGCTGCGGGAAGGATGCTGCAGCCGCTTCAGGGCCTTTTTCTCTATCTGGCGGATCCGCTCTTTAGTGAGCTTGTAGCGATTGCCGATCTCTTTGAGAGACATGGGCCGTTTTCCGTTCAAACCGAATCGATACTGTATGATATCCGCTTCTTTGCTGCTCAAGGTGTTCAGCACCGCGTTGATGTCCTCGCGGAGGGAGCGATCGATTACCGATTCCTCCGGGGCCTTCAGCCCCTTGTCCTCAACGAAGTCACTCAGGATCGAGGAATCTTTCTCGTCGTAGATCGGTGTATCGAGGGAAACCATATCCCTGGATATGTTGATCAAGTCTGCTACGTGGTCCTCGCTCATGTCCAGGGCTTTGGCGATCTCCTGAATCTCCGGGTCGCCCCGAGATTCCGATTGCAGCTCCTTGCGCACCTTCTCGATCTGTACCAGCTCGTTGGCCCGGTTGAGGGGCAAACGGATCATTCGTGACTTTTCGCAGATTGCCTTCAAGATGGCCTGGCGGATCCACCATACAGCGTAGGAGATGAAGTGATACCCCTTGGAAACATCGAATCGTTCGATCGCATTCATGAGGCCGATGTTCCCTTCGCTGATCAAATCTGCTAAGGGCAATCCCTGGTTCTGGTATTTCTTGGCAACGTTGACCACAAATCGAAGGTTTGCTTGGATAAGTTTGTTCTTGGCAAGCCTCTCTCCCGTTGCCGCCCTGCGGGCGTAGTTCTGCTCTTCTTCCCGGGTCAGCAGAGGGATCTTATTGATCTCTTTGAGATAAATTGAGAGAATATTTTCATCACTGCTTCGAGTGTCTTTCTGCGTCTCAATCATTTTTGTCGCTGCGGGCATTCATTCCTCCAAACGTTTTATAGATAAACTTGCAATTTTTGTGCCAAACACAGGAATTAAATGCAGATAAATACATATACTATAAAGATTTAAAGACTAAAGATCCTGATATTCCCCAAACAAAAAAAAACGAGTCAAAATGCCCCGGTTATTCAAAAAAGCCCAAAAGCTGTATCAAAATAGTCCAATTGAAAGCTCGTCTTCCCCCGGATTGCGCCCACAGCAGCAGCAGTATTGCAGACCGCTGCCGCAAGGGCAAGGATCTCCCGACCTGAGCTTCCGCCCTTTGTCAAAATTTACCCTGACTACGGGATCCCGCAGCCGGCCGAAGTAGAAAAGAGGAAATTCGATCTTCGTATTCTGAAAGATCTCGCATTTTTCCTCCGAACTGCGTCCGTCCAACCGACCGGAACGCTGGAGTTCTTTCCAGGCTTCCTGGATGACGTCGTAAATCATAGACCGCTCTCTGCTGTTGGAGAGAGCTCGTTTCTCAAAGCCCCGGAGGTAGCGCATCAGCTGGATCGAGTAAAAAGCCTGCCAGTCGTCCTGGGCCTCGCAATCCTGCTTGGCCATCCCATAGCTGTTGCAGAACCTATCTAAAAGAGCCCGAGTGTGTCTTCTCTTTCTCATCTTCTGGGAGGCTACCCAGCTGCGTATAGCGGAGTTGCTGTAACCGACCCTACGCAAGGCGATACCCAGATAGTACAGCGATCGTGTCAATTCGTCGCTACGGCTGACCGGGCAGTTCTGCACGGCCCGGGATAGATACAATACGGCGCTGGCCGGATCATGACCCGAAAGATATCGCATGCCTCTATGAAAATCGCCCTGCCATCGATCCACAGTTAAATAATACCTACGGTTGGGTCGAACCGGCAACCATCTCCTTTTAGAAAAATTGTGAACAAGTTTTTATTGACGGTTCCCGGCCTAATTCTGTATATTCAATTTAAAATAAATACCCATATTACTTTTTAAACTTAATCGTAAAGCTATAAAGAATCAGGAGGAACAGGAAGATGAAAATCAAACCTCTCGGCGATCGTGTACTCGTGAAAATGGTCGAAGGGGAAACCAAGACAGCAGGCGGTATTTACATCCCTCAGACCGCTCAGGAAAAAACCCAAGAGGGTATAGTGATAGCAGTAGGCGATGACGAATCTATAAAGGTGAAGGCGAAGGACCGCGTACTTTACGACAAATATGCTGGCTCCACCATCAAAGTCGACGGAGAGGAACAGCTTATCGTGAAGATGTCTGATATCTTGGCGGTTATCCAATAATCCAAGATAGAACAACCTTAAACAGAAGAACAATGAATGAGGAGCCCTCCTCTAAGGGGAGGGTTCCTCATTTTTACGCATAGACACGATAAAATCCTCGAAAGCCTGAAGCACTCCCCGGGTGGAGGAAATAACCGTACGGGTACGGGGCAGGGAAGACAGGAAAAAGCGTCCGTACTGCTTTCGAACAATCCGCGAATCGAGGATGAGGACGGCTCCGCTGTCATCATGCCTGCGCATGAGCCGTCCAAAACCCTGTCGCAGACGGATGATCGCGTCGGGCAAAGCAAGCTCCCAGAAAGCGTTGAGTCCCCGTTCCTCCAAGCTTTCAGTTCGTGCTTCAAGTATGGGATCAGTGGGAACCCGGAACGGAAGGCGGGTCAAAACAACCACCTCCAATGCCTTGCCCGGGGCATCGATCCCCTCCCAGAAGGAATCTGTGGCAAACAGAACGCTGCCCGTATTATCCCTGAAACGGGTCAACAACCGGTGCCGCTCGTCTTCCCCCTGCCGCATCACCTGAATGCCTGCCTCGGCTAGCTCGGCTTGAGTCCTCGCGAAGGTGGTATCGAGCAGAGAATAGGAGGTAAAAAGGACCAGCCCCCGCCCCTCCGAAATCAGCAGCCCCTCCCGTATAAATTCCGCTAAGAAATCCGGAAACTCCTCCTGGTCCGGTTCCGGGGCCTCCTTTGGAATACCGAGGAATACCCGATTTTCATAGTCGAAGGGAGAGGGGAAGACCTCCTCGGCACTGTCCCTGTGGGTAACAGAAGCGAATCCGACCCGGTTTTTCCAGTAGTCGAATCGATGATCAACGGTGAGTGTGGCAGAGGTGAATACAACGGTCGCGTATTGATCGTACACCGCGTCCTTCATGACCGATGAGATATCCAACGGAGTTATCACAAAGCGGTTGTAGGGTTCACCGCGATAACTCTTGCGGGATTCCAACCAGTAGATCTCTTCCCGGTTGTCCCGGTAGCGCAGGAATCGCTGACAGATCTCCGCCACCCTCGCCAACCGTCGTATCTGCAGCTTGCTCTCGAACACCAGGTAGCTTTCTTTCTCATCCTCCTCGCAGCCGTCAACCAGTCTCTCAAAACATGCCCGCAATAGGGCAATCGAAACCGCCACATCGTTCAGAGGCTCGAGCAGCATTTCGGCCAGGCCGGGATCGGGATTGCGGGCTGCCAGACGAAATGTGCTTCGTGCACCGAGAAACTGCCCGGCGGTAACATCGAGCAGGTTCATCTTATCCACCAAAGCTCCGATCAGGCTTTGCAGCTCCGCGACCAATTCACTTCGTCCGAACACTCTCTCCAGTGCGAGCAACAATCCGGTTCTTCTGCCCTTCCTTTCTCTGTACAGCCTGCCGGCGTACTTAGCCACCTGAAAGCGGGTAAAGGATTCGGAGAAGTAGGAGGTTGCGTTCTTTTCAACATTATGGGCTTCATCGAAAATGATGCGCTGAAAGGGAGGCAATACTGCGGCGGAATCGAAACCCAATCCGGACAAACGAAGGGATAGATCTGAGAACAAGAGGTGATGATTGGTAACCAGCAGCCGGCAGGAAGCCGCCTCTCTTCGGGCCTTGAGGACAAAACAATCCTCCCGGTTTGAACATCGCAATCCGTGACAGGCATCCGCCTCGGAACAAACTCGAGACCAGAGCTCGTCACTTGGATAAAAGGGAAGCTCGCTGCGACTCCCCGTAGTCGTGCTGGCGGACCAGCTGTGAATGGCTTTCAGCTCCCCATCATCCTCATCGAACAGCGTCAACTCCTCCAGAGCTTCCTGGACTCTGGTAAGACACAGATAGTTTCCTCTTCCCTTGACCAGTGTATACCCAGGATCCTGACCGAAGATCTTGCTGACCATCGGGATATCTTTTTCCACCAGCTGCTGTTGCAAATTTATCGTTGCGGTGGAGATCACCACCCGCTCATCATTCGATAGAACCCACTGGAAGGCGGGAATCAGATAGGCCAGAGACTTGCCGACCCCTGTTCCGGCTTCGGCGATGCGTAAGTCGCTGAGATTGAAGCCCTGGCAGACAAACTCAAGCATCCGTACCTGAGCCTCCCGGGGCTCATACCCCGGGTAGATCCGGTTTAGGCGCCCCCCCGGCTCGAGATGTCCCGCGAGACTTTTTGTATTTAAGGTCGATATCTCTCTGAGACTGACAGGTTCAGCAACGGCGTACAGCTGCTCGACGGTGTTGTCAACGATATAGAAACCGATTCCATGGTCGCCCAGCTGGGAGGCAATCCGAAAATCCGCGGCGCTGGGTTCCAGGTTTCCCGAGGGGTGATTGTGAATCACCACATCTCCGCTCTCGAGATAGGGTCGCAGCGCCAATACCGCCCGGGCGGTTCCCCGTGCACCAACGGTCACCGAAGCGACGCGGCGGTCCTGGTCAAGCCGGCCCGCAACCAAAACTTCATTTCCGAAAGCCTCCTCGATTGCAGCCCGCAACTGCCGGAGCGCCTCGGGGGTAAATCGTTGCTCTATCTGCATACCTCAGCCTATGGCATTGTATAGGTCAACAGGATCCCTGTAGAACCCGACGCGGAGCACCCGGCTCAATTTCCGGGTTAGACTCCAGTTCCACTTGGGCTCTACCCCCGTCTGTGATGACATGCGGATCAATCTATGGTTGAACCTTCGAGCAACATTTCCCTGGCCCACGAGGACATACTGAAGGGCCTCTGGGAAAGACCTGTCCGGAAGATCTCGAAACCTGTCGAATTCCTCGGGCTTCTTCTCCAGTTTGTGCAGCAGATCTTGAGGATCCATGATCGGCAGCTTTTTCAGCTCCACCGCCTTGCGGGCAAAGACACCCACGCCTTCACCCAGGAGGTGGGCGGCGATCTCCCGGCCTTCCCGGTAGGAGAGAAAGTTGTTGAGGGTGGAATGACACATGGCTACCGGTAGAGACAGGAGTTTCCACAGAAAGAGGGAATTCCTGTAGGGCAGAAGCTCATCAACCTCCAGAACACTTATGTTGAGGCTTTTCAAACAGGGTCTTAGCTCACGCAACAGCGGGTTTTTCTCGATGACCAGCCATGGGCGCAGGGTTGCCACCTCAACGCTGCCCGGGTCCAGCTCGAAGACATCGAGAAGGCTCAAGCCTTGAAGAGCCGTTGATCCCGCAGCGGCGAGCGTATCCGGCACTCCGGGATCGCAGTCGAGAAACAGCAGGGTGGATCCCTTCGAGCCGACACGTCCGCCGGTGCCGACAGGTTTCAGCTCGCCAAGGGAGTGCTCTGGAATCGTAACCACGCCGAGCTCCTCCGCCTTAACCTTCGCCGAGAAACTCAAACCGAACGCTTCGGTGTGTATCCACCCCTGAGGAAGGATCAGACGAATCTCTTTTCGCCGCTTCAGCAGTTTCAGCCGTCGAGTACCCGCGGGTCCGGGATTCCACACTACTTCGTGCTTCTGTTCGGCAAGCAGACCCGTCAGCACCGTGGCTATGGGGGAATCTCCAATAATACGAACCTTCACGGCGAATCTACCACACAGTCACACGTATACTGATGGCATGGTAGTGTAGCGAATTAACCTAATTTTGGACAGGGCAAATTCGGATTTCCATCTTGTTGAATCTTGATAAATCCATCAGAATGGCAATTCAATGGACATTGAGTTCCTCAAGCTTCAAAGCTGCGGAAATGACTACATCGTCGTAGACACCTTTAAAAACACGATTCTCAACTTAGAGGTTCTTCCGGACATGGCCGCCCAGATAACGAGCAGGCGTTTCGGGGTGGGAGGCATCGGGCTGCTGCTCATCGCCCAGGGCAAAGAGGAGAAGCTGCGTATGCTTCTCTACGACCCCTACGGGCAGCAGGTGGCGAGCGACGGGCTGGCCCTCCGCTGTCTGGCTCGCTATGCCTTCGATTCGGGCCTGGTCAACTCTGAAAATTTCCGCGTCGAGAGCGGGGACCGGATCGCAGCGGTTGAAGTCCTGGACTCGCTGAATATCCTGATCGAAAGCGACCCGCCTCGCTACTGGCAGGAGGAGCAGTTCTTGAGCGAGCGAGCCGGAGAAACTTTTCGCCGTCCGATCAAATTGGGCTCAACAGAAATCAACTACACTCCCGTGTTTGTCGATGCTCCACACGCCATTATCTTTGCCAGAGACTATGGCTTCGATTACCCCGATATGGTGCAAGAGTTGGAGGAAAATGCGGGATTCGCTGAGGGCACCCTGATCTCGATGGTCCGGGTGATCAGCAGAGAAGCTTTGAGCCTGCGCACCTGGCAGGTTGGACTCGGGGAGATACTTTCCTCCGAGGGTGCCGCCTATGCGGCGGTAACCGCGGCGGTGCTCAACGGCCTTGCCGACAGGGAGGTGCAAGTACATCTGGAGGGAGGAAATCTTCTGGTGGAATGGTCGGATAAGGACAACAGGTTCTTTGCTTCCGGGCCGGCAGACTACGTATTCATGGGTACATACTACTACGAGGAGACTGAAGGCAGATGAAGAGTAAGGCATCACAACGCCTACAAGGCATTGGCACCTACGCTTTCGCGGACGTGGACAATAAGGTCGACGAGTTGAAATTGAAGGGCATCGCACCCATCGATTTTGGAGTCGGGGATCCCACGGCTCCCACTCCCGAATTGGTCCGCCGGGCCGCGGCTGAAGGGTTGGAGCTTCGGAAATCGAGCGGATATCCCAGCTACATCGGGGCTTCAGAGTTCCGGGAGGCAATCGCCCAGTGGGTAGAGATGCGCTACGGAGTACAGATCGATCCGGCTACCGAGATCTCCTCCACCATCGGTTCGAAGGAGGCAGTGTTCAACTTCCACGAAGGGGTCGTCGACCCCGGGGATGTTGTGCTCTGCCCTTCCCCGGGCTATCCGCCCTATACGCGGGGCACCCTGTTCGCCGAAGGAGTGCCGTACCAAGTTCCGATTCGAGAAGCAAACGGATTCCTGATCGATTTTTCCGAGATTCCCTCAGAGGTAGCCGATAAAGCGAAGCTGCTGTGGCTGAACTACCCTAACTCCCCCTCCGGAGCCACGGCGGATGAGAAGTTCTACCGAGAAGCACTGGATTTCGCCCGCAAATACGACATCATTATCGCTTCCGACGAGGCATATTCGGAGATTTATTTCAGCGATCCGCCGATTTCCATTCTCAACATGCGCAAAGAAGGGGTGTTGGTATTCAACTCCCTGTCGAAGCGTTCCGCCATGACCTGTTATCGTGCAGGCTGGGTCATGGGAGATCCGGAATTGGTGGCCATCTTTCGCAAAGTGAAGACAAACATCGATTCCGGAACCCCTACCTTCATACAGGACGCGGCGGTGGCAGCCTTGAAGGACGAGAAGCACGTGCAGGATTTTCGTGAGGAGTACCGGCAGAAACGGGATATCCTCTGTCCGGCTCTGGTCGCTGCGGGTCTGCGGGATTGTACGCCCGACTCCACCCTCTACATCTGGCAAAAGATCCCTGAGGGGATGAGCTCTCTCGAATTCGCGACCCTGCTGCTCGATGAAAAGACCGCCATCGTCACCACACCGGGAAACTGGATTTCCGAACCCACAGCACGGGGCGAGAATCCCGGGGAAGGATATATACGATTCGCCCTGGTACCTTCGACAGAGGATACTCACTTGGCTGCGGAGAGAATCTCTACCTTGAGATTCTAAACCTGCTGCTGTATAGAGATATGGACAAGTTTTTCGACAGACTCGGCGATCTGCTACGCTCCCTTCTGGAAGGTAACTCATCGACCGCCGGATACTACGACCCCAAGGACCCGGATATGCAGGCGGCAATCGAAGAACTGGATGAGTATCTGAAGGACGGAGGGATTTCCGACGAACCGAAAACGGGGTTTCACAGGCAGTGGAAGAATTCCGGGGAGCGTCAAGCCCGCACAGAGGGGGTGGATGCGGGCTTGAGACGGGACTATGCAACCCTCGAGGTTGCCTTTGCAGCCCCCCTGAGCGAGGTACGAAAATCGTACAAACGCCTGCTGCACAAGTACCATCCGGATCGTTTCAGCCGGGAGGCGGAAAAACAAGCCTTGGCTACCGAGGTAACCCAGCGTTTGAACGAGGCCTTCACCCGTATAGAAGGACAGTATAAAAAACGCTAAGATGGCGCCGGGGCTTCCGGTAGGATGCTAAAAATAGAATAATTGTGATATATTAGAAAAAGGTATGATTTTTCTGGCCGCGATCGCTGCAGCTTTCGCCCTTGGGCTCAATCTCTTGGTGATCCCCACGATTCTCCGGCTGGCCCACAGGTTCAAATGGTACGATCTGCCCAACAACCGAAAGATTCACACCGGATTGATCCCCAGACTCGGTGGTCCCGGCATGTACCTCTCGTTTCTTTGCGCCGCCCTCGCGACCCCGTTTCTCATCACCCTGATTTCTCGTGGAACCGCTACCGTCGGGTACACCCTGCGCTTTATCTCCTTGTTCCTGGGCGTCTCCCTGATCCAGGCAATCGGGCTGATCGATGATTTTCGTCCCATCAAAGCCCTGTTGAAGTTTTTCCTGCAACTTCTTGCCGCTATCATCGTAACCGCAGGAGGATTTCTCATCCGCTCCCTAACCGTGCCCTATCTGGGACGCTTGAGCCTGGGACTGTTCGCCTACCCCATTACCGTGCTGTGGCTCGTGGGTATCAGCAATGCCATCAACCTGATCGACGGAATGGACGGATTGGCCGGCGGAATCAGCGCCTTCGCCGCCCTTTCCATGGGTATCATCGCCCTGATCCAGGGAGCCGCCGTCACCTCGATGCTCTGCTTCGCCCTGTTCGGGGCGATCCTTGGGTTCCTCGTGTTCAACTTTCCGCCGGCAAAGATATTCATGGGAGACTCGGGCAGCCTGTTTCTGGGTTTCTGTCTGGCCGTTTTTCCCTTGGTCGGCGGCATTTCCAAGGCCTCCGCTTTCGGAACGCTGCTGGTTCCGGTGACTCTACTCACCATCCCGATCCTGGACATCAGCACTTCCGTGATCCGGCGACTGCGCAACAAAGTATCGATCATTCACCCGGACAAGGAGCATATTCACCACAAGCTCCTCGACATGGGATTGACTCAGCATCAGATCCTATGGGTCCTCTATGGATTCAGTCTCTACCTGAGCGTCGTAGCAATTACTTCGGTAATCCTGCCCCGGGAGGTCAATGTCTACCTGATTCTTGTCGTCTGGGCCGGGAGTCTTCTGAGCTATGGACTGTTGTACTACGTGAACACGCGGCAGCGGTCGGCGGCCTCAGAGGAGGCGGACAAAAGGACTGAAGAGAGCTCAGCCCGGCGTTTCCCGAAAAGCGGATAGCTGTACCCTCCGCTCCGGACCGATACCCTCGACAAGGTTGGTCAGACGTTCCGCACTTTCCCTCAAGCGTTGAAAAGCCCGTACGATACTATCCGTGTTGTTCAGGCTTTCCAAACTGAGATTCATGATGGAATCGATCGAATTGTTCACCCGGTCCACGCTGCCGGCCGCGTTTTCCGCTTTCCGCACCACATCCCCTGTTGTCTCGGCCATATGAAGGATCCCCCGCTGTATCGATCCGATGGCCAGATTTGTCTCGTTACTTCGTAATGTAATCCGCCCGACTGTATCACGAATCGACTGAACCAGTTCGGAAATCTCATCGGCGGCCCGCGCGCTGCGATCGGCGAGTTTCTGCACCTCCGTGGCTACAACGCTGAATCCTCTACCGAACTCTCCGGCCCTGGCTGCTTCAATAGATGCGTTCAGCGCCAGAAGGTCCGTTTGATCGGCAATGTCGCCGATCAGGGCAGTAATCTCCTCGACCCGAGTGGTCTTCTCTTCGAGCAGGTTGATATCATCCGCCCACTTAACGACGGCCGCCGAGGAGCTCTGGATATCGGTTCCACTCTCCGTGGCCGCCTGGTGGTTGTTTCGCGCCTGGTCGCATACGGTCTGAATCGCTGAAACGATCTCGCTGAATCCGGAAGTGGCTTCCTCCAACAGATCCGCCTGCTGGTTTTCGGATTCGTACACGGTGTTGGTGATCCCTTCCATTTCCACGCAGGCTTGGAGGATGACGATGGCCTGGTCCTGGATCTGCGCCAGGGTGATCTTGAGAGCGTTCAATTGAAGCAGATGATTGATGATTTCACCCAGCTCATCGCTCCTGTTCTCCGGTAGTGCCGGTTCGCCCTGCACGGTACCCCGCTGGATCGCTCGGCTGAAGGCAATAAGGGCTTTATAATCGGCGGTGAGATTGGGAAGGTAGAAGAAGAAATAAACAACCACAACGCCGGTTCCGACCAGCACGAGAGCGGCGAAGAAAAAAATCAATATGGTGACTAAACGCCCCCGGAATGCTTCGACCGCACGGTTGAAGTTGTGCAGTTCCGCGATGAAGCTGAATCCGCTGGCGATATATTCCTGCAATACCTCCGGGTCCTCTGCCCGGCTCTGCTCTACAGCCGGAAAAATCATCGCCTGCTCTTCGATAACGCGGGTACGAATTGCTCTGTAACGAAGGGACAGTTCTTCAGGAAGAAAAAACCTACCCGGAATTACCTGTTCATCCCTTACTAGATCCATAAACTCCTGATGAAGGAGCTGGAGCTTGACCAGGTTTTCCCGCGAAGGCTCCAAAACCTGTCCGGTGGCGTTTTGAATCAACCTTTCCGCCGTGGCCTGAATCTTCCCGGCGGCCAGGTTTTGGGCGCTGCTGAGCTTATCCACGGTGATATTTACAACAAAAGCAAAGACCATCAGGATGAGAATCAGGATCAGTATGCCGTATCCCCAGACGATACGGCTCAAAATGGATTTGCTCATAATCCGTACTCCTGTAGTTTTCTGTGTAGAGTCTTCCTCCCTATACCGAGCACCTCCGCAGCCCTGGTTTTATTTCCGTTGTGCTGGGCCAGGGTTGCGCGTATGACGTCCCTTTCGATATCGGCAAGGGTCGACCCGGTACTGATTCGTACGAACTCCTGGTCGGATTCCGTGTTGATATGGGGTGGCAGATCATCCACCGTGATGATGTTGGATTTGCTCATCACTACGGCGCTTTCGATGCAGTTGCGCAGCTCCCGTACATTACCGGGCCAGGAATAGTTGTAGAGGATCATTCGGGCTTTGGGTTCAATGGCCTCGATGTTCTTGCCGTTTTCCTCGGAGAACTCTTTTATGAAGGAGGCCATGAGTAGAGGAATATCTTCCTTGCGCTCACGAAGTGGTGGAATATGGATGTTCACCACGTTGAGACGGTAGTACAGATCTTCCCGGAACTCACCGTTCTCAATGGCCGATTTGAGATCACGATTGGTAGCGGCGATCACCCGCACATCCACCTCGATCGTCTCTTCACCCCCGACGCGTTCGAAGGTTTTGTCCTCCAATACCCGCAGTAGCTTGATCTGCACGTTTTGGCTGATCTCTCCGATTTCGTCGAGAAAGACCGTCCCCAGATGAGCGAGCTCGAAGCGTCCCCGTTTGCGGGCCACCGCGCCGGTGAAGGATCCTCGCTCATGGCCGAAAAGTTCACTTTCTAGAAGCGTTTCGGTAAGGGCGGCGCAGTGCACTTTGATCAACGGTTTGTCTCTGCGGGAAGAGTTGTAGTGAAGGGCGTCGGCAATCATTTCTTTACCTACTCCGCTCTCGCCGGTGATCAGGACAGAAGCTCGACTGGGAGCCACCTGCTGCACCACTTCGAAGATCTTCTTCATTGATTCGCTCTTGCCGATAATGTTGGAAAACTGATGGCGTTTCTGCAGCTCCTCCTGCATAGCTCGATGCTGAAACATCAATTCCCTGGCCGACAGAGCGCGCTGGACCAGAAGGGACAGCCGATCCATGTTCACAGGTTTTGTGAGGTAATCGTAGGCGCCGTTCTTCATCGCTTGAACGGCATTCTCGATAGTCCCGTGCCCGGTGAGGATGATGACCGGCAGGTTCGGAGACATCGTCGTAGCCTTCTGTAATACCTCCTCTCCCGAGAGATTCGGCATCTTCAAGTCCGTAATCACCAGGTCAATATCACCCCGGTTCAGGCTCTGGACCGCCTCTCTGCCGTCACAGGCCAGAAGTACTTTATAGCCGTCCAGCTCGAGCACTTTCCCGAGACCTTCCCGGATGTTCTTCTCATCATCCACAACCAGGATGTTGTATGTCATCGCGCCTCCTCACTGTAGCTGATCAATCGCTTCTCCTTCTGAGGTACGGGGAAACTCAAGGTGATGCTCGTACCCTCCCCCACTTTCGAGTTGATTTCGATGTCTCCCATGTGTTCCTTTACGATCTTATATACGAGGGTGAGTCCCAGACCGGATCCGAAGTCCTTGGTGGTGAAGTAGGGCTCGAAAATTTTTTCCATATACTCATCTGGAATGCCGACCCCGGTGTCGCTTATCTTCAACAGCAACTCATTACCTTTCTGCACCGTCTGCACCCGCAGCGTCCCGCCGTCGGGCATAGCGGATATCGCGTTTTTCAATATATTGAGCACCGCTTGCTTCATGTACCGCTCATCCATCAGGATCTGCGGACCGGCCTTTGCTAAGTCCGCATTCACCGTAACCCCCGCCTCGGCCAGCTCGAACTTCATGAAGTCAAGCAGCTCTTGAACCACCCGATTCAATTCGCCATAGCTCAGCTCGGCATTCATAGGGCGGACCGTGAAGAGGAAGTCCATGACAATTCGGTTGAGCCGGTCCACCTCTTCCTTTATGATGAGGAGATTCTCCATTACTTTCTGCGTTTCAATCTTCTGCTTCCCGCTCATCTCCTTCTTCATCAGCTCGAGGTGGATGCCGATAGAGCCCAGAGGGTTCTTGATCTCGTGAGCCACTCCGGCGGTCAGGGTGGTAAGGGCAGCCAGGCTTTCTGCACGCCGCAGGCGGGCTTCCTTGGCCCGCTTTTCTGTGACATCTTCTATGTGGATGACATTGCCGGTGATCCAACCCTGGCGTACAAGAGGCATGATGCTCAAGCTCAACGTACGGCTGTAACCATTTCCGAGGGTGAACTCCCGGTCCAGTATTCTATCCAAACCACGGAGGTTTTCCTTCAAGAACTCGCTGATTTCTTTGTCTCCGATCGTCTGATCCAAGGGTTTTTCGATGAGATCGTCCGTGGAAAAAGGAAGCATCCGCTCCGCGGACTTGTTCACCATGAGGATATTGTCTTCCCGATCGGTCACGACGACTCCGTCGCTCATCGATTCCATGACCATTTCCAGAAGTTCGTTGTCCCTGGCAATGTCGGAAACGAGTTGATGGATCTGGGTTCGATCCATCTTGTCTATCTTTTCCAGTGCTCTCTGTAAAAACCTTCTCATCGGATCGTCCTCAAGGAATAGTAGAGACTCTCAATGGTGAGGCTTGGTTGTTGATTGAAGGTGATCAGGGCCTGGTGATGCCGGCGGATCGACTGGTTCCACCTCTTCAACAAAAATGGGCTTAGGGCTTGTTCTCGAAGCAGCATCAGCAACTGCCGTAGGATCTCCTCGAGAAAGGAGGTAACAAAACCCCGCGCGGACTTTGGTTTCAAGTGCTCTTCGATCTCAGGAATTACGTCCGCCTCCGAGCCCAGAGCAGCCTCGATAAAGCGACGGGCCAGGGTTTCCAGCTGGGAGGGATTCACGTCTTTCCAGTACAGGAAATACTCCCGCAGGTCTCGATAATCTTCGCTTTGCTCGTGAAAAATGCGCTTGAGCACCTCCACCTGCTGCTGTTCGCTGCGCTCGACAAACAGATACGAGCGCAGCCGGGAGCGTACCGTGGGAATGATGGCACTGCGGCGGGTGGTGATCAGGATGAGACAGCTCCCGGCGGGGGGTTCCTCGAGAAGCTTGAGCAGGTAGTTACTCGAAGCATCATACATCTTATCGGCACTCTCGAGAATCACAGTCTTGGTTCCAGAAGTGAACCGGGACTCCGCTACCGTACCCGCCAGGGCGGTCATATGCAGCCAGGAGGAAGCCCGTCTTAGTTGATTTATCGGGACGTTGTCCGAGCTCAGAGCTTTGGACAGAGTCTGGCTCAAGGCGACGATCCTCTCCAAGCGTTGTTCCAACCTGTCGCAGTTGATTACCTGTTCTCCCGCAGCTCCCGGTTCGAAAGTATCGAGGTGTTCCTCGATTTCTACCAATACCGATTCAATTCTGCGGATCTTGGCTTCCTCCCCCTCCCAAAGGATGGGATCGAAACGGCGGGTCAGCTTGCGCACGGCCCGTACGAACAGGTATTGGGCGGAAAGTTGGCGGGTACGACGAAGAACATCCGCTGCGGCGGCTATTTCCAGGTCGAAGTAGCGCCAGCCGAGCAGTATCGTATTGGGATGAATGAGCAGTCGTTGCTTGCGGCAGGCCGGGCAGGAACAACTCCACTCGCCCTTCCGGCCACAGGTCAGTACACGGGCCACCTCCAATGCGGTGGACAGCTTCCCTGAGAAGGAGGAACCGTAGAATAGGGCTGCCGAAGGGAAGGAATGGGTTTCCAGTTCCTGCTGCAAGGTCTGGACGATCGAATTTTGACCGATAATATTCTCAAACATTTTCTATGAAAACTTGAGGACCGAAAATACGCTCCGGCGATGGAAGCACGGGGAAGAGCATACGAGCGAAAAAACTCGAGCCGAGTATACTCTTGGGATCGAAGAAAGGCTGCCAGTTAATGATGAACAGCACCACACCGACAACGAGCAATCCCTCGGCGATGCCCAGAAAAAAACCCAACGCACTGTCGAGGCGGTCGAGATTGAGCCGCTCCACAACATTTTGCAGCAACCGTTGAACAAGCTTGACCAGGAGATAGACCAGGAGGAACAGAATCAGGAAAGCAATCAGCTGATTCCACATCGATTCCCCGAACTGCGTACTCAACAGAATCGACACGGGTTTGTAAAAGATGATCGCGATCCCGAAACTGAGAATCAAAGCAGCCATAGTGCCCACTTCGGTCACAAAACCCCGGAACGCTCCCCGGATCGCGGCGATAACGACCAGAAGTCCAAACACGATGTCGATAACTTCAAAACTCAACGCGCTCCCACTCCTCACTGCCGATCCACACGCTGTATCAGCCGGGCTATCTCGAGTGCGGCATTTGGCCGGCCCAGATCCGATGCCCGTTTCGCCATGCGCTCAAGCTTATCGGCATTACTGAGAAGATGCAACACGACTTCGATCAAGCCCTCCGGGGTGAGCCGCTCCTGCTCGAGGACGGTGGCGGCGCCGACATCTGAAAAAAACCGAGCGTTCTCAATCTGATCTCCTCTACTGCTCCCTCGGGGCAAAGGGATCAAGACCGAAGGTTTCCCCAGGGCTGCCAACTCCCACAGGGTGTTGGCGCCGGAACGGCATACCACCAGATCCGCCGCCGCCAAAAGGTGGGGCAACTCCTCGTGAAAATAGGCGGCCGGATAATAGTTATGCCCGCGGCTCACCAAACCCCTGTAAAAGTGCTCGGCGCCGAGCTGGTGGACAACAAAGCAGGCAGTGCTCAGACGGTCCAACGCCTGCAGCACCGTGCGATTGATAAAAGCGGAGCCCAGGCTGCCTCCAAGTACAAGGAGCAGCGCCGTCTCCGCCGGACAGCCCACCAGTTCTCTACCCTTGCTGGAGTCCCCGGATAGAACCATTCTGCGTACCGGGTTGCCGGTGTGAACAACCTTGACTCGATATCGGTGGTCGAAGTAGTCGCTTGAGGTCGGAAAGGATACCAGTATTCTGTCGGAAAAACGGGCATTGATCCGGGTAGCCAGTCCCGGCCGCAAATCCGACTCGTGGGTCAGAGCAGGTATTCTCAGGCAGCGGGCGGCGGCGACAGGAGGCACGGAGACGTAGCCCCCCTTCGAAAACACCAGTTGCGGCTTCTCCCGGAGAAGGATCACCAGAGAAGCGACGAAACCAAAGAAAATCTTGAAGACATCAACGATATTCCGCAGGGAGAAATAACGCCGCAGCTTGCCTGTCGGTATAGCGTAGTAGCGCAGCTTTCGTCCCTCCAGAATCCGGCGCTCCAGCTCCGATCCCGAACCAATCCAGATGATCCGGAAAGAGGAAAGCTCGTCAAGAACCGCCAGTACGGGATAGACATGGCCTCCGGTTCCTCCTCCCGCAATTGCAATACATTCTGTCATATGTATGAGCCAAAGACACCTTGAAGCACTGATCGCGCTTATACTACAGTGATTCTACCATGAGGAAACTGGCCTGTTCAACGATCGTGCTGCTTGTGCTCTGGGCACCGCCGATGTTCACGGAATCCACCACTGATACACTGCTTGCTCCAGCGCTCCTCGAGCGGTTGAGGCTCGAGGGGGAGTTGAGAAACAGCCTGTCCGAGGCTTCCACTCTCCAGCTGATCCCGGATGTATCCTTTCGGCCGGAAATTGAGGAACGAATCAACGAACTTGAGCTGAGCGTCGGCACCGAGGTCCTGATACTCTACAGGAACGAGGCGATCGATTTTGATGACGAAGCTTCGAGACTCAAGATCTACAACATCCTGCGTTCGATCAGCACCATGGAGGGGATAGAATACTACTCGGCCAGTCGAAAGCGAATGCGCACCCTGTTTGCCCGGTCCTACGTGATCGATGGACCGGACAAACAGAAGCGTATACCCGATCCTTTGGTACAGGAGATCCCCGCCTACAGCAGGCTGTACATCTTTCAGGAGGACCTTACCTTCGGAGAAAACGTGTACCGTTCGGAGTACAGATACTCTGGACAGTATTTCCTCGTAACCAACCGCAATATGACGACGATGCGTTATTTCCTCCTGCCCATGGTAAAAGCGGAGCAAAGCGTGACCTACATCCTCTTGATTCCGGCAGGCAGGGAGATTCTTTTCTACGGTGCCACCGGCGCCAACACGATGAGCTTCTTCGGATTGGAAAGGACAAGGGAAAATTCCTTCTACAACCGCTTGAAAGCGATCTACGGCTGGTTTACAGAAAGTGTTGAAGACTCATTCTAAGCTTCAGCTGACAACGACCTGGTTGCGTCCCCGCTGCTTAGCCTGGTACATGGCGCCGTCTGCCCGGTTGATCCATCTGTCCGGAGATTCCCCCGGATTGAACTGAGCTACCCCTATCGACACGGTAACACCAAAGCACTCCTCACCGCACTCGAACTTTGTCTTCTCCATGTCCGAACGAAAACGTTCGGCTATGGATTCGGCGATGTCGGCGGTGGTATTGGAGAAGATGACGTAGAACTCCTCTCCACCGTAGCGGCCTGCGTAGTCATACTTGCGGAGACTCTTTGTCAGTTTGACGCCGATATTCTGAATGACCAGGTCCCCGCATTGATGGCCGTAGTTGTCGTTGACCCGCTTGAAATGATCGATATCGATCATGATCCCTGTTAGAGGCAAACCGAGACGCATTGTGCGCTCGATTTCGATCTCGATGCGTTGGAACAAAGTACGTCTGTTGAGCAGACCGGAAAGGGTGTCCAAAGAGGCAAGCTGTTCCAGCTGCAGGCAGCTTTCCTCCAGCTCAGCGTTGATGCGCCGCACCTTCTGGTACTCCTGCCGCAGCTGCATGTTCTCCGCAACGAGGGTTGAGAGATTCTTTCCGTCGGTCTGCTGATCCTCCTGAAGCACTCCATACAGCTTGCTCTGATCCTGCAGGCGGATAAAGGCCGCCTTCAGTCGAGCCTGCAACTCCAACGCCGTAATCGGCTTGCTGATGAAGTCATCCGCTCCCAGTTCCAGCAGCTCATCGAGGTCGTTCTTATGGTTGAAGCCGGAGATCATCACGATCTGAATCGGTTTGAGTTTGTACCTCCGGCGGATGTGCTTGCACACCTCGTACCCATCGATACCGGGCATGACCACATCCAGGATAACGATATGAATATCGTTGGCCTCAATTTCCTCCAAGGCTTCTTCCCCTGAAGAAGCCCGGAAGAGGGTATAGCGTTTGTCCTCTTTGAGGATATCGACCATCAGGTCGAGGTGTTCCTCGTTGTCATCAACGATCAGAAGGTTGGTAGTCACTAAAGACTCCCGGTAAAAGCGTTGCCCCATAGTAAACGAAATCAACAATTCCGGTCAATCTCAGCGGAAAAGCCGCAGTACGAGTTGGGAGAAACCAATAATGGCTCCCAGGATACCGCCGAATATGTTGATCCAACGCAGATGTTTTTGTATCACCATGAGCAGGAGCTTCTCCACCTGGGCTACGTCAAGGTCGTTGATCTTGTCTATCACCAGCTGGCGCACATCGAAGCTTTCAATAAACGCCGGAAGCCGGGTATCAAGGATTCGAATCAGCTGAGCCGATAGATAGGCGCTGGAGCGATTTTGCAGGGCGGCCTCGATATGCAGCAGCTCGGCGATGGAATCCTGCTGATGTTCCTCGATGAACTTCCGGGAGAAAGAGATCACTTCCGCGGCAATTGCCTGGGAAGTCTCTTTCTTGGAGAGGTAGGTCAGCACTTTGACGGATACAAACTCGATCGCATCCTGCTCGGGGATCCGCAGATAGCGGCTAAGGATCTCCCCCAAGGTGCGCTGCTTCACCTTGGCCAACACCCGATCTATAGATTCGGCGATCCGTTTTTGGGTCCCTTCCTCTGAGATTCGTGACAGCAACTTATCCACCAGGGCACCTGCCACTCCCGGCTGTACTACCGAAAAAATCTCAGACGCCGGTTTCTTTCGCCATTGGGAGAAGGTCCGCTCCAAGACACCCTTGAGCCTTTGCAGTGTATCCGGATCGTAGGCATAATCGTGCAACCTGGCCATCGCTTCTTCGACGATCTCGGGCATCTTCTGTTCCAATGTTCTGTCGAATTGCCCCGCAGAAATCAGGAAACGCTGCAGCACGTTTAGCTTTTCCAGTATGTCCCGCAGCAGACGTTTGCCGCGGCGATTCAACTCCTCCTTGGTATCGTCTTGGTTCAGCCATCGGAACAGAGAATCGAAAAGCGTTGGAAGCAGGGTAGCAAGGAGATCGCTCAACACCTGGGTAAGCTCCGCGGAGAGGAAGCTCTCCAGCAACTGGTCCCCCCCGCGACGCTGTTCGAGCCAGGTCTCGAGGGCTTGGTTGATCTTGGCCCGGCTCTCCGGCTCGAAGAGCTGTGGGATCACTCTCCGTACCACCAGTGGTCCAACCTCTTTACCCCCTAGAAGCTCCCCCACCGGCCTCTCTCCGAGAGAGTGGACGACTCGACTGAGAATGTTCCGGACTCCGTGGATGAAGCTGCGGGAGGAAAAAAAGCTGTACAGAGCTTCGGAAAGAAAGCCCTCCACAGAAGAGAAAACCAGCTCCTGGTTTCCTCTCTGCAGCGTCGCCAGAGGGGTGCTGATAATATCGCCGAGCAGGGCGTCGATATTCTGTTCGAGCTTTTTCTGAAACCCTTCTGTAGCCAGCTGCCGGCGCACCGCCTCCTCGGTGAGAAGTTCCCGGGAAACCATCTGCCCGATGCTCTCGGCCAGCTGATGGCGCTGCTTGGGTATGATACCGGGAGTCAAGGGCAAGCGCAGCCCAAGAACACGCTTTTCCGTAAGAGGGCGGAAAAGCATACGAATGGCGATGGCATTGGTGACATAGCCGATGACGGCCCCCAGCACTGGAGGGAGAGCCCACGGGAGAACCTCGACCAACTGAATATCCCTGAAGAAGCTGAGATCCATGAAACAGAGGCTACTCGAGCTCCGCGGCAAAGCTTTCGGCTTTGGACTTGGAATCCAATACCTCGAGGAAGGCGCCGAAAACCCATCCCCGCAACCCTCCGAAGTTTACCTGGTACCAGTAGGAGGAGACATTGTCGATCGTCTCCTTGGCCTCCGTTCTTGTAATGATTTCCAGAACGGAACCCCGGCGCAGATGAGCCACGATCTTTGCCTTCTGGAGCGGCTCCTCGCGAAGGCGCAGAAAGGGCGAGCGGATCACCGCCCAATCGGAGCTTAAGGTAAGAACCGGGGTGGGGGGTAGATCGATCCGTTCTACGGGCTGCTCCTTCTCACAGGATAGGAGGGACAAAGGTGCTATACTTATTAGTACTAAGAACAAGACCGATAGGTTTGCGGTCGCAGATCGCTTCATGGATTGCCCTTGATTAAAAACAAGATTCGACTACATATTAGCAACAATATGGTTAAAAAGACTACACTCTATCTATGCTTCCTGATCTTTGCCGCCCTTCTGCCAGCGCCGGTGAGCGGTATCGATGGGCTTGCCCTGGGCGCTGGAGTTTACTCAGCCCTGGCAATTACAAACGGTGTCGGCGATTATTTCACGACCATGCCCCAAGCGGCGGTAGGCGGGAGTGTATTTTTAGACATCCCTCTATTCTCTTCTTTTTCTTTAGGTTTAGCGCTTCAGGTGCATGACACACTTGCTTCCCCATTCTCTTCGGGAGGATGGTATTACAAATCCCACTGGGGCACGGGGTTCCGCACATCCATAGGGTATGGGATACTATTGCCGTCATCCGGCCCAAGGGATCTGCAGCTTGGAACTTCTTTGGGTGCATCCTTCAATTACGATCGCCGCACTTTGACCAGCCTGTTCTTCTTTTATCCAGGTGTGTACCTCGAACCTTTCTTCGAGTTTTCCTCCCTCAAGCCGAAAAAGTACAGCTTTACCTTGATATTGCCAATCGACTACTACTTTCGTAAGGATCTTGACTTCTCGGGATCTATTGGACTCGGTATTCTATGGAGATATTATCTGAAACAAAAAGAATGATGCGAAAATATATTGTGTTTGGTCTTTCACTGCCGATTCTACTCGTGTTGTTGATGCTGGTGACTTTGCTCGCATCCTGCACTCTGGAGCTAAACTACGACAAGTACGCGGTCGTGTACGGAATTTCCGATTACCCGGGAACCGGCAACGATCTCAACTATACAGATGACGATGCCCGCGACTTCGGCGATCTCCTCTATGCGCAGGGTTATCAAGTCATCCTGCGGGTAACTGACGATGGTGCGGTGGATGCGGATGAAGCTACGTATAATCAGCTGAAAACAGATTTGGCGAGCGTCGCTTCCCTTGCCGGCCAAAACGACCTATTTGTGTTTTTCTTCTCTGGGCACGGCTATCAGCAGCTGTCAGGATCTCCTGATACCACGGAGAACGGCCCGGGAAGCGACGAATACGATGAGCTGGTGGTTCTTGTCACCGATGATCTCCAAGCGACTATCTACTACACCGATGATGAGCTTGCGGAAGATCTACAATCCATCCCGTGTGTAAAAAAGGTCGTCATTATCGATGCGTGCAATTCCGGTGGATTCATCGCCAACGAATTGGAAATCGATACCATCCCTCCTTCGCTGTCGGAGGGATCGGACAGCAGTCTTGTTGAACGAATCGCCTACGCGATCGACCTGTATGCCAATTTTGGCGACACGACCAGTGACATTACGCCTTCCCTGGCACTGGTTCTTGCCGCCTCTGGAGAACGAGAAGAATCCTATGAAGCTCCGCCGCCTGTTGGAAACTTGTACTACCATGGAGTGATGACCTACTTCCTGTTGAGATCGGCAACCGCAGGTGACCGCAACGGTGATGGATACGTAACCGTAACCGAAGTCTATGATTACATTCGGAAAAGTATTGAGCTTGAATGGAATATGTCGCTATCGATTATCTATAACTTCTTGCCCCACGTATCCGGGGGACCGATAGACTACATCCTTTTTACGAAATAATCCTCACATCTCCTTGAGGCGTTTCAGCTCGTCCCGAAGTACCGCGGCCCGCTCGAATTCGAGATTTTTAGCCAGCTCAAGCATCTCCTGCTCCAGCCGTTTGATCAAGGCCTGACGCTGCTTGGGAACCAGGATGTTGTACTGCCGTTCCATCAACTCGAGGTCGAACTTCTCCAAGCTGCGTTTTTCCTCTTTCTTGCGAATGAGCAGATCCTGAATCGACTTGGATATCGAGATCGGGGTGATTCCGTGGGTCTTGTTGAACTCGGCCTGGATGCGCCTGCGGCGCTCGGTTTCTTCGATCGCCTCGCGCATAGCCTCGGAGATGCGGTCGGCGTACATGATCACCCGGCCATTTACGTGGCGGGCGGCTCTGCCGATCGTCTGGACCAGAGAGGTGGTGGAGCGCAGAAATCCGACCTTGTCCGCATCGAGAATGGCGATCAGGGACACCTCGGGCAGATCGAGACCTTCCCGCAGCAGATTGATGCCTACCAGGACGTCGAACTCGCCGGTTCGCAGGCTCTTGAGGATCTCCACCCGCTCGATAGTCTCGATTTCAGAATGCAGGTAGCGTACGTTGAGACCCAGCTCGGACAGGTATTCCGCGAGGTCTTCGGCCATTCGCTTGGTCAGAGTCGTCACCAGGGTTCGTTGATTGGCATCGATGCGCTTCTTGATCTCCGCATAGAGATCCTCGATCTGCCCCTCGGTCGGACGAACCTCCAGCTCCGGATCGAGTAAACCGGTGGGCCGGATAATCTGCTCCACGAGCTGCTCGGACTTGCCGAGCTCCTCCTGACCGGGAGTCGCCGATACGAATATCACCCGGTCGAGGAGTTGTTCGAACTCGGTGAAGTACAGGGGCCGGTTGTCCAGAGCCGATGGGAGCCGAAATCCGAAACGCACCAGGGAGAGCTTTCGGGAGCGGTCGCCCTCGTACATGCCCCGCACCTGGGGAATGGTGACATGGGACTCATCTACGAAGGCGAGGAACCTCTCCGGAAAGAAATCGAGAAGAACCGCTGGGCGTTCCCCCTCTTCGCGGCCGGAGAGGTGTCTGGAGTAGTTTTCAATTCCCGGGCAGTAACCCATCTCCTCGAGCATCTCAAGATCGTACTCGGTGCGGGATTTGAGACGCTCCGCCTCCACGATCTTTCCGGCCTCGGATAGCTCAGCATGCCGTGCCTTGAGCTCCCGGCGGATGCGCTCCAGAGCATCGGGTATCCGTTCCTCCGGCGTGACGAAGTGCTTGGCCGGGTATACGATGTAGAACTCCACATCCCCCAGACTAACGCCTGTCAGGGGATGGATCTTGCGGATCCGTTCGATCTCATCTCCGAAGAACTCCACCCGAAGTGCGTCGGTGGTGTAGGAGGGAAAGATTTCCAGCACGTCGCCCCGGACACGAAATCGGCCGCGTTCCAGCACCGCATCGTTGCGTTCGTAGAGAAGCTTGACCAGGCGGAGCCGAATTTCATCCCTGCTGATCTCCTGACCAAGGTTCAGCTCGAGTCTCATGTCCCTGTAGTCTCGGGGATTACCGATGCCGTAGATGCAGGAAACCGTGGCCACCACGATTACATCCCGACGTTCCAGGAGCGCAGCGGTAGCCGCCAGGCGCAGCCGGTCGATCTCCTCGTTGATCGAGGCGTCCTTTTCGATGTACAGATCTTTGCCGGGCACATAGGCTTCGGGTTGATAGTAGTCGTAGTAGGAAACGAAGTATTCCACCGCGTTATCCGGGAAGAAATCCCTGAACTCTCTGTACAGCTGAGCTGCCAGAGTCTTGTTGTGGGAAAGCACCAGAGTGGGAAGTTGGGCCTGCTCGATGATTTTGGCCATGGTATAGGTCTTTCCCGATCCAGTGACTCCTTTCAGGGCCTGGCACCGATACCCCTGAGAAATCCCCCGGGAAAGCTCGACGATAGCCTGACCTTGATCACCCGCGGGGGAGAATGCAGAGACGACCTTGAACTTGTTCATCTCCGTCGTTCTTAGAAGCGTATGTTCTGAGTCCGCTTGGAGAGCTTTACAAAGAGCGCCTGCTCCCGTCTGCCTCGGAGCACTTTAACCTCCACCGTCTCTCCCGGTTTATTGTCCTCCAGGGCGCCGAGAAGGTCCATAAGCGTGGCCACAGGCAAACCGTCAACCTCGACGATGATATCGCCGCCCAGACGGATAATCGAACGCCCATAGCGAACCGCCTGCTCACCCCCCTTGAACCCGGCCCTCTCGGCGTTTGAACCGGGCTCGACTTCAGAAACCAGTACGCCCTCGGAAACGGGAAGGTTGGCGTAACGAACCAGGGCCGGGAACAGCTGTACGGGAACAATATCGATCCAACCGCGCTGCACTTCACCGTAACGCAGAAGATCGGGCACGACTCGTTTCGCCGTCTCTACGGGAACGGCAAATCCGATACCCACCGAACCGCCGGAGGGCGAAAAGATCATAGTGTTTATTCCGATCATCTCTCCCCTTGAATTAAGCAGAGGTCCCCCCGAGTTTCCCGGGTTGATTGAGGCATCGGTCTGAATCATTTCCTTGATTACCAGCCCGGAGTCGGTTCGCACCGGCCGGCCGAGTCCGGAAACAATACCCGTCGTCAAGGTTCGGTCAAGGGCAAAAGGGTTGCCGATGGCCAGAACCTTTTGCCCCACCCGTAGATCCGCGGAGCTGCCGAAGGGGATGGTGGAAAGCCGCTGCCCCTCCGGATCGAACTTGATCACCGCCAGATCGTTTTCCGGATCCACGCCGATGATATCTCCCCGGTGGTTCGAACCATCCGCCAATGTGACGCTCAATTCCTTGGCGTCCTTGATCACATGATAGTTGGTGAGCACATACCCTTTCTGGTCTATGATCGAACCGGAGCCCGTACCCTCTCTAGGAATCGGCTCGAGGAACCAGTTGTACTCGAAAGTGACCGAGGTGATGTTTACCACAGCAACGTTGAGCTTTTCGTAGATCTGTATGTTATTGGCTTCGTCGCTGGAAATTGTTCCGTTGAACTGTACAGGCTGTCCGGCGATCGGCGCCGATTCAGCATGCGGTTCCAGCATATCCTCGATCTCTATATAGGTGGCGGGCAAATCTTGCCGGCCTCCCACTGCTGGAAGGTTGAGAAATCCGGCTGCCCAAGTCACGAGAAGGGTCAGCGCGATCCCCGCCGCTGTGAACAGGATGACCTGCCATCGTGTAAATAATTTCACAACATCTCTCCTATCGATGAATATAATAGAATGAAAATGAAAATCCAATCAGCTGAATCGGCTCAGGCATAATTCCAGTACACGTCTCCCTCGCAGTAGCGGCGGTGCTGGACCGCTTCGAGGAGGTGCTCCCTATGGATACTCTCCTCCTGGGCGAGATCGGCGATGGTGCGGGCTACTTTGAGGATCGAGTGGAAAGCTCTCGAAGAAAAACTCAAACTCTCAGCAGTATTTCTCAATTCGCTGCGGGAGGTTGCATCGAGCGCACAGAACCGTTCCATCAATCCCACCGGGATGTGGGCGTTACGGGAGAACCGATGGGCTTGGTAGCGGGCTCGCTGCACATCGATAGCGGCAGCCACCCGTGCTGCGATAGTGGCACTGGTTTCCCGCTCCCCGCTTCCGCCTTCCTCCATATCCTCAAAACCTACCGGCTCCAGGGGAATGCGGATATCCACCCGGTCCAACAGGGCGCCTCCCAGCCTCTTCCAGTATCTGGAGATCTCCGTGGTTGAACAGAAGCATGTTGCCTGTTTCCTGCCCAGATTGCCGCAGGGACAGGGATTCAACGCCAGCACCAGCTGAAAGCGTGCGGGGAAACGCATCGATGTACCAGCCCGGGCAATAGTTATGCTGCCCTCCTCCATCGGTTCCCGCAGTGTCTGAAGCAGGGCGGCGCTGAACTCCGCCGCTTCATCGAGAAACAGCACTCCTTCGTGGGCCAGGGAAACCTCCCCCGGGCGGGGGATCTTGCCGCCGCCGATGATACCCTCGCTGGAAGCGCAGTGGTGGGGCATGCGGAAAGGGGGATTCTTGACCAGACCGTCGCCAGGGGGCAGTACACCGGCGGTGGAATGAATACGGGTCACTTGAAGAGACTCCTCCCAGGACAGTGGCGGGAGAATCGACGGCAGTCTGCGGGCGGACATGGTCTTCCCGCTTCCGGGAGGACCGAACAGCAGGACGTGGTGCCTCCCGGCAGCAGCCACTTCCATGGCTCGTTTCAGCCGCCCGTGCCCCTTGATATCGGAGAAATCCCCCCACTGCTCTTTGGAGGAATGCGTGGCGGCCGGTGGGCTCACCGGCAAACCACCGGCAGGGACATGGGCAGGTTTACCGCCGCGGGCAAGCCCACGAAGTATCATCGCAGCCGCCCTGAGCGAAGAGATGCCGTAGATTCGCTCCGTGCAAAGGACCTGGGCTTCTTTGAGATTTTCCTGGGGCACGAGAAAATAGGTAACCCGGTCCTGCAGACCCGAGGCAATTGCCGAGAGCACACCGTGCACGGGCAGCACCGATCCTCTCAGATTGAGCTCCCCAACGACCATCACTCTACGATCTCTGGGAAAGGGGATTTGCCCCGAGGCATTCAGGATAGCGAGGGCAATGGCCAGGTCATAACTGGCCCCCTCCTTCTTGATACCTGCTGGAGACAGGTTGACCAGGATTCTGTCATTCGGAAAACGAAAACCGCTGTTTCTGATCGCTACCCGCACCCGGTCGCGGGCTTCTCTGACCGCACCGTCGGGCAAACCTACGATGTCGATACCGGGAAGACCCCGGCGTATATCGACCTCTACTTGAATCGGGACTCCCTCGATTCCTACCGGCGCCTGACTGGCTATTACAGCGAGCATACCTTCCCCCTACCCCTGAGTAACGGAGGAAAAGGTAATGTTGCTTTACTTCCTGCCCTGCTGGATCGCCTCTCGAACGAGGCGGTCACATGCCTCGTTGTATGGGTCACCGGCGTGACCCTGCAGCCAGCGCCAGCGTATCTTCAGCGGTATGGTCAGTCGCATCAACTCCTGCCAAAGGTCCTGGTTCTTCACAGGCTTCTTAGACCGGGTTCTCCAGTGGTTTTGGACCCAGGTGTGGATCCAATCGCTGATGCCGTTTTTTACGTACCGGGAGTCGGTAAACACCTCGATCTCAAGCGAGTGCCGGGCTGGATAACTATGCACTTCCCTCAAGCCCTCAATAACCGCCTGCAGTTCCATTCTATTGTTTGTCGTCTGCCGCACAAATCCTGAGCCCTGGGTAGCTCCGTCCCCTTCCAGAAGGATGTAGGCCCACGCGCCGGGGCCGGGATTCCCCGAACAACCGCCATCGGTATAGATTTTGTTGTTCCTCATTCCGGGGCATCTTTCTCTTCGCGGGGCAGCAGTATGGTAACCTTGGTGCCCCGTCCGGGCTTGCTATTCAGCTCTATGGAACCGGCGTTGCGCTCCACGAGCATGCGGCTGAAGTACAAGCCCAGTCCGTCATGATCGGCTTTTGTGGAAAAAAAGGGATCACAGACCTTCTTCATGTTTGCCCCATCGATACCCATTCCCTCGTCCTCTATCTGGATACGAAAGTAGCGGTTGTGCATATCGCCGCGGATGAGGACTACATCTTTCGGGCCGATTCCAGACTCCAAGGCGTTATCCACGACATAGTGCAGCACCTGGATGACTTCCTCGGGATTGCAGAGAACCTTTCCGCCGGTATGCTCCTCGATCCTCAGGGCCGCTTCCGGATTTGTTTTGTTGAGCTCCGCTTTGGCGTTCCTCAAAAGATGATTCATACTGACACTTACGGGGATACTTGCTCGGGAGCCTACCAGCGTGGCTAATTTGCGTACGAAATCCCGAATACCGAGATCCCCCTCTTGGGCAACATCGATCAAATTTTGTACCTCTCGGTGTAGTTTCCTGACCTCCGCCGGCGAGGGCGGTTCAGAGCTTTCCAGAGCTTTGAACAAGCCATCAACCTTTCTCTCCAGAGCCGTCAGGCTTCCGGAGATGAAGTTCACCGGATCGTTCACCCGATGAGCTATACCGGTGACGATTCCCTTCAACTCCCTCATTCTGTCTTTTTGGAAAGAACGCATATTGCGCAGGTTCAGCTCGTCGATCAGCAGCTTCAATTCCATGTTGCGCTTTTCCAGACTCGCCGAATACTGAAGGGACCGGCGGTAATGCTTTCTGTAGAAAAGCCGATCCACGACCGTGCAGACCAGCGAGCGGATCGGTATGAGCAAAATGAAGAGGATCGTAGTAACCAAGAAACTGGCTATACGGTCAGGGACGCCGTAGCTGAGGATGAACAATCGTTTCGTAGGTTCGTAGGCAACGGTGAAGAATGAGAAAATGACCAGCGCCAGGAGGACATACACAATGTAGCGGCTGACGAAAAACTTGATGTTGAACACCCTATGCTTGAGCAGACCAATGATAAAAAACAGAGGAACGAAGGAGAGAAACAGGTTGGCAAAATTACCCATGCTGATACGCAGACCCTCGGGTCCACCAAGAATCAGAGGAAGCTGGTCGAGGAAAAAATACGGTGGGATAGCTATGAGAAAACCAGCCATAATCCATTCGAGCTGACGCTTTTCGTGAGCGCGGGGTGTCTTAACGTAGGAGCGAATCAACAGTATCAGATAGGCGATAAAGGCGATGCCATCGGAGACATTATTCAACTTCCCCAACATCCGATACCGGTCAAGCCAGATATCCCGGCTGCTTGAAATCCACGCAGAGAAGTAAGACATCCGAAACCCAAAAAAGGTAAGATACACTACTAAAATAAGGGTAATCGCCGCGGTACGAATGCCTCTTTTACCCTTGGGAGTGGGAAAATACAACGCAAAAAAAACCATGAACCAGGATGTCAATTTTCCAAAATGAATCATGATATTCGAAAAAAAACTCTCGTAGTAAAAAGGCTTGAGAGTCGTGAATACAAGGTAGAACAGAGCAGCCAAAGTGATCAGGTTGGAAGCGGTATCTTCGGGAAGATAGACAATCAGGTAGAAAGACATAAAGGCCAGAGCGATGCAAAAGATCAGTGCGAACACCCAGTCAGGCCTCGTAAGGGTAAGAACTGGAATTATATCGATCGTCACTCGTTTGTCGCCGCCCCGTAGAACTTCAACGGGAACAGGTGAAAAGCGCCAGATCCGGGCGTCCGCCTCTACAACGTCTCGAACGCCCCGGATAGGATGACCATCGATCGATATGATCTGATCGACGTTCGGTCTCAATCCGGAAGACATCGCCGGGGAAAAGGGGGTCTTAGGAGAGAAGATCACCTTGCCGTCCCGATTGATGACTTCCGGGTAATTGACGACCAGACCGGTGTTCGGTTTCACCAGATAGCGGATAAAGTACACGCTGGACACGGCGGTGAAGAGGATCGCTACGGAGAGCAAGAGAAGAAATCGCCGTTTGAACTGGAATAGGTTTTTGAGGGACATTTTGTCCTACCTTGTGGTTATTTTCTTCTATGCCGATGAACAGGAAGACGCATCCGCAGAATTTTTCTACCCTCGAAAGTGCCGGCATTTAAAAAGTAGTCCCGCAGAACTGGATGCCCGAACTGTATAACCTCTTCGGTTATATAAAAATTGCCCGGTCGGACGAACCGCTGGCCCATATGAAAGATGGAGTTCAAACTGTCGGAAACGATATGTCCGGTGTTTTCTTCCGTGTACGGAGTGTTGCTGATCTGAAGCGCCGTGCGGAAAGACAGGAAGTGTGGGAAGTGGGAGCCTTCAATATCGTAAAGGTGCTTGAACAGCATCAGCCGAAACCCGCAGGTCAAAGCCGGACAGGATTTCCCGTCAAAGGGAAAGAGAACGATCCCTCCGAAGCTGAACCAGATCCAGAGACGGCCGCCGAACTTCCTGACAAATCCATCGATATAATTGCGAAACGAAGACAGAGCGATCGAAAGATTTTTCGTCCCGAAGCTCTTCTCCATCTGCTCCTTTCCATCCAGCTCTATGAACATCATGGAAAAGGTGTACTCCCGGCCCGGCACCACCGCGGCCCAGTCGGTCCCCGACAACAAGTAGGGTGCTTGCCTTTGTTCCCTGGTCGATACGGCCGCTGCTTCCAGCAGGGTCGGGTGAATACTATGGACGAACTCCCGAATCCGTATTAACCTGCGCACACCAAAGGCGCCATTCAGAGTGTGGCGATTCAGATAGTCCACAGCGCCGTCATGAAAGAGCCCGGCCATATCTTTAATCTTGCCCGTCTGATCAATGATCCCAAAGACGATATTGTCTTTTTTCCTCAAAGCTCTAAGGTAGGTCTGGATCTTTTTTTCCTCGATTCCGGAGAGATCCAGGTAACAGAGCGTGGGAGTATCTATCGCTTTGAGCCGGCCAGAGAACTGCTCCAGCCCCACGAAACTGACATCATCGACCAGACCCTTTCGTCTTCGCAACTTCAGTTTTTCCGTGAGCTTTCTGTTGCGGGAAAACACCAGGACATTCATCGGCTCACTCCCACTCCAGCTTGTACTGATACAGAAGATTGTGTCGGGACACCCGCAGAGGCTTGAAAAATTTGTCCAGTTTGTTTCCCATATCGGAATACACACCGGGGGTAATGACCAGGCTGTCGTTCTCGGCGAACTGGGACTCGATCACTTCCAGTCTTCTCAGGGTGTCGCTGCGGATCCTCTCGTAGTTCTGGTAAAACTGGCAGGGACCTGTGTGTACGGCCAAACGGACACGGAGAGGTCTGGAGAAAGGGCATTGAAACAGGTTGTACATAAAAAGCTCGAGCAGCATCTCCATCCCCGAGAGGGCCGCTTGAATATTCTTGTTTCCGTAGAAGAAAGCGGCGAGGCCGCCGTCCCCTTCCCAATGCCACAGCCGGCCTTCTCTGTTTTCCACGATGTTCGCGAACAGCTGTCTGACGTCGTTGTATACCTGCACTACCATCTGCTTGGAATATTTCCGCACCAGCTCGGTATTACCCACTGTATCGATTCGCAGGAAGCTCAACTCGTAGATCTGGCCTTCGATAAGTGCGCCCCACCCTTTTGTCTTCCCTCTACCCCCGGCCTCGATGAAGGCGCCTTGTGCTTCCTTGAACCTGTATCCCAGGGTCTCCAGCTCCTTTACGATCTGCGGTAGCAGGCGGATGGATACGGGCCTGCCCATCACACCGTGACGATCCACCTCTACGAGGACTTCGGCGAAGCGGCGGATGTGTCCGGTCTGGGTCAGATCGGCGGCGATCTGCCGGGCGGCATCGACCTGAGGGATCGGAATATTGGCGGGAAACCCGGTGCGCTCGTACAGATCGTACCCGGAGATCACCTGCGCGGCCAGGCGCTCCATCAGCTCGACATCCATAGATTGGGAAAGAGACTGAGAGATGTAGCTTTGAAGCCTCGGGCTGATCTTCACGGTTCCAGCTCCGGAATGTCCAGCTCTGGGGGAATGCGTATCAGTTTACCCTGATCGTTGATGCAGGCCCAGGTTACCTCAGCTTCGGCTACCAGCTCGGCATCCCGGTAGATGCTCTGCTGGAACACCATCCGGACCTTCTGTTTCTTAATCGGTCGGGTTTGGATTCGAAGGGCTTCCCCGCTTCCGACCTGGCTCTTGAAGTCTATGCAAATGCGAGCCACAACGAACCCGACTCCCCTTCGGCGCAACTCCGAATAGGGCACCGGGAGATCGTTGAGAAACTGAATACGGGCGTATTCGAGATAATTGAGATATACGGCGTTGTTGACATGCCCATAGCTGTCACATTCGTAGGATCGACTCATCAGCTGGCATTGGTGTATCATTCGCCTGGAAGTGTAAAATCTAAACTCCCTCAGGTCAAGCTTTGGGAGTGCTTTCTGTTGACACGAAAAAGGAGCATTGGTATATTTCTGGAGTTCGAGAAACTATTGAAGAATGGCGGCGTAGCTCAGATGGTAGAGCAAGCGGCTCATATCCGCTGGGTCAGGGG
>CAZVHJ010000041.1:0-45506 GCA_964627715.1 uncultured Spirochaetaceae bacterium | reverse complement strand
CCGTGGTGGGCGGCAAACCTCTCCCCTCCAGCAGGCTGCCCTCGGTTCTGATCGACGATTGAGCGCAAGTCAAGGAGAACGGGTATGAGCGAAGTATGGACCATGGGAGAGCTTTTGGTCGAGATCATGCGGACTCGGGCAGGGATGACCCTCTACGAACTGGGGGATTTCCGCGGCCCCTTTCCCAGCGGCGCCCCGGGTATCTTCATCGATACCGTGGCTCGACTCGGACACTCCGCCTCGATCATCAGCGGAGTGGGCGAGGATGACTTCGGCCGCTGTCTTCTCGACCGTTTTCAACGAGATGGCGTGTGCACCGATTTCATTGAGGTGTTTGCGAACAAATCGACGGGGGTCGCATTTGTTACCTACTTCGAAGATGGATCCCGCAAATATATCTTTCACTGGAATGGGACTCCTGCGGTTATGGCTCGAACACCGGCGGCGGAGAAAATACGCGGGATAGGTCCCAAATTCTTTCATGTCATGGGCTGCTCCCTCATGGCGAATGAGCAATTCCGGCAACGGGTCTTTGAAACGGTAGAGCTTTTCGCCCAGGAGGGAGCCCGGATCACCTTCGACCCCAACATCCGCTTCGAGCTTCTCGGGGAGCGGAAGGTGGAGGAGATTGTCGCTCCGATACTCCGGCATTGCTCGATCCTCTTCCCCGGAGAGAACGAGCTGCTGTTGCTCAGCGGCCGGGAGGAGGTGAAAACGGCGGCTGCCGAGCTGTTTCGGCGACATCCTCTGAATGTCATCGTACTCAAACGCGGTAGCCGTGGATGTACCATATACACCCCTGAAGGTAAAGAGGAGATTCCTGCCTTTAAAGTAACAGAAGTCGACCCCACCGGAGCGGGGGACTGCTTCGATGCGGGTTTTCTCTGCGGACAACTGGGAGGGCGGAGTCTGGTCGAGTCGGCTCGGTTGGCTGCCTCGGTCGGAGCTTTGAACGCTCAGGCCTTCGGTCCCATGGAGGGGGAGATCACAAAGGAGTCTGTCGCCGCCATGCTCGAAGGAGGATCACTGGTATGAACGGACTGGAGTTTTTCCGGAAACTCATCGAGGCTCAAAATAGCGGCGATCCACAGGGGGTATACTCGATCTGCAGCGCCCATCCGCGGGTGATTTCGGCGGCAATGGCCCAGGTTCAGGTCGATGATCTTCCCTTTCTCATCGAATCCACGGTGAACCAGGTCAATCAGTTCGGCGGCTACACGGGAATGAATCCAGTAACGTTTCGGGATTTCGTCTTCAATGTGGCGGATCGAGTTGATTTTCCCAAGGATAGAATCATTCTCGGCGGTGACCATCTCGGTCCCCATCCATGGCGTAGTGAGCCGGCCGAACAGGCCATGCAAAAAGCCTGCGATCTGATTGCAATCTGTGTGATTGCCGGATATACCAAAATCCACCTCGACGCCAGCATGCCTTTGGGCGGAGATCCTGTGGATCCTTTCGGAGGCCTGGAGCCGGGTCTGATTGCCCGCAGGGAAGCCCAGATGGCGGCGGCGGCGGAGGCCGCCTACAAGGAATCGGGCAGCTCAGGCGCCGCAGGGAGCAGCAGCTCACCACCTGTGTATGTAATCGGTACCGACGTGCCGCCGCCAGGAGGGATTCAAGCGGAAGGGGAAACGGCGCCGGTGACTCGGGTCGATGACTTCGAGGTAACCATCGCCACATGCGAGCGGGAGTTCGAGGACGGCGGTTTACAGGATGCCTGGAGGCGGGTCATCGCAGTGGTGGTTCAACCCGGGGTGGAGTTCGGGCAGCACATTGTTTATGAGTATGATCGCGCCAAGGCCAAGGAGTTGATCGCTGCGGCTCGAAATCATTCCGGACTCGTTCTCGAAGGGCACTCGACCGACTATCAGCGCCCCAAGCTTCTGCGGCAACTGGTCGAGGACAGGGTGGCGATTCTTAAAGTGGGACCGGCCCTGACCTTCGCCATGCGGGAATGTTTGTTCGCTCTGGAAAGCATTGAGAAGGAGCTGCTGGGTGGATCGTACAAAGCTCGTCTGTCCCAGCTGGGCCTGTTCCTGGAAAAAGCGATGAGGGACAATCCGGAACACTGGCGGAGCTACTATACGGGGAGTGCGCAGGATGTGTACGTGGCCCGAAAGTTCAGTCTCTCGGATCGCAGCCGCTACTACTGGCAGGTGCCGATGGTCAAAGACGCGGCCGGCCTCCTGCTAAAGAATCTGAGGCAGACGAACATCCCATTGACTCTGCTGAGTCAGTACCTGCCCCGGCACTGCCTGGAAATACGGAAGGGCAGGCTGACGGCGGACCCGGAGACCCTGATCGCCGCGAGCATTCGCATGGCCCTACAGGAGTATTCGACGGCTGTGCGGCCGAAAAACTCGAGTTAGCACCTGTCATGAAACTTTATCTGCCCAGGTACAGATCCCGGCCCTGTACTAGGGCAGTGATCTTGCGTTCGGCTACCGAACGGTGCAGCATCCAGAAGCCGCAGTCCGGGTGCACCCAGCCGATCCGATCCTCTCCGAGGGCTTTCTCTGCCTTCTCGATTCGCCGGGCCACCGCGTCTAGGAGCAGGTTGATAGCACGTGCCGCCAGCGGTCCCTCTTCGGGATCGCCCGGCAGGTTAGCCTCGTCCACCTGGACGCAGGCGCACTCCAGGTCAGCGACCTGGGCTGCCAGGACCCCGGCCAAGTCCAGCAGACGGGCTTCAAAATTCCCGTAGTGTTTATCCAGGAGGGTACGGGCCAGCATGTAGGGGCTGGTGACGGTAAATTTCAGGTTGCCGCCGGCCACGGATACGGAGCGCTCACAGTCAGCAGGGAGGTTCAACGCTCCTTCTCTAATAGACCCCTCAACCACACCGGCGGGTTTGCGGCGGAAGCCCATTCCCTGTTTTCTCTGAAACTTGAGGGAATCGCTGCGGCCGATCGCCTTACGGACCCCGGCCAGGGGAGTGATGAAGTACTCGATCATCCCGTTGGTTTCGGGATGGTTGACATCGAAGCGGTACAGCTCCCCGTCGGTAGGAAGGTCGATCCCGGCCTGCCTCTGGATGTCCACCACTACCCGAGTGGCATCGAGGATCGACTGTTCGGTGGGCATGGCGGCCAGCCAGGCAGGGTAGGGGTAGGAGCCCACCGTTGTGGTGAGGATACTCGGGGCAGGTTCTCGTTTGGAGTTGTTGTCCATCAACTCGAGTTCCTTTCTGAGATGAGACGCAGTCCTTCGAGGTTGAGCCAGGGCTCCTCCTCGTCGATGCGGTCCGTCAGGGGAGCGATGATATTGGCCTGTCCGCCGGTAGCGATTACGCTGACCGTTCCAGGCAGCTCCGCTCTGATTCTGTCCACCAGTGCCTCTACCATCCCCACATAGCCGAAGATGATGCCCGATTGGATCGAATGGATCGTGTTTTTCCCGATCGCTGCGGGAGGCCGGGAAAGTTGAACCGTGGGCAGCTGGGCTGTATTCTGGGATAGGGCCCGCACCGCGTATTTCAGACCCGGGGCGATGGAGACTCCCTGCAGATCCCCCCCCTCGGCTACGGCAGTGAAGGTCAGGGCCGTGCCGAAATCGATGACGATACAGCTTCCCTGGAACCGCTCGTAGGCCGCTACGGCGTTGGCCACCAGGTCGGCGCCTACTTCCGCCGGATTGTCGGTGCTGATGCGAATCCCTGTCTTAACTCCCGGTCCGAGGAGCAGGGGTTCGTCGCCGAAATCACTGCGCCCGATCTGCACGATCATTTCCGTCACCTGAGGTACGACACTGGCCAGGACCAAACGGTCGATGTTACCGGCCTGCAGATCGAGGCGTCGGAGGAAGCGCTCGAAGAGCAGGCTGTATTCATCGGGCATACGCTCGTGCACGGTCCGGATTCGCCAACGGCCCAGCCAGTTGTCCTCGCTGTAAATGCCGAAGGCTGTGCTGGAATTGCCTACATTCACGGCTAAAATCATCGTTGTCCTGCCTCCCTCCGTTGGTTATTCCAGAAAGAATATAGAGGGAGCCTACCCCAAGGTCAAGTCGGACAACCACACCGGGTCAGCTATATTGATATGGCAGTGATGCGGGTTGTGTATCCAAACTCGATGGATCAAACCTCGCCGTCGTCGAACACAATGGTGGCGCCGCCCACGTCGATCACGTCTCCCGGCTCCAACACTTTGGTCTTCACCGGCCTGTTGTTGACGGTCAGGTCGCCCGAACCCACGACGGTGTAGGCCTTCTTCTTGGCGTCGTAGACGACCGTGGCGTGTTGCTCCTTGACGCTCGGGTTTCCGAGGATCGTCAGATCCGCATTGCGGCTGCCGCCGATCACGGTCTTTGCCGTGCCCAGAGGCATCATTCGGGTTTGAGCCCGTCCCACCCGTGTCTTCAAGACTTCGAGGGTCGCCGGCCCCCTCTTCTTCTCGAATTTCAGCAGGGAGATCAACCAGAGCGCGACAAAGGCCAGCACAAAGGGGATGATCAGCAGCACTCCGACTCTGTCTAAGGGAAGCCCGAACACGGTGCTGGAGAAGTAGAAGCGGGTGGCTTGTTGGGGCTGTCCGTTCTTTTGAACCTGAACCCGGACATACTTCTTCTCCGCGGGAGCCATGGTTGCCCGATAGCCGATCAGGTACTCCCCGGCCACCTGCTCGTGGATGCGCTGATACACCCGGGCCAGCTCCTCCTGACTGCGGGCGTCGAACACGGTACCCCCCGTCTCCAGCGCGATGGCCTCGAGGTTGGCGTCCCTCTCTGTTGCGAAGTTTACGGCGTACACCGAGATTCCTTCCTCCTGACAGGCCTGGATCGGCTCAGTATAGGCGTAGATCTTGTTTCCGAACTCGGGATGGGGATTCCCCGAGTGCTGGAGATAGGGATAGTTTTCCCCGTCGGAGAGAATCACGATCGCCTTGCGGCCGCCGAGTCCTTGGAAATCCCGAACAGCCAGGGTCAGGGCGGCGTACAGCTCGGTATAGGCCTGCTCCGAGTCTGGTCGTTCGATTCCGTCGAGGAAACCGGCGACCTGAGCTTTGTCCCCCGAAGGTGCGGCCAGGAGGGTGTAGGAGGTGTTATAAGCCACCAGCCCGATGGTATCCTCAGGGCTGGTCATGCTGCCGAGGAAGGTGCGGACAGCGGTTTTAGCATGGGTGATGCGCATGCGAGAGGTCTCCTCCGTAGTACGGCCTTCCAGGGTGTCGTACATGCTCCCCGAGTTGTCGATTAAGAGCAAAAAATTGATACCCTCGGCGGAAGCTGCCTGAGGTTTGAACTCGGTCAGACCCTCGATTCTCTCGAAAGCCTGCCCGTTCGGGGATTCAAAGATCATAAAATTTTCAGGACCGATTCTTTCCACCGGCACTCCCAGATCGTCGGTCACGCTCACGTACAGCCGGACCGTTTGAGTGAGGAGAAGCCGGGACGCGTCGATCTGGGACAGGCGTACGTTGTAGCCAAAGGCGCTGCCGCCGATCAGGAACAGTGCCAGAACAATAATAATCGGTTTTCTCATTTTAGCGCCTCCTCAATCGTATCTGTAGAAAAGCTTGGCCGAGCCGATTTTCAGTACATCCTCGTACTTGAGACGATGCTCGGTTACGGGCTGGTCGTTTATTAAAACGGGGTGCTTCGGCTCGAGATTTGTTAAAAGCGCTTCGCCCTTGCGAAAGCGGATCTGAACCTGGCGATCCGCCAGGTTCTCGTATGGTTCCAGGGTGATCTCGTTACGCTTGGCCCGGCCGATTCGAACCCGGGCCTCATTGAGTATGAACTCCTTGCCCTTCAAGCGGCCGTTCAACACTCTCAGGATCCCGAAGGCCATGCTGCGCTCGATGATCCCGTAAAACAGGCCAATGGCCAGCCCCAGAACGATCAATCCGATCAAACGGGAAGGAAAATCTTGAGGCAGATACAGCCGGGAGTACTCCAGGGCAAACCCACCTATCAGGCCGCCGATCAGGCCGCCGAGCAAACCGATGCCCATTTTTTTCGCAGAACCCGACCGAAAACCTTCGGCTAAGCCTACGAAGATACCGAGGAAAGCCCAGCCGATCGCCCGGGATATCGGCAGCCCTACCCTTTGGAAGCCGCGGTACGATCGCAGGAACAGACCGCCTACTAGGAACAGGGCGGCCTGCCCGATCAGCAGGCCGATGATTCCGCCGATCAGACCGATGATCGCCCCAACGAACATTCCCGCTAGAATTCTCGATTTGACTCGGGCGAAGATCCCCGCGGCGGCTCCGAAGAAGGCGCCCATCAGGATTCCCACTGCGGCGCCGAGCACGGCGACGAACAGCAGGTAGGAGGGAAAGCGAGCCTGACTGGTCACGATCAGCTCGGTCAGCGGCCAGGCCGCTACCCCGCCGAGTATTCCAAGACAGAGTAGGATCAGTCTACGCAATCCTGTGCTCATACGCACCTCCTGTTATTCGATAGTTACCTCAAGAACCTTTGAGGATTTATCATAATGTACGTTTATCTGCACGGTTTTATCTGAAAGCACCGTGACAGGGAGGCTGCGGGACAGCTGGTCGTTCCGCTTCACCGTCAACAGATATTCCCCCGGATCGAGGATCAGCTCCCGGGTTCCCGCCTCCAACGGCTCCAGGGTTTGGTAGATCCTGTCCCTGCCTCCGCTCAGGTAGTCCGGAGAATCATCCAGCAGGATCTGCAGGCCTTCGGCATCCGAGCTAATCTTGAGTGTGCCGGGGTAGGGAATCAGATGCACCTGGAGCTGCAGCAGCGGCTGGTAAGGCTTGATCCCCAAGTTGAATGTCTGGGGGTAGTAGCCGGCTCGTTCGAACTTGAAACGGTAGCTCGCACCGGTAGTCAGAGAGTTGGTGATTCTTCGATTCCAACGGATCCAGCTTTCGTTCATAAAAACGAAAAAGGTTGTGGAATCGCTCAAATCTTCACCGCTGCGGATATCCGATACGGTATAGCGGACTTCAAGGGGCAGGGACGGAGTCTGCTCCAGCCGGATCTCTATGCGCTGAGCTGCGGAAGTATCGAGATGTTGTTTCTGCAGAGAGCGGGAGCCAAGGAAGAAGGATTCCCAATACAACTGGCCCTCCAGATTCAGCTTCAGTCTGTACCTGCCCGTCTCCAGGTACAGTCGTTCCGACTCCAGCAGATAGCTGTCCTCCTGCTGCGCGTTCAGTTTCGCCCGGAAGCGGAAGGTCGCATTCTCGACACGTACCAGCTCTCCCCCCACTTCCCGGTACAGCACGGCGGCTATGTAGATGTCCTCCGGATCCTTATAAGAAGCTGGGATCCGAGCGGAGGTAATCAAGGATCCGTATCGGTCGGGCTGAAGGATCTCGTAGTGGTACCCCTTCAGGTACAAGTAGTACCCGCCTGCGGTAAGTATTGCCCCCAGGATCAGTGCTAGAAAAACCCAGAACACCCAGGTGTGTCTAGGTTTGTATATATCACCGATCTCTCTGCCCTGGATCACCCGTCTGAGAGCTCGTTTGACAGAATCTGGGTCCCGGCGTTTGATCCGCCGCTCAAGCCGGCGGATGATCTGGCGCAGGTCCTGGAAGCGGCGCCCCCGGTTCGGTTTCATGGCCTTAGCGATGATCTTGCCCAGGGCCGGGGCTATCTTAGGGTTTATTTTCTTGGGCGGGGTGTATCTGCCCTTGTGGATCAGGGCGATCGTTTCAGCTGTGAAACTGCCGGGAAAGGGGGTCTTGCCGGTGAGCATCTCGTAGAGCACAACCCCCAGAGAGTAGATGTCCGCCCGCCTGTCGACGCTCTTGGCGTTGTCGATCTGCTCCGGGGGAATGTAGGAGGGTGTTCCCAGGGTCATGCCGTCCCGGGTTAGACCTTCTTCGCTATCCTCCAAAGAGGTGGCGATACCGAAGTCGACCAGCTTGACTTCTCCTTGATTGGAAATCAGGATGTTGCCGGGCTTCATGTCGCGATGGATAACCCCTTTTTCGTGGGCGTGCTTCAGAGCTTTGCACACCTCGTAGAAGATCAGCGCCGCCGCTTCGTTGGAGAGGTAGCGCTCCCGCCTGATCAGCTGCTCAAGAGATATGCCGTCGACGAACTCCTCTGCGATGTAGTAGGAGGAGCCGTCCTTGAAGTGGTCATAAACCTGCACGATGTGATCGTGCTTGAAGTCCATCATGATACGGGCTTCCCGCCTGAAGCGTTCAATGAACTGGGGACCGCCCCTCAGAGTAAGCTTTTTGAGCAGGACAAACCGGTTCAGGGTGGGATGTTTGGCCTTGTACACCGCCCCCATCCCACCCTGGGCGATTTTTGAGACAATTGTGTATTTTCCTACTTTTTTAGTTGGTTTAGCTGATTTCTTCATCATCGATCAGTTCTCTAAACGCCTCCCTATCCAATTCACGGATGTCTCGATCCAAGTCGATAGCCTCAGTTGCGGGCAGTACGGCTACTACAAAACGGTCTGGATCGTGAATCTGCACGTAAAGGCCGTCGGATCTCAAGTTGTAGCCTTCCCGTACGGGGCGGTGCCCGCCGAAGTGGTACGCCGTCTCGGCAGCCTCCGGCTCCAGGTAGTGATCCAGCATCTGTTGAACGCTTCCCGGCTCCGCTTCGTCGTTGTTCGTCCAGGTCAGACCGTACACCACCTGGGGCAGCCTGCGGTATTCGATAACCTCTTGTTCCGGTATAAACCAGGCCGGCTCAGCGTGGGAGGCCAGGAAGTTGCCGCCCACAGCCAGAAGGGGGAACTTCTTTTCCAGCGCGGCGTAGGCCTTGAGGATCTCCTCGCCGTAGAAGTGATCCATGTAGATCTTGACCATGAGCCCTTCGTTGGCGAACTTGAGGAAGGGAAAGTTGCCCTCTCCCTGCTCGTTGGCAACGTTCTCGTGATTGCCTTTTAAGAAGTGAAAATGATTCGGAAACTGCCTCTTTAACGCCATTACCATCTCCATAACTCCGAGACTCTCCCTCATCTCATCATCCATATGGCTGTGTTTACGGTAGCCTCCCTTGAATTCCTCCAGGGCAGCTTGCCAGCGCAGGGCCGCTCTGCCTTCGGCGTGAAAACCATCCCCCAGGCAGAGAATCTGCAGCCCGCCGGCGGCCAATCTCTCTACCGCCGGGCTGCCCTGCTCGTCCTTGAAGGCGAGAACACTCAAGACCAGCTCCATCCGGGCATGCAAATCCGGTACCAAAATGGTGGGGATGTCAGGGTAGAGCCGAAGCAGACCGCCAGGTAGACCTTGCCGGTCGCGAGGTCGAATCTCTTCCGGTTCGTTGTCCAGCACCTCTGTGGTTGCCAGAGTCTCTTCAAGAAGCTCCTGGGGCTCCGGAGGTCGGCCCCGACCGAAGATCAGCTTCAAACTGTTCTTGAGCTCGGCTGTGCTTCCGGGTTCCAGTGTGATTTTACTCCAAATCCAGGTTCTTGTTTACCTCGACGAACCCTTCGGCAAGGATCATGGTCGCCTTGGTGATCTGTTCCTCCTGCTCTTCGGCCTCCAGGTCTCCTGTGGTAACGGCGATCTTGAAGATCGGTGAAGAGCTCTGGATGGGTCCGGGGGAGAAGCTCGCCGCCTCTCCAACACGCACGTCGCCGGACAGTTGGGAGTTGTCCTTGCTGGCCGTTTCCGGAACATCCTGGCGCAGGCCGATGCTGGCGTACTGAACGGTACGCCCCCCTTCCCGGACCGGACCGATGTTCAAAAGAGATCCGGAATAGGTCATTGCCAGACAGCCTTGCTCGTCGTATTGATCGAGCTCCTCGACCTCTTCCATATTCATCTCCGCCAGCTGGTTTTCGAACAGCTCCTTTTTCTCCAGCCAGCCTTGGGCGATCATCTCCACCGATTCCTCGGTGTCGGGCAGGCCAGAAGATTTGGTGATCTGCCGAATGTGATCCTGCACTTCTCCTGGAATTTGATCTAGATACTCACCCATGGTTTCCTCCTAATCGCGGGTTTTCGCTTCTAGTATAACCCACCAGCCGAGAAAGGACAGCGTATAAAACATATTTTCTCTTGTTTCTTTGCAGGGATGGAGTACACTGGTTGTATAAGGAGGATTCCTTATGGAGCCTGACAGCCTTCCGCCAGAGGTTTATCTTGAAATCTTAAGCGGTGACCGGGGGGGAGAGATGTTCCCCATCATCCGCAAGACCGTAACCATCGGCCGGGATTCACAGTGCGACCTCCATCTTCCCGATCCCTACATCTCCCGAAAGCACTGCCAGATCGTATTCCGGGGCGACCACTTCACAGTGGTGGATCTGGGCAGCCTGAACAAGACGCGAGTCAAGGAGAAGGAGTACATCCAGAAAAACTTGAAAGACGGCTACATCCTGACCATCGGGAAGACTCAGTTGCGCTTCGTCTGGGCGAACTCCAAGGCCTGGTTGGTCGAGCACGGGATCGACGAGGAAAAACTGGCGGCGAACCGGGATGCCGCGGCTCCGGAGGAGGAAAACGATGAGTGATGAGATTCGCGAGCTCTCAGCGACGGTACGCTCCCATCTGAAGAAGATTACCCGCAGCTCCGGGCTTCCCGATACTGAAGAGTCTTTCCAGAAGATGGCTACGGTTTGGCTGGAAAAGAGAAGGTTGTTCGAAGAGCAGATCCGGGCGCTGGACATGGTGGAGGTCGAGTCCTTTTCAAGCGACGATCCCCGGGGAGCGCTGTTTCTGTCCTACTCCGGTTCTCTGATTAGCCTGGGTACGCTGTCCGCCGGTGGCAGGCGGGTGGAGTACGCCAGTATCTCCCTGCGCGCCGATGTGCCCGACCTGGTGGTCATGGAGAGAAGCGGATTGGCCGGGGACATTCGTGTCGACAGCGAGGCTCAGTTCTCGAGCGGTCAGATCCGCAGCACCTCCAGCCTCCTGAAGATCGCCGTTTGTCCGGTCGAGGTCAGCCCTGAGGAGCAGGAGAAGCGCATCCGGGAGGCTACGATTTTCCTGACCAATGGATTCGTCAAGATCAACAGGACTGTATTATCTCCGGACCAGAGCCTGCCCGATCAATTCAACAGCAGGGCGATCATCGCCTACCTGGCCAAGAAGAACGGACTGACTCAGAAACAAGCCCGCCAGATCACGATGGACTACCTGACCATGATTGAATCGGGAATTTTACTCGGTGAACGGGTACCCCTAGGGAAGATCGGCAGACTGTATTTGAAAAAGCGCCCCGCCCGGAAAGCTCGGGTGGTGGTCAACCCGGCGACGGGCAAGCAGATGACCATTCAAGCTCGGCCGGAGGAGGCGGTTCCCAAGATCTCCTTCAGCCGTTCCCTCAAGGAGCGAGCCCGCCAGATCGAGGTGGGATAGACCGGGAAGCGGTTCGCTGTACCGTTTGTTAGGAAATTGTCTACACTGAACAATATGAACTGGCAGAACATTGTGCATAATTGGCGGGAACTGCTATTCAGCGGCGGGCTCCTTGTTGGGACGATCTTGATCGCCCTGCTGCTACACCTCGTCTTCTCTCTGCTCACCAGAATATGGTTGCGACGGAACGCCGAGAAATGCGGAGTGGTCTTGCGCTCGGTGATACGCCACATCAAAGGCCCCTTGCGTTTGGGTTTGCCTCTGCTGGCAGTGGTCGTGGTTTTTCCCTTTGTCTCACTGCCGGAGCATCTGCTCGATCTGCTGCAACACTGTGTCAGCATTCTTACGATCATAACAGTCGCCTGGCTCGTTGTCCGCTCCGTCTCTGTATTGGAAGACTACCTGTTCGACAAGTACAGAATCGATGCTGAGGATAACCTCAAGGCCCGAAAGATCCACACTCAGATGCGATACTTGAAACGGGTGTTCGCCGTTATTGTCTGTGTTATCGCTCTGGCCTTGATCCTGATTAACTTCGAGAAGGTCAGACAGTTGGGCACGACAATTCTGGCCTCTGCCGGTATTGTGGGTATCGTTCTCGGATTCGCCTCCCAGCGCTCGATCGCCCTGTTGTTCGCCGGTTTTCAAATCGCCTTGACCCAGCCGATCCGTATAGACGATGTGGTGATCGTTGAAAACGAATGGGGAAGAATCGAGGAAATCACCCTGACCTACGTGGTGGTCCGCATCTGGGACAAGCGCCGATTGGTGATCCCCATCTCCTATTTCATCGAAAAACCCTTTCAAAATTGGACCCGGGTCTCCGCCGACCTGTTGGGTACGGTATACCTGTACTGCGACTACAGCGTTCCCGTGCAGGTGGTTCGGGAGGAGCTGAAGCGCGTACTGGAGCAGTCCGAGGACTGGGATGGGGAGGTTTGTGTTGTTCAGGTGACCGACACCACGGAAAGAACCATGGCCGTCCGGGCTCTGATGAGCGCAAGCGATGCTTCCCGTCTCTGGAATCTACGCTGCCAGGTGAGGGAGAAGCTGATAGATTTCATCCAGAGGGAGTTCCCCGAAAGTCTGCCTCGGTTTCGGGCGCAAGTTCAACGAAAAGCCTGAGATCCGATTGTCGATGACCAGCCTTACCTGCTTCGCGGATAGCTCCACAAATTGGTCCGGTACTATTCCGTCATGCTTTTTTCTGGATACTAAAACCCATTTCGATTGCCAGACGTAGAGCTTGTGCCCGGTCATGTACACCGAGCTTTGAATATTTGACGCTCACATGGTTTTTTCTGTCTGCTCAGCAATGAACAGGTTTTGGGTGATCTCCTTATTGGAGTATCCCTCTGCAATTTGCTGGAGTATTTCCTGTTCCCGTTTGCTGAGAGATCCAAGGATCGTTTGTCTGGTTGACATCGACTCTCCGTCGCCGGGTGGATGCAGTTTGTCAACAAGCCCGCTTCCTGCATGTCTTTTAGGACCGCAGAGATCTTGTTGCCGTTCTTCCCCGGCCAGGAGTACCAAGGAACGACTCGCGCTGCCTGATCAAGGGTCATTTTGTAGTTTTTGTCGTCGGCGTGTCGAGAGCAACGAAGGTTCCCAGACCCTGATCGGTTACCGGCATAAGCCCGTTCTTTGTAAGGTCTGCCAGGTATTCCAGGACCCGCAGTCCTTTCTCGTCATTGGCGGGTTTTCCGGATCCAACCCTACATCGTTGAACAGGTCCATGTTGTTGAACATCGCTGGTGTGCTGGTGCCGATGGGAACGAGGAACTGTTTGCCGTCAGCTTGCCCCAGACTCATCATGGCCGGGAACAGATTGTCCTTCTTGAACTTTGGATCCGAGTTCATGTAGTCATCCAAGGCGATTGCGTTTCCGCTCTCCACCATAGTGCGAAGCAGAGTGTAGCCGACTTGACCGACATCTGGTGGATCTCCGGCTGCGAGTCCTAGCAGGATCTTTTGGCTCAGTGCCTGGTATCCGCCGCTCGCTACCTCTACAGATTCAATCGTGACATCGGGATAGGCTTTTTGGAAGCCTTCCTTGAGGGGATTGATGTAGAGAAGATGGGTCTGGCTGGCGTAGTGTTAAAAGGTTAGCGTGATCGGTTTAGCCGCTACATCTTGCTGTGGTGTAGCGAGGGCTAGACTTGCCACCGAAAGCAGCAATACCAGTACGAACATGATCGTTTTCATCTGCGCCTCCTTCGTTTATTGCAGATTTTTCGTACGCAATTGTACACTGGAGGGAGCGACGTTCGCAGCCTACTGGGGTACTTTCCTGGTACTGTTTTAGTAGTACTGCAGTACCTTTTCTTACTTGTGGATGATAGAGATTTCCTGCAACCTCTCGCGATGTTTTCCTGTCAATTCAGTTAAACACACATATTCTCGAAATTTCCATAAAGAGGAGCGTTGTTTTGGCCAGAGGAAAGCCAGATATCGATCCGGAACGCTGTAAAGGCTGCGGCCTGTGTGTAAAAGCCTGTCCGGAGCATATACTCGAATTGGCGGACACCTTCAACAGGCAGGGTCACCACTATGCCGTTTGTGTCGGCCCCGATCGTTGTACCGCCTGTATGTTCTGTGCCATTATCTGTCCGGACACGGCCATTGAGATTTGGCGTTTCGCCAAGGCAGGTTGAAGGGGGTTTTCGTGGCTGAAACAGTGTTGATGCGGGGAAATGAAGCAGTTGCCGAGGCCGCGATCATCGCAGGCTGCCGCTACTATTTCGCCTACCCTATCACCCCGCAGAATGAAATCGCAGCCTACATGGCCAGGCGGATGCCGGAGGTCGATGGAACCTTTCTCCAGGCGGAGAGTGAAATCGCCTCGATCAACATGGTTTTCGGCGCCGCCGCCGCCGGGGGCAGAGCCATGACCTCCTCCAGCTCCCCAGGGATCAGCCTGAAGCAGGAGGGATTGTCCTATCTGGCGGGTGCGGAGCTGCCCGCGGTTGTGGTAAACATGATGAGGGGCGGCCCCGGTCTGGGCAACATAGCCGGGGCTCAGGGGGATTACTTCCAGGCCACCAAGGGGGGCGGTCATGGGGACTATCACATGATCGTACTGGCCCCTGCGTCCGTACAGGAGTTGGCCGATCTGGCTGTCACCGCCTTCGATCTGTCTGACCAGTACCGGATCGTGACCATGATTTTAGGGGATGGCTATCTGGGCCAGATGTCTGAATCCCTCGTGCTGCCGAAGCCGTCGAAAAAAACTTACGACAAGTCTTCCTGGATTCTCGACGGTGCTGCCGGTAGAGAACCCCGGATGATCGCTTCGCTTCGGCTCAGCCCCGAAGACGGGGTGGAGCAGATCAACCTTCAGCTTCAGGAGAAGTACCGAAAGATAGAGGCCTCCGAGATCCGCTTTGAATGTTATCAGTGCCGGGATGCCGAGGTTCTTCTGGTCGCCTTCGGACTTGCCTCCCGGGTGTGCAAAGCGGCGGTTAACGAACTGCGGGAAGCCGGGGTACGGGTGGGGTTGTTCCGTCCGGTCACCCTGTGGCCCTTTCCATACGAGGAACTGCTGAAGAGCGCAGAGCGGATGAAAAAGGTTCTGGTTGTGGAGATGAACGCGGGACAGATGCTCGAGGATGTACGGCTGGCCCTGGGGGACAAGGTTCCGATCGAGTTCTACGGCCGGATGGGGGCGATGCTCGTGGAAATCGAGGAGATTATCAAAAGGATAAAAAAAGCATGAGAAGTGAAGAAGCGGGAGCCAAGCTCGTGTTTACTCGGCCCGAGTCTCTCACCGATGTTCCCACCCACTACTGTCCGGGCTGCGGGCACGGAATCATCCACAGGCTCATGGCCCAGGTTATCGACGAGCTGGGAATGCGGGAGAAGACGGTCGCCATCGCACCGGTGGGATGTTCGGTCCTGTTGTATCAATACATCTATACAGACGGTCTGGAAGCCTCCCACGGCCGTGCCCCTGCTGTGGCCACTGGAGTTAAAAAGGTCCTTCCCGACCGCCTGGTGATCTCCTACCAGGGGGACGGAGACCTGCTGGCGATCGGCACGGCGGAAACCATCCACACGGCAAACCGGGGCGAGAACATCACCATCCTTTTTGTGAACAACGCCATCTATGGCATGACCGGCGGGCAGATGGCCCCGACCTCTCTGGCGGGACAGAAAACCAAGACCTCCCCGTATGGCCGCAACCCGGCGGAAGTGGGAATGCCGATTCGGGCCTGCGAACTGCTGAACACGCTCGAGGCGCCTGTCTTCATCGAGCGCTGCTCGGTCCATGACGTGCCCCACATCCTCAAGGCCAAGCGGGCTACTAAGAAGGCTATCGAGAACCAGGTCAAGGGTCGGGGATTTTCCTTTGTCGAATTTCTCTCCATGTGTCCGACCAACTGGGGAATGAGCTCTCAAGCGGCGGCGGACTGGGTAGCCAATGAGATGGTTTCCTACTTTCCCCTCGGCAATTTCCGAGACAGGTAGGAGGGAGGAAACGATGCGGGAAGAAATCATCTTCGCTGGGTTCGGCGGCCAGGGAATCATCCTGTCCGGTACGATCGTCTGTCTGGCAGCCATGAAGGAGGGGAAACAGGTTACCCACATTCCCTCCTACGGTGCGGAAATGCGCGGCGGCACGGCCAACTGCTCCGTTGTGATCAGTGACAGGGAGATCGCCTCGCCCCTGGTACCCCATCCTTCGTTATGCGTGGTAATGAATAAACCCTCCCTGATCAAGTTCGAGCCGAAGGTCAGGGCAGGGGGTATCCTCCTGTACAACAGTTCCCTGATCGATATCAAACCGTCCCGCCGGGATATCCAGAAAATTGCAGTGGCGGCGAATGAGGTGGCGGAAGAGGAAGGCAGCGCCCGTTCCGCCAACATGATCATGCTCGGCCTGCTGGCCAAGCTGAAGCCTGAGGTCGCTGCGTTGGATTCCATTCGGGCTACACTCGACCAGGCCGTCTCAGCCCGGCACAGACACCTGAACCAGATCAACAAGCGCTGTTTGGACCGTGGGTATGCCCTGAACGGTAAGGCGGATTGAGTCGGCTGGTTCCTCGAGTACGGCCCTCGAAATCCTATTATCCAACCGGCGTCGAAAAGAACGATCTTCAATTCAGCTCAGCCTACCCTGTCAACTGCTCGAGCATGGCGTTGGTTCTTCGCCCGTACTCCAGATAGACCTCCTCTGCCTCTTTACCTGTTGTAGCGGTGCCGAGGTGGATCTGAGCGGTGATATGGGGCTCGATGGAAAAGGCCCCTGTGTAGCCGAGATCGAGGGCGGACTTCAGGATCCTGCGGACCATGCTCTGGCCCTCTCCCGGGTAGGTGTACTCGATCTCACCTTTCTCGTTCTTCGCGCAATCTTTGATGTGGATGTGCTTGATGAAGGGCAGGGCGGTCTGATAGAAATCCCAAGTTTCCTCGGCCGGATGCCCTTCGCCTACTGGATTGCCCGTGTCAAAGACGATCTGCAGATTGGGAGAGTGGACCTCCTCCAACAACGTCTTTTGGTTCTCCGGGCTCATGCCGCCCCATCCGGAGCAGTTCTCGTGCACCATTACTACATCGCCGTCAGCGGCAATCCGGGTCAGCTCCTTCATCCGTCGAATCACCTCGCTCCTCCACTCAGCTTCAGAAAGGCCGTCGTTGGGATAGGACATGACCCGAATGAAGCGGGTGCCGAGGCGCTGCATTCTGGGAATGGCCCGTTTCAGCTCCCCCACGTCCACCTGGAAATCGGAGGTGATCGGTCGAGCCCAGTTGGCGATCGAGGAAGCCAGGCTTACCACACCCATTTTCTCTTCCTGGAGGGTGCGGTAGACCTCGTCGAAGGAGGCATCATCGATGGCACAGATGTTGGTTTTGCCGATCAAACGCAGCTCGAGGGTGTCCCAACCCAGCGTCTTGTGGATTCGGATCTGCTCCTTCAGTTCAGGAGAGCCTTCATCAGCGATACCTGTGATAGTCATATTCTCATTCCTTTCATCCTATGATAGCGGTCAGCTAGTCGCCGAGCGCTTTCTCGTACACCCTGTAGGTTTTTGTAATCTCTAATCCAAGCTTCTGCAATGCATTGATCATACCCGAATTGTCTTCCAGAACGTAGCTCGCCTCCAACCGTACGCCCCGGGGAGCAAGAGCTTCGAACAGGCTTATGTAGAGGAGCACATCGAGTCCCAGGCTGTGATACTCCGGCAGCACGGCCAGACCGAAGAGCCGGAAGTCCTGAAGGCGTTTTCGCTTCCGGACCAGGGTAATGATGCCGAAGGGCAGGATTCTGCCCCGGATTTGTCTCAGGATGATGTTTATGTCGGGAAAGCCCAGACAGAATCCAACGGGTTGACCGGCGTCCTCTACAATCCAGATGGTATCCGGGTCGGCGATGGGTTTGAGCTTTTTTATTGTCGATTTCAGCTCTTCCTTATCGTAGGGAACCCAACCCCAGTTGTTGCGGATCGCCTGGTTGGAGATGCGCCAGATCGCTTCAGCATCCCTCCTCAGATGTTTCATGTCGATCCGCCGGATGCGGATATTCGTCCGGCGGGCCAGAAGCTTCTCCCGGAAGCGGATGAAGCGCTCGGGGATCTGGTATCCTTGCTTTGCATCCCCCTCGAAGGCCAGAAGGTCCTTGACTTTTTGATAACCCAGACCGTCCAGGTACTCGTTGTAGTAAGACGGGTTGTAGGGCATCATAAATGTGGCTGATCTTTCGAATCCCCAGTACAGAAATCCCCAGCACTCCGCCACGGGATTTATCGGCCCGCGGATCGTGTCCACGCCCTGAATGATCAGCCAGCGCTCGGTCTCGGCAAACAGCGCCCCCGCCACCTCGGGCCTGCAAACGGATTCGAAGGAGCCGAACATGCCGGTCTTCGAGTGATAATAATCGTTGAAGGTGTGGTCCACATAGGCCAGGATCCTGCCCACCACCTCTCCGTTCTCCCGTGCCAGGAACAGGGCGTAGTCAGAGTGTGCCAGAACGGGATTCTTTACGGTGAAGGTCTGTCGCTCTTCCATCCAGATCGGCGGTGACCACAGAGGATCCTGGCGATAGAGTTTCTCCGGGAAGTAGATGAACTCCCGTAGCGTCTTTCTGGTTTGAACCTTCTCGGTTTCTACAGCCATTTTCCGCACAGTTCCGTACGCTACTCGACGCCGGATCAGGCCGTCATTCTACTTGGTTCCGGTGTTTTTGCCAATCAATCCCGCACCATCGAACTTCATTTCATTGAGACTGCGGATTAGAGTATATTGGTTGTAAGGAGAGAGAGAGAGAGATGAAACTCAAGGCTCTGGTGATAATTCTGATGGTTTTTCTTACGGTTCTGGTTCCTCGAGTTGAGGCTTGGGACGAACCGAGGGCGATGAGGCAGCGGCGTTTCGATATGGTGAGCCGCCAAATAGCCGCCCGGGGGGTCCGAGACGAAGCCGTCCTGAAAGCGATGCGCTCGGTTCCACGACATCTGTTCGTGCCCCAGGGGATCCAAGACAGCGCCTACAATGATTCCCCTCTGCCCATCGGGGAGGGACAGACGATATCCCAACCCTACATCGTAGCCCTGATGACCGAACTGCTCGAGATACAGCCGGATCACCGGGTGTTGGAGATCGGAACGGGGTCCGGGTATCAGGCTGCGGTGCTCTCCGGGTTGGCTGAGGAGGTGTTCTCCATCGAGATCAAGGAGGTCCTGCATCAACGGGCAACCGAAGTCCTCGAAGAGCTGGAGTATCACAACGTCCATACCCGCCACGGCGACGGTTACTACGGCTGGGAGGAGGAGGCGCCCTTTGACAGCATCATTATTACGGCGGCGGTGGACCATGTGCCGCCTCCGCTTCTCCGGCAAGTGGTGGACGGAGGAAAGATCGTACTTCCGCTGGGACATCCCTTCAGCTATCAGAACCTGGTCGTGGTAACCAGGCAGGGTGAGGACTTCCGGCTGCAGCAGATCACCGGTGTTCTCTTTGTTCCCATGACCGGCAAAGCTCTGGAAGGCTATTCGCGATGAATTCTCGACCGGCATGATTTTTCTGGCCGTTTTCACCGTTTCCCTCACCTCCCTCTGTTATGAGGTGCTGCTCACCCGGTTTTTTTCCTTTTCCCAGTGGAACCATCTGTCTTTCATGGTCATCAGCATCGTCCTGTTCGGTTTTGGCGCAAGTGGAAGTATTCTAAGCCTGATCGAGAGGCGCCGCCCGGGCTGGTCCGTTGACACTATCGATTCTCAAGCGTTCCTATGGCTGCTGCTGCTCTGTTCGTTGTCTATCGGTGGATCCTTCCTCGCGGTCAAGAACATCCCCTTGGATTACTTCCGCATGCCTCTGGAAATACGGCAGGCAGCCTATCTATTAGCCACGTTTCTCATTCTTCTGGTACCCTTTTTCTTCGCCGGTAGTGTGATGTCGATCGCCTTCGCTGGATTACCCGGTCAGTCCGGGTGGATTTATTTCTCCAGTATGGTTGGCTCCGCGGCGGGCGCCCTGCTACCGGCTTTGCTGCTGCCCTGGCTGGGGGAGGGACGGATCGTGGTCAGCTGCGCTCTGCTGCTTCTCTTTTTTCCCTTCCTCCGATCGCTGGAAACCAAGCGTGTCCGCTGGAAACCAGTCACACGGTCTCGCCGGCTGACTTTGCCGGCCACCGGGGTACTGTTCCTGCTGACCGGTGCTCTGCTGTTCTACAAAGGGGGAGGGTTTCTCGAGATCTACCCGTCGCCATACAAGCTGCTACCGCAGGTGCTGCAATTTCCCGACACCTCGGTTGTCGCCAGGAGCAATACGATCCGGGGGCGCCTTGACAGGCTGGACAGTCCGTACATCCGCTTCGCCCCGGGGCTGAGCTTGAAGTACTCCGGTGATCTTCCCGAAGCGACTTTTCTGGTTCAGGACGGGGACGGTCTGTTCGTGCTCTACGATCTGGAGGATGCCAGTGCCTTACAGTTCAGCCGCTACCTCCATTCCTACGCCGGCTACTGCCTTCGCGCAGAGGAGAGCCCAGAGGAGGTGCTGATTCTGCAACAGGGCGGGGGTTTGAGTCTGCCCTGCGCCGTATCGGCCGGGGCAGAGAAAATCACTGTGCTGCTCGAACATGAGAAGGCGGCAGAGCTGTCCCGTGAGCGTTATCCCCAGTCAAACATCCGTATCATAGCCGGCAATATGCGCCAGTACCTTGCCCGGAGTCAGGAGCGGTACCATCGTATCCAGTTGGAATCCTGGGGGCCCTCGGTTCCGGGAATGGCCAGCCTCAACCAGGAGCACCTGTTGACCGTCGAGGCGTTTACCTCCTACCTCCACCACCTCACTCCTCGAGGGATCCTGATCCTGTCTCGAAAACTGCTTCTGCCGCCCTCCGATATTCTGAGGGTTTTTGCCACAGCTCTCAGCAGCCTCGAAGCTGCGGGTGTTGAAGACCCGGGCGGACACATCCTCCTGCTGCGAGGCTGGGACAGCTATACTCTCCTGTGTTCTCCCACACCCTTCGATCAGAGTTCGATCACCGAACTGCGGGAGTTCTGCCGGCGGCTCAACTTCGACCTGGTGTTTTTCGAAGGCCTGGAGGAACGGGAGGCGAACCAATTCAACAGTTTCGCCGAAGCCTTTCATTTCCGGGAGATTCAAAAGCTCTACCAGACGCTCCGGGCGGAGAGGGGGGATGAGTATTTCCGCAGCTACTTCCTGGACATCGCTCCGGCTCGGGATGACCGCCCCTTCCACAGCCGCTTCACCCGCTGGTTGAAACTCGGGGCTTTGTTTCGCAGCACGGGAAGTCGCTTCTACACGCTGTTTATGTCAGGGGAAACCGTGATCCTCGTGGTTCTGGGGATCGCCGTGATGCTTGGGGTGCTTCTCCTGCTGCTTCCACGACTGCTGCCGGGGCATACAGAGCGGCACTCAGAACAAGAGGCGGGTGGGATCCATCCGGCCGCGGCTATCGGGTACTTTCTAGCCGCCGGGGCCGGCTTCATGTTTGTGGAGATGGCTTTTCTTCAGGGCTACACCTTTGTATTCGGGAATCCTGTGATCGCCTTCACCGTGGTATTGGCCGAGCTACTGGTTGTGTCGGGGATCGGAGGGGCCGTCTCCTCGCGCTGGAACGTACGGATTCTTCCGCCCCTGCTCGCCGTCCTGGTTGTCTGTGCGGTGGTGCTCTTTGCACTCTACGGTCGGTTCGAAGAGCTGCTCCTGCAGGCATCCGCTTTAGGGCAGGCTCTGGGGTCTTTCCTCCTGCTGGCACCGATCGCCCTTCTGGTCGGAGTGCCTTTTCCCGTCGGGCTGCGCCTGCTGGTTGCCTCGCCCCGTTTGCGGGCTTACGGTTGGGCCGCCAATGGCATCGCCTCCGTAGTGGCTTCGATTCTTGCCCTGCCGTTGGCTATGACCTGGGGCATTTCCCGGTTACTGCTGCTGGCCGCGTTGTGTTACGCCCTGATGCTTGGGGCGCTGTTCTCCGGAAGAGTTGCTGTTCGGAAAGCGGAGCGAGCTCCCCGTTCTTCATGATCAGCCGTTAAGCGGCTTTGCATCATCTACTGGAGGTTGAACAGCGTGAGCAGACCGGTGGAGAACCAGGGTACGTAGGTGATGAGCAATACCACCACCAGAAGGGCCAGGAAGAAGGGGATCACGTTCTTGTAGATCCGAACCAACGGCTGGTTGAAGCGGTAGGCGGCCAGGAACAAATTCAATCCCACCGGCGGTGTCAGATAACCCACCCCGAGATTGGCCAGGAAGATCACCCCGAGGTGCACCGGGTGAATGCCAAAGGCCGCTCCCATGGGAATGATCAGGGGAACCACGACCAGGATCGCGGAGAAGATGTCCATCAAGCAGCCGGTGATCAGAAGGGCGACGTTCAGCAGGATCAGGAAGACGTACTTTGAGCTGATATTCTCCTGCACCCAGTTGCTCAAACGCATCGGCACTTCCGCATCCACGATGTAGTAGGACAATCCCTTGGCCGCCGCCAGGATGATCAGAACACCGCCGACAATGGGGATGCACTTGTGCATGACCCCTGGGAGGTCTTTGAGAGAAAGATCCCGGTGGATGAACATCTCGATGATCAGTGAGTAGATCACGGCAACGGCACCGGTTTCCACCAGGGTGGTGACGCCGAGAAAATAGCCGAGGAGGATGATCACGGGAAGCAGGATCTCCCAGAAAGAATCCTTGATGGCCAATACCGCTTCTTTAATCTCGAAGGCAACCGGCTTGACCTTGTGGGTCACGGCGGTGATCACGCCGATTCCGCATAGGGTGAGGACCATGAGCAGGCCTGGCAGGATACCACCGATGAACATGTGCTTGATGTTGATCTGGGCGATTACACCGTAGAGGATGATCGGAAGGCTGGGCGGGAACAACAGTCCGATACTTCCCGAGCCTGTAATCAGTCCATTGGCAAAGTCCGTGGTATAGCGGCCGCTTTCGACGAGCACGTAGGCCAGCAGAGCGCCGAGGGCCAAAATGGTGACTCCGGTTGCGCCGGTGAACGTGGTAAAAAAGGTGCAGACCAGAACGGCCATGATGATCAGGCCCCCGGGAAGCCAGCCCAGCCAGGCCCGAAACAATCGCACCAGGCGCTCTCCCGCCTTGCTCTCCGAAAGGATGAAACCGGCGAAAGTGAACAGCGGTATTGCCGGAATGCTGTATCCGGTGAGCATGGAATAGGCTTCGCTGGGAATCACCTCTAGAGCTCCGAAGGAACGAACGAACAGTAGATAGGCGACTCCGCCCAGCACGATGAATATGGGAGAACCGAAGAAAATGGAGGCGACAAGGATGCCGACTCCAACCAGGGCGACTCGTTCAGCGATACGGAAGAACACCTCCTCGAGGGTGCTGAATACCATCGGCACCTCGGGAAGCAGCGTATGGAGAATGTTCATCACCGAGCTGAAGGCGACGATCGTTCCCAGGATACATCCTACGGCGGCGATGCCCCGCTTTACTCCTCGAACGGGGGAACGAGTCAGAAAGCGTACAGTGATAAGCAGGAATCCCAGAGGGATGACCGCTACGGCGAGCTGAATGGGAATAAAGGCGATTTTTTTTGCCGGATCGAAACCGATGAGAACCAGGGAGAGGGCACTCCAGGTCATGGCTGAAGAAATCGTGGTGGAGATGAACGTGGTGAAAGTAATGATCCAACTTCGAGCCCGTTCACCAATCATCTCCAAGCCTGCCGACAGGGTGATATGCTTGCCCTCGCGGGAGGTTATGGCTCCGCCCAGACAAGTCAGCCAGAGTACCAAATGGTGGGTCAGCTCCGCGGAGCTGTGGATTCCGGTTTTAAAGAACAGCCTGGCGATGATCTCCAGCGCCGGCAGAACCGCAATCAGCAGCAGGATTACGTCTGCGACTCCGTTTTCGAAACGGAAGAGCCCGCGCATTGTCCTATTTCCCAGCAGGTGTTGAGGTTCTACTGAAGGCATTATCTTTGCCGAAACTCCTCGACGATACGTTTCGCTTCCTCGTAGAGATTGCGGGAGATGACATCTCCGATAAGAATGCTGAAACCTTTCTCAACCAGGTTTTCCCATTCTTTAAGAGCTTCAGGGGGCACCTCGTGGATGACCAGACCGTTTTCCTTCATGATCTCAATAGCCTGGTTCTCCACGGCCATGACTTCCTGGTGCAGATCATTGAGGGCGCGCTGGGTGGCCTCCTTGAGCTTCGGCCGCAGATCCGCGGGAACTCGTCGCCACGACTGGTTGGAGATGATTAAACCGGCGGTGAGGGGCGTCCATTTGATATCCGTCATATGGGGGGCCAAGGCGAACCACTGCATCGCCGCCGCGGTCAGTGGGGAGGCGGAGAAGACCTCTACCATCCCGCTCTGCAGGGCCGCGAAGGCGTCGTTCGGCGGCAGGGGAACGATATGAAATCCCATCGCTTTCCAGGCCTGATCGACTTCCGGACTTCCCTCCATGACGAAAAACTTGAGCTTTTGGAAATCCGCGGGAGTGATTACCTTCTTCTTGGCGAAGAAGCGCAGCCACCCCGACTTGGTAATAGCCAGAAAGGTGAATCCCTTCTCCTCGAGCAGCGCCTCCAGCTTGGGACGGAGCTTCTCGAATAGATAGTCCAACTCCTCGTCATTCTGAGTCAGAAAAGGGAGTTGGTAGACCAGGAAATCCGGATTGATCTTTCCCAATCCAGAGCCGGTCATGGCCGCAGCCTGAATCTGATTGATTCTCATCTTGCGGATCATGTCCGGCTCGTCCCCGGCGATGCCGCCGCTGTAGATCTTCATGGTCACCCGACCTCCGGAGATCTTCTGCCAATCTAGAGCGATGCGTTTCAGAGCCTTGTCCCATGGCGAGCCTTCCGGGGCGACGCTGCCCACCTTGATCACCAGGGCGGCAGCTTGTGAGGCGCTGAAGCAGATACCAGTGGCCAGGATGAACAGAAACAGGAGAACTTTGTAGCTTCGAGAGTTTATTGCTTGCACGTTATGTTCCCTCCTCGATCCCTTCCTCGTAAGGCTCTTCTTCCAGATCTATGAGAAAGAAATCCTCCACGTGATTGAGGAGCCAGCGTGCCTTTTCCTGACTCAGTAGATTCTGTAGACGATTGTCCGGATTGGCATCCGGATCGATAGCGATTGCCTGGTTAAGAAGCTGATGGAACTCCTCGATGTCCTGATTGGCTACAGACACCGTGCTTGCCAGAGCGACATAGGGAGAGGCGGAAAGACCATCTGAGTATTCGACGGCCTTGTTGAAATGATAGCGCGCCTTCTCCTGGCTACCTCCCATGGCTTCGGGCAGGGAGCCGTAAATCGAAATGAGGGTATCGTGAATCATGCCTCCTGAGTAGGATTCATCCAGCTCCAGGGCGCGGTTCAACAGGGCAATCGCCTTGGGAAGGTTGAGCAACAGTTCCATGTCGAAAGTGTCCGTTGAGAATGCCCCCAACCAGGACGCGGAGGTCCAGAACAAAAAGGGCACATCTTCGACATTGGTCGGCGCCAAGGCCTGTTCCAACTCATTGTTTTTTAAGTGGTCTCCAAATCCAGGATAGCGAAGCTCCATGGCCTGCAGCAGGTATCTTCGTCCACGGAGGTACATCTTTTTCGCCCGCTGCAGCATTTCCTGCTGTTGTTCGTACTCGCTTTCCGGCAGCATGCCCGCCGGGGTCTGAATGAAGGCGTTTGCGTACATAGTGAAGATGCTGCCGGTGGTAAGTAGAAGATCTTCGTTTTCCGGGGTCTGTTCGAGGAGCGATTCGTAGAGCTTCATTGCAAAGGGCAGAGCATCCGCCACCAGCTGGGGATCCTCTTCGCCGGTGAACACGGTACTGTCGCCGGAGGAGAGAGTTTTCGCGACGAAGTTGACGGCCAGCTTGTTGATGGAACAGGAACTGCCCAGCAACCCCACAGCCAGAACAACGGTAAGTACCACAGCTTTGGGTTTGTGCATGAACTGATTTTGCCACGGACTCTGGGGTATTGCAATAGAATTTTTTCTAAGGCTAGGTATCACAATCAGATAATCTTTCTTGACGGTCCCTGTCGGAGAGATTAGGATATCCTCGTGCAAGTACTTCTGCTGGGAGTTGACAGAGCAGTATTCAAGATCGAAGAGGATGAAGGGTGTCAGCTCCTGTTCGCAGAGGATATTGAGGAGGCGCTGCGATTACTCCTCCATAACGATATCGATGTGGTGGTACTTGACTGTAGCGGCGTGTCGGAGAGAGATCTTCGGGACAGGATACACATGCTCAAGCAGAACACGGATTTGCCGCTCGTTGCTCTGGTAGACGATCCAACCGGCGGATCCAAGGCAATCTCGGCGGGTGTCCAGGATTTCCTGATAAAAGAGTTGCTTCACGACGATCTTCTCAAGCGGGTCGTTCGCTACTCGGGACAGCTACACAAGACCAACAAGGCGGTGGCGGCTCTATCAGGGCAGATCGAGCGTCTCAAGAACCACACCAATCCTTTTTACTCCCTTTTCGTTCATTCTCCGGTGGGGATGGTTCTTATGGATCTGGAGGGGAGACTGGTACGCAGCAATGCAACCCTGCAGACCATGCTTGGTTACACGGGCGCTGAGCTGGAGAATAAGCAACTCTCGATTTATATACATCCCGAAGATTCTCTACGGTATGTGGAAAGCCTAGCCGCCCTTCAGGAAGGGGCCGTCCCCTTCTTCGAGGCGGAGAGCCGATTTCACCGCAAGAACGGCGAGACGGCCTGGTGGCGTGTCACTCTGTCCTTGCTTCGGGACCAAGCCGGACAACCCCAGTTCATCTATGGGTTGGTCAAAGACATCAGTCAGTGGAAGAAAAGCGAAGTCAACCTCCAGAAAGCGAAAGACCTTGCCGAAGCCATGGCACGCACAAAATCTGAGTTCTTGGCGAACATGAGTCACGAGATCCGTACACCGATTCATACGATCACGGGGATGATCGAACTTCTCCTCGACACGGAATTGGATATGGAGCAGGCGGAGTACGCGGAGCAGGTGCGGTTTTCGGCGGACGTTCTGCTCAGTCTGGTGAACGATATATTGGATTTTTCCAAGATTGAAGCGGGCAAGCTCAATCTTGAAGAGACTGATTTCGACCTCTACGAGATGGTGGAGAATGCTGTCGATCTGGTGATTCTCGAAGCGCACAAAAAGAACCTGGAAGTTATCCTCAAGCTTGCTCCCGACCTGCCGCATCGACTGCGGGGTGATCCGGCAAGACTGCGTCAGATCGTGATTAACTTATTCAACAATGCAGTCAAATTCACCTCGGAAGGGGAAATACAAATCGTCGTGGAGGAAGTCGGGGGGGATGAGTCACAGAGTACGGTGAAAATTACGGTAAAGGATACGGGAATCGGGATAAGCCAGGAGAAGATGGCCCGCCTGTTTCAGTCCTTTTCCCAAGCGGATACCTCTACCACCCGCAAGTTTGGCGGCACCGGGTTGGGTCTGTCGATCTCGAAGAGCCTGGTCGAGATGATGAATGGACAGATTGGTGTTGAAAGCCAGGAAGGATTCGGTTCGACCTTTTGGTTCACCGTATCGCTGAACAAGCAGGATAAGGACAATCTATTCAAGGATATTCCGAATGACTTTTTTACCGGCCTCCGGACGCTACTGGTGGATGACAACGCTTCGGCACGCCAGGCTCTAAAGATTTATCTCGAAGGTTGGGGATGCCGGGTCGGTGAGGCGGAAAACGGCGAACAGGCCCTGTCCAGGATGCGGCGAGCTGCGAGCGATGGTGATCCCTATTCTTTGGTCTTCGTTGACCTGCGCATGCCCGGAATCGACGGCTGGCAGCTGGCAAGCGAAGTGATTTCGGATGCGCTTTTGAGTGGCGCCAGGATGATCCTGCTTACACCGGAAGGACTGGGCAGCGGCGAAGCAAAGATGAAACTGCTCAGATGGTTCAACGGGTATTTGACCAAGCCCGTGAAGCGGGCAGAGCTGTTGGCGGAGGTGTTCAGGGTCCTAACCGTAGAATACGAACCTGAGCTTGAGGAGCTTGAATCGGTGGAAGAGGTGGAAGGAGCCGGTGAAGTCGAGGAGATTCCCGCTACCGCGGCGGAGATCGAGGAGCCTCGGGGAGCTCGCATCCTGGTGGTCGAGGATCATGAGGTGAATCAGCTGCTGTTCCAATCGATTCTTGAAAAATTAGGCCATCGGGTTTTTCTGGCCGGGGACGGCCTGCAGGCTGTAGAAACAGCCGGCCGGACGGAGTTCGATCTGATCTTCATGGATATCCAGATGCCGAACATGAACGGCTATGACGCAACCAAAAAATTGCGGGAAATGGGAGTACAGACGCCGATAATTGCCGTTACAGCCAGCGCGTTGCAAGAGGAACAGAAAAAGGCGATAGCCGCTGGAATGAATTACTGTCTGACCAAGCCGTTCAAGAAGAAAGATCTCGTCCCAGTTCTCAGCCAATGGCTGCGGGGTCCCTCAACACGAGAAGAAGTTGCGGTACAGGATTCTGAAAAGCAGAGCGGTGAAATTGTATTTGATTTCAGCAAAGCCGTGGAAGCGTTCATGGGGCGGGAGGACGTCGTGCGCAATGTCTTATCATCGTTTCTCGAAAAGTTGGAGACTCAAGTTTCCCAGATCCCCGCGGCATTGGACAGGGGGGATCTGGAAAGAGTCAAACAGGAAGCCCATTCGATCAAGGGTGGCGCCTGGAATCTAGAGGCCCGTCCGCTCGGTGATGCCGCCCGTATGCTGGAAGATACATCGAAGGCTGGAGACCGTGATGCAGCCTGCACCGCATTCCACCAGCTTCAAGAGGAATCCGAAAAACTTAAGGCGGTCGCCGCTTCTTTTATTAAGTAAACCGGTGTCGGATGATCAGGCCGTTCTTCCGAGAGGAAGGTGAATCCCTGTTTGTGGAGAACTGCCCGTACACCGTTGACGTTCCACGAGAGGAGTTTAATCACAAGTCCTTAATCAAGACCAGCTCTGAAGTTCGATAATATTGTCTTCCGGATCACGAATATATGTCCAGGTGATAGTTCCTGCACCGGGTACGTCGAAAGTCACGATCTCTCCCAGCTTTGATCCTCCCGCCGCCAGCACGGCTCGTTCGGCCTTGGATACGTCATCGACTTCAAAGGCCAGATGACCCAGGCCCGGACGATTCGCTACCGGCCTGTCGCGATCGACAGCTTGAGCGTACTGGAAGATCTCTACGGTTGGGCCGTCCGGTCCGTGGCCGGGCAAGCGTAGATGTATCCCCTGAAGCCGTGCTCCCGGTATGCAGCTGCCTCTTTCGAGTCCTTCCCCGTGTAGATCACGCTCCGGCGGCACGGGTATGCAGCCAAATACGGTTTGGTAGAACCGTGCCAATTTCCGCCAGTCCCGGGCTACCAGATTGGTGTGGGTGTACCTGGCTCTTACTTCGGTGGGTTGCATACCTCGCTCCTTCTCTCCAGCGCGTTTTTCTGACTGTACATGATAATCACACCCGGTGTCGATAGAGAAAGTTTTTGCGTTCAAGGGCAGAATCTTCTATTATTAGTGATGTAAGGAGGAGCGTGATGCCCGTTACTCAGTTAAAAGAGTTTCTCGACAAGAACAAGGTCAAGTATGTATCGATCCGTCATTCAACGGCGTATACGGCGCAGGAGATCGCCGCTTCCGCCCACGTGAAAGGAAGAAACATGGCCAAGACGGTCATCGTAAAAATCGACGGTAAGATTGCCCTGGCTGTGTTGCCGGCCAAGTACCAGATCGACTTGGAAAAGTTGAAAAAATCCTGCAAAGCCTCTTCCCTGGAGTTGGCCAGGGAAGAGGAGTTTTCTCACCGATTTCCAGGCTGCGAGACCGGAGCGATGCCGCCCTTCGGGAATCTCTACAAGTTGCCGGTGTATGCTGATGAGACGTTGAAAAAGGATGAAGAAATAGCATTCAACGCCTGTTCCCACACCGAGTTGATTCAGATCCCTTACAAGGATTTCGAACGGCTGGTAAAGCCAAAATTCTGTAAATTCTCGGTTCTGATCTAGAGAACGCACCGGCTCCACGGGAATATATACTTGTAGGTTGTAGTCGTATCGCTCCATCTTCGCTATACTCCTGACCTATGAGAGACAAGAACAAAACTCGCAAGAACGCTGAACTCAAATATTTGAAGGCGGTGGAGAAGCCCGCCGGGATTTTCCGTACCACCCTGTCCTTTCATGAGCATAGCATGCTCTGCCATTTCAAGCTGACCAGGGGTTCTGCGATCCCTCTGCACAACCATGAAGCGGTGCAGCACGGATATGTCCTGGAGGGGAAACTTCGATTTCTATTGAACGAGGGAAAAAGCTTCATCGCCACACCCGGTACCAGCTACCTCTTCGACCCATGGGAGCACCACGGAGCAGAGGTGCTGGAGGACAGCGAGGTTATTGAGTTCTTCACTCCCATGAGACCCGAATACGCGGATAACTAAGGGGCTGGAGGGGTTGTGAAAAAGATTGCCATCGGTTGTGATCCCAACGCCGCACTTTGCCCGGATGCATCGTCGAGTATGACCGCGCACGTGACTCTCGGAGGGAGTCTTAAACCATCACAATGCGGGAACCCAAGAAATACTTCTTAAGCTACCGGCAGATTCACGAGACCGTGAAAGACCTGGCCGCCCGGATCGAGGCGGCGGGTTTCGATCCGGATGTGATCGTGGCCATCGGGACGGGAGGCTTCATCCCGGCCCGAATTCTCAAGACCTTTATCAACAAACCGATCTATGCAGTCGGTATTTCCTATTATGGATTGGACAACGTGCCCACGGCAACCCCGCAAACGATCCAGTGGATCGATGAAGTGGAGCGGAAGCTGGCGGGAAAGCGGGTGCTCCTGGTGGACGAGGTCGACGATTCCCGGGTTACCCTGGAGTACTGCCTGCGGGAGCTCCTCAGCCATCGGCCGAAAGAGGTCGCCGTAATGGTCCTGCACAACAAGAACAAAGAGAAGCGGGGAAGTCTTCCGGAGGTGATCCAACACTACTTTGTCGGTCGGGAGATGGAGGACCGCTGGATCTGCTACCCCTGGGATGCAGAGGATATTACAGCCCATGAGGATCAGGCCAGGGCGACGGTATAACAGTAGTAGGTTCGAGGAATACGGCTTCGTGGATTGCAGAACTGCGGCCAAACAGATTCAGGGCGGAACCTGTCAACGGGTCGCCTTGACACCGCTTCCGGCCGTAGCCCTCTTTACCTCCGCCTCCACAGCGCCCTGATTGACCATGGTGATGTCGCCGGGGATCTCCTGGACCAGCATTCCGTGGGCTGCGCCCCAGTTGACCGCGGTCTCCAGATCCTTTCCTTTCAGCAGAGCCGCCAGTACACCCGATGCAAAGGAGTCGCCCCCGCCGGTTCTATCCCGTATCGGAACATTCTCCCGCACCGGTGCCACGTACCACTTGTCCGCTTTGGTGTCATATAGCACGGCCCCCCAGCTGATCAGATCGGCATTGTGAGCACCCCGCCACTGGGTGCCGATCAGGCTCAGGTTGGGGAAATCCTTGGTCACTTTGTTGATCGTTTCCTGATACGCGGGCAGCCAATCCAAGAATCCGGCTCCGTTTTTCGTCTGTGTATCATAGCCGAGAGCATCGGACAGATCCGAATCATTACCGACCAGGAAGCCGAGGTAGGGGGCCAGTTTCTGGTTGATGCCTTGAGCCTTGGTCTTATCCGGTTCGACCTTGGAACGGTAGTTCAGGTCTGCAGAAACAAAGGTGCCGTGTTCGGCGGCCTTCTGAGCCGCCTCGATAGCCACATCCGCCGTCTTGGGGCCGATCAGGGTGAATATGCCGCCGGTGTTGAATACCCGCACACCCTCCTTGGCGAACAAGGAATCGAAATCGAAATCTCCGGGCTCAAGCTGGGCTGCCGGGCTGTGAGCCCGATAGTAGGTAGTGTTGGAGGGAATGACCCCGGATCCGTTGTAGGTGAAGTTCACGCCATTGTGCAAACCTCCCTTCTGGTTTGTGGAGTAGCGGCCGCCGTCGTTCTTTGTATTCCACCAAATGATCTTGGTTACATCCACGCCGGCTTCCCGCATCTGGTTTCGGATATTTTCCCCGATCGGATCATTCACCAAGGCGGTGAGAACGGCTGTGCGGAGGCCAAAAGTATAGGCCAGACCGCAAGCCACGTTGGTTTCCCCACCGCCCTGGAACACACGGATGTTGTCCCGCATCCGGGCGGTGGGCACATCGCGAGGATCGATACGGAGCATGACCTCCCCCATCGATACTCCGTCATACCTGCACGACTCATGAGACTTGATTTCCTGATAACTCACGACTTTTACCATATGACCAACTCCCTCTCGAAAAACTCTTAATAGTTGCCTCCACATTATTCTAGTTGAGGCAGCTGATCAAGGTAAAACAAACGCCGGCGTAACACCTGTCCGTCCGCGACTCCGGCAGTAGTGACGATCCAAGACGATTTTTGTTGACGACAGCGGGAAATATTCATATGTTTTTGACTGACTGTTCAGTCATTTTTTTATGTTTGAAGTTCAGGACGCAAAAAAAGAAAAAAAACGTAATACCATCATCCGGGCATCTTTGCGGGTGTTTGCCCGCAAGGGGTACGAAACCACCGTTTTGGACGAGGTGGCACGGGAAGCTCACCTGGCCAAGGGTACCCTCTACCTGTATTTTAAGGACAAAGAGGATCTGTACTTTCAGGTGATGCTTACCGTGTTGGAGCGCCTCGAGACCTTTGTCGGGAAGCAGATCGTGCAGATCCAAAATCCCTTGGAGAAGATGGCGGCCGTAGCCCGTGCTCAGATCAGTTTTTTCACCGACAACCCCAGCTACTTTCGCCTGTTCACGGAGGCATTGACTCCGGAGACGGCCACTATCCATAAAAAACTCCTCGAACCTTTTTTTGAAAAGCGGCGGCGCCTCAGTGAGTATCTACACACTTTGGTTGAAGAGGGAAAGGATAAAGGTCTGATTCGAGGTGACATCGATACCGGTGATGTGGTGTTTAGTTACATGGGGATGGTCACTCAGGCCGTACAATCCGTGTGCATGCATCGTGTGGCTAAATTTGCCCCGGAAGAGCACAAGGGGTTACCACAAAAAAAAGCAGAAGCCATTATGAAGATCCTGGTTCAAGGGATAGCAGCCAGAGCGGAAGGAGGAAAGAAGGTATGAAACGAATTGGAGCGGTTGTCGCACTGCTCTTGATGATTATCGGTACAGCTGGCAGCGAGACCTATCAGTTTTCCCTGGAGGAGGCTATAGCCTACGGTCTGGCCAACAGCACGGCGATACGGTCCAAACAACTGGCCGTAGCCGCTGCCCAGGCAGATCTGGCGGCGGCCAAATCGGCCTACTATCCCTCGCTGTCCGCCGGTGCCTCCTGGACGCATCTATTCGACAATACGAGGGAAACATCACCTGGAAGCGGAACAGAGGTTTATATCTCCGGCAGCGATCCGGTAGGCGTGTCTTTGGAATTGGGGCAAAGCGTCTATGCTTTCGGGAAGATCAAGGGCGGGGTCAAGCTGGCCGAGGAGGCCGTAGCCCAGGCCGCCCTGGACCTGGCCGAGGAGAATCGAAAGACGATCGTGCTGATCAAGAATGCCTTCTACGGCTATCTGCTCGCCCTGGAGGTTGCGGCGATCAACAAAGAAACTCTGGTCAGCAAGGAGGAAGCCCTCGATGTTGCCAGGCAGCGCTACGACGCGGGCCTTGTGGCGGATTTCGAGGTTTTACAGGCGGAATCCGACCTCGAGAGTTTCAAGGCCACGGTGATCTCGGCGGACAATGGAGTGCGCATCGCTCTGCTGAATGTCAAGAACGTATTGGGGATCGAAGAGGAGGATTTTGAGTTCGAGCTGATCGGAGAGTTGGAACTTATACCGGTAGAGATCGATCGAGAAGCGCTGATCCAGACGGCCTTGACCGGCAAGTACAATCTCCAGAGTTTCAGGAAGGTTGTGGACATCTCGGAGGCTCAGGAAGCGCTCAACAGGAGTCTCAGATTGCCCACTCTGGCAGCTTGGGCCAACTACAGTGTTCAGAGCGGATTCGACCCGGCCTCCGGGAATACGGAGTATTTTAATGTCGATTATTGGGAAGGTAACCTGACCATGGGATTGAATCTAAGCGTTCCCATATCGGGGTTTTTCCCCTGGAGCGAGGAGAACGCAACGATCAAGAAAACTCAGCTGCAGCTGGAAGATCTGCGTATACAGTCCGGGGCGCTCGAAAGCAGCGTTCGCATCGCCGTAGAAAGCAGCGTCTTGAAGATCGCCGAAGAACGGGCCAAGATCTCCTCGGGCAGGAAGAGCGTGGATCTGGCTCAGCGGCTGTACGAGGCGGCGGTGGATCAGTATGAAAGCGGATATATTTCCAGCGTGGAGCTCAAGGACGCCCAGCTGGGATTGAATGCTTCCAGGCTGGCCTATGCCCAGGCCATTTACAACTACAACCGCAACATCCTCGACCTGATGGACGTGGTCGGGGTAGCAAATTTCTAATTCGAAAATTTGGGGGACGATGAGATGAAAAAGGGAGTCCGGGTTTTAGTTATCCTTATCGTAGTCATAGCGGTGGTTGCCGTCGGCGGGTATTTCGGTTACACCCGTTTGTCGAATCAAGACGGGGAAGGAGCGGGTCCGAGCTTTCTGGCGGCGTTTAGACCGAAGGCCGGCGGGCCCCAGAGACCTCCAGAGGAGAAGTTCTCGGTCCCTGTAGCCGTCTCTTCGGCCAAGCGGGAGAACGTCCGGGAAATCCTCACCTTGTACGGCTCGGTGTTCGCGGAAAAAGAAGTCAGCATCCTGACCACGGTTACCGGCAAGATCAACCAGATCAAAGTCCGGGAGGGAGATTATGTACAGAAAGATCAGGTATTGGCCGTAATCGACAGGGACCAGGCGGGATTGAAATTCGCCCCCGTTGAGGTCGAGTCAACTATCTCGGGAATCGTCAAATCCGTCCTGACCCAGGAAGGTGCGACGGCCAATCCTGCGGCGCCTCTCTTTCAAATCGTGGATATGGACGTTGTCGAAGTCGTGGTCGACGTTCCGGAGAAGAGAATCGGCCAGGTGCGGAGAGGTCAACCGGTGGAGATCTCGGTCGTCTCCTATCCCGATCGGGTCTTCTACGGAACTATCGATAAGCTCAGTCCAGTGGTAGACCCGGCCTCACGGACCCTGGAAACCAGGATCCGCGTGGTCAATCGGGGGTACCAGTTGAAACCGGGGATGTTCGCCGAAGCCGGCATCATCTTACGAGAGCTGGAAGATGCGGTAACGATTCCCCTCGCCGCCCTTGTCGACAAGGAGGGGGAGCGGGTCGCCTTCGTCGTGGATCAGAACCTGGCCAGGGAGGTCAGGCCGGTGATTACCTTTGTCGAAGGGGAACGGGTGGTCATCGATTCGGGTATCGATGAAGGTGATCGGGTTGTGGTTATCGGTCAGCAGAGCCTGAGCGGCGGCGATGAGGTAACCGTAGCGGAGGTGAAGGAATGAAAATAACCGACCTCTCGGTAAAACGGCCGGTTACAGCCACCGTTTTTTTCCTCGCCCTGATCGTTTTGGGTGTCTTCTCCTTGGGCCGGTTGGCCATCGATCTGATACCGGATATCTCATTCCCCGTGATTGTCATCTATTCCTCCTACTCCGGGGTCTCGCCCCAAGAGGTCGAAGAGAATCTGACAAAGGTCATCGAGAACACCGCCGCTTCGGCAAGCCGCATCGAGAACATCCACAGTACCTCCCGGGAGGGGACCTCGGTCGTGGTGGTGGAGTACCAGTGGGGGACCGATCTGGCCGAGGCCTCCAATGATCTGCGGGAACGGCTCGATCTAGTTCGGGATTACATTCCGGAAGACGCCTCTCAGCCCGTATTGTTCAAGTTCGATCCGTCGATGACCCCGATCATGGTTCTTTCAATCGAGGGACGCCGCGATCTGGAGAGCCTCCGTTTCATCGCCGAGAACACGATTCAGACAAATCTCGAGCAGATCGACGGAGTGGCCAGCGTTTCCGTGGAGGGAGGTTTAGAGAAACAGATTCACATCGATCTGAACAGAACCCTCCTCGCCTCCTACGGCTTGTCCATCGACCAGATCGTCAATGTCGTAAGGGCGGAAAACCTGAATGTCACCGGTGGAGCAGTTACCGAAGGGGCCCGGAAGTATTCCCTGCGTACCATAGGCCGGTTGGACGATCTGACCGAAATCAGGGCAATCATTGTGGGGAACAACAACGGCAAGCCCGTGTATCTGGAGAACGTCGCCGCTGTGTATACCGGCTACCTGGAAGACGAGATGGATGTCAAAGTGGACCGCAGCGACGCCATCATCCTGACGGTGCAGAAGCAGTCCGGCACCAACACGGTGCTGATCTCCAATCGTGTTCAGGAGAGAATCGACACCATCAAACGTTCCCTGCCCGAGGATGTCCGTCTGGTGGAGTTGTTCGTCTCTGCGGATTTTATCAACGACGCGATCTCCAATGTCTGGCAGATCGCCCTCCTGGGCGGTTTCCTGGCGGTCATTGTGCTGCTCGTATTCCTGCGCAACCTGCCCACCACCTTGATCGTGGCCGTTTCCATTCCCCTATCCATCATCATCACCATCATCGCCATGTACTTCTTCAATCTTACCTTGAACATGCTCTCCCTCGGCGGTCTGGCCTTGGGCATCGGAATGCTGGTGGACAACTCGATCGTCATCATTGAAAATATCTTTCGCTACCGGGAGAGCGGGGCCAAAGCGGGGGAAGCGGCCCGGCACGGGTCTCAGGAGATGGCCAACGCCATCATCGCCTCCACCCTGACTACGGTGGCGGTGTTCCTGCCCCTGGTGTTGTTTATCCGCGGTCTGGCCAGGGAGCTGTTCCGCGACTTGGCCTTCACCGTGACCTTCTCCCTGCTCGCTTCTCTACTGGTGGCTTTGACGCTAATTCCCATGCTCTCCAGCCGGATCAGCAAGATAGTGATCAAGAAGAAATCCAACACCCTTCTCGATGTAGAGGAGGAGTTGAAAGGACGGGGTGCGGTTCTGCGGCTCCTGGACCGCATCTACGGCGCCAGCCTGGGATGGGCGCTGCGGCATAAGGCTCTGGTCCTGATCGCGATCGTTCTTCTATTCGGCGGCAGCCTGGCCTTGATTCCTCGGGTCGGTGTCGAGTTGTTTCCAGAATCCGATCAGGGAATGATGATGTTGAACATTGAAACCGCCGTCGGATCGGATATCGACACAACCCGCGAAGCTGTGGCCAAGATCTACGAGATCGTCGAGGAGAACGTTCCGGAGAAAAAGGTGTCCGTGGTTCAGGCCGGTGTTTCAGGCGGCTTTTTCTCCACCGCCGCGGCAAACACTGGAGCGATTCAGATAGCTCTCAAAGACCTGGGAGAGAGGGACCGGACGGATCGTGAGATCATAGAAGCGTTGCGCCCACTGGTATCCCAGGTACCTGGAGTCAAGGTTCGTTTCTCCTCGGGTTTCGGCCCCGGCGGCGGAGGTATGGGCATGTCCAGCGGCTTGACCGTTTCGGTTCGGGGCAACGATCTCGAGGAGGGCAAGGAACTGGCAGCCAAGATCGAAGAGATCATGGGAAACGTGGACACGGTTCAGGACGCTCAGGTGTCGAGGGAGGAAGGTCTGCCGGAGTACCGCATCCGGGTAGATCGCAACCGGGCCGCTCAGTACGGACTGACCGCTGCCCAGGTGGGCACCTCCATCAAGAGGGCTTTCGCCGGGGAGACGGTAGCTACGGTGCTCTTTGAAGGAGAGGAGGTGGACGTGCGTGTCCGCTTCCGTCCCGAAGATCGCGTGTCCGCCCGGGATATCGACCAGATCTCGGTGGCCTCCCCTCTGGGGTTTTCCATTCCCCTGACCAACTTGGTTGAGATCGAGAAAGCCTACGGTCCTGTGAGCATTGCCCGGGAGAACCAGCAGCGGGTCATCGATATCGATGCCCGTGTTATGGGGGACGTGCGCACCGCGGTGAACCGGATCAAGGAGCAGGTGGACCAACTGGCCATACCACCGGGATTCTCGATTGTCTACGGCGGGTCTTGGGAGGACATCCAGTCGGTGATCAAGGATCTGGTTCTGGTTCTGGTACTCTCCATGACCCTGATATACTTTATCATGGCCGCTCAGTTCGAAAGCTTCCGGGATCCTTTTATCATCATGTTTACCCTGCCCATGACCTTCGTGGGTGTGATCTGGATTCACCTGCTGACAGGCACGATTTTCAGCGCCTTTTCGGGAATCGGGCTTCTCATGCTGGTGGGGATCGTTGTGAACAACGGGATCATCCTGGTGGACTATACCAACCTTCTGCGCAAACGGGACTACGAACTGACCCGGGCCGTGTTAGCAGCAGGGCGAATCCGTCTGCGCCCGATCCTCATGACCATGCTGACCACGATCCTGGCTCTCTTGCCCCTTGCCTTCTTTGGCGGTTCCGGCTCGGAGTTGCGTACGCCTATGGCTCTGACCGTTGTAGGCGGATTACTCGTTTCCACAGTGTTTACCCTGATTCTGATTCCTGTACTCTACCATCTGTTCGAAGGCCGGCGGGAGAAGCGGCGCCGCCGGATGGCCGAACGCGTGGCCGTGCAACCGGAAATGTTGCCTGTCGAACAGGCAGCCGAGAGGGAGGTAGTCCGTGGATAACGTAGCGGTTTTCATCTTCTATGATCGGGCGATCGATGAAGAGGTGCTCGATGTCCTGACCTCCTGCTGTGTAGACAACTATACCCGCTGGCACGATGTCAGCGGGGTAGGGACCACCGGTCCCCATCTGGGGGATCATGTCTGGCCCGCCCTGAATAATGTGATGATGACTGTAGTGCCGGGAGACCGCAAAGAGGAGATTCTCGATAGGATTCGTGCGCTCCAGGATGATTTCCCTTTTACCGGGCTTCGCGCTGTGGTCCTGCCGGTCCTGGATATGATCTGAAGCCGGGCCTCCCCTCGGCGACGCGGAACCTTCGGACCGGCTATCAGAGTGTTGGAATTCATTTTCCCTTCTCCTCTTGTTCTGCCAGTTGTTCCGGCGGTGGTGAAAGCAAGAAAATGACAAAATCGGGAAATTCAAGCTTGACAGATCCTCAATTTGCTGTATAATAAAACTTGGTTTCATAATGTAAAACAAAATGAAACCTAAAAATCGAGCGAAATCCCTGGGTCTGCTCGAATAAAAAAGAAACAGGAGGTTCAAAATGAAAAAGCTGGTGCTTGTGCTTGCTTTGCTGGTTCTTTCCCTGTCCCTCGTTTTCGCCGAAGGACAGTCGGAAGGAGCTGCGGCGATGGGGAAAGTGTATACCTTTAAGTACGCCAACACCCAGTCTCCCAACCATCCCCGCAGCAAGTCGATGGAGCTGTTCAAAGAGCAGCTGGAGAAGGCCAGTAACGGCCGCATCAAGGTGGAGCTGTACTTCTCCGGCGTGTTGGGCAAAGAGGCGGATGTTCTCGATATGGTGGTCACCGGTTCGGTCCAGGGATGCCGGGGCGGGTTGTTCGAGAGAGCCAACAAGATGTATCTGCTGTACACCCTGCCGTTCATGTTCGAGAACACTGATCAGGTCGTGAAATTGATGAGAAGCGAGTTCGGAGACAAGGTCAACGCGGACGCGCTGAAAAGCGGAATTTATATTCCTGCCTGCGGCGTAGCCGGAGGCTTCCGCAATATTACTTCGAATGTGAAACCGATCCGGAGTCCCGAAGATCTGCGGGGTCTGAAGATGCGCACCCCCCCGATCGACATGACGATCAAGACCTTCAAAGCCCTGGGAGCGAATCCCCAACAGGTCGCCTATACCGAGACCTACATGGCCTTGAAATCCGGTGTAGTGGATGCCCAGGAGAATCCCTTCTCCAATACAACCGACATGAAGTTCTACGAAGTCCAGAAGTACCTCTCGGTGGTCAATTGGCAGCTTCATCCGGACCCCTTCTACGTCAATCCGGCCTGGTACAACAGCCTGCCCGACGATCTCAAGGCGATCTTCGACTCCGTGGCTGAATCAACGATGATCTACAGCGATACGATCTGGCTGAACTCGGAGAAGGACTACTACTACTTCCTGCGAGAGAAATTGCAGACCAACGAGCTCACCCCGGAAGCAACGGCAAAGTTCCGAGAAGCGGTAAAACCTGTTTGGCAATCCTACGTAGACGACGGCTTCTTCACCTGGAACGATATCAATAATGCTATGAGTATCGCTAAGAGCTGATCCGTAGGTTCTGGCAGCGAGTTCAACAAGGGTGCTGGACCTGGAAAGTTATCCACAGACTTTTGGGTCAGCACCCTTTCTCTTGATATACTTAGAAGGGAGTAAGCGAGCAGATGAAAAGATTGACATCAGCGACTGATATCCTATGCAAGTTCCTCGAATGGGTGGTCACCCTCTGTTTTTTTGTAATCCTGATGTTGACTGTTATCCTGGTCGTGTTACGCTACGGCTTCAACGAATCCATTATCGGTGGAAACGAGTTGATGGAGTACCTGTTTATCTATACGACAGCCATCGGTGCAGCCGCAGCCCTGGGGCGCAGGGAGCACATCAAGATCACCTGGTTTGTCGACAAGCTTTCTCCCGTTTATCGCAAGATCGCGGACGTTCTGGGCTTCTTGCTGATCATCCTGATCAACCTGGTAATGATCTATTACAGCGTACCCTGGATTCGAATCGTGGGAGGATTCGAATCACCGGTGCTGCGTTTGCCCAACCGTCTGATCCAGATCATCGTACCCATCGGCTGTGGCTTGGTGATTCTGTATTGTGCATACCATATCCTGATGGTCATTCTCGGTAGCGGTGACTCAGGAACGGAAAAGGAGAGCACGGCATGATTATTCTGGTCATCAGCCTTCTCCTGTTCCTCGTTCTGGGCATCCCCATAGCCTATTCATTGGGACTCTCCGGGTTCTGCTATTTCCTGATCGTTCATCCGGAATTGCTGCCCGTTTTGCCCCAGCGCCTTTTTGCCGGGATGAACTCCTACGCGATGATCGCCTTGCCCCTCTTTGTTACAATGGGATTGCTGATGAACGCCGGTGGTATCACCACCCGCCTGATCGATTTTAGTCTTCTGTTCGTGGGTCGATTGCGCGGGGGCTTGGGTGCGGTAAATGTCCTTGCCAGCATGATATTCGGCGGAATTTCCGGATCCTCGGTCTCGGATACCGCCTCGATCGGAGCCGTTCTGATCCCCGAAATGAAGAATCGGGGGTATACGCCGGAGTTCGCCAGCGGAGTTACCGTGGCTTCCTCCACCATGGGGATGATTATCCCACCGAGCGTCCCCATGGTGATCTACGCTCTGGTGGCAGAAGAATCGGTGGGTAAACTCTTCCTCGGCAGCGCAATTCCCGGTATCCTGATCGGATTAATAATGCTGGTGATCACGGTAGGTATTTCCTACTGGAAAAACTACCCGAGGGAAGAGATCCGGCTCAGTAAAAAGGAGCAGTTCCTCCGGATCCGGCAATCGATCTTGGCGCTGATCATGCCCATATTCGTTATCGGTTCGGTCGTGCTCGGCATCGCCACGGCTACCGAATCGGCTGGAATCGGCGTGCTCTACGCCTTTCTCGTTGGCGTTTTTGTGATCCGCGGATTGAAGTTGAAAGATATCCCGCCGATCCTCAAGTCGGCAATCATGACCAGCGCAACAGTCATGATAATCATCGCCCTTTCACAACTGTACGTCTGGATCCTGGCTATTGAACGGGTTCCGGAGCTAGTCGCTGCGTTCGTTACAGGGCTGAATCTGCCGGCGATCGTGATCCTTCTCTGCATCGACATCATTATCCTTTTGACCGGTACGTTCGTAGATGTCAGTCCAGCAATCCTTCTGCTGACCCCCGTTTTTCTTCCGGCAGCCCAGGCGCTGGGAATGTCCGCCGTGCAGTTCGGCGTGATCCTGATCTCCGGGTTGGCTGTGGGATTGGTCACACCACCGGTGGGGATGTGTCTCAATGTGGCTTCGGCGATCTCAAGGCTTGGCATTGGCAGGATTTTCAAGGCGGCGGTTCCCTTTCTCCTGGCCAACGCCATCACCCTGGTGCTGATAACGGTGATGCCCTCCTTGAGCATGTGGCTGCCGGGACTGTTGATGAAATAGATCTTCTCGAAAAGAAAGGTGAATAGAATGGAAATCAGACATGCGGTACACCCCGAACAGGCGAAACGCTTCGATACGGCACAGCTTCGAGAGAGCTTTCTCATCCGGGAACTTTTCACGGCGGGAAAGATCAGGCTGGTGTATAGTTACTATGATCGGCTCATCGTCGGTGGCATCCAGCCGGCTACGCCGTTGAAGCTGGAAGTGGATGAGCGGATCATCGGTTCCAAGTATCTTCTGGAGCGCCGGGAGATGGGGATCATCAACGTGGGAGCCGACGGGGCGGTCACCGTGGATGGCAGCGAATACGGCCTCGGCAACAAGGATGCGTTGTACATCGGGATGGGTGCCAAGAACTTGAGTTTTTCCACGGTAAAAAAGGACAACCCCGCCAGATTTTATCTGCTCTGCGCTCCGGCGCATCAAGAGTATTCGACCACCAGGATCTCAATTCGCGAATCCGAACCGCTCCATCTGGGCTCCGATGAGCAGAGCAACAAGCGGACAATTTACAAATATATCCACCCGGACGGGGTGCGCAGTTGCCAGCTGGTGATGGGATTGACGATTCTCGAGCCGAAGAATGTGTGGAATACCATGCCCACCCACACCCACGCAAGGCGCATCGAGGCTTATTTCTATTTCGATTTTCCCCAAGACGATGTGGTTATCCATTTCATGGGCCCGCCTTCGGAAACCAGGCACCTTATCGTCCGTTGCGGGGAGGCGGTGCTCTCTCCGAGCTGGTCGATTCATTCGGGGGTGGGAACCCGCAGCTACACCTTTATCTGGGGGATGGCCGGGGAGAATCAGACCTTCTCCGATATGGATGATGTGCCGATGGACAGTCTGTTGTAGGAGGGGAGAATGATACTCGAGCAGTTCCGTTTGGATGGTAGGGTGGCCGTGGTCACCGGATCCGGTACCGGGTTGGGAGAAGGCATGGCCATCGGACTGGCCGAAGCAGGGGCGGATATAGTCGGGGTGTACAACACCCACTCCCCGGCGATGGCGAAATCCGAGGTCGAGAAGCTGGGCAGGCGCTTTGTTCCTGTGCAGGCGGATTTGATAAACATTGAACCTGTACCGCGGATCATCGAAACGGCCGTGTCTTACTTAGGCAGGCTCGATATCCTGGTCAATGACGCCGGGATTATCCGCCGCGCTCCTTCCCTGGAGTACAGCGAGAAGGATTGGGATGATGTGATCAATATCAACCTGAAATCCCTCTTCTTTCTCTGCCAGGCTGCGGCCAAGCAGTTTCTAAAACAAAAGAAAGGCGGAAAAATCATCAATATCGCCTCCCTGCTTTCCTTCCAAGGAGGCATTCTGATACCTCCCTACACGGCCAGCAAGAGCGGGGTGCGGGGATTGACTCAGCTGCTGGCGAATGAATGGGCAAAGTACAATATCAACGTCAATGCTATCGCTCCTGGTTACATGGCCACCAGTAATACCGAACCGCTGCGCAAGGATCCCAAGCGCGGACCGGCGATTTTGGAAAGGATCCCCGCCGGGCGATGGGGCACTCCTGAGGATCTCAAAGGGGCTGTGGTCTTCCTGGCTTCTGATGCCTCGAACTATGTGAACGGATTCACTCTGGCCGTTGACGGAGGCTGGCTGGGTCGTTGAGCTCTCGTCGCCCGAACACCTGTTGATATTTCAGAATTTAAAAGGTATGTTTTCTTGCTATGACGGTTCAGTCCCTCGACCGCGCTTTTGACATCCTCGAACTTCTGTCCCGGGAACAACATGGACTGAACCTTACCGAGATCGGCAACCGTCTGGACCTGCATAAAAGTACGGTTTACCGTCTGCTCCAGGCTTTGAAGCAGCGGGGATACATCGATAAGACTGCCCAGGGCAGCTACCGTTTGGGCATGGAGTTCATCGAGCTCAGCAGCCTCTACCTGAATAATCTCGAGTTGAAAACCGAAGCGCAGCCGATTCTGCGGGAGCTTTCCACACTATCCGGCAACACCGTTTTTCTGGCCACCCTCCAGGAGACGGAGGTTGTGTATATCGATAAGATGGAAACCTTCAACAGTCTGCGCAAGTACTCTATCATCGGCAGAAGGGCGCCGTTGCACTGCACCGCCCTCGGAAAGTCGATGCTGACCGGAAAGACCGAAGATCAGATTCGGCAGCTGTACCGGGGCATGAATTTAAAGGTTTTCACGGCCAAGACGATCACGAGCGTGGATACTCTTGTCGAGGAAATTGAAAAAACTCGACGGAGAGGGTGGAGTCTGGATGACGAAGAGTACGAGCAGGGACTTCGCTGCATCGGTGCACCGATCCGAGACTATCGGGATGAGGTCATCGGCGCCGTCAGCACCTCCGGATACGTCACTGTCATTACCCGGGAACGGATCGAAGAGATCGCCGGCTATGTGGTCAAGGCGGCCCGGGATATATCCCAGCGAATGGGCTACCGCAGCGGGTAGGGATCGCTTCCCGTCTCGACTATTCATCTTCATTTCTTTTTCTGAGGCTCCAATGGATAACATCCTCAGATTAGGCGGTTGGAGTCACCTTCGGGCTGCCGGCAAGCGCAGGAGGAGGTGCGCGTCGAATGGGTAGAAGCTGTTTTCTGGTGACAGGTGCTCAAGGCTTTATCGGGGCTTGGGTGATAAAGAACCTGCTTGATATGGAGCATGAGGTGATCGCTCTTGATGTCCATGCCAGGCCGGTGCGACTTTCCCTTCTGTTGCATCCGGAGAAGCTGAAAGATGTCCGTTTCGTCCGTGGGGATATCAACAAACTTGGGCAAATCAAGAAGCTATTGGAGAAAAGAACTGTTACTCATGTGATACATCTGGCGGGACTTCAAACACCCGAGTGTAGGGCAAAACCGATCCTCGGAGCCGCGATCAATGTTATCGGCACACTTACGCTCTTCGAAGCGATAAAGGCATACAAGGATCAGATAAAATGTGTGGTCTACGCCTCCTCAGGAGCGGTTCTGGGTACGGATGAGGACTACGGCTCTCATCCTATCGAGGATGACGCTCCTCGAATCCCTGGCACTCTCTATGGTGTGTTCAAGGTGACGAATGAGGAGTGTGCTCGGATCTATTGGCAGGATGAAAGGATCCGGAGTGTGGGCTTGAGGCCTCCGGTGGTATATGGCGTTGGTCGGGACAAAGGATTGACGGCGGGGACGACGCTGGCGATCAAAGCAGCGATGCTCGGGCAGACTTATGAAATTGGATTTGGAGGTGTGGCAAACATGGAGTATGCTGACGATGTTGCTAATTCTTTTATTGCCTGCGCCCTGAAAGCACCGGAAGGTGCGCCCTCCTACAACATGCTTGGAGATGTTCTTGACGTGGAGGATATGATCGGTGTGATTGAAGAAATCTTCCCGTTGTCTAAGGGTAAGATCACTTGCGCGAAGCAGAGGAATATTATGGCGAACGATGTTTCGGACGCTGGCCTTCAGGCGCTGATCGGACCTTTTCATCCGCTGAGTTATGAGGAAGGGGCAAAACGGACTGCGAATCTCTTCCGGACACTTCTTGGAGAAGGCCGACTTTAACATGTGAAGCGCGATCCTTCGTTAAGGCTTTCCAGATGGATTTCACCGATTCCCTCGCCCCTACCTTCATCTGAATCTGTCAAGTTTTGAGCCCCCAACACAGCAATTCTCATTTTGGCAGACAACGTCGGTATGGCATGATTATCGATTTTTA
>CAZVHJ010000040.1:0-47655 GCA_964627715.1 uncultured Spirochaetaceae bacterium | reverse complement strand
AAGAAGAGAAGAAAGAATCCACAGGGAATCCCCTCCCTGCTTCAATTATATACCCAGTCTGTACCTACGGCTCAAGCATCCCCCCGCTGCCAAGTGGCAGCGCCCCAATGGGGAATCTCTACTGAAATCCGGTCTTATTTCTCGAAGTTGAGACAGCATCTTATTGTATTCGGAAGGACTCCAGGGATTGCCGGGAAGATTGTAATCGCGGTAGTCAATATAGCGCTTCTGATTGAGTCCTAACTCTTTCTCTATGTGCCGCATACGCCTCAACGTTATGTGTTGGATCGTCCACCAACGCTGTGCCATTCCCCACCAGAGCCAAACAATTGTTGTTACTACTACGCCTATAAGGACAACAATGAATAAAAATGTGGGCGTAACCGTTTCGGTATTTTCGGCGTTGCTAAGCAACATCCCGGGAGAAAATTGACTAAGAACCGCAATGATCGTTCCTAATGAGCCTATACCAATCACACCACTTGTTGTCCAAATAGTAGACTCAAGTTTCTGAACAGAGTCCTGGTATAACTTATATTCTTCCACTAAAAGCTGTTTCTTCTCCAATCTCATACTCCTCTAAATCAACATTATAGTGCAACTTGTGGAAACACCTCAAACCGGTTAAAGGGTTGAGTTATGAGAAATCCTAAAGAGAGAGTGTACCCTGTTTTGTGCCTCTTTTTGGAGGATAGATAGGGAAAAGGAAGGATTGTTAGAAATACTATCTGCCTGTATTATCAGGAGATAGAACGATAGGGAAATGCTGGGAATCCTGCAAATATTTCTCGTAATGAGCAGGTCCAGGGTTCAAGTCCCTGTTCTGGCTTTCTTGCCTCCGAAGATGAATACCAGCGACGCCGCCGGTCTCGACCATGCCTGACCTTACCAACTGGCTCGAAAACTGCGAACTCTGTCCCAACTTCTGCCGGGTGAATCGTCTGGAGGGGCAAAGGGGACGCTGCCGCCTCGATTCTCAGATCGTTGTATCCTCCGCCAATCCACACTTCGGGGAGGAACCGATGCTGGTGGGCAGAGGGGGTTCCGGGACGATCTTCTTCACCTGCTGCAACCTCAAGTGCGTGTTCTGCCAGAACTACGACATCAGCCAGCTGGACTACGGGCGTATAGTTTCACAGGAGGAACTGGTGCGGATTATGCTTACCCTTCAGGACAGAGGTGCAGAGAACATCAATCTGGTCACCCCGACTCACCAGGCGGCTCAGATCTTCGAGGCTGTAAAGGAATCCCTGCGGCAGGGACTGCGGCTTCCCATCGTGTATAACTGTGGGGGTTATGAAAACCCGGCGTTCCTCAAAGAGCTGGAAGGCCTGGTTCAAATCTACATGCCCGATTTCAAATACGGCAATAACGAGGCGGGACAGAAGTACTCGGGGGTCCGTGAGTACACGGCCTACTGCCAAGAGTCTATTCTGGAGATGCACCGCCAGGTCGGAGACCTGCAGATGGACGATAGGGGTGTGGCTACGAAAGGGTTGCTTGTTCGGCACCTGGTTCTTCCCGGCCGCATCGCGGATTCGGAGAAGGTGATCGATTTCATCGCCGGCAAGATATCCCGCGACACCTCCCTCAACATCATGGACCAGTACCATCCTGCCTTTCAGGCCTCCGAATACAAAGAGCTCCGCCGGAGGGTGTTTCGACAAGAGGTGGAGGAAGTGGTGCTGTACGCTCGCCGGAAAGGATTGAGGCGGCTGGTGATGTAGGGTTACTTCACACCAAGTTTTCTCATATATCGTCTTGACAGGGTGTACCTTCAGCTATAAGAATTCATTACAAAAATACTTTAAAGGAGGCAAAAAATGCTTCGAACTAAAAAGCTTTTCCTGCTGCTACTAGTAGTAGGCCTTCTCTGCTCCTCCGTCCTATGGGCAGGGGGAACAAAAGAAGCCAAGGCCGTGAAGATCGGTGCTTTGGTTCCTTTGACCGGAGCTCTTTCCGAGTTTGGTCAGGGATTTCGTCTTGCCGGCGATCTGGCGGCTGAACAACTCGCCGAAGCTGGTTTTCCGATCGCGATCAAATACGGCGACACAGAGACTTCGGCCATTCCCGGAGTGGAAGCAGCTCGAACGCTCGTGAATGTGGAGAGGGTTGTGGCCATCATCGGCGCTGCCGCCAGCGGTGTTTCGATTCCCGTGGCGGAATCCGTGTCGATTCCCAACCAGATCCCGCAGATTTCCAACGCCTCGACCTCGCCGCTGATCAGCTATCTTCCAGCGGACGAAGGTAAGGACTTCCTGTTCCGCACCACCGCATCCGATGCTCTCCAAGGCATCGTGCTCGGCAAGGGTGCCGCGGAGGCAGGGTTCAAGAAGGCAGCCGTCTTCTACATCAACAACCCGTACGGCCAGGGACTCCTCGACGAGTTCACCAAATCTTTCGAGGCCGGCGGTGGTAAAGTAGTGGCCGCTGTTCCCCACGACGAAAAACCAGCTCCCACGTATGTGTCTGAGCTGCGCCAGCTGATGCAGTCCAAACCCGATGTCATGCTGGCTCTCGGATACCCCGGACAGGCAACCGTGTATCTCAAAGAATTCTTCGAAGCCGGATATCAGAAGAATACCTTCCTCCTGTTCTGCGATGGTACCAAATCTGTAGAGATGCCTAAAGCGTTGGGTCCCAAGAATTTGGCCGGATATTTTGGTACTGCTGCAGGCAGTGTGTCCGGAGACTCGTTGGCGAACTTCCGACGGGATTACGAAGCCAAGTACGGCGAGCTGCCGCCGCTGCCCTACATGGACAGCTTCTATGACGCTATCGTGGTCGCCGCCCTGGCGGCTGCCGCTGCGCAATACGAGGGCAAACCCGTCAACGGCGTAAACGTACGGGATATGCTGCGCAGAATATCCAACCCGCCGGGAGAGGTTGTTGTGGCCGGCGTCGATGGCTTCAAGAAAGCCTTCGAGCTGCTCAAAGCGGGCCGGGACATCAACTATGAAGGTGTAGCGGGTTCCCAGGATTTCGATGATAATGGTGATGTTATCACCCCGATCGAAGTCTGGAAGTATGTCGAAGCCGAACCTTACATCGAGACTGTTCGCTTCGAGACTCCATAGGCTCTTCAGCCTCAAGTCCTGTAGAAAAAGCCGGTTGCTCGAAATGAGCACCGGCTTTTTTTATCTTTTTTTGCTCAGCCGGCCGTCGATGATCCTTGATGATTCAAAGGCTCAATCAACGGTAACGATCTTATCTTCCGATACTTCATTCACAAAGATATTCTCATATCTCCCGGATGACACGACCTTGTGTTCATGAGGCAGGTAGGTGGAGGCAAAGAAATAGAGAACATCGCTCATATCGGCATAGGAGGGAATCACCGTATAGCGGTAATAACAATCGTATTCCTCGAGGATCTTTTTTTTCTTCTCATCCTCCTCCAGATCCGGGTCGGTTACTTTCCTCAGCCAATTTCGCAAGCCTCCGTACCAGGCCTTGGATATATGAAAGAGATTCAGCTTCTTATACTTGTCCTCGTAGTACAGCTCGAAGATTCCGGCAACCGAAGGCACCTTGGTGATGATTTCGTATCGATCCGCCTTCTTCAACCGGGACCAGAACACCGTATAGTACACATTCGGGGCTTCGACGAGCTTCGTTATCTTTGGCTCCAAGCTCCCCCCTTACCAGCAGATGAACAGATCAGAGTTTGCCTGTATAGAAGTGTAAGGTGAATACGTTCTGTTTACCTCGGATTGAGGTGGCTGCTAGTCGTGCGCCAACCTTACTTGCACATTTTGCGCGCTGTTGTTTCCAGAGCAGCTCGATAGGCCGGAAAGGTGTAGGCGCCCTTCACGACGGCCAGAGATTCCGCCTTGGCCTTCATCTTGTCCCAACACGACCGGCAGACGTCATTGCCGACCACACTGAAAAAGTTCCTGTCCAAGGATGGACTCTCTATCTTTTTACCACAGGAATTGCAGACAATCGTGACCATTGATAAACCTCCTCGTGTTGTTACTAATTTGTACCATTACCCCCGATTTTTTCAAGCAGTTTTTTAGATTTCTCCCTTAGAACCGGGAAACCTGCCGTTCCTCGCCGATAATCCCCTTCGGCCGGGTTGCAGTAAACAGAACGAGCAACAGACCGATGATCACGTAGCGGATGTAAGGTGCTCTTGTTTGAAAGCCTGGGGGTACCACCTTCAGAATAATAAAGGTGCTCCAGGACCAGATAGCCCAAACGACAAAGGCTCCCAGGATTGCACCCTTGTTATTGCCCGTCCCTCCCACAGTGAGCATGGTCCAGATGATGAAGGTGCCGAACAGAGGCTCGAATACGCTGGGCTGAATTGCTGCCGAGTAATGGGCGTACAAAGCACCGGCGATTCCCATGATCATAGCGCCCAATGCGAGGGACTGAAGCTTAAAGAAGAACACGTTCTTTCCATCCGCCGCAGCCATGACTTCGTCTTCCCTGATCGCTCGTAAGACCCTCCCCCAGGGCGAGCGAATCCCTCGTTCAAGGGCAAAATAGATGATCAGCAGGAAGATGACTACGATCAGAAGGTATACGTAGTTGTAATAGGCCGGAGGTACAATATTACTGAGGGGTCTTTTCAAACCAATCAGGCCTTGAGCCCCGTTTGCCAGCCAACGCTCGTTGTTGAAGAAAATCCGAATCGTTTCGGCGATACCGATCGCCGAAATGGCCAGATACCCTTCACTCAAACGAAGCGTCAGCAATCCGACTAGAACTGCGACGATACCGGCGAAAATGGCGGCAAACACAACCCCAAGGAGAAAAGGCATGTTCAAACCGAAAGCCTGTTTTACGTAGGTTGCCAGGGCCCCGGTAGGCATCTTGGCCGTGAACAGGGCAGAGGTGTAGGCACCGACGGCAAAAAACCCCGCGATTCCAAAATTCAACAATCCGGTGTATCCCCAGTGCACATTGAGACCCATACTGAAAATCGCATAGATTGATGCCATGATGGCAAAAGAAACAAAGAAGTCGAGTAGTCCCATTATGCTTTCCCCCTTCCTAAGATTCCCTTGGGACGGAATATCAGCACCAAGATCATAATGATAAACGCCACCGCCGGTTTGTAAGTCGGAACCAGGAAGAGCGTGGATACCTGTTGGGCGATTCCCATCACCAATCCCCCGGCCAGGGCACCGGTGATACTGCCCTTTCCTCCTAAGATAACCGCGGCGAACAGAGGCAGAAGGAATATCCAACCCATCTCCGGTCGCAGCTGAGTTTCAATCCCATAAAGGATCCCTGCGATCGCGACCAGCATTCCGGCGATTCCCCATGCCCAGATGAGCATCCGCTCTACATTGATTCCCGAAACCCGGGCCAGGTTCGGATTGTCCGCCAATGCCCTCAACGCTTTGCCGGTTTTTGTTCGACCGAGGAACAGGTACACAGCGGCGACCGCTCCCCAGGCCACGATCATGATGAAGATCTCATCGATCCGTATCTTGATCCCCGCAGGAAGAAAGGCGACGGAGCGCAAACCTTCGGAGTAAAAGTGAAAATCCGCTCCCCAGATGATATAGATCATCCCGCGTAGAGCCCAGGCCACACCGATCGAGGCGATGAATGCGGTAATGAAGTGGGCTCCCGCCCGCCTCATACGCTTGTACACCAGCCTGTCCACCGCAACCGCAAGACCGATTGAGATGATAACTGATGGGATAAACGAAAGCAGCAATCCCCAACTGAAGGAAAAGGGCCCTACACTTGCCTGCAGCGGTCCGATCCTCGATAACAATCCCCCGAACAACAGAGCGATATACGCTCCGACCGTTATCTGATCGCCGTGGGCGCAGTTGAACAGGTCCGTTATTCCCCAGATCAGGGTAAGGCCTACGCTCCCCAAGGCGATAATGCTTCCAAGTACTATACCGTAGACAATGAGCTCGACCATATTACCTCCCCAAGTAGTGCTTCCCGATTTCTTCGTCGTTCATCAGCTCCTGGGCCGTGCCGTCCGCCTTCTTTTCGCCTCCCTCGAGGATATAGGCGTGATCGGCACAGCGAAGAGCCTGGGCGTTCTGCTCCACCAGGAACACCGTCACCCCCTGCTTGTTCAGGGTCTGGATCTTTTCGAAGATCTGCTCGACGAGAAAGGGGGCGAGACCAGTGGAGGGCTCGTCGAGGAGGAGCACGGTCGGATTCAACATCAACGCTCTGCCGATGGCCAGCATCTGCCGCATACCACCACTCAGATCCCCTGCCCGGCTTCTACGCCGGTCGGTCAGATCAGGGAACAGCTCGAATACCTCCTCCATTCGGGGCTTTATATCGTCCTCCCGGATAAAGGCGCCCATTTCCAAATTCTCCTGTACCGTCAGCGCCGGAAAAATGTTTTCTTCCTGGGGTACATAACACATGCCTGTACGAGCAATCTTTTCAGGCTGTATGCCGGTAATGTCCTTACCCCTGAGGAAAACTTTTCCCCGTTTTGGGGTTAGGACTCCAAAGATCGTTCGCAGAACAGTGGTTTTTCCGGAGCCGTTCGGACCGAGGAGAGTAACGATTTTGCCCTCTTCCACGTCGAGGGAAAGCTCGTGCAGGACATCCATGCTACCGTAGCCGGACACCACATTTTCAAGGCGAAGTATGCTCATGCCGTCGTACCTCCTAGATAAACTTCCAGCACCCGTTTATCGCCCCTCACATGCTCCGGAGTCCCAGCAGTTAAGACCTTTCCTCGATCCAGGACGATGATGGGATCGCAAACATCCATAACCAACTCCATCTCATGTCCGATCAAGAGCACGGTAATCCTCCGCTCTTCCACCAATTGGCGGATCCTGCTGGCCAGGGTTCTTCGCTCGGAAGGATTCACGCCGGCGCCGGGTTCATCAAACATGATCATGGTCGGCGAAGCCATCATGGTCCGAGCCAGCTCGAGCAGACGCTTCTGTCCTCCCGACAGGTTGCCGGCGTATTCATCTTTCAGATGCAGCAGCCCGACTGATTCAAGGCTCTGGAGAGCTTTATCCCTCAGCTCCTGCTCCTGTTTTTTCACCATCTTCGGAAAAAACCAGGTGCGCCAGAGCCTCTCTCCCTCCTGGCCGGGCGGCACGAGCATGACGTTTTCCAGCACCGTCATCAGTTTCAGCTCCCGGCTGATCTGGAAGGTCCGGCACAGACCTTTGTGAAAAGTCCGATGTAGGGATAGACCGTCGATCCTCTTTCCTTGAAAGTAGATCTCCCCTGCATCGAGATTGTAAAGACCGGAGATCAGATTGAAGAGGGTCGTTTTTCCTGCTCCGTTTGGTCCGATGAGACCGGTGATTCGGTTCGGGGCAACATCGAAGCTGATACCATCTACAGCTTTAATACCGCCGAAGTACCTTCGTACGTTGCGGAGCGACAGAATTGGGGAGTCGTAATCTGAGTTCAAATGTTCCTCTCCTCGTGTCGTGAATAGTTGAAAACCTAACAGCGAATTATAACGGTGGGGTGATCACGGGTCAAGAAAAGGTTGATGAGGCAAAACGACACAATGGGCAATTTGACCCATTCGGAAAAGCTGCCGGGCGCCCGCCTGAGCGGCCCGGCCTGGGCGGCCCCCCACTAATCCTGGCGGCGGCGGCGGGATTTCACGAATCGCGCAAAATCGTTGATGTTGCGGACAACGATGCGGTCCGGATACAGTTCGATCCGGCGCTGGTTTATGAAGTGATTGATCACCTGCCGGCACTTCTCCGGAGATATGCCGGCCCAGTGCGCCACATCGTCGACGGTGGTTTTGAACTCCATCTTCTCCACTTCGCCGGTGTCAACCGGCTCATGCTCCGAGAGCATTAGAAACACATCCGCCACTTTGGCTTCAACATCGTCCAGCGTGAGGATCTGGAACTTGCGCTTCTGGTCGTGGATCCTCATGGCAAATAGCTTTAGTAGGGTCAAAGCGACCTGGGGATTGCCCTGCATCAGGATGTCGAAGTTTTCCTGGTTGAACTCGAGGGCGGTGACCTGGTCTATGGCAATCGCCGTAGCCGATCGGGGAGCCTCCTCGAGGATGGCCATCTCCCCGAAGATCTCGCCGGGATTGAGTATGGCTATGGTTTTCTCAAGATCCCCGAAGATCTTGACGATCTGTACCCTGCCAACCTGAATCAGATAAAAATTGTCCCCTGGCTCGTACTCGCTGAAAATCACATCTCCGGCTTGAAAGGTCTTACGAAAGCGATTAAAGGCGTCGGATGTGCCGTTCATTCCTCACTCCTACCGAGATCGCGCAGGGCTTTCTTGACTTTTCTACTGACAGCGTCCTCATCGCCGGACAGCGAGAGAATCTTGCTGTAGAAGCCCTTGGCTTTCTCCGGATCACCTTTTTCCTCGTAACACTTGCCCACGTAGTAAAGGGCTTCCCGAAGATCGGGATGGTTCGGATATTTCTGAATCATCGAGGTAAAGGCCTGGACCGAGGCGTCGTGCTGTTTCAAATAGTACAGGGAACGCCCCATTTCGTATTGGCTCTTAGCCGTGTACTCCGCATCCTGGTTCTCCGCCACGATTTTCCGGAACTGCACCAGAGCCTCTTGGTATTTTTGCTGACTGAGAAGACTGACGGCATTGTAGTACTGCTTGGCAACACCCGACATCTCCTGCGATTCGCGGCTGTCATTGGGTTTGGGGACCGCCTGGGAGGTTGCCTCCTCCCCGGGAATCACCGCAGGCCCTTTGCCCTGGCCGTACTTTTGTAGATACTGCTCGGAGGTCTGGATCTTCTGAGTGACATCCGTGGCATAGCGTCCGGATGGGTAATAGGTCAGGTAACGCTTGTATGCGTAAAGTGCCTGGGAGTAACGTTTGTTTTTCAGGTAGTATTCCCCGATTCGATACAGTCCTTCCTCCGGTTTGATCTGCTCCTCCGAGAAAATGAGGTTTTGGACTTGCTTGTGAATCCGCCTCAGCATGTTGGAGTAGATCTTGAGCATCTTCAAGATGATCCGGGTGTTCTGTAGAGCCAGCTGTTCGAACTCGGGAACGGTAAAGGCTACAGCAACGGAATCTGTGAGAACCTGGGCGGTCTCTTCCCGAGCGTAGCGTCCCAGGGCGGACCGGACGCCAAAAAACTCTCCCGTCTTTATCAGGTCGTGGATCTCCTGGCCGGTTTCAATATCCGTATAGTTGAGACTGACCTGTCCGCTTTTGAGGATGAAAATCTTATCGCTTATATCACCTTTGAAAAAGATGATCGAGTTTGCTTTGTACTGCATTGCCTTCGGCGACACGGGATTTCACTCCTCCACTACAAGACTACCCGCCCAAAGGTAAATAATCAAGAACCTTCTCAAAACCGACGGCACGACGGACCTTCTCCAGTAAACCCGCCGGGTCACCTTTGACGCACATCTTTCGTCCTTGTACCGTTACAGTAGTGTAGCCGCATTCCCTGCGACGAAATAGCTGTTCGTACTTCGCATCTCCGTAGATGGGAGCGCCTTCCTGAACCACCAGCTCGATATCTTCCATGCGTGCCGTTACGAGGGCTTCATAGGGGTCACTTTCTCTCGGACGGATACAGAGCATGTCAGCATACTTGCCCTCTTCCAGGCTTCCGATCTTGTCCTGCATCCAGAAAGCCCTGGCCGGATGTACCGTCACCATCTTGACCAAGGTTTCCGCATTCAGCTCCTCCCCATACATGCGCCTGTAGATATAACGGGCGAAACGGATCTCTTCCAGCAGGTTCACCGAACCGGTGGCGGTGGAGTCGGTTCCGATGCAGACATTGATCCCTTCGGCAATCATCTTCCTGATCTTGCAGGTAACGTTGAACATAAAGATGTTCGAGGCAGGACACCAGGCGATGCTGGCGCCGGCGTCCCGTACCCGCCCTATATCGTGATCGCTGAAGCCAATGCAGTGAATCAGTACGGCGTGATCATCAAGACAGCTCAGCTTTTCCAAGATGTCCACTCCAGACTGGGATTCCTCGTCAAAACCTTCCTCCAAGTGGGTAATAAAAGGATATCCACGTTCCACCGCTCTCTTGTGCTCGATCTCGATTCCATCACCCCAATTCAGATCGAAGGAGGAGCACTCGTGGGCCAGGGTGTAGTTGTTAATCACCCGCACGGGCAGCATGTGGATCAAGGGTTCATTGAATTCGTGAGGGAAGTGGTCGTTCACGGTTACCACTCCCGAGAAAAGATTCTTGTAGGCTGACAGGAGGTACATCTGTTCCACGGATATTTTCGCCCTCTCCTCCAAAACCGGAGAATTACGCAGATCCCGCTCCCAGTACGACCAGTTCAGGTAATAGTCCCCGTTCCTAGGACCAATACGGGGAAGGTAATCTCCCCTCAGATGATCATGAACATTGATCAGGGCGGGGTAGCAAAAGGCACCGGCCTCGAGTTCCACATTGAATTTGGCTGCATCCCGCAACGACTTGATGCGGTTTTTCTCGATTTTTACTCTACCGTTGCGGATGATTTCAGCGGGAGTCACGATCGTCATGCCGCTCAAGGAGTAGGTAGGAAGCATCGATGTTCCTTTCCAACGTTTCGGAGTAAAACTTTTCCTCCCTTTATTATCGCCACCCCCGGGTATACCATTCAGGAATAAATTACTGAAATAATCAGCAAAATATGAAATCGCGGGGAGAGACAGCCGCATCTTCGCATTATATTGAAATCATCCGAAATATATGCTATTGCACATACTGTGGCAACAGTCGTGTGCAATATGTGAATTTCCGGCTGCCACCAGGAACGAGACAAAACCTCCTTTGGCAATGATTGCGAAGCTGGGAAAACAATTCAGCGAAGCCGTTGGACGCTTTTTCTACGCCATCGGTTTCCTGCTCAACGTAATCAAAGAGTCTGCTTTGATCCTCCGGCGCCGGCAGGTCGGATTCAGAGTGTTGGTGATGCAGCTGCTGTTCACTGCTGTTGAGGCTATGGGAATCGTCGCTCTGATCTCCCTCGGCCTGGGAGCGGTGATCGTGGTACAGGGTATCTCCATTCTCCCGAAGTTCGGCCAGGGGAAGCTGATCTATACGATTTTATTGATCGTCATTACCCGCGAGTTGGGACCTCTGCTCACAGCCTTCGTAATCATTGCCCGCTCCGGCACGGCGATCGCCACCGAATTGGGGAATATGGTGATCTCCCACGAGATCGAGGCCTACGTTTCCGTGGGCATCAATCCGATCTCCTACCTCGCGGCGCCCAGATTCCTCGGGGTTACAATTTCGATGGTTCTGCTGACGATCTATTTCAACTTCTTCGGGCTGTTCGGATCTTTTGTGGTTACCCAGTTTATTAAACCCATTCAACTTCAGGATTATTTCCAAAACCTGCTCAGTGTCATGACCGTTGCGGATATCGTGTCTTCCCTGCTCAAGGCGCTGGTATTCGGGATTCTTATCTCCTTCACGGCCATCTACCAGGGTTTTAAGGTGCGGGTGTCCGCAACGGAAATTCCCCAGGTGGCGATCAAGGCTGTAGGCCAGGGTTTTATTCTCTGCATCCTCGCCGATGCAATCATAACCCTGATTTACTACGTCTGAGGGCTCATGGAATCGTTGATCGAATTGCAAACTGTCACTGTGCAGGCTCAGGAGCACATCAGCCTGGACACGGTCAGTGTAGTCTTTCCCGGCAACCGAAGCACGGCGATCATGGGTCCTTCGGGCAGCGGCAAGAGCATGCTGTTGAAAGTGGCGGCGGCGATCATTCCCCCGGACAGCGGCAGAGTCCTGTTGCGTGGAAAGAACCTGCAACGCCTGTCTCAAAAGGAGCTGCTTGAGTTTCGGCGTATCAGTGGTTTTATGTTCCAGGATGCCGCACTTTGGGCCAATAAAACGATTTTTGAAAACCTGGCGCTGCCGATCCAATTCCATTTCCCGAACCGTAGTCCAGAAGAGATAGAGAGGCGAATCCGCAAGCTCCTGCAACCGATGAATCTCCTGGATTCCCTGGACTTGAGACCGGCTGCTCTTTCCGAGGGTGAGCAGAAAATCGTTTCCTTCCTGCGAGCGATCGTACTGGAACCGGCGATTCTGTTTCTTGACGAGCCCACCCCTTCGATTGACCACCAGCTCCTCGAGAAAATGTTGGGGATGATCCGAGGGCTGAAGGACAGAGGCTGCACGATCATCGCCGTCACCCACGATGCACACCTAACCTCCATGATCGCCAACCATCTGGTGATTCTGAAAGATGGCCGCATTCTCGAAGCCGCCGAGATCTCGGAAGTACGCAGAAGCGCGAACCGTGAAGTGATAGGAATCCTCACTCAGGTCTTGAGCGAAGCGGCCGCCTATGATACGGATATACTCGATCTTCTCCAGGAATAGGCGATGTATTGGGAAAAAGAAATTGAAACCATGGGCCGTTTGGACCTGACCCACCTGCAGCTGGGTCGTTTGAACCACACTTTGGAGCAAGCCCGGCGATCTCCCTTCTATGGAAAGCGTTTCGCCGACAAGGCGCCGATCAACCTGACCAGCCTCGGCGATTTGAGCATTCTTCCGTTTACCACCAAGGATGATCTTCGAAACGCCTTTCCCTATGGTTTGCTCACCGTCGATTTGAAGGAGGTGGTCCGCCTGCATTCCTCTTCAGGCACGACGGGCAATCCAACGGTGGTATTCCATACCGCTGGAGACATCGACCAATGGGGAAACCTGATCGCCCGCTGCATGTACACGACGGGAGTACGGAAGCACGACGTGTTCCAGAACATGATGGGTTATGGTTTGTTTACAGGTGGTCTGGGATTCCACTATGGGGCGGAAAAACTGGGCGTAATGACCATCCCGATAGGTCCCGGGAACAGCAAGCGACAGATCTGGTTTCTCAAGAATCTTAAAGCTACTGTAATTCACATTTTGCCCAGCTACGCCCTTCGCTTGTACAGCTTCTTTGAAGAGCTCGCCGTAGATCCAAAGAAAGACCTGTCCCTGCGCATCGCCTTTATTGGAGCCGAACCCCACAGCGAAGAGATCCGTAAAAAAATAGAAGACCTCTACAATATCAAAGTCTACAACTCCTACGGGCTGTCGGAGATGTGCGGTCCCGGGGTGGCTTTCGAATGCGAGTGTCAGAAAGGTCTGCATATCTGGGAGGATCACTTCTATCCGGAAATCATCGATCCTGCAAGCGGGGAGGCGCTTCCGGAGGGTGAACGGGGCGAGCTGGTGCTGACCACCCTCACCAGGGAAGCAATGCCCTTGATACGCTACCGCACCCGTGATCTGACCCGTTTCTTGCCCGGAAACTGCTCCTGCGGACGAACCCACCGAAGAATCGACCGCATCACCGGAAGAAGCGACGACATGCTGATCATCAACGGGGTCAACATATTCCCGATCCAGATCGAAAAGACGCTGATGGCTATTCCCGAGATCGGGCACAACTATCTCATCGAGATCCGTAAAGAGAACTTCATGGACAGGCTTCAGGTGCATGTGGAGATCAACGAAGAAGTGTTTCACGGTACCCTGGCAGAACTGGAAAAACTTCAAGGCAGAGCGGTCTCAAGCTTGCGGGCTGAGCTGGGCGTGACACCCCACGTGAAGCTGGTAGAACCATCCAGCCTGCCAGTATCGGAGGGCAAAGCACAGCGGGTTTACGACTACAGAAAAGAAGCCGAAGCGGAGGGGTGATATGGGGGTACAGTTGGCGGTATTTCTTGAAAACAAGCCGGGGAAATTGGAGGCCATCACCAAGATACTGGCCGAGGCTGGTATCAACATTCGGGGCATCTCGATGGCCAGTGAGGGCGAGTTCGGCGTGCTCAAGGTTCTCGTGAACGATCCTGCCAAAGGCCTCCAGATACTGAAAGCCAAACATTTCACCGTCTCCGAGAGAAATGTGGTGGTAGCGATCATCGACGATCGTCCCGGCGCTCTCCACGATCTGCTGCTGACCCTGTCTGCACAGAACATCAACATCGAAGACTGCTATGGAATCGTGCTCGAGGAGGGCGGACAGGCCGCCATCGTGCTCGATATTGAGGCTTTCCCGGAGGCGGAGAAGGTGCTGAAAAAAAAGCAAATAAGAGTTCTCTCCGACCGCGAGCTGTACTCTCTCTAAAAAGAGGGAAGTTTAGTTGGGGGATCTACCCTATTGCTTGACCCACCAGGTCTCGATTCTGTCTAAAGCCTCGTTGATCTCCTCCCGTGTGAAACAGTAGCTCATCCGGATATGCCCTTCGCCGGTGGGACCAAAAGCGCTTCCCGGAACGGTAACCACACCGGACTCCCTGAGGAGACGAACGCAGAAATCCACCGAGTTTTGCATTTCTTCAGGTAGTATCTTCGGAAAGATGTAGTAGGCCCCCTGGGGTTTCTGGTAGGAAAAAAGACCGGGCAGCCGATCCAGACGGGCACAGATGATCTCCCGTCTGTGCTTCATCTCCTCAACCATCCGGAGAGTCGGTTCATAGCTCTCCTCCAGCGCGATCAGAGAAGCCACTTGGGAAATCGTCGGTGCACAGATGACAAAAGAATCCTGGACTTTGAGCATCTGATTGATTATCCCCTCCTCCGCCAGAATCCAGCCGACCCGCCACCCTGTCATGGCGAATTCTTTTGAGAAGCTGGCGCAGGCAATAACCTGCTTGCGAAGCTCCGGCAGGCGCAGCATATGAAACAGATCGAGCTCGTCGTAAACATAGACCTCGTAGGGATCATCGGTGATCACGAACAGGTCGTGCTCCAGGGCAAGCTCCGCGATAGCCCGAAGCTCCCCTTCCCCGACCACGCTCCCCGTAGGATTCGAGGGATTGACTATGACGAGGGCTTTGGTCTTTTCCGTTACGGCGCGCTTGTAGGCATCGATATCCATTCTCCACCCTTGTTCCTCCACCAACGGAACCGCTACCGGTACGCCCCCGGCCAGATACACCTGTTCGTAGTGGGAGGAGAACCCGGGCGAGGCGATCAGCACCTCATCCCCCGGTTCAACAACGGTCATCCAGGCCATCATCAGAGCCTGCATTCCTCCCGCGGTTATAATGATCTCACTCTGGGGATCGACCTTGATGCCTTTTTGTTCTTTCAGCCGCTCGGCTATTTTCGCTTTGAGCCCGGGCAGCCCCGGCGGCGGAGCATACTTCCCAATCGTAGGATTGCGGAGCAGCTCCTCGGCGATGCGTTTTCGTATGTGGAGGGGGGTCTCGAAGGAGGGCAGCCCCCAAGCCAAATTTACAGTATTCGGAATCTCCATCGCCAGAAGGGACATCTCCTTGATCGCGGATACGGCCATTCCCTGGACGCGTCGAGAGATTTTCTCCGAAGTAAAGGTCTTACCAACTTTTTCAAACACCGAATCCTTAGCCGGCATCGGCAGGCCTCCTGTTTACCCGCTTAGAGGGTGCGGTTATCCACAACACGGCGCCCCTTGGCACCACTGTCCCGGAGTAATGAACGGGGCTCGACCAGCGTGACCTTGGCTTCCACTCCGAGCACGACCTCGATCTTTCGGCTGATCGTGTCCCGGAGCCGCTCGAGATTCTTCAGCTCATCAAAGGCGGGAAAACTCTCCAAAATCTCGACCTGCACCTCCATCGTATCGTTGCCGTCCTGTCTGTCGAGAATGATCCGATAATGGGGTGCGGTCCCTTCAGCCTCGAGCAGGATCTCTTCGATCTGGGAGGGAAAGACCTTTTGCCCCTTGAAAAAGATCAGGTCGTCTGTCCGTCCTGTGACACGGTGCATTCGCCGCAGCGTCCGTCCGCAGGAGCAGGGTTCTTCGATCAATGAGCTGATGTCTCCGGTCCGGTAACGAATCAGGGGGAAACCCTCCTTGGTGATGGTTGTGAACACCAGCTCCCCCTCCTGACCGAGAGGCAGAGGAGAAAGGGTCTTCGGATCGATCACCTCAACAATAAAGTGATCCTCATTGACATGCATGCCGTGTTTCTGCTCGCACTCCCCCGCCACACCGGGACCGATCACTTCGGTCAGTCCGTAGTTGTCCAGGGCGGCAATGTGCAGTCCCGCCTCCAACTGGGCACGGAGGTTCTCGCTCCACGGTTCGGCACCGAACAGCCCTACTTTCAAATTCAGACTTTCCGCATGAATATGCAGCTCCTCCAAGGTCGAGATGATGTTCACGGCGTAACTGGGAGCGCAGATCAGGACCGTGGTTTTAAAATCCCTCATAATCATGATCTGCTTCTCCGCTGTGGAAGTCGACGAGGGGATCACCGAAGCGCCGATCTGTTCCGCCCCCTGATGGAACCCGAATCCTCCTGTGAACAGATTGAAGGGAAAGGCGATTTGCACCACATCGTGATCGGAAACTTGAGCAGCGGCGAGCAGACGGGCGGTACAGTCCGTCCAGTGGCGCAGATCGTTTTTCGTATACCCGACAATGATGGGTTTTCCTGTGGTCCCCGAGGTGGAGTGAATACGGAGGATATCCCGCAGGGGTACGGCGAACATATCGTAGGGATAGCTCTTTCGCAGGTCTTCCTTAGTGGTAAAGGGAAGCTGAGCCAGATCCTGGATGCTCTTGATTTTTTCGATATTGACTGCGTTTGAATCAAAGCTCTGCTTGTAGAAGGATACGTAGCGGTAAACCCGGTAGAGGGTGGACTGCAAACGTTCCACCTGAAGCTGCTCCAGCTCCTCCCGGGGTAGGGTTTCGAAGTCCCTATCCAGTATCATAATCAGCTTAACTCCTCAATCCTCTTGTAGTCCTTTCCCAGGTAGGCTCTCTGTACGTCATGGTTATCCAGAAGCTCCTGAGAAGTTCCGGAAAGTACGATCTGCCCCGTTTCAAGCACATAGCCCCGGTCGGCAATGTCGAGGGAGGCTCGGGCATTCTGTTCCACCAGAAGAACCGTCTTGTCGAGCTCTGGAAGTCTGGCGATGGTGGCAAATATTTTTTCCACGATCAGGGGAGCCAATCCCATCGAGGGTTCATCCATCATGATCAGATTCGGACGCGCCATGAGAGCCCTGCCGATCGCCACCATCTGTTGTTCCCCGCCGGAGAGCGTCCCGGCCAACTGATCCTGCCGCTCGTGCAGAACGGGGAACAGCTCATAGATCTCCTCCAGTCGCTCCTTGACTTCGCGGCGTTTCCCCCTTCGCGCGAGTAAATACGCCCCCAGGGTAAGATTGTCCTTGATTGACAAGGTATTGAACAGCTGCCGTCCCTCCGGCACGAGCACACAGCCCCGGCTCACGATTTCCTCCATTGCGACGGTGCTGATGCTTTGATCTTCGAAATGAATCGAACCGGCCTTGGCCTTGAGAATCCCGGCAATCGTTTTTAGAAGAGTCGTCTTTCCGGCGCCGTTCGCTCCGATGATGATCACAATCTCCCCCGGAGATACGTGCAGAGAAATCCCTTTCAGTACCCGCAGCTTTCCGTAGCCCGCTTCGAGGTTTCGTATCTTAAGCATGGTCCCCACCCAGGTAGATTCGAATCACCTCTGGATCTCGCTGAATCTCTTCGGGCCTGCCCTCGGCGACCTTGCTTCCATAGTTGAGAACCACGATCTCGTCGGAGATGTCCATGACCAGGGACATATCATGTTCGACGAGTAAAACCGTGATCCCCCACTTGCGGATCTTCAGAACAAGATCGGCCATCTCCCTCGTCTCATATATATTGAGACCCGCTGCCGGTTCATCCAAAAGCAGTAGTGAAGGTTCAGTGGCCAATGCCCTTGCAATCTCCAGCATGCGCTGTTTACCGAACGGCAGGTTCGAGGCCAGATCCTCCGCGGTGTCCGCCAGCCCCAGGGAGTCGAGAAGTTCCAAGGAGCGTTCCCGGATTTCCCTCTCCTCTTTCCAGGTCCAGGGTAGGTTGAAAACCCCGGACAAAAAACCGGCTCGGGTGCGGGTGTGGCGACCCACCATTACATTCTCGAGAACTGTCATGCGGGAGAAAAGTTTTGTGGTTTGAAAAGTACGGCAGATACCCAACTCGGTTATTCTGTGGGGCTGGAGCCTGGTGATCTCCCTGCCCTTCTGGCGCACAACGCCCGAGTCGGAGGCCAGCATGCCGGAGATCAGATTGAAAAGGGTGGTCTTCCCTGCACCGTTCGGTCCGATCACGGACTTGATCAATCCCGCCTGAACAGTGAAGGAAACATCGTTTACCGCTTTCAAGCCGCCGAAAGAACGGTTGAGCTTGCTAACCTCCAGCAGCAGTTCAGCCATCCCCCGGCTCCTGTGATTTTGAGGGACGAACCAGAGCTGACAATTTCTGTCGGAGGAGCAGAAGATTTCTGAAGGCCGGAGCTCGCAAGAGACCATCCGGAAAGAACAGCATGATCACCAGCAGGATCGCGGCAAACACCGCATCGTCGTAGGTGCCGAAGTAGCCCCTGAGGGAAAGAAAGTTCAAGAGCATGCTCATGAGCAAAGCCCCCCAGAGGTTATCCATACCGCCCACCGCGACCACAGCAACGTAGCGCACCGATTTCATGCCCGTAACCTCTGAGGGACCGATACCGCCGTTGTAGTGGGTAAGAAAGATGCCGCCCACAGCTGCGAACACGGCGCTCAATACGAAGGTGGCGAGCTTATAGCGTGCGGTGTCGATCCCCATGGCCTTAGCCGCATCTTCGCTTCCATGGATCGACCGCAACGCTCTCCCGACCCTTGACTGAATCAAGTTTAAAGCCAGAAGCATTCCAAGCAGTACAAGAACCCAGGCGATGTAGTAGTTGGGGATACGCGCCGACAGGGATCCGCTGACCTTCAAGCCGAAAAACGGAAACGGAGGCACGCCTGTGATTCCATCCGCCTCCCCCAGGAATCCCGTACCCAACACGATTCTATAGATGATCAAACCGAATCCAAGAGTCGCCATGGCCAGGTAGTGCCCCCGCAATCTGATCACCGGAATGCCTATGATCAAGGCGATCACTACGGTTATGATCAGGGCGGCGATCAACGCCAGCCAGGGAGAAAAGGACAGCAGAGCATTTCCGTACAGATCCTGACGCTCGAGAACCATCCCCATCCGGGTTAGGGTTTGCACCGACTGGAGATCCGCATAGGGCACGAGATTCATCGTTGTCAGCACAGCCGATGTATATCCGCCGATGGCGAAAAACCCCGCCTGTCCCAGGGAGATCTGCCCGGCAAAGCCCATCAGCAAACACAGTCCTATCACGACCAGGGAGTAGTATGCAGACATGGTCAGCTGGGTGAGATAGTAGTTGGCGCGGCCGGCAGAGATTACGAGTTGGACCACGACAACGGCGGTCAACACAGCGAGAATGGGGAGGTACTTTCGCAGCCGAGGGCGCATCAGAACTCCTTGAGGGCGCTGGCCTCTCGATTCCCGAACAGACCACTCGGACGGAAGAAGAGGATTACGAGCAGTACAGCGATTGAAACCGCGTCGATGTAGGCCAGGGGAAGTACGGCGATGCTGAAAGCCTCGAGGAGGCCGAGAACGAGGCCGGCAACCACGGCGGCGGTGCTGTTGCCCAGCCCGCCGAGAATGGCCACGGTGAATCCCTTGATGGCCAGAGGCGCCCCCATATTGTACTGCGTTTGGGTCAACGGGGAGATAGCACACCCGGCCAAGGCGCCGATAGCGGCGCTGAGCATGAAGGAGAATGTCACCATCTGAGTGGCCCGGATTCCGCACAACCGGGCGGCCGTTCGGTTATCTGAACAGGCCCGCATGGCACGGCCTACCAGGGTGAGCCGGAAGAATAGATTCAGCGCCACGACGATCACGGCGCTGATCCCCAGAACCCAGAGCACCTGGGGGGATATGTATGCGCCGAGAATTTTTACCGAAGAAATTTCGGTTCCCGTGAAGTGCCGAAGAGTTCGCACCTTTTCATCCCAGATATGGAGCATGGACTCGCGAATCAGAATCGACACACCGATGGTGATGATGATCAGCCGGAGTACCGAAGGACCCTTGAGCCACTTGATGAAGAGAAAATCGATCATCGCACCTACGCCTACGGTCACAACAACGGCGGCGGCGATCGCGATGGATAGAGGAAGGAAGGATGAAAGGCTGATACCGATCATCCCTCCCAAAATCAAGAACTCCCCTTGAGCAAAATTGATGATGCCCGTGGTGTTGTAGATGATGTTAAAACCGATTGCGATGATCGCGTATATACTCCCGGATGTTACGCCGGAGAGAAAATATTGAAAAAACTGCTCGAAACTCAATGGTCGCTAAATGGAAACGAACCGCTTACTGTTCCAGCAGTACGAACTTGCCGTCCTTTACCGTAAGCATCTCGAAAGAGTCCAAACCCAAACCATTGTGGTCGCTCGGAGACATGTTGAAGATTCCGGCAGTCCCGACCACACCTTGCAGGCTTTCTATGGCGTCCCGAACATCGGCCATCTCCACACTGCCGCCTTTTTCGATCGCAGCTTTGAGGATGATGAAGGCGTCGTAGGCGTGGCCGCCGAAGGTACTGACGTCCTCGCCGTAGCGCGACTCGTACTCGCTCTTGTACTCAACCAGCAGGTCCTTCTGGGGATGATTCGTGGGAAGGACGCCGGCAACCAGCAGACGTCCGCAGGGAAAGATAATTCCCTCGGCGGCCTCCCCGGCGGCCTCCACGTATTTGATGTTGCCGAAGCCGTGGCTCTGGAACAGAGGCACATCCATTCCCAGCTGCCTCATGTTCTTGGCAACGATGGACTGAGCGGGGACGATCGACCAGTTCACTACGGCCTCAACACCCCTGGCTTTGAGCTTGGTCAACACGCCGGTCAGGTCCGTAGCAGCACTATCGTACACTTCGGCAATAGCGACGTCGATTCCGTGCTCCGGAGCGTACTTCTCCAGCTGAGCTTTTCCACCCTGGCCGAAGCCGGTGTTGCCGACGACTACACCGATCTTGGAGATCCCCATCTTCTGCATGGTCTGAAAGATCCAGATCGCCGCATAACTGTCCTTCTGAGGTGTCTTGAATACGTAGGGGGCTACCGGATTCACGATGGTTTCCGCGGCGGCGCAGGACAGAAGGATGGTCTGCCCCTCCTGGCAGATATCCTTTATGGCCATCGATTCGCCGCTGGTGGAGGGACCGATAATCGCCAGGACCTGCTCCTCCTCGATGAGCTGCTTGGCGAAGGAGATCGCCTTCTCCGCACTGGCCTGGGAATCCTTGATGATCAGCTCCACCTGATGTCCATCGATACCCCCGGCCGCATTGGTCTGTTTAACCAGCATTTCCAGAGTCTTAGCCTCCGGTGCGCCGAGCCAGGATGCCCCGCCGGTCACGGCGAGAATAGCCCCCACCTTGATCGGTTCTTTGGCTGCAGCCTCTTCCTGCCCCGCACCCGCGAAAAGGGGCGAAACAGCCAACCCAATTAACAGGATAGCAGCCGCCGCAATAGCAAGATTTCGATTCATTTGCTCCGACTCCTTTTATAAAATTGATTTGTCTGTATTAATATACTACCCGTATTTTGTCAATAAAGGAGTGTAAATTTATACACTCCACCTTGAGTACGATCCCAGGCACATCCAAGGAATGCCCGGCGATCTTACAGTTTGCTGATGATTTCCGATGACAGAACGGTTATATTGTTCTTCTCCAAAACCTTGATCGCCCGATCGGGCTGATCAATCCGGAAAATGACGATTGCGTTGTCCGACTTCTTCTCGACAAAGGCGTACATGTACTCGATATTCACATCGTTATCATCGAATACATCGAGGATTTTTTGCAACCCACCGGGTTTGTCCAACACCTCTACGGCGATGACATCCGTTTGCTGGGCAACGAAGTTGTTTTTCTTTAGGACATCGAAGCATCTATCGGGATCGTTCACAATCAGTCGCAGGACCCCGAAATCCGTCGTATCGGCTAGAGAAAGGGCGCGTATATTTATCTTTTCCGCCGCGATCAGGCCGGCTACCTCGGCGAGTCGTCCCTTCTTGTTCTCCAGAAAAACAGAGATTTGTTTGAGCGTCATTGCACTCCTCCTTACCTCAATTTTTAAGTTACAGCTGCCGCTTGTCTACAACCCGCTTGGCCTTTCCTTCGCTTCTCGGAATACTCTTGGGCTCGACGAGCTTAACCCGTGTGTGAATACCAAGGGCTGCATAAAGACCTTCACTGATTTCCTGCTCAAAGCGCTCAAGGTTCTTGATCTCGTCGGAAAACAGCTTTTCGTTCATTTCAACCAATACCTCGAGGTTGTCCAGCTGTTCGCGCCGGTCGATTACCAGCTGGTAATGCGGCTCTATTCCCTCGATACGCAGCAGCGCTTCCTCGATTTGAGATGGGAAAACGTTCACGCCCCGGATGATAAGCATATCGTCTGTTCTGCCTAGCAAACGGTGCATCCGTACCGCCGTTCTGCCGCAGCGACAGGGTTCGTGGTTCAAATAGGTGATATCCCGAGTGCGGTAGCGCAGAACCGGGGTGCCCTGTTTGGTTAGAGTTGTGATGACCAGCTCGCCCTTCTCTCCGTCGGACAGAACCTCCCCTGTTTGCGGATTGATGATCTCCGGGTAGAAAAGATCCTCGCAGATATGCAGTCCGTCCTGGTATTCACACTCCGAAGAAACCCCGGGACCGATGATTTCCGTCAGCCCATAGATATCCAGTGCTTTGAGATGGAGCTTGGATTCAATCTCTTTTCTCATTCCTTCGCTCCAGGGCTCGGCTCCGAACAACCCTATCCGGAGGGACATCTTCTTGAAATCCAATCCCTGCTCCCTGGCCGCTTCAGCCAGGTAGAGGGAGTAGGAGGGCGTGCAGGTCAGTACCGTTGATTTGAAGTCCTGCAGGATCACAAGTTGTCGGGCTGTGTTTCCCCCCGAAATCGGGATGACGTTCGCCCCGATCAGTCGCGCTCCGTAGTGCACCCCCAAACCACCTGTGAACAGACCGTACCCGTAAGCATTGTGCACACTGTCCGTGCGGGATGTATCCCCCATAGCCAACGTGCGGGCCATAGCCTCTGACCAGATGGCGATATCCTGACGAGTATAGGCATCGACAACAGGTTTTCCCGTAGTGCCTGAAGAGGTGTGGACTTCGACGATGTCGATCGGATCGACCGCTAACAGTTTGAAGGGATATACATCCCGCATGTCGTCTTTGGTCAGGAAGGGAAGCTTGGTAATGTCAGAGATATGATCGATATCCCGAGGTTTTACTCCTTTCTCATCCATCCGTTTCCGGTAGAACGGGACCTTTCGATATACCCGGTCCACCAGCTCGCAGAGTCTTTCGCTCTGGATCTTGACGAGCTTTTTTCGCTCCATCGACTCATAGTGGGGATTCCAAATCATGCACTCCTCCCGGTAGGTGATACCCTCCGCCTCGGTACTGATAGTATGGTATGGTAAAGAAATATAAAAGAATGTCAATTGCATCAAGCAAGATCATGATCCGGGCAAATAACTTGACACTGCCGGACGGGCTCCGCTAGACTAGCAAGAGTATGAAGTTCCGGATTCGGTTTGCTCATCAAATCGTGGGAATATTCGTCCTCTTGGCGATTTTAGGAATCGCCGCTATTCTGATTTTACTTGGTATCAACCAGCGTTGGTTCGCCAAAGACTACTACTTCTGGAGCACCTTTAAATCCGCGGGAGGCTTGAGCGTGGGTATGCCGATCAGGCTCAAAGGCTTTGAAATCGGTAAACTCAGTGGGATATCTCTGACCAATGACAATATGGTGGAGATCGAGTTCTTCATCATGGACACCTACTACGACAAGGTGCTGCCAAACTCTGTCTTGGAGCTGTCTTCCAATCCGCTGGGTTTGGGGGGTGGGATGTTTTTTCATCCCGGCAAAGGCCCGGCGGAACCTTTGCCTGAGTTTTCCTATATTCCTTCCATGGATCTCGACGTGGGAAAGCAGCTCGTGGAGAAGGGGCTCGTTGATCGTCCCACCGGGGAAGATCCAATCGGAGCCGCTATTGCCAGTATTGGACCGATCCTCGTCCAGGTGGATGCTACACTGCTCTCGATAGAAGAGATGGTGGACTCTTTAAACAGTTCTATAAAAGGAGAGAGTCCGGGACCGCTGTCGGCGGTACTCAACGATCTGGAAACCACTACCGGCCGGATCAACAGTGTGCTCGAGAATCTGGACAGGGTCGTGGCCAACGTCGAAGAGCTGACCGGAGGAATGACCGATCCTACCGGATTGGCGAAAAAACTGCTCGATCCGAAAGGATCGGTAGCAACAATCCTGGATGATGACAATCAGCTCTACGACGAGATCGTTCAGTCCGTAAAAGATCTGAACACGATCATTGCCGAATTGGGGGAGTTCGTCGCCTTCATGAACGCGACTCAACCTCAGATATCCGGAGTGCTCGAGAAGGGAAGAGATACTTTGGATCAGGGCAAAGATGTTCTAGAGGCAGTGAAAAACAATCCACTGCTGCGCAGGGGAATCCCGGAAAGGCTCGAGCAACCGACAACCTTTCAGAGTTTCCGGGACGAGGACTTTTAGATGCGGTACATCATCCTGGTCTTTCTGGCCTTCACCTTGATGTTGTCCTGTTCCTCCGCGCCTAAACAGAGGGAGGAGATCACCGACAAAAAGAACCGTGCCGCGGAATACACGAAATTCGGCAATGCCCACTACAACGAGGGCCGGTACAAACAAGCTCTGCAATTTTTCACATTGGCTCTGAATGACAATATCTCTGTAGATAACGAAGAGGGGATCGTCCTTTCCTACAACTCGATCGGTAAGGTCTACATGGCAGTGGGATACGATGATCAGGCGGAGGACAACTTCAGCAGGGCAGTGACGTTGGCGGAGAAACTCGGAAATCCTGGACTCATTGCCCAGAGCAGGACCAGTCTGGCCGAGGTGTATCTGGAGAGGGGCGACCTCGACGAAGCTGAGTTTCTGCTTGAGGAGGCGCTGCTCGGAATCGAAGAAGGGGGTCCGCCGGGACAAGACCTGGCGATCATCTACCACAACATCGGCACTGTGTACAAGAAACGGGGGATGCTTGAGGAAGCCAACGACAACTTTCAAAGAGCCCTTGAAATCAACCTGAACTTGAAGCAATACGCGGAAATCGCCAGCAACTACTATATGATTGCCTCGATTCATTCCAAGCGGGGAGACTATGCACTAGCACGGGAAATGATCGATCTGGCTCTGAGCTACGACAAACGGGTGGAAAACTCCCTGGGGATCGGTAAAGACCTTTTCGCAAAAGGGATGATCGAAGAAAAAGCCGGCAATGATCTGCAGGCCTACGAGAGTTTTGAAAAATCTTTTCAAGTATACCGGGCTATGTATCTCTATAGGGATGCTGCGGATGTGCTTCCCTACCTGATATCCTTGGCCGAGCGCCTTGGCAAAGATGAAGAAGCGCTCGGATATCGGCAACAACAAGAACAGCTGCAGGATCGTTAGCCTTGTCATTACTGATTCGCACATGGACACGGGTCATCAAGGGCCTGGGAAAGTCTTTCCAGAAAGTGGGCATCTTTCTGGGTCTGGTCGCAAGTATCGCGTTGATCGGCCTGATCCTAGCGGTTCCTCTCTGGTATTTTTCCAGCAAATTTGCTGCGGGATACACAGTTTTCGTCCTTTCTCTGGTCGCGGCAGGACTGCTGGCTCTGTTGATTTCCAGGATCGTAGGCTTGAGTAAGAATCCCGGAGCCCTAAGGTTATACGCAAATAAAACAATACTGCCGATACTAAAAAAAGTAGCCGTGGCTGTTGCCTCCCTTGGCGTGATCTACGGGATCGTTTTTCTTATCAGCCGGGGACAAACGGTGCTGGCGATTCTGGCAGCGGTTGTTTGGCTGCTGTTTCTGGGATTCCTCAAATATGGAAAGCGAGGTAAAACATAAACTCCTCCTCTTGCGCACACTACGCTTTCGCAGCTTTTCTGCGGTTTTCCTATTCATCGCTTCGGCAGCCCTCTGCGACTATCCACGGATAGAACAGCTCAACTCACGGGATGTCCTGTTCAAGCAGCTTCAAAGCGACCTCCAGGCATACTTCCAGGCGGAAAGCCGCCTGCCTCTGAGTGGGCAGGACGCGCTGGATGCGGGGGATACGGACGAATTCCCGCCGCTGAGATTGTTTTCCTATCGACTCCAAGACACGATGGATCTTTTCTCCCTCTCAGCCCGCCTCAACTTACCCTACGATTGTATTGCTACGCTGAACGGCCTGGATAATCCGACGGCGATCCAATCGGTGGAAGAAGTGCTGATTCCCAACCAACCCGGGATCTTTGTCTGGGAGGTACCGGCCAGCACATTTCAGGAAATCGTAGCTTCGGTAAGCAAAAACGTTCGGGAAGAAGCTCAGCCTATACGGATCGACAGGGGCGGCCGGTTGCTCTCTCTGCAATTTTTCCGCGGACAGAGCTTCACGGCAATCGAGAGGGCGTACTTTCTCAACATTCTTTTCCGCTTCCCCCTACCCTTCGGCAGACTCACCTCAGGATACGGAACCAGGGATAATCCTTTCACCGGTGACTCGGAGTTTCACCGTGGTATAGATCTGGCAGCTCCCGTGGGCACGGAAGTATACGCCGCTCGTGATGGCAGCGTCGGCGTTATCGGCTATGACCCTGTGTTGGGAAAAATGGTCATTCTCAATCATGAAGCGGGATATCAAACCATATACGGTCATCTCGAAGAAATCTCAGTCCGGTTGAACGAGGAAGTACGATCAGGTATGATTATTGGGGCAGTGGGAACGACTGGGTACTCAACAGGTCCGCACCTTCACTTTGAAATACGAAGAAAAGGTGCCGCTCGGGATCCGGCTCCACTTCTGCCCATACCAAAGGAAAAGAATTGATGGGAAGGTTCAAGCTGCAATTCACGTGCACCATCCTCGCTCTGTTGCTCTCGCCGGTCCTTTGGGGCGAGCAAATTCGCGGCCTGGTTGTTCAGGAGGTGCGTGTACCCAGTGACGCCGCTTTCGAACGAACCGTGGAGATATCCCTGGAGGAAGCCGCCGTGCTATCCTTGGAAGAGGAAACCCCATTTCTCAAGGGCATACGCGTCGAGCTTCACCTGTCCAATGAACTGAAAAAGTACTTCGACAGCTACGCATTGGCGATATACAAAAACCTCTCGCCCCGACCCGACGCCTCGGTACGCTTCTATTCCGGCGAGCGGGCCTTTTTTCAATATCTACCCTATTTGAACAGGATCTACATCCAAATACCTCTTGAAAAATTGCGGACCGAAGAACCTCTGCCCGTGGGCACCTATTGTCTCGAGAAACCTGTCGGGCGGAGTGACTTTCCTCTGCTCCTTACCATGGTTCCTCTTGCCAAAGGAATTCCTACGGCCATTGCGGACAAGAAATTTTATTTTTCCATTAAACCGTTGTTGGAGAAAAAGGGATTCGTAACCCTTGTACTCCACTTCCCTCGAGGTCTGGAAAGTGAAGAGGTAGACCTGTTCGTGGATGAAGAGAAGATCTCCTTCCCCGTGCAGCGGCAGGAACTATCCTCGGGAATCCATCAGCTCCAGGTTGTATCCTCCTCCTTCAAAGAGGTTCATACCAGTTTCGCCGTAGAGTCGGGAAAGACGACAGTAGTGGATCTCTACCTCGAAGAAACGATCAGCCAACTGACGATCGATGCGCCGCTGGGCACCGAACTGTATTTGGATGGGGAAAAGCTGTCCGATCCCTTTCCCATCGCAATCAGTGAGGGAACCCACCTGGTAAGGGCAAAAATCGCCGATCACAGCGTCAGCAAGAAATTTAGTGTTCAAAAGGGAAAACACTACCATCTTTCCATAATTTTTGATATAATTATAAATGAGGATTAATTTTCTTTTGCCGTAAGTCGATAATATTTGTGTCGGTACCTAATATAGTTCCCCTCCCAGTTTACTATATTACAACGCCGGCACATTAAACGAAGGCCGGCTCTTCGGAGCCGGCCTTTTTTATCAACATCCATAGATCACTCTGATGCTCTCTTTTTTCGAGTTTAATGAAGGTTAGCCGGCCGTGCACCTCCAGGGCTCAATCCAGCTTCGTTGAATTAATTCTGTCTCACTGCCTGTTCCAGGGGCTCACTATGCCTGCGATGCGGGGGAAAAAGGCCAAAGAAGAAGCGACGAAGGCATCGGCCTCCGAACAGATCGACAGCACCATCGGCCAAGGCCATCATCACCGCCGTCGACAGCAGTACATTGTCTTTGAAGATGAGCAGGAAATCCGCTGGGACCGCGGCTTTAAAGAGAGCTGAGACCAGGGCACCGAGGAGCAGGAACGAAGCAGTCTCGAGAAAGATCGTTCGGTAAGGGTCTTGACAAAGTTAGGCGCCTCTCATATTTTTAGGATGTACGAAACAAGGAGTCAAGTGGTGTCAGAATCTTTGAGTGCCAGCCTGGAGGACTATCTGGAGGTCATCTACAACCTTATCCAGAAATATCAGGTGGCTCGAAGCAGGGACATCGCCCATCAGATGGAGGTGACCGGCGCCTCGGTCACCGGTGCGCTGAGGGTTCTGGCAGACAAGAAACTCGTGAACTACGCCCCCTATGAGCTGATCACCCTCACCGAGGGGGGGAAGCGGCTGGCCGAAAAGGTGGTCGGCCGTCACCGGGCGCTGAAAGAGTTCTTCGTGACCGTGCTGGGATTAGACGAGAAGGAGGCGGGGGAGAACGCCTGCAGGATCGAACACGCCGTGTCGGAGGACCTCATGGAGCGCCTGATCCGCTTTGCCGAGTTCATCCGGGTTTGCCCCAGGGCCGGGGAGCGCTGGCTCGAGGGCTTCGGGTATTTTTGCGAGCATCCGGAGTGCGGACATTCCTGGGACGAGTGCGAGCGCTGTCTGTCCTTGACCCGAGACACGCTGGACTCGAGTACCGCGTCTGAGAGCAAGGATCACGCTGAATGAGGCAGGAATTAGATCGAAGGACGAAAGCGCCGACCTTTCCACTAACCATGGTGGAGACTGGCCGGCGCGTGAGGATTCACCGGATATTTGGCGGCCCGGGCCTGCAGCGACGACTGTCCGCCATGGGCTTGGCACCGGGGACGGAGATCGAAGTAGTAAGAAACGACCGCGGCGGTCCCCTGGTGGTAAGAGTGCTGGACAGCCGCTTCATGATCGGCCGCGGCATGGCCCACCACATTCTGGTGAGCTGATTTTTTTGATATAAATGTTAGGTATCTCTAACTTTATTGGTGATAGGAAACAATAGGGAGGTGTGTATGGCACAACAGATCAAGAGTCTCGGGATCGGCGAGAGGGCCGAGATCGTGGGCTACGAGTCCGGCAACCCGGCCTACAGAAGCAGGCTCCTGTCCATGGGCCTGACCAAAGGTACGGTGCTGAAACTGGTCAAGCTTGCTCCGCTGGGGGACCCGGTGGAGCTTGAGGTGCGGGGGTTCAACCTTTCTTTACGCAAAGAAGAGGCTGACATGCTTCAAGTTCGGCCCATCGAAGATGAAGGAGGTGGACAATGAGAAGCGAACACGTTTCGACCGCCGTAGCCGCCCGGGTGGTGGCCGTTGCCGGCAATCCCAACTGCGGGAAGACCACCCTGTTCAACGGTTTGACCGGGGGTCGCCAACGGGTTGGTAACTGGCCCGGTGTTACGGTGGAAAAGAAGGAGGGCAGAGCGCGAATCAGCGGAATGGACATGCGATTCGTCGACCTGCCCGGGATCTACTCCCTGTCCGCGTATTCGGAAGACGAGCGTGTGGCCCGGGACTACCTGCTGAGCGGCGAACCGGAGCTGGTGATCAACATCGTGGATGCCACCAACCTGGAGCGCAACCTGTACCTGACCACCCACTTACTGGAGATGAAGGCGCCGCTGCTAGTCGTGCTGAACATGATGGATCTGGCCGAGCGGCGGGATACGCAGATCGATGTGGAGCTCCTCGAAAAGATCCTCGGCTGTCCGGTGGTGGCGATCAGCGCGATCAAGGATCGGGATATCGATCGGGTGCGAGAGGCCCTTGTCGCTGCACTGAGTTCATCAGGCTCGTCGACCGCGGCTGCTCCCAAATATCCCAATGAGATCAATGAGATCTTGCAGAACTGGAAGCCTCACCTGGAGGATCTTGCGGGCAGAATGAAAACCGACTCCCGCTGGCTGGCCCTGAAACTGCTGGAAGCGGACGACTGGGTCACCGCCGCGGTCACGGCCTCCGGTGCTCTTGCATCAAGAGAGATCGCGGAGGCCCAGGAGCACATCGAAAAGACCTTGAAAGAACCAGCCGAAATCGTCCTGGCCGATTATCGCTATGGCTTCATCCACGGCCTCACACAGAAAGTCGTACAACGGCGGCGAGACAGCATTTCGGCTACGGATCGGGCGGATCGAATCGTCATGAACCGGGTGCTTGGGATCCCGATCTTCCTGGCGGTCATGTACCTGGTGTTTTGGGTCACGATCAACATCGGAGGAGCTTTCATCGACTTTTTCGACATCCTCTTCGGCACCATCTTCGTGAACGGGCTGGGAAGTCTGCTGGAGGTGATCGGCGCTCCGCCCTGGCTGATCACAATAACGGCAGGCGGCATCGGAGCCGGGATTCAAACCGTGGCCACCTTTGTTCCGATCATCTTCACGATGTTCCTGATGCTGTCGCTGCTGGAGGACTCAGGCTATATGGCCCGGGCCGCTTTCGTGATGGACCGCTTCATGCGCTGGATCGGGCTTCCGGGCAAATCCTTCGTCCCGATGATCGTGGGTTTCGGCTGCACGATCCCGGCGGTCATGGCCACCCGCACGCTGGAAAACCGCAAGGACCGGCTCATGACCGTATTCATGACCCCGCTGATGTCCTGCGGCGCCCGGCTCCCGGTGTATGCCCTGTTCGCGGCAGCCTTTTTTCCAGCCGCGGCAGGGAGTGTGGTGTTCTCGATCTACCTGGCCGGCATTATACTGGCCGTCCTGACAGGGCTGCTCCTGAAGAACACTCTGTTCCGGGGCGAAGCCTCCCCGTTCATCATGGAGCTGCCGCCGTACCACGCTCCGCGTCTGCGGCACATCATGATGCATACCTGGAACCGTCTCAAAATATTTATGCGCCGCGCGGGTGTGGTGATCGTGATCGTGGTTACCGTTCTGGGCTTCCTCAACTCCCTGGGAGTGGACGGCAGCTTCGGCAACGAGGACTCCGGTCGCTCGGTTTTGTCCCGAATCGGCAAGACCATTACCCCGGTGTTCCGGCCCATGGGCATCGAGGAGGACAACTGGCCGGCCACGGTGGCTGTGTTCACTGGTCTGTTCGCCAAAGAGGCGGTGGTCGGAACTCTGAACAGCCTATACAACCAGATCGACGCCGCTGCCTCAGAAGCCGAAGAGCCCGAGCCGTTTAACCTGTGGGGCGGCATCCGGGAAGCCCTGGCCTCGATTCCGGAGGGATTGGTGGGAATCTTCGGAAATCTGGCCGATCCGGTGGGAGCCGGTGTGGTCAGTGGTGAGGAGGCGGCCGTTGCCGAAGAAGTCGAGGCGGACACGGCGGTGTTTGCCGCCATGCGGCGATACTTCTCCTACGGTGGCGCCCAGGCCTACGCCTACCTGCTGTTCATCCTGATCTACTTCCCCTGCGTGGCCGCCCTGGGGGTGATCTTGCGGGAGATCGGAGCAGGCTACGGCTGGCTTTCCATCGCCTATCTCACGGTGTTGGCCTGGATCGTGGCCACTCTGTACTTCCAGATCGTGGTGGAGCGCAGTCTCATATGGATTGCGGTGCCGTTGATCATGCTGGCTGTCATCTATGGCTTATTCCGGCTGGTCGGATCGCGTAGTCAGCCCCTTGCCGCCCTCGGGGATCGGAGCTGAGGGTGGCGGGAAGGCTTTGTCATGATGCGCGAGCTGCGGCGGCGTATCACGGACCATCCCGGTCATGCTGGAGATTTGCCGGGATATCGAAAAGCTGTGCCCGAAGGCGATCCTGCTCAACTACACCAACCCCATGGCCATGCTCTGCAAAGCCATGCAGGTGGCCACCGATGTAAACGTCGTCGGGACTCGACCCCCTGACCTCTGCCGTGTTGAGCCTCGCCGAAATAGAGACTATGGTAGAGGAGATGTTTGCGGCGAATCAAAGCTGGCTCCCCCTGTTCCAGTGTCCCTGATTCTCGCGTAAGGAGTAGTTGATGCGTCATAAGATTACCGTAGCTTCCAATCCACGGATGATCATCCTCTTTCTCATCGTGATCGCGCTTCCGGCCGCCGCAGTCCTGTTGTTGATTTTTGCCGGTACAGTTCTCGGCATCCTGGCCCTGGCCGGGGCTGCCTATCTGGACTACACGATGCTACGCTTCTTCCGCAACCACATGAAGAGCTGGGTGGAAACCACGGACAAGGAATTGAAGTGTCAAATGCCCGATGGGGAGCTGCTCGTCTTCTCCTGGGATCAGGTTACCGCCGCCGGGTACTGCACCCAGGAACGGGGCCGCCCTTTCCTGTTCGTCTACCGGAAAGAGGGGGACAAACTTGTAACAATCCCAGAAGAGTACAGTGATTTCGAAATCCTCTATTCGGAGATCGAAAAGCGGACCCATTTTCAGGAACTGTCCCTCGGCAGAGCCGAGACGATCCAGGAGAGGTTGAAGGAGATGCTGAAAATCGAATCCCCTGCTGATGCAGAACAGAACGAAAAACCTTGACTCCTAAAAATGGTAGCATTATAATACCGATATGAAATCGATACATATACGAAACATCGATTCGCAAACTCTCGAGCGCCTGAAACGTCTTGCCCGTAACCACAACCGGTCGCTTCAGGGGGAGCTCCGCGACATACTGACCAAAGCTGCACGTATGGCGCCTCCGGATCACACCAAGGATGACCTCGAGCTGGTCACAGTGAAGACCGGTGGAAAGTCAACCTGGAGTCGAGACGAGATCTATGAAAATCACGGTCGGTGAGATCCTGTTTTTGGATACCAATATCCTGCTTGCGGCAACGGATGAGTCCAGGCCGCATCACCGGTATGCCAGGCACGTGATCGCTTCACACCAACGGATTGGCATGCACCTCGGTATCAGCGGGCAAATTGTCCGGGAATACCTGGTGGTGGCCACGCGGTCATTAGAGGCTAACGGTCTAGGACTAAGCTCGAATGATGCCCTCAACAACGTTGATGAGTTCAGAAAACGGCTCGTATTCTTCGACGAAACCGAGGCCGTATCGAATACACTGCGACTACTGACGAAAAACTGTCAATTAACCGGAAAACGCATCCACGACGCCAACGTTGTCGCAACCATGTCAACCTATGGACTATCGAAACTCATCACCGGGAACCAGGGAGATTTTTCGGTCTTCCCGGAGGTGGAAACCGTTGGGCTTCCCGAAATCCATCAAATAGTGACCAGTTCCACATGAATCGGTGATTCTCACCACAAGGACCTTAAGACTTTTTCACTCTCCTCCGGCCGTTCATTGGTTCTCGGGAAAGTACAGGTCGATCAGGGATTTATTCGCCCCCGGAGCTCCGGCCATGGGCAGGTTTCTTGTCCTCATGGTGTTCTCAAGATTCCGAACATCCTCTTTGGTCAGTTCTTTTACCTCCCCAACCGCCAGGGCCTGGAGGATGGAAATCGCACTGACCTCGAGGATCTCCACCAGCTGGATCGTTCGCCGGATATCGGCGGGACTTAAGAGCGTCAGACCGTGGTTTTCCATGAGAAAGGCGTTGTACTTCTTTACAAGGGGCACGACGGCGTCGGCCAGCCTCTGGGTCAGAGGCTCGCCGTAGGGTACCAGCGGAACCGGTCCCACCTCCGCCACCGTCTCCGGAAACACCGGTCTCATCAGCCAGTTTGTTCCCTTGAGAATCGCGAAGGTGTTGGTATAAGGAGGGTGACAGTGGATCACGGATTTGACATCCGGTCGATCCCGGTAGAAATTCAGGTACATTGGTACCTCGCCTGTCGGCTTGCGTGTTCCCTCCACCGTCTTGCCCTCCAGGTCGATGAACACCACATCCATCTCGGAGATCTCGGACTTGCACACGCAGGTGGGAGAGATCAGAATCAGGTTGTCCTCAAGCTTGTAGGCGAGGTTCCCCCCCTGGCTGGTGACGTACATCCTGTCGGCCAGGCGTCTGCAGACCATCGTGAAGTCCCGGACTTCCGCAGAGTACTTTTGCAGGTAGCTCATCACCGATCGCTAGTTATTTCTTTTTTATTCTTGATCGTCTGGTAGAAGTCGAAAGCTTTCTCCGGTTTCTCCTTGCCGTGGACGATCGCCTTGACCGCCTTCATCATCCCGATCGGGGAATCGGACTGGAAGATGTTCCGGCCCATGTCCACCCCGCTGGCACCTTGGTCAATCGCATTATAGGCCATCTTCAGAGCATCCAGCTCGGGACGCTTCTTCCCTCCGGCGATGACAATCGGTACCGGACAGGCCGCCGTCACGGTTTCGAATCCTTCCTCCACGTAGTAGGTCTTCACATAATGGGCGCCAAGCTCGGCACAGATCCGGGTGGCTAGGCGGAAATATTTGGCGTTTCGCTCCAGCTCCCGACCTACTGCGGTGACCGCCATCGTGGGAATCCCGTAGCGCAGTCCCGCGTCCACCAGCTTGGTCATGTTCACCACCGATCGGGACTCGAACTGTCCCCCGATGAACACCTGAATGGCGGTGGCGCACACTCCCAGACGGATGCAGTCCTCGATGTCCATGGCGATCTGCTCCTCGGAGAGCTCCTTGAGAATGCTCGGACCTCCGGAGGCGCGGATCACCACCGGCTTGGTCACAGAAGGCGGTACGATGGCGCGGAGGATACCCCGAGTACACATCAGCACGTCGGCCTCCGGCACCAGGGGCATGATATTGACATCGATTCTCTCCAGGCCCGATGTGGGGCCCTGAAAATAGCCGTGGTCGATGGCCAGCATCACGGTCCGGCCGTCTCTGGGATTGAAGATTCGGGCCAGTCGGTTCTTCATCCCCCAATCCAGCTCGGTTGAACCTTTGAGAAAAAACAATTTCGCTTTCTGGGGTACATCCACATAATAGTTCTTTCCTTCTGCGTCTTCTTCTGGCATGACATTTACCTCCTAGATTTCTGGTAGCCGCCGTATTGCGTTCGCCAGATCATCTCTTCGGGTAGATCAGATCCTCAAAATCCTCCACGTTCAGTCCTTTTTCTTCGATTTCATCGAGGATCAGCTCAATAGCCCAGCGGGCTCCGTCTCCAACAACGGCGCAGCACCCGTCCTCACGTTCATGGGCTCCGGCATCCCGAAACTGCTGCTTCTGCTCGTCGTCTCTCAGGTTAAAAGAGCGGCCGAATATTTTCTTGTGTATTTCCGCACAGATCACGGTGCCGTACTTCTCCATGAACTTATCGTGAAGCGCCGCAGCCATCCTGAAAGACATGTATTTGTCCTCCCGCCCCTTCGGGGTCGCCTCTTCCTCCCGTGTCCGTCCGAAGAACATGCTCATCGACATAATGCCGCCCGAGTAACCCCCGCAAAGACCGTCTATACACTCTCCCGCTCCGCCGGCCAGGCCGCTGGCCGCCTTGTACACAAAATCATTCCGTATGTTCAGGGCGTCCTGAACCGCGGCAATCGCGCATTGAGCGCACCCTCTAACGTTGCGCTCCCCTTCGAAGCCCCGCTTGTAGGCTTTATCCAAGATTTCCTGCTTGTTCATCCAATCCTCCAAATGATGCCGATATTGCTTCGACAGCTTCGCCGCCATCACTGAACTATTTGTACGTGGCTCCACCATCAACGATGATGTTCTGTCCCGTAATGAAACCGGCATACTCGGATGCGAGAAACAGCACGGTGTAGGCTACATCCTCGGGCGTACCAAAGCGTCCAACAGGAATTCGTTTGATATACTCCTTTCTCTTCTCCGGGTCCGGTTCTTTGTCTCTGAGGAGATCCGTTTCTATGAGAGCGGGCAGCACCGCATTGACCGTTATGCCCAGGGGGGCCAACTCCTTGGAAAGGGCCCTGACCAATCCGTTGACACCCGCCTTGGCCGCGGAGTAGGCCGCAGAGCCGCCACCGCCGGTAATCGAGCCCGCCGATCCGATGTAGATGATTCTTCCCCATTTCTGGGAGATCATGTACTTACAGGCGGCTTGGCTGGCGTAGAAGGCGCCGTTGAGATTTACCTCGATCCCGCTCTTCCACAAATCCGGAGAAAGCTCTGCCATCTTCGCCGGCTTGGTAAGCCCGGCGCTGTTGACCAGAATGTCCAGGCTGCCGAACCGATCTACCGTTTTACGGCACAACTCGTCCATGGCCTCGGGAGAGGTCACATCACCGGCGAAGGATTCGCAAACTCCATCGCTACCCCGGATTTCCTCTTCGACCTGTTTCAGCCCCTCGATATCTTTCTCCACCGGTAGGTAGTCGATCATGACATTGGCGCTGCAGGAGGCAAGCAGAACGCTGATCGCCGCGCCGATCCCACGGCTGCCCCCGGTGATGACCGCTGTCTTTCCTTTGAAGTCGAAGTTCATGGGTACCGATCCCCTACTTTCTATGGATTGTCGCTCCGGTTTGCTATGAGCAACTCGATGCCTCGATCGGCGAGTATTTCGCGGTACTCTTCGGGTATACCGTCATCGGTGATGACCGTATCGACGTCGTCCAGGCCGGCGAAATGGGTGACGCTGATTTTGCCGAATTTTGTCGAGTCGGTGACCAGAATGATCTGCCGGGCCGAGCGAATCATCTCCCGCTTAATGTCCGCCTCGTAGTAAAAATAGGTTGTTAGACCAAGCTCGGGGTCGAGTCCACCGGTGGAGATGAATGCTTTGTCTGCTCGTATGTTACTTATCAGCACTCGATTTTCGACGCTATGGAATATATTCGAATCCCTATGGAAGAATCCGCCCAGGAGTATCAGGTTGGTGTTCTTTCTCGGGTAGAACTCCAAAGCATTGGTGAAGGTGTAGCAGAGAACGGTGATTGGAATCTCAGCGTTTAGATGTTTGGCAATAAAAGGCGTTGTCGAGCCAGAGTCGAGAAATATCGTCTCGTGGGGCTGAACCAGCGAAGCTGCTTTGATCCCGATTACGCTCTTCTCTCGTACATTTTTTGTGGTTTGTTCCCCAAGTATGTATGGGTCAGCTACACTGCTGCTCGGATCGAGCAACGTGGCTCCCCCGTGAGTTCTGCGGATGGTTCCCTGCCTCTCCAGCTCATTCAAATCGCGTCGGACCGTCATACCCGAAACCTGAAGCATCTCAGCAATTTCCTTCACTGAAAGCTCTGCTTTTTGGTTGAGCAGATTGACGATGTTTCGTATTCGTTTTTTTCGTTCGTACGACATTATTTACACAAAATTCACTTGACAAATGTTCAAATAAGAGATTTAATTGTTCAATTGTTGTGCTTTATAACAAAAAAAGAACAGTTTGTCAACATGTTCTGGAAAAAAGATATCACAACTGTTGATGTTGGTCGCTTCAAGGATTGTTCTCGTAATGAGAATATGCTCATTACGAGAATAAAAAAAGCAATCAGGTTTGATGCCTGTTGCGATAAAAAAACCAATCTAAGGAGGTACGTCATGCGTACGTGGCCCAAACGGTTGATTACCGTTGCGATTCTGCTTCTCTTCACCCTGCCTCTTTTCGCCGCCGGCGGCAAGGAGCCAGCAGCGGAGAAGTATGAAATCGTCACAGTAGTCAAGATCACCGGAATCCCCTGGTTCAATCGACTCGAAGAGGGAGTGAAGCAGGCAAACAGCGATCTGGGCGTAAACGCCTACCAGCTCGGTCCTGCAGATGCTGACCCTGCTCAGCAGGTAAAGATCGTCGAAGACCTGATCAGCAAGGGTGTGGACGCTATCTGCGTCGTCCCCAACGACGCCAAGGCATTGGAGCCGGCCTTTGCCAAGGCCAAAGAGAAGGGAATCGTGATCCTCACCCACGAGTCTCCGGATCAAGTCGGGAAGGACTATGACATCGAGCTGATCGACAACGTGGAGTTCGGACATCATCACTGGGACAAGCTGGTCGAGTTCATGGGCGACACCGGCGAGTATGCTATCTTTGTAGGCTCACTGACGGTACCCCTGCACAACCTGTGGGCCGATGAAGGGCTCAAATGGGCAAAGCAGAAATACCCCGGCCTCAAGTTAGTGACCGAGAGGATCCCCTGCGGGGAAGATCAGGAACTCTCCAAACAGAAGACCCTGGAACTGCTCAAGGCTTACCCGAACTTGAAGGGAATCGTAGGTTTTGGCAGCCTCGGACCTCCGGGAGCCGCCCAGGCATTGAAGGAAAAAGGCCTCTGCGGCAAAGTTACGGTTGTCGGTACGGTCATTCCCGGGCACGCAGCCCCGTACCTCAAAGAGGGCTGTATGCAGTGGGGTATCCTTTGGGATCCTAAGGACGCCGGTTACTCCCTCACTTGGGTCGCCAAGACATTGCTCGAAGGCGGCAAGATCACCGACGGCATGGAAGTACCGGGAGTCGGCAAAGTGAGCTTGGACCGCGATGTGATCAAAGTCGATGCCATGGCCGACATCACCCCCGACAACGTGGACAGCTTCGGATTCTAAGATCGAAGAGGAAAAAGGTTAAAAAGCACAGAGCCTCTCCGCAGGGGAGAGGCTCTATTCATCTTTCTACTGCTGGGCATTATACTGAAAGAGTATCGATGCCGCTTCAGGAAAAGGGGAAAACGGTGGCTGATCTATTTCTTACTATGAAAAATGTCGGCAAACGCTACACCGGTGTCCAGGCCCTGGATGCTGTGGATTTCGAGATCGAACGAGGAGAAATACACTGTCTTGTTGGAGAAAACGGTTCTGGAAAGTCTACCCTGATCAAAATCATATCCGGAGTGGAGCAGCCGGATGATGGAGCCTATATCGAGATTGACGGCGAGGCCCGGCACCATCTTCAGTCAATCGATTCGATTCGTAAAGGAATCGAGGTAATCTACCAGGACCTTTCCCTGTTTTCAAATCTAACTGTCGCTGAGAATATCGCCCTGTCTCAAACAATCGCCACGGACAGCAGTTATATCAACTGGCACAAGGTCCGGGAAACAGCCAAGTCAGCCATGCAGAGAATCGAGGTACAGCTGCCCCTCGATGAGCTTGTGAGCGATCTTTCTGTGGCCGATCAACAGCTGGTTGCGATCTGCCGGGCTCTGACCAGCGATGTTAAACTGCTCATCCTGGACGAACCCACAACGGCGTTGACCCGAAAAGAGATCGGAGCCCTTTTTCGGGTGATCAAGGACCTCCAGTCCAAAGATATCGCCACTCTGTTCGTAAGTCACAAACTCGACGAGGTACTACAAATCGCCCAGCGGGTGACGGTGTTACGGGATGGCAAGAAAATCGGAGTCTTTCCAAGCGGCGAGCTAAGCAGTGACAAACTGACCTTTCTCATGACCGGGAAAAAGCTCGATTACAGTCAATACGTATATACTCCGCAGCAGGCTGAGCCATTGCTGGAAGTCAAAGAGCTCAGCAAGACGGGCAACTTCAAGGATATCAATTTCAGTCTTTTTCCAGGAGAGATTATCGGTATTACCGGACTGCTCGGCTCCGGGCGCACCGAGCTTGCTCAGTGCCTCTTCGGCATGATTCAGCCGGATTCGGGGGAGATCCGTATCCGGGGCAAGAAAGTCCACATCCGATCGATTCAGGAGGCAATCGATCTGGGTATCGGTTACGTGCCGGAGAACCGGCTTGTTCAAGGACTGGTTATGGAACAGTCGGTGGGTAAGAACGTGGTCATCACGATCATCGAAAAAATCCTGGGCGCGTTCCGTCTCATCGATCAAAGGAAAAAACAAAAGAGCATTGGACGGTGGATCGAAGAGCTTTCGATCCGCTTTCCTTCCATCGAATCCCCGGTACAAACCCTTTCCGGCGGCAATCAGCAGCGGGTGGTTCTGGCAAAGTGGATTGCCACCGCGCCGAAGATATTGATCCTGGACGGTCCTACCGTGGGTATCGATGTTGCCGCGAAAAGCAGCATCCATGAAATCATCCGCAAGCTGGCTCGGGAAGGAGTGGGTATTATCATCATCTCCGATGAAGTTGCTGAAGTGTTCCACAACTGCAACCGCATTCTGGTCATGCACAAAGGCAGGCTGGTCGATGAATTCCAGGCCTCTGAAACCAGTGAAGAAGAAGTTCAGAGCTGCGTGAACACGGTGCGATAGAGGATTGACTGTATGAAGAAGTGGTTCAAACATCACGAGACATATGTGCTGCTGGTCATCGTTCTCTTTTCCATGATCATCACCCTGATCAATCCCAAATTCCTTACCCTGGAGAACATGTTTGACCTGTTAAAGAGCTACTCTTTTATTGGCATATTCGCTGTCGGGGTTACCTTCGTATTGATTTCGGGTGGAATCGACATCTCCTTCACCGCGGTGGCCACGGTAGCTGAATATGTCATGGCGGTGGTGATCATCAAGTACGGGGGAAACATCTTCCTGGCCTTCCTGCTCGCCGCAGGGGTGGGCATCCTTCTCGGTCTGATCAACGCAACCCTGATCCATTTCTTCAAAATCCCCACGATCATCACCACGATCGCCACCCTGAATATCTTCTACGGAATCCTAACGGTGATCTCGGGAGGCAAGTGGATCTATGCTTTGCCGGACTGGTTTCGCTCCTTTGCTGATATTCGCGTATTTACCTTGCGAAACTCCGAAGGCATCGCATACGGGCTGTCCATCATCACTCTGATCTGGATCATCGTAATTGTGATTGCCTGGGCAATTCTTCGCTTCACCAAGCTCGGCCGAGGCATCTATGCTATGGGCGGAAGCATGACCGCGGCGAAACGGGTCGGCTTCAACATCTTCAAGCTCCAGATGTTCGTATACTCCTTCATGGGCTTGATGGCCGGACTTGCAGGAATGGTACAGGCCCTGCTTGTGCAAACCGTTGCTCCGAACTCCATCGTGGGCAAGGAGCTCGATGTCCTGGCCGCAGTGGTACTCGGTGGAGCCAGTCTGGCCGGAGGAACCGGAACGTTGTTTGGAACAATCCTGGGCGTAACCCTCATCGCGATCATGAGCAACGGTCTGACACTGATGCGGGTTTCCTCCTTCTGGTACAACGTGTTTATCGGACTGGTAATCATCCTAAGCGTTTCCTTCAGCGCCTATCAACGAAGAGCCAGAACCAAACGGGCGATCATCATCGAAGAGGAATAATGTCAAGGAGGACTGGTGTTGAAGCTTAAACTCTCTCAAGCTTATATCCTGGGCCTGATCATGGCGGCCGTGTTCATTTTGATGTGGCTTCTCAATCCTCGACAGTTCCTGACTCTGGGCAACTTTCAATCTATGGCCTTTCAGCTTCCCGAGCTGGGACTGCTCAGCATGGCCATGATGGTTACCATGCTCACAGGCGGAATCAACCTCTCCATCATCGCTACTGCGAATATGACCGGTATCGTGACCGCCCTGATTCTGACACGTGCGATCGATCCGGCGGCGCCGCCTCCCGGAGCTTTTGGGTTCGTCATCCTGGCGATCGCCGCAGGGCTCGCCACAGCCTTGATCATCGGGCTGATCAATGGTGTGTTGATCGCCGGACTCAACGTGTCACCGATCCTGGCTACCCTTGGGATGATGACCCTGATCAACGGCCTGACGATCGTGATCACGAAGGGTTACGTGATTTCCGGTCTGCCCAAGGCGGTGCGGTTCATCGGTAATGGGACGATAGTGAGCATCCCCTTCTGTACGATCATCTTCGCCCTTTGTGCCTTCGCCTTGGCAGTCACCCTGAACAGAACCCCCCTCGGTTTCAACATCTATATGCTTGGCTCAAACCCGACTGCAAGCTGTTTCTCCGGAGTCAACAACCGGGCAGTTTTATTCAAAACCTACCTGCTGTCGAGCCTGTACGCGGGTATTGCCGCGATGATCATGATCTCCCGGTTCAACTCGGCCAAGGCGGGATACGGGGAATCCTATCTGCTGGTTACGGTCTTGGCTTCGGTATTAGGAGGAACCAGTGCCTCCGGCGGTTTCGGCAGGGTGGCCGGTATTGTCATAGCTCTGATTATTCTGCAGATCGTTTCCAGCGGCTTTAATTTGCTGAGGGTCAGTTCATTTCTAACGATTGCAATCTGGGGAATCATCATAATCGTAGTCATGGTGGTTAATTTCATCAGCACCAACATGCAGGAACGACGGACAGCGTAAATACTTACAGAGGAGTAAAAAGATGCCTGTAAAGATAAAGGAAGAACTAAAGGAACTGGTCGTGGTTGGTGGTGTTACGATGGTCAAGCAACGCCTCACGGTCGGTACCTGGGGAAATATCAGCATCCGGGACCACGAAACGGGACTGATCTACATCAGTCCCAGCGGCGTGGAGTACGAGGATGTCCGTACCCGTGATATAGTAGTCCTGAACGAAAACCTCGAAGTTGTTGACGGTACAGCGGTTCCCTCGATCGAAAAGGCCATGCACGCCGCGGTGTACAAAGCCCGATCCGATATCGGGGCGGTAATCCACACTCACCCTGTCTATTCAAGTGTCTTAGGGGTCAACCACATGGAACTGCCCGGCATCAGCGAGGACTTTGTACAGATCGTCGGCGAGAAAATCGTCTGCTCCGAGTACGCTCTTCCAGGAACTCCGAAGTTGGCTGAAAACGTGATCCGTGCTTTGGGAAAAGAGCGGAATGCGGTATTGCTTCCCAACCACGGAACCCTCTGTGCCGGAAGAGACCTAAGAGAAGTCCTGAAGATCAGTTATGTTGTAGAGAAAACAGCTCAGGTGTATATCATGGCTCTGAGTATTGGGACTCCCCAACTAATATCCGGGGAGGATATCCGGGAGATGCGCTATTTCGCACGGAACATGTACGGGCAGCGGCCCCAGATCAAGACGGTCTAGTCTCTCATTTCGAAGGCAGCGTCAATATGGATATCGTCCTGAGCATCGATCTGGGCACGACCGGTTTGAAAGTCGGTCTGGTGAGAACGAACGGGATCGTAGAATCCTCGGCGAGTGCGGGATATCCCATTGATACGCCTGAACCGGGGTATGCCGAACAGGATCCCGAGAGATGGTGGCTGGCCCTCATCACATGCTGTAGATCACTAAAAGAGTCGCAACCGAAACTATTTTCTCAAATCGTCGGAATCGGAATCTGTGGACAGATGCACACCCAGGCTCACCTCGATTCCTCCCTCCAGATTGTCAGACCGGCCATCACCTGGATGGACCAGAGAAGCAGCTCGATCACCGGGCGCATCAATGGTGACGAATCAAAGAAGGCTTTAGTATTTGCAGAAACTCAAAACGTGGCAACCACGACCTACACGGCCGCCCATCTGAAATGGATTAAAGACAACCAACCGGATGTGTGGTCCAGGATTCGTCACGTACTGATCGCCAAGGACTTTCTCAAGCACCGCCTTACCGGTGAGATGGCTATCGATTACTCCGATGCCAGCGGAACCCTGCTCTTCAATGTCAAAGACAGATGCTGGTCCGAAACGATGCTCGATCTTTTCGAGATTCCTGCAGCTCTCCTTCCCGAGGCGAGTCCCTCCGATGAGATCGTTGGAGCCGTCACAGAGGAGGCTGCCCGGGCCACGGGTTTGAAAGCTGGTACCCCGGTGGCAAACGGCAGCGCCGACTGCTCCACCGCCGCTTTGGGAGCGGGAATGGTCCGCTCCGGTCAGGTCACCCTGATCATCGGTACAGCCGGCGTGGTAGCCGTGTGTGCCGACAAACCCCTTCCGGACCCGCAGGACCGAACCATTTGCTGGAACTACTGCCTCCGGGATAAATGGGTCATGATGGGCATCACCCAAACGGCGGGAGAGTCATTGAACTGGTTTCGAACGGCTTTTGAACAAGACAGCCCCGCTGGTCACAGCTCGGGGGATGTTTTCGAACAGTATAACAGTGCCATCAGGGATATCCCGGATGGATCTGATGGCTTGATCTTCCTCCCCTATTTGAACGGAGAACGGACTCCGTACTGGGACGCAAATGCAAGGGGTGTATTTTTCGGTATCAACCTCGGTACGCGCAAAGCTCACTTCATCAAGGCCATCATGGAGGGAGTTTCCTTCGCGCTACGCAATTGCCTGGAAACACTCGAGTCCCTCGGGATTACGGTTCGCCAGATTATGGCCGTCGGCGGGGGATTAAAGAGCGAGGCCTGGCTGAATATCCTGGGAAAGATCCTGGAAAAGCCGATTCGAACGGTCGGTTTGGCCGATATGGGCCTGGTAGGAAACATGTTGATCTGCGCCCGGGCGCTGGGACTGATCTCATCGATTCCGGAGACGGTTGAGAAGATAAACACCTACGACCGGGAAATCCACTTCCCGGGACCTCATCGCGAATACGAGAAGCAGTACGAGCAATTTCTGTCTCTATACGAAGATCTCAAGGATAGGTTCAAACAAGCTTGATTTAGTCTCTTCGCATAACTGCATAGACAGACACACGAAAGCCGGGCTATAACCTAACGCATGATTCCACTCGACCGGGGCGCCAATTGCTGACACAAAAACTACGCGGGTATCTCCGCCGCTTCTTCGGCTCCCTCCTGCCCCTGTTTGTGCTGGCCCACTTCACCCATCACGTGATCACCGCGATCGCAGCACCTCTGCTGCCCCTGATCCGCTCGAGCTTCGCCTTGAGCTACACACAGGCGGGATTGCTTCTATCGGCCTTCACCATCGCCTACGGTTTGGGACACCTGCCTGCCGGCTGGCTGAGCGACCGGATCAGCCCGGTGCCGATGATCTTCGTCGGAATCGCCGGGGTGGCGATCACAGGGGTCGTATTCGCGCTGGCCCCCAGCTTTGCGCTGCTGGTGGCAGCCAACGCCCTGATCGGCTTGACCGGAAGCGGTTACCACCCGTCGGCCAGCTACCTGATCTCCCGGGTGGCCAAACCGGAACAGCGGGGCAGGGCCCTGGGGGTGCACGTTATCGGCGGCAGCGCCAGCTACTTCCTGGCGCCCCTGCTGGCCGGAGGGATCGCTGTTGCCCTGGGATGGCGGGGCACCTACATCGCCTTGAGCGTCCCTACACTTCTTCTCGGTCTGGCCCTCGTTTTTCTGCTCCAGAAGGCCGCTGTTCGAAGAGGAATCTACAAGACAGATGAGCGGAGCGGGGAGAAGCGCAAGCGCAGCTCCGGCTTCTGGATCTGGCTGTTCTCCTTTTTGTTCTTGAGCACCCTGAGCGGAGCCCTGGTCGGATCGACGATCGGCTTTGTCCCGTTGCTCCTCGTAGACTCCTACGGGATTCGGGAAGAAACCGCAGCCAGCCTGCAGGCCATCATCTTCTCCGGTGGGTTTTGGGCGGCGCCGCTGGCTGGGTATCTGTCCGACAGGGTGGGAAAACTGCCCCTGCTGTTTGCGGTCTGCGGCATTGTAATACCCACAATCTTCTTCCTTCCCAGAATTGACATGAACGGGGGTCTCTATATTCTCCTCGTTCTGATCGGGTTGTTCGTTTTTGTACGCATGCCCGTTTCCGAGTCCTTTCTCTTCGCCCATGCCCCGGCCAGGCAGCGCTCGACCTTGCTGGGAGTGTATTTCCTGGGAAGCAACCTCGGCGGCGGCGTGTTCACCCCGGTGATCGGCTGGCTGAGTGATCGCTACGGCTTCGGCTACAGCTTTGCAGTGGTCGCCCTTGCCGTTCTACTCCTGACCGTTGTCTGCGGCATCGTTCTTGCGGTCTATAGACGAGAGGGACAGAAAACCGAGGCATATCGTTCGTCACACGCTTCGTAAATGCTCCGATTGGGTCGTAGCAGCAGGAGGAGCAGGGAATTGTCACGGTTGGCCAAAGGTATTCTCCCACGAAAAAGAAGCACCTCTTGAAAAAAACAACATTGATGATTAGACTTAATTAAGCTAAACTCAACTAAACTCAACTAAACGTAACTTACTGCGGTAGAAAGAACGGCAGCCAGGGAAAAAAGAGCAACTATGAAATTAATTCGTAATATGAGGAAAGAGAGCGATCGGCATGCCCCGGCGCAGTGACGTATTGAATGCCCAGGAGGCGGCAAACTTTCTGGGCGCCCATGTCGAGACCATCCGCCGTCTTGCCAGGCGACACGAGATACCTGCATACAAGCTCGGCAAGAACTGGCGATTTAATAAAAGCGCGATCCGTCGCTGGGCATCAACCCATCACATTCGCACAAGACAGCCGGCGATTCTGGTGGTGAGCGATGATGAAGTTTTCTGGAATGAGGTTTCGCTGATGCTTGAGAGTGAGGGCTACCGTGTATTAAGAGCTTCAGAGGCGAACCAGGCGGTGGACTTGGCCCAGAGAGAACGGCTGAATCTGCTCTTCCTGGATGTCAAGTTCCAAGACACAGGTTCCGGTTCCATTCTTACGAAGTTACGCCAGATATGTCCCGCTCTGCCCGTTGTCGCAATGGCTGCCAATCCCGACACGGAGCTTATGGCTGAAGCCCTTCGCTGTCCACCGGTTACTCTACTTCCGAAGCCTTCTGCAAAGAAGCTCGTGCTAGATACGGTACATCTGTTTGTCACGGGGGCAAGGTACTGGGAATAGATTACAGCCGTCATGGCAGGTACAGCAACCCGGAATAATGGCCACGGGGGTCTTTAAGGAAGATCCACCTGCTGTTGTTATAAAGGAGATGTGAGTATGAACCTCCGTATGCAATTCTTGCTCGGATACGTTGTGGTCTTCACGATCATGATCCTCGTGCAGGGTACAGTACTTGAACGTCACCTCCGTTATCGATACCCAGCACTGGGTTACACGTACCCAAGAGGTCATGACCAAGTCTGAATTGATTCATAGCCTGGCACTCGATATTCAATGTGCAAAACGAGGCTTTCAGCTTACCGGTGAGGAGGCGCTTCTTGAACCCTACATCGCGGCAGTAGGACAGTACGAGAGGGAGATGTCCAGGCTTAAGGAGCTTGTTTCCGGCGATTCCCGGCTGGTCGATCGACTTGAGGAAATAGAGGCCCTGATTACCCGATACCAGAACAATGTGGTGCTGCCCGACATCGAACAGAGACGTAGGGTCACAGAAGGGAGTCTATCGATGCAGGCGGTTATCGAATCGGTTAAGACGAGGATCGGAGAGAACATCATCGATCAGCTCTGGGACAAGCTCAACTCATTCTCCGACTTGGAGAGAAACCAGCTGGCGGAGCAGGAGCTGCATGGAACCATCGAAGAACTGCAAAAAACGCAGCTGCAGCTGACTAAGCGGACACGCTGGATGCAGGCCCTCAATTCCATTTCCGGTGAGATCGCCCGGAGGAACAGCCTGGAGAGCATCATGCGGGTGGTCATACAGTACCTGGAAGATAGCTTCCTCTTTACCTTCGGCGGTATAAGCCTTCGCAGAGAGGAGGACGGGAAATCCTATATCGGTGTCCTGAGTTCACGAGGCCGGTCGTTGGCATCCCGATTGGGAATCGAAGAGGGGGCGAGGATATCCGCGGGGCATTCAGTCCTGCCCTTAGATATTGAAGTCCGTCAAACCCGCATCGCGAGACTGGCAGACATCGACCCCGCCGGTTTGTCCGAAGAAAGCAGGCTATTGTTTCAAAATCTGAACAAAGAGGGATTGAAAGATGTTGTGGTGGTTCCCCTGGAAGTCGAGAAGACACGCGTTGGAGCTATATTCATGCATTTTAAAGAGGATGTTGAACTCGGTGAACATGAATGGGGATTCTTAAACGGTATGGCCGAGTACGTGTCCCTTTCAGCCCAGAATTGGAAGCTCTATGAAGAGCTGGAAGCATCCTACAGGAGGTTACAGGAAGCCCAGGAAGCGATGATGCGGCAGGAGCGTTTGAACGCCAT
>CAZVHJ010000039.1:0-49298 GCA_964627715.1 uncultured Spirochaetaceae bacterium | reverse complement strand
ATAATAATGTTACTAATAGAAAGAAATTACCTCTTTTTGGGGGCTGGAACAGCGGACTAAAATGAGCGATCTCAGCTTCCGACCATCAGTCTTCAAAATCAGCTCTTAAAATATATTTGCATTCTTGGGTTAAAAATGATATGATACATTACAGAATAAGTCGGTTTTTTTAACAAAGATAATAAAACAGCATAAGGATACATACATGAGGTTGACAACAAAAGGAAGATACGGCGTGCGAGCCGTATTGAACCTGGCAGCGCAGAATCAGAACGAACCGGTCTCGATCAGTCAGATTTCCCGCGAAGAAGATCTATCCCCGGAGTTCCTCGAACAGATCTTCTTCAAACTAAAGAAGGCCGGAGTCATTCGGTCGATTCGGGGCCCCAAAGGAGGGTTTCTACTCAACTGGAAACCCTCGGACATAACGATCAAGGCGATTCTCGATGCGGTTGGAGAATCCATTCATCCCACTCCTTGCACCGATCCGGGGACAGACCCCTGTCCGCGAGAAGAGGACTGTGCTCTCGCGCCCGTATGGAACGAGTTTCACGAGGTCATCGAAAAACACCTTGAGAATATCACTCTGAAAGACATCATTGAGAAGACCAGGGACAAAGCTGCTTTAGGGTTGAAGGGGTAACGGTTTTCTAAAACCGCCTCACCGAGCTTGACAGTCCGCCCCTCAGCTACTCCGCCGAGTCCAGCAGGGAGAAGCGGCATCCGACCGTCAGAGCGCGGAAACGCTTGCCAAAGGCTTTTCTCAGGCTGCAAAGCGCATCGAATCCCGTGCAGTGCCCCGCTACCACTACCTGGGGATCCCAGGTTCTCAAGTAGGAAACACTTTTTTTTATACGCTGGGCGGAGGCATGAAGCAGGTGAAATCCACCCACGATTGCCCAGAGGGGAACACCGGGAAAAAGGGAACGCACAGCTTCCAGAGTGTTCACGAGTCCGCTGTGGCAGCAGCCCACGATTACGATCAGACCTTTTTGGGTATTGAGGACCAATGCCTGGTCATCGGGGAGATCATCCTTTTGGGTCAGCTGAGGATCGGCGAAGAAACTCTCCCCTACCCCCTCGAAGGAGCAGTTTCTGGCCACCTCGCCGCTGAGCCAAATGTCCTCGTAAATTTTTAAAGGTTCCCGGTTTGTGGTGAGCCGTACGCCCCGCTTCTGCAGATCCGCTAAACCCAAAGGATAGGGAAAGCCGATAGCACGACCGGGCGCCTGAACGTTTTGTTGCCCTTCCCCCGTCTTAAGCTTTCGATATGACTGGCAGAACGCCTTGGGATGTGCGAAGATCGGCGGCACGTCGGCGTACAGATCAATGAGAAACCCCACACCCCCTGTGTGATCGTAGTGATTGTGGCTCAATATCAGTGCATCCAGATTGTTCAGATGCAAACCGAGCTGCTTGGCATTGCCCAGGAACAGGGCTGAAGCCCCCGTATCGAAGAGGATACGAAAGCCCCCGGCGTTGATGAACAGAGACAAACCGTGCTCGGCTCGCATCTTGGGTACATAAACCGTATCTTCTACCAGAACCATGAATTCAACGGTCTTCATATTCTTATACCATGATGAGTCGTTATTTCCCTTTGTCAAGGGCGCGTACACCTTTCGCAATCGTTTTACCGCGAGTCGAACGGCCCGATTGACTATGTTGGAAGGCTCTGATTCAATACAGGACCATGTTGAGGTACAAACAAATCTGGCGGGAACTCATCCGCAGGGCCGTAGAGGAAGAGTCGAGGAAAAAAATCGATCCCGTCGACGTAATTATCGAGATCCCACCCCGAGCCGAGCTGGGGGATCTGGCCTTTCCCATGTTTCCCTACGCCCCCCTTCTCAAGACCTCTCCGAAAGACATAGCCCAGCAGGTCGCCGAACGGCTTCGTCGAAACGATTCGGCCGCTTCGGCGGGTATTGAAATCCAGGGGCCGTATCTCAACATCCATCTCGATCGGCTGTCGGTTACCGCCGAAGTGATCGCCGAGATCCTGAAGTCCGTTGAACTGTACGGCCGCGGCGAGAGTTTCGAAGGGCAACGGATCGTTCTGGAGTTTTCCTGCCCCAATACCAATAAACCCCTGCACCTTGGTCATCTGCGAAACGATGCACTGGGGATGAGCATCGAGAGAATACTCAGTGCCCTGGGAGCGGAGGTACTCAAGGTCAACCTGATCAACGATCGAGGCGTACATATCTGCAAATCCATGACGGCCTATCAACACTTCGGAGACGGGATCACCCCCGAGGACCGCGAGCAGAAGGGGGATCATCTGGTCGGAGATTTCTACGTTCGTTTCGCCGAGTGGTCCAAGGAAAATCCAAACGCCGAAGAGCTGGCCCGGCAGATGCTCAAATCCTGGGAGCAGGAAGATCCAAAGGTCCGTGAACTCTGGAAAAAGATGAATCGGTGGGCGATCGAGGGGATCGAGGAAACCTATAAAAAAACAGGCGTCCGCTTCGACAAGATCTATCTCGAGAGCCAGACCTATCTGCTCGGCCGTAAGATCGTGGAGGCTGGTCTCGAGAAGGGGGTTTTTTACAAGGAGTCGGATGGATCGGTATGGGTCGATCTCAGCGCAGAAAAACTCGATAAAAAAGTACTTCTCCGCAGCGACGGAACTTCCCTGTACCTAACCCAGGATTTGGGCACGGCGGTGCAGAGGTACCAGGATTGGCCGTTCGACCGAATGATCTACATCGTGGGAAACGAACAACGTTACCACTTTCAGGTCCTGTTCAAGGTTCTTGAGCTGCTCGGCTACGACTGGGCAGAGAACCTCTACCACCTGGCCTACGGGATGGTGAACCTTCCGGAAGGCAAGATGAAATCCCGCGAGGGTACGGTGGTGGACGCGGATGACCTGATCGAGGATCTGGAACGACTGGCAGCCGAGGAAATCGTTGAGAAAGGTCGACAAACTGAAGTAGGGGATCTGAAACTGACAGCCGAGAAGATCGCCCTGGGGGCCCTGAACTACTACCTCCTCCAGCCTTCACCACTGAAGGACATGATCTTCGATCCCAAGGAGTCGCTCTCCTTTTCAGGCAGTACGGGTCCGTATCTTCAATATACCGGAGCCCGCATATCGAGCATGCTTCGCAAGTTCAACGAGCGAAAATTAGAGTTCCAGAGAGGAGTATTCAAGCCGGAGCTGCTCACCCAACCTGATGAATGGTTGATCGTCAAGCAGATGGCTTCTTATCCTGAGAGCGTAATCCAGGCGGCAAGGGAGCTCAACCCATCGATCGTAACGGCGGCCCTCTTCGAGCTGGCCCAAACCTTCAGCCACTACTACCACGACAATCCGGTGCTCCATAACGAGGATCCCAATCTGGTGGTCAGCCGGATCACCTTGGCTCAAGCGATTCGCCAGGTGCTGGCCGGCGGCATGAGTCTTATCGGAGTTCCCTTCCTCGATCGGATGTAGCGACCCTTTTCGGGTAGAAGGTATTGGTTATGATCAGCTCTCCCGTCTGGGATCGATAGCCCAGACGGTGATAGATGTTCTGCCGGGCGGTGGGAATCAGGAAGGAAAATTCCCGGTTGGAGGGATCCCATGCGCTTAGCGGCAAAATTTCGATACCCGAGTAAAGAAGGGGCTCTTCGGCCTCTCCTGCGGTCAGAACACCACGAACCAGGTATCCATCGGCAGTGCTGCGGATCTCAAGAGGATAGATACGATGGCTGGCAAACAGGACCACCCACACCCTGTTCTGGCCATGGGGGGCGGAAGCGGCGCCGTAGTGGGTCCATAGAGAGTCGGCGGCTACCTCGCTGTGGGAGATGCTCTGCTGCCAGGCTGAGGTGACTGACTGAACATCCGGACCGCTGCCCAGGATCTCTCCTATCAGTACAGCGGTGCCGCCGCAATCACGAACGCGCTGCAGAGCTCTGCGGCCACGTGTATCTACGTGAGACAAAACGCCCCTTTCAGCCAGATCGGCGGCGTACTCCGCCGCCGCCCGTTCCAGGACAGGATCGACGCTCAGAGCCGACGATCCTTGCCGGGTCCGCATCTGGTCGAGCCAGGCGGGCACAGCCGGATCGGCTTCGATCCCTGCATATAGAGGAACCAGCATTGCAAGGATTATCCAGGTTGCCCTTTTCATAAGTCGCTGAATTGATTATAAATTTTGATCTGTAGGTCTTCCAAGGCCTGCTCAAGGAACATCATGTCAGAGATACGGGACTTGCGCAACATAGGAATCATTGCTCATATCGATGCGGGGAAAACCACGACCACGGAACGGATCATCTTCTACACCGGGAAGAGCCATCGGATCGGCGAGGTTGACGATGGGGAGGCCACCATGGACTGGATGGTTCAGGAACAGGAGCGGGGCATCACGATCACCGCCGCCGTTACCACCTGTTTCTGGCGGGACAAACAGATCAACATCATCGACACTCCGGGGCACGTGGATTTTACGGCCGAGGTCGAGCGCTCGATTCGCGTTCTCGACGGTGCCGTGGTGATATTCTGTGCCGTGGGCGGGGTGGAACCCCAATCCGAAACGGTCTGGCATCAGGCCGACCACTACCGGGTTCCCCGTATTGCCTACATAAATAAGCTCGATCGCATCGGCGCTGATTTCTACGGGGTTGTGAAGGAGATGGAGGAGAAGCTCGGGGCCAAACCTCTGGTGCTCGAACTGCCCATTGGTAGAGAATCCGAACTGGAGGGGGTGATCGATCTGATCGCCATGAAGGAGCTGCGCTGGGATCAGAACGACTTTGGCACGACCATCTTGAAAGATGAAGTTGATGATTCCCGGCTTGCCGAGATCAGGGAGCACCGGCAGAATATGCTGGACCAGTTGTCCTCGATCGCCGACGAAGAGCTTTCCACCACTCTGACTGAGATGTTTCTCGAGGAAAAAGAAATCCCCGAATCTTTGATCCGAAAAGCCGTTCGTAAGGGAACCCTGGACCGGACCTTCGTGCCCGTGTTCTGCGGAGCTTCTTTGAGAAACGTGGGTGTACAGCCCCTTCTAGATGGAATCGTGGATTTCCTGCCCGCACCCGACGAGGTAGCTCCACCGACAGGGATCCACGCCAAAAACGAGAAAAAGGTCGAAGTTCCTCTCCGTCGGGATGCGCCCCCCCTGGCTCTGGTGTATAAGATCCAGACGGACAGGGAGGCGGGATTCTTGAGCTACATCCGGATGTATTCCGGGCATCTGCGGACCGGCACGGCTGTCTACAACATCGACAAGAAGAAGAGGGAACGGATCAACCGCCTCATGCGCATGCATGCCAACCGCTCCGAGCAACTGAAGGAGATATACGCCGGAGATGTGGCTGTGGCGGTCGGACTGAAGCTTGCTCAAACCGGTGATACCATCGGCAACGAGCAATTCCCGATCATTCTCGAGCCCATGAACTTTCCCGTTCCGGTCATATCCGTGGCCGTGGAACCGAAAACCCTTTCTGAGAGGAGCAAACTCGAAGCGGCTCTGCGCCAGCTCGAGAAGGAGGATCCGACCTTCACCGTAAGGGATGACGAGGAAACCGGACAGCTGATCATCTCTGGAATGGGAGAGCTGCATCTCGACGTTCTGGTGACCCGCGTGGTCGAGGACTTCAAGGTGCAGGCCAATGTCGGCAATCCCCAGGTGTCGTATCGTGAATCCATAGAAAAGGAAGCGGTGCACCGGGAAAAGTATCACAAGCTCATAGCGGGCAAAGAGAACAGCGCCGATATCACCCTGAAGGTTCGGCGCCTGCAGAGGGGTGCGGGAAACCAATTTGAGAGCGGAGTCCCTCCGGGCTCATTGCCCCGGGAGCTGGTCGATGCCGTACAGCGGGGGGTGAACGCGGCGTTCTCGTCGGGTATCGTCTATGGATATCCGGTCATCGATATTGGGGTTACTCTGGTGAAAGGGGAATACAATCAAAATACCTCGACCGCCTTAGCCTTCGAGGCGGCCGCCGCTTTGGGCTTCGATGAAGCCTGCCGTAAGGCACAACCCGTGCTCCTGGAGCCGATTATGAAGGTGGATATTTTGGTACCTAAAGAATTTCTAGGTGAGGTGCTGGGAAATCTGACGGCCCGCAAAGCCGATATTATACGCATCGACAGCAAAACCAAAGTGGAAAGCGTGCATGCCCACGTTCCCCTGGCCACGATGTTCGGATACTCCACCTCCCTGCGCAGCGCAACCCAAGGCCGAGCCACCTTTACCATGGAGTTCAGTCATTTTGCTCCCCGGGGCGGAGAGTTCCGAGTGAGTAAAATGAGCGAGCGTTGACAAAGCCCATCCCTCTTCAGTATCATGGGGCATTCCCGCACAATATCATATGAGGAGCGCGAGAAATGAGCATTAGTAGCGACGAAATTCGAAATATTTCTATCACTGGACACGGAAGCACTGGAAAGACCACCTTCCTAGAGCAGATCCTGTTCCTGGGCGGCCAGATCCCCAAACCGGAAACTGTGGATAGCGGAAAAACCGTCGGTGATTTCGCAGAGGAAGAGATCAACAGGAAGATCTCCATACACGCCGCCCTGGCCCACGTCCAGTGGCGGGGCAAGAAGATCAATCTCCTCGATACACCCGGATCGGGCGATTTTGTCGGCGAGGTGATTTCCGCACTTCGGGTTACCGAATCCGCCGTGGTCCTGGTAGCCGCAGATGCGGGCGTGCAGATCGGGACGGTTCAGATCTGGCGGCGGCTGAAGAACAGATATACTCCTACCTTTGTATTGATCAACAAGATGGATAAAGAACACGCCGACTTTGGGAAAACCGTAAACGACTTGAAAGAGAACTTTCAGTCAAATTTCATTCCTGTCAGCATTCCAATCGGCGCCGGTGCCGGTTTTCAAGGAGTCGTGAATCTGATCGAGCAGAAGGCCTATCTGGTCCAGGAAGGGGCAAAGAAACCTTCTGCCTCGGACATTCCGCAAGAGATGACCGCTGAGGTGGAGGAGTATCGGCTGGGTTTGATCGAAGCCGCCGCCGAGGGTGATGATGCCCTGATGGAGAAATACTTTGAAACCGAATCCCTGAGCAATGAAGAGATCCAAGAGGGCCTGACCAAAGCACTAGCCGCCGGTAAAATCGTCCCCGTGTTCTGCGGTGCCGCCCTGCTGAACGGAGGAATCTACACCTGCCTCGATGCCATCGCTCATCTCTGCCCCTCCCCGGTTGGAAGGAAAGAACCTCTTCAGCCGACAAACGGTGAACAAGCCTTCCAGGACATCAGTGGCGATGGCTCTTCTTCCTGCTTCGTATTCAAGACCAGCGTTGACCAGTTCTCCGGGAAACTCTCCTATATAAAGGTGGTGACCGGGACGGTTACGGGGGACACGGAGCTGGTGAATGTCCGGGAAAAGAAAAAGGAGAAAATCTCCAAGGTCTACACCTGTATCGGGAAAAAGCTGGAGGAGGTGGAAAAGCTCCCCGCCGGGGATATCGGCGTATTAACCAAGATTGCCAGCGCCGCCACCAATGACACCCTCTGTAGCTCGGACCTTGACCTCTCCTATCTTCCCCTTCAGCTACCCCAACCGGTGCACGCCGTGGCCATCAACGCGACAGCAAAGAAGGACGAGGATAAACTCAACCAGTTCTTGCAGCGGGCCGCCGAAGAAGACATGACTTTCCAGCTTAATTACGACACCGAAACAAAGGAAACCGTGATATCCGGAATGGGCGAGCTGCACCTGAACATCATTATGGAGAAGATCAAGAGCCAGGCGAAAATCGACATGCAGACTCGGGTTCCCAAGGTTGCCTATCGAGAGACGATCCGGGCAGCTTCAGGTTCCGAGTATCAACACAAGAAGCAGACCGGAGGACACGGGCAGTACGCCAAGGTAGTGCTGGAGATTCAGCCTCTAGCACGGGGGGAACACTTCAAGTTTGTGAATAGCATCGTGGGCGGCCGCATCTCCAAGGGATACATTCCCGGTGTGGAAAAGGGAGTCTTGGAGGGCATGGAATCGGGAATTCTTGCCGGATATCCAGTCGTCGACCTGGAGGCCAAGGTCGTAGACGGCAAGGAACACCCCGTCGACTCATCCGAGTTGGCCTTCAAACTGGCCGCCAGAGGTGCTCTGAGAGCATCCCTGGAGAAAGCGGATCCGGTTCTTCTCGAACCGGTCATGAACCTTACGGTTTTTGTAGACGACCAATATCTAGGGGACGTGCTTTCCGATTTGAGCGCCAGACGCGGAAAAGTGCTAGGACAGGAGCCTGTGGGTGGAGGTATTCAGGAAGTGAAGGCTCAAGTGCCGCAGGCAGAACTCCTACGCTATTCCATAGACCTGCGATCGATTACCTCGGGCACCGCGAGCTTTGAAATCGAGTTCAGCCATTACAGTCCAATCACCGGAAAGGTGGCTGAGCAGGTCATGGCTGCAGCTAAAGCGGAACAATCCGAAGGATAGACAGGATCCGGACCTACAGAAAGAGAGCCCCCGGCAACAGGAAGTGTAAGACACTGATGGCCAGTCCGGCGATTCCCAAGGGAACCCGGTAGTTCGTTACTGCCTTTTCCAGATTATCCACTTTCTCCGCAGATACGGTTCCCCGTTCCTTGATGATCCCCAGAACCAGGCCTGCTCCCATGACCAACCCGGCAAGAGCGGGGAGGAAATCCCCGATCACAACCTTGTCAACAGGAAGAAGGAGCTTCAGAAATCCGACTACGAAGGCAAAGATGCCGACGGTAGCCTTCATGTTCGGTTTGGCGAAAAGATCTTTATAAGGAAGAAAAGCCTTGAACTTGTCAGCCAGATAATCCGATGTCAGGGTCAAACCAGCCAGGATATTGGCGAAAATAGAGAGAAAGTAGAATTGCAGCATGGCTATTTCCTCCTTAGCTGTAAAATATCCAAATCGTGATCCGCTGTCAAATGTCTGCACGTGCGGGAGCTTCAGCGCTCCAGACCGGTGGACAGGCGCTTCGCGGTGTCTCCGATCTCGATCTCCACGTACAACACCTTCACTACCTCAGCAGCGGGTATCGTGACGCGCAGGATCGTCTCCTCTTCCTCGTCGTCTGGCAGAATTGCGGAACTGTAAGTCGTATCCTCCTCTTTAAATGCTCTTTCCAGAGAAAAACGGGCGTAGATTCTCTCCACTGTAACAGAGCTGCCCCCCTTGTTCGTGATCGTCAGTGTAGCGAACACCACCTCCCCAGAGTAGAAACCCCGCAGCACTACGGAATACCCTTCCAGATCGGCCCGGTGGACCCGGGCATAGAGAAAACGCATAAGAAACAATCCAAGGACCAGGATGATGACCAAATCTAGGAGTATGATCAGGAGAGTCCTGTTCTTGCGAAAAATCCCGCCGCTGCGGTCTTTAACCCGCGGAGCCGTGGGTAGAGAGAGTCGCTGTTTCCGGCTGTAATGATACCCGGAGGGCTGTCCGTCCTCAAAGGGATCCCGCCGCTCTTCTTTCTTGGCCTTCCCTGATTTCATGGTTGGTTCTCGTTCGATTCCGCCTTACATAGCGAAGAAATAGAAGCAATCATGTCCTCGGCGAGGAAGTACCCCTTGTCCCGATACAGTTGTCTGCCGATTTCCGAGTGAAGCAGCACGGCCAGGTTTGCCGCATCTTCAGACTCGTGCCCCGAAGCGAGCAGTCCGGCGCAGATTCCCGCCAGAACATCTCCACTGCCTCCGGTTGCCATCGCGGCGTTCATCCCGTCGAGAATGCCGAACCGACCGTCGGGGCAGGCCACAATGCTGCAGTGGCCTTTGAGTATGATCACCGCTTCCAATTCGGCGCTGGCCCGCAAGAGGAGGGGCAGCGGGTCATCGAGCGTCACCGCGGTATCCATATCAAGCAGACGGGAAAACTCACCCGGATGTGGCGTGAGAATCCATGCCCCGCCCAGCTTAACCCTTTTTTTCTTTCTCAAGGTCGCAAGCAGGCTTATGCCGTCGGCGTCGAGGACTCCCTGGATCCGGGTATCTAAGAGCTGTTCTAGGCATCGTTCCCGTTGTTCCGACAATCCCCAGCCGGGACCGACTAGAAGGGCGTCAAATTTCCTCAAATCCGGAAGATCTCCATCCCAGGGGTGCAGCATTACCGAGCTATACTTGGGAATATTGCCGGCGTACAACGGCCGGTCCAGGAACAGGGTCACCAATCCCACCCGACTGCGTGCCGCCGAAGTGGAACAGAGCCAGGCCGCGCCGGTGGTCCCTTCCGAACCGGCGAACACGGCTAAATGCCCCCTCTGACCTTTGTGACTGTCCGGGGCAAGCGGCCGGAGGATACGCTGTTTGATTTGATCAGTGATCATCTGTCCCGGAATATCCTTATGCTCAACCAGCTCCGGCGGAAACACCCCGCGAACCAGATGGATATCACCGCAAAACCGCCGGGTGTTGGGCAAGTACAGGCACAGCTTGGGCAGCTCAACGGTCAGCGTATAATCGGCCTTGAAGGCGGTGTGTCCCTTGCGATAGGCATCCCCGATCCCACTGGGAATATCCACGGCAACCCGCAGCGCCGCAACCCGGTTGCAGCGCTGGATCAGCTCTTCCAGAGGCGGGCGAACCGGCCCGGCAAGGCCGGTGCCAAGCAAGCCGTCCACGAGCCATTGGGCTTCTCCCAGCAGCCGGTGGGCTTGCCGCTTTTCCGCCCCGTAATCGATGACATCAATACCCAAAGATCTACAAATCTTAAGATACACTCCCGCCAGGCTTTCAGCCTTTGGCTCCCCCGATCCCAGAATCACGGCTAAACGGCTCATCCCGGCCAAACGACAGAGGCGGGCGACAACCAGGGCATCTCCGCCGTTGTTCCCCGTGCCTGCAAGAAACACCACGGGACCGCCCGGCGGACCCGACTTCCAGATCTTTTCCCGCAGCACGGCGTAGATACCACAGCCGGCATCCTCCATCAGCACGATCTCGGGAATCGAGAACCGATCCTGGGCCTCCCGATCGATCCGGGCCATCCGAACGGAATCAACTACCTTCACGCTCTCCCTCCCGCAGAAGGCGATCACTGCGCCACCAAACGACTTGTGCCTCGTATTCCTCGCCGAGCAGGGCATAGATGATCCCGTTGGAGGCGAGCTGGATCTCTTTGTAGAACAGCTCCGAATCTTCCATCACGAGATAGCGGCGGGCCACTTCGTCGCCCCGATCATCCAATATGAGAAGCTGAAAGAGATTTGCCTCCTCTCGGCGCAGCAGGAAGAAGGCGCCCCTGGAGTCCACTCCCAGCAGCTCGAAGGAAGGCGCGGGGACCTCGACCTCTTGGGTGCCGATCTTTTCCGTGCGCACACCATCCTGGGGTACTTCGACGAATCCTTCGTACTTCCCCGACTCCAGGCTCAAATGATAGATCCTGGTGGTGTAGCTGTTCTCGGTGGCCGCATCTCCGGCGACCCCTTCAACCGCACCGACATAAGTGTAGACGAGCAGATACAGCACAGGTTCATTTCGATCCGGCACGATCTTTCCGAGAGTCGAGACGGACTCCTCGTCTGCCCTGTAAGCGGGCAGATGATTCTGATCGATATCCACCTGGAACAGAAGAACACCTCCGGCGGAGTACCAGAATACGTGCCAGAACCGAGGTGTTCTGCAGATCACGACCAACTCGTCCCGGTCGGTGATGTAGAGGCTGTCGATGTAGGGAAAGGGGGTTCCCCCGATTCCCTCCTGGCCGAGGAAATCGACCAGGGACCCGTGACGGTCGAAGCGCAGAATCACCCGGTCCAGAAGGACATTCAGGTCTTTGTCCCTCACCTTCCGCTCTTCACTCACAGCATCCTCTACATACAGACGCTTCTCGCTGTCGACGACCAGCTCGCCGATCCGGAGCAGCGGAAAGGCCACCGCCCGCCGGGTCGCGGCGAGCTGCTCCGTGTCACTTTGGCGAAAAGATGTGGGAGGTGGATTTTCCGCGGGATTATACAGCATAAAAATCAGATCGCCGTAGGAGGACAGCTCCATAATCTTGGCGGAGTTGCCGTTAGCTATGTAGAACAGCCCGTCCCGCATGAAGAGGCGGTTTTTCGCACTGGCCATGACCCCCTTGATTTGGAACAGATCGATTTGGTTGTCCATCTTGCCGATCTGAAGTGCAAACAGTTCCTCCCGAGACAGCTCCTCCAGCTCTTTCGGCGCACAGGAGGCGAGAAGGATAACTGCGATGACCATGAATAATATTGGATACTTCATGTCGAAGAGGAATCGGTTCCAACCGACTATACACTCATGTCGCTTGGGGTGTCAATTCTCCGACATTTCAATCTGGATCTTCACACTGGTAGGCTTCGGGATCGAAGCATACTCGAAAGCACGTATGCCATCTTTGAAGGTGAAGGTGTCCGTGATGAGAGGTTTCAGTTTCAGCTTTCCCGATCCCATAAGCTTCAAGGCGCGGGGATACACGTGGGCATAGCGGAAAACGGTGTCGATTCGTGCTTCTTTGGCCTGTGCGGATACGATATCGAGGGTTACTTTTCCGGTAGAAGGCATCCCAATATAGACAACTCGGCCTCCTGGGCAAAGAAAATCGATGATGGAGGACGCTGCCTTCTCACTCCCACTGGCCTCGAAAACTATATCCGCCCCCCAGCCATCGGTAACCTTTTTTACAACCTCCACTGCATCTTCTTGGGTGATATTAACCGGTCTTACCAGTCCAAGACTTGCTACAATGTCCAGCTTCGCTTGTTGGAGATCTGTGATTATAATTTGGCTGCAACCCCCAGCCAACGCCGCCAGAGTAGTAAGCATACCTATTGTTCCGGCACCGATCACCACGGCGATATCCCCTGGCTTTATCCCTGCCTTGATCACTGCATGCATCCCGACCGCCAGAGGCTCCACCAAGGCACCCTCCGCGAAACTCACGTTATCGGGAAGCAGGTATGTGAAAGCGGAAGGATGCACCACCGAGCGGCGCAGTATCCCATGAATGGGAGGAGTAGCCCAAAACCGGACCGCTGGATCAAGATTATACATGCCCAGGCGGTTTGCCTTGCTATCAGGGTCTGGGATACCTGGTTCCATACAAACCCGGTCGCCGATTTTCAAATTCGTAACTTCCTCTCCCACCTCCAGAACGACACCTGAGGCCTCGTGCCCCAGTATAAGCGGTTCTCTGACGACAAATGGTCCGATTGCTCCGTGTTGGTAGTATTTCAAGTCGCTGCCGCAGATCCCGATATTTTTGATCGCAACGCGTACATCATGCTTTCCCAATTTCTCACTGATCTCTACATCCCGAATGGATAGATGCTTGGTTTTTTCCAACACCAATGCTTCCATTTTATAAATCCTCTCTGTTTAAGCTGTATTCGCCAGATCTAACAAGCAAACAAGGGATTTTCATACAACTACACTCTGTTCACTCAGCCTGTCTCTAAGCAATCCGGCTGAAACTGCTCTGGGTGGATACCCTCCCTCAAGACACATTGCTGCGGCTGTCCCCGCTGCCTGCCCCATCCCTATGGAAGTCGCCATTACTCGAACAGAGCCAAGGGCTTCGTGAGTGCAGGAAATACAGCGACCAACCACAAGAAGGTTTTCTACTGCTTTCGGCAGCAGGCATCTGTAAGGAATATTGTAGGAGCAGGAACAGGGTAAGCCTTCGTAATTCTTCGCTGAGACCGAGGCGGTACTCCTATGATGGATATCGATGGGGTGGACTCCGTTCACCACCCCATCGCTGAACTTCTTAGCACTGAGCACGTCATCGGCTGTTAGAACATACTCACCCATGATCCTCCTTGACTCTCTGGGGCTTACTTGGGAGGCAGTCTCTACCAAATAGCAGGACTCGAACCCAGGAATGTTGCGTTTGAGAAAATCAACAAATGGATAGATATTTTTTCTAGTTTCTAACTCCGCCTTAGTAACGCTCCAGGCGTCAGTGGAATCGAAATCGTCCACACCGACGGCATTCACCGAATACTGTCCGGGAATCGGCATGCGATAAATAAAACATTTTCTGCCCGGTAAATGAAGCCCCATTTCAATAGCTTTCTCCAGAGCCGGGCTTCGCTCCATCTCAGAAAAAGCCCGGAGGGCAATCCTGCTTTCTGTACGATTCACACCTCCCACGGTAAACACGAGTGTGGGCATTTGCATCATCCCGTCTTCCGGACGACCCTTTTCGTATTCGGCTCCAGCCCTGGCGGCGATATCTGCATCTCCCGACGCATCTACAACGACCTTGGCCTTGACGGCACTCTCTCCTGACTTACTAACCAGCACAACACCTTTGATTCGATTCCCCTCGGTAATGGCATCTACGGCCAGGCTATGAAGCAGTAGATGAACACCTGCATCTTCCGCCATTTCTATAGCTACGATTTTCATCGCTTCTGGATTGAATGATACAAAACTCTTCCAGCTACCATTTGGACAGTCTTCTTTCTCGGTGCAGTGGGAGCACTCTTCTCTCTTCTGGTGTCCGAACGTTCCCATCGTATGAGTTGACAATCGTTCAACTATCTCCTGAGCGATCCCTGCAACCACCTGTTTGTCTTTGGCAAAAAAACCCAACAACACGTTCAATAAACCAGCCGTCATCGTACCGCCCATAAAGCCGTATCTTTCGACGAGTACGGTTCTGGCTCCTTGTCTGGCTGAAGCAATAGCCGCTCCAATTCCAGCCGGACCGGAACCTATCACTACAGTATCAAACTCACCCAGAATCGGTACCTTATTCGAAGGAATCATAATGTCTTTTCTGTTTATAGCCTGCTCTTCTTTCGTCTTGACATTTATATTGGGAGAAGTTAAATTAGTAAACTAGTTTTAGAAGTTTAATTAATTCTTATACAAAGTATATCATGAGAAGGATATAGATGTCTACGACTATCAATGATGTAGCAAAAAAAGCCGGGGTTTCAAAAAGCACTGTATCCTTAGTCTTGAATAATCGTCCCAATGTAAGCGAAGACACAAAAGCTACGATTTTAAGAGTTATTAAAGAGCTGAATTACAGACCACTCAAAGCTGCTCAGGCCATAACTTCAAAGAAAACCAGGAATATTGGTTTAATGGAAATCATCGCTACTCACGAAAGCCCCGAAAAGCTGGCATCTAGATACGGCATCTCTACGATGATTCCGACATTTGCAGTTGATGTCGCGCGCGGTATTGAAGAGGAAGCTCAGAGAGAAGGATATGGATTATTATTTACTACCTACTACGGGTTACCCACACCTTCCCTCAAGAACATTCCACCAATGATAGATAATTATTGGATTGATGGTTTGCTGCTGGTTGGTGGAACGTTCAATGAAGGCTTCATAAAAATGCTTTCGAAATGGAAGATCCCACTCGTGTTGGTAGGCGGTCACTTGTCCTCAAACACGGCGAACTGTGTTTTTGCCGATAATGCGGGTGGAGCAATTCAAGCTGTCGAATATCTTATCGGTTTGGGCTATTCAAAAATTGGTTTCATAAACGGTCCTTTATCAACTCAAACGAGCTTCGACAAAATGCAAGGGTATCTTTCTGCTTTACAAAAACATGGGATTGAGTTTGACAAAAGCCTGGTGGAAGCCGGAGATTTCAGCGCCGAGAGCGGCTTTGAGGCCATGAATAAACTGCTCAATAGGAACGAGGATCTGCAGGCTGTCTTTGTGGGTTTTGATGGAATGTCTATCGGTGCAAAGAAAGCGATATCCGAAAGGGGACTAAAGGTCTCGGAAGACATTTCCATGGTCGGATTCGAGGATAGCTGGATTGCTACGCACTTTGATCCACCCCTGACAACGATTAAGATTTTCAAATATGAAATAGGAATCGCTGCTACCCGTATGTTATTCGAGCTGATCGCGGGAAGGAGCCTCGGAAAACCAAAAAAAGTAATGATACCCACCGAGCTGGTAATACGCCAGTCCTGCAAGCCCTGCTAGGCGAATTGTCAGTACAACCGATATCCCGGGGACAAATATTCCCTGACAACCACAATCTGTCCGAGGTGCAATGCAAAATGTTGATTCACATAGTGCAGCATAAATGGAATGGAAAAACCATCTTCTGAACGATATTCTGTTACTTCAGTTTCAGTAAGGTCAGTTAATACCTCTTCTGTTTCGGAGCTTACATTTCTCAGTTTTGCTACCAACGCATCAAGGAGTATTCCTCCTCGGGTAGCAAACTCTTTTGCTATTTTCCGCTCCAATGGTCTTCCACCGATTTTGTGTCCTATCCAATGATGTTCAGTACCACGCAAATGCAATAGCAAATTACCTATCGCCGACACATCAGGTCCTATTCGGATCCAAACTTGTTCATCTGTAAGCCCTTCAAGGGCATGCAGAATATTTCGTTTCATTTGGTATATACTGGAGACTACTTGTCGTACGCTCAATGGGATGTTTTCCACAGGTTCCCATCCCCAACCATTTTCTCTTGGTTTCGTTACGTAGTAATAAGCCATTATGTTCCTCCTCAGTTATCCCGGCGGATCGATAAGAGCGCCCTGAGTACGAAGAATGTCCTGCAGGGATTTCACATTGATTTCAGCCGGCTCAACACCCTCCCGTACAGCCACTGCCGCGGCTGCCCCCGCGGCGTGGCCGGTTGCGCCGCAGGTCGCGCCGACTCGTACGGTTGCCAGTGCTTCCGCATCCACGGAGATACAGCGCCCGGCACCGAGAAGACCTCCAACCGTGCGGGGCACCAGGCAGCGATACGGAACCTGAAATGGCAACGGCACGTACATGGCGTGGATTCCCACTCTATCGACAGGATGGGTGTCGATCGGCCAGCAGCCGAGCCCGATCGTGTCCTCGAAAGGGGTATTGTTCCTTATGTCGGTACCGGTCAGGCGGTAGCGACCAACGAGGCGTCGTGTCTCGCGAATCCCGATCTGAGGACTGGTCTGTAATAAACGAGCCTCTTCGAATCCCTGAATATTTTTACGGAAGTAAGACACAAGAGAGGGAACACTCTTTCTGCCTTCTATTTCCGCACGCGTCAGCTCGCGGGCAACAGACCCGTCTCCGACTATTCGTGTTGTGTTGATCCATACTACATCATTGTGCAAGCCCCCGAACCATGGACCGCCGTACAGCGGCAGCTCTCCCCTGTCCCGGGCATCGCGCATTGCGTCCAGATCGACCTCAATATCAGTTCGACGAGAGGCGTAGCCGGTTAAAATGGCTCCCTGTAAGATCAGGGGATCCGGACCGATCGGAATGCAGCGCGGTGATAAATCGGTAGGTTGGTTGGCTATCTTCACATTGCCGATGGTAAAAGGCATTGTCATGGGCTGCAGCGTATTTCCCTTCTCCCACTGTGCTCCTGACCTGGCGATAATATCCCCATTTCCCGTACAATCGACCGTAATCCTTGCCAGTATCGCTGACCTGCCGTCAACGTTCTCTAAAAAGACACCGGATACAGCTCCACCTTGCACAATAGGCATTGCACCCAAAGAATGGTACAGAACCTCCACACCTGCTTCCTCGAGCATCCTGTCAGCAACGAGCTTCATTCCCTCCGGATCGGAATTCAATACCCAACTCTCGTTGTCTTCAGCACACTGTAGTTCCGCTGCCCGCCGCAGCCATTCTCCGGCGATGCCGTCCACACAGCGATGATACGGACGCAGCCAAGAATTGAAGCCGGCTAATGTCAAGACCATGCCGGCTGTCCACATTCCACCTAAAAAACCATGTCGTTCAATCAGAAAGGTCCGCATACCGGCTCGCGCAGCCGCCATCGCAGCGCAGACGCCGGAAGGTCCGCCGCCAACTACCAGCACATCGACCCGGGCTATTATCGGTATTTTTCGACCCGGTTCTTTCACAAAGGTCAGTCCGTTTTGACCGTACACCTTGATTCAGCTCCTCCCCAATTAACTTTTACGCTAGATCCAAACCCCTGCCTCTCGCAGCTTGCTTCTCAGCAGGGTTGTGTTCAGTCGTCTGGGCGTGCAGTTCTTTTCTATACTGAGAGCAGCTGCACAGCCGGCAGCCTGGCCCATGGCCATGCACGGAGCCATTACCCTATAGGATCCATGAGCCTCGTGAGTTCCCGAGATGCATCTACCGGCTACCAGCAGATTATCAATCCTGCTGGGGACGAGGCTCCGGTAAGGGATCTCATAATAGTCCCCGCATTTCGGTCCAATTAATGGATTTATTTCATTCGGCCGGCCCGTGGGATTGTGAATATCGATGGGGAAAGCAACTCTGACTACGCCATCATCGAATTTTTTCGCATTGACCACATCCTCTTCTGTCAGGATATATTCACCTACGATCCGCCTTGTTTCTCGTATTCCCACCTGCACCGCTGTGGAAATCAGATAGATGTGTTCACATCCTTGACCGTGACTCTTCAGAATCTGGACAATGGTTTCGGCTTCTTTCAGAGACTTGCTCTGCACACGGGTAAGATCTTCCGCCTGCAAAGGATTTGCATCATAAATGCCGCAGTCATAGTTGACTATATATTCTCCCTTTCTGGGTAGGCGAAAAAGAAAAACAGAAGGCAGCTCAGCCCGGTTTTCACGAGGTACGTACACCTGATCCGGGGGTATCCTGTCTTCGTCTCTTGCAACATTCCCAATGTGCAGGATCAACGAGGTCGGTTGTACTGCTCCATCCTGATGCCGCCCATACTCATACGGATTGCCGGCCAAGGCAGCAACATCTCCATCTCCCGTAGAATCAATAAGGCGTTTTGCCCTCAGGGTCTGTCTGCCTGATTTGTTTTCCACGACAACCCCGGTAACGACATTATCTCTCACTAATGCTTCGACAACGAAAGAGTGCAGTAAGAGCGCTGCCCCGGCGTCTTCCAACATCTTTATAGCAACATATTTGAAAGCCTCCGGGTCAAAGGAAAGAAGGCTGCTTATTCCCCTTGTGGGGCAATTATCAACTCCGTCGCACCTCAGGCACTCGGTTCGTCTTCTGTGGCCCAAGGTTCCGCCTTCCAACTGTGACAGTTCTTGGACGAGCTCTTCAGGCAGGCCTTGTATGATTTGTCTTCCTTCATTGAAATACCCGAATCCATAAATCGGATTGACCAGACCTCCTGTGGCCATCCCACCTAAGAAGCCATACCGTTCTATCAGCAGCACTTTCATACCAGCCCTGGCTGCAGCAATTGCGGCGCAAATTCCTGCAGGCCCTCCCCCGCAGACAATCAAATCAACTTGACGGCGATTCATAGGCTTACTCTCAAACCATCATGAGCCAGGATTACGCCCTCGTTTCTGTTTTCTGCGATAAGTTTCTTCACCCGCTCTTCCAGACCTGGGTGGATGTGGGTGAGGACTATTCTACCGACTTCCTTGTTTTCAAGAAAGGGAAGTATCTCTTCCGGTGCAATGTGGGCAATCTCCAGAATTAATAAATCGGTTCCGGGAAGCAAGGGATAGATCTCTTCGATTGAATCTATATCTCCCGAAAAAACCAGCTTTTTGTCCTCGAGCCGCACCGCGAAGGAATAGCTCTCCATGTTCAAGTACGGATGGCTCCGGAGTAGATTTCGGTACAGCTCTGTTTTTTTCAAATGATCGTTTGGTTCGGCCCACACCTCGATATTCTCATCCCGGTATACCGAACCTTGGCGAATAGACACGATATCCAGTTTAAACGGCAATACCTCGTCCATCAGGTAAACTGACGGAAGGAATGCTTTCAAAGGCTCAATCGCTTCTTCAGGAACGGCCAGTGTGACCCTACATCTTCGGTTTTCGGATCCTCTTGTCCGCCGCACCTCAAGCGGTGGAAAGTTGAGGTGCTCGGTGTACCAGGGATCATCAAAATGGATCGACCAGGCCCTGTGCTTCGACTTGGTACTTCTGGCGGGAAGGTAAATGCTGAATAAGAGTTGCGGGAGTCCGCCCACATGATCGGGGTGCATGTGGGAAATGAAGATGCTTCTGATCGAAAGAGGGTCGATGCCGTCACGAAAAACCAGGGCTGAACAAGGCTCGCCGCAGTCCAGGATATACGCTTCATTTCCGCTGAGCAGGGCGACAGAGGTATTGAACCTGTCTTTGGTGGCAAAGCCGGCCCCAGAACCCAGAATGACAACCTCAGCCATAGATCTATCCCTTCATGCCGGTTACTACGATCCCCCGTATGAAATACTTCTGGGCCAGGAGGAAAAGTATGATCATAGGAAAAACGAAGGTTGTGCAGGCTGCCATCAACAGGTTGTACAGCTGCACCGCTTCTCCTGTTCCCCCGGTGAAGGCCTGCAGACCGAGAGACAGGGTCTTCATCTCGGTCTTGTTCAGATAAATCAACGGCGCCAAGAAATCGTTCCAGACTCTCTGAAAGGCAAAAATGACAACAGCGGCCAGAACAGGCTTGGAAAGGGGAATCATGATCTTCCACCAGATACCCAGCTCGGAACAGCCATCCAGCCTGGCTGCGTCACTGATGTCCATGGGAATCGTCCTGTAAAACTGTCGCACCAGAAAGATGAAGAAAGGATTCCCGAAAAACTCGGGGACAATTAGCGGGTAAAAGGTGTTGATCCATCCCAATCTCTTGAAGATTAGAAACAGAGGAATCAACCGCACAATCATCGGGATCATCATGGTGCTGACCAGGATGATGAACAGCACCTCGCGTCCCGGAAAACGCATACGCGCGAATCCATAGGCAATGAAGGTAGCAGAGATCAAATTTCCGGTGATGTATAAAACCGCGATGATCAACGTGTTGCGGAAGAACAGGTGAAAGGGCAGAAAAGTCAGGGCAGAGGGATAATTCTTCCAGATCGGAGTTCTTGGTATCCATAAGGGAGGGAATTGGGAGATTTGAGGGAGCGTTTTCAGAGATGTCGAGACCATCCAGAAGAGCGGGAAGATATAAACAGCCGTCACTACGGATAGAACCAGATACAATGCGGCATCGCCGAGCTGCCTGCTTTTTTTCACTCCCAGTTCCATATACGTTACTTCCCTTCTGCTTCGTAGTAGACCCACGATTCAGAGGAGCGGAACACCAGGATCGTCAGTCCCAAAACTATCAAAAAGAGAACCGTGGCCAGACCGCAGGCGTATCCCATATGGAAGAAGTTGAAACCCTGCTGGTAGATGTACAGCACGAAAAACAGGGAGGAATTGAGGGGGCCGCCTCTGGTCATGATCAATGCAAAGGCGAAAACCTGAAAGGAATGGATGATATCGATTACCAGATTGAAGAGAATGACGGGAGTCAACATTGGGATCGTGATCCTGAACAGCTTGATGCTTGAAGCAGCACCATCAATATCCGCAGCCTCGTACAACTGGGTCGGTATACCCTGCAGGCCGGCCAGAAAGATGATCATGGTTTCACCGATTCTCCAGAGACTGACGAGCACGATGGCCGGCTTGGACCAGCGCTCCGTCACCATCCAGCGGATGGCGGGAATTTTAAGCAAGTTGAGGAGATAGTTCATGATGCCGATGCGGGGATGCAGAATCCAGGAGGCTAAAATGGCTGCGGCAACGATGGGGACGACCATCGGCAGGTAGATGAGTGACCTGTAGACAGCCATTCCACGTATTTTGCTGTTCAGAAGCATGGCCAAAGCGAACGCGAGAAGCAGCCGCAGAGGCACACTCACGCAGACGTAGTAGGCGGTGTTGTACAGGGATTTCCAGAAAAGCGGATCATCGGTGAACATCTTCTTATAGTTCGTCAAACCGATCCACACGGGGGCTGAAAAAATGTCGTAGCGGGTGAACCCGTAGTAAACAGCGGAGAGAATCGGGAGTGCCGAGAAGGCCAATAGTCCCACAATCCAGGGGGAGATGAAAAAATACCCCCAGATCGCCTCCTTGCCGGCCTTGCTGAGGGTTAGAGTTTTTCCCGAAGCTGCCTTTGTAAACGTGATAAACTTCATGACATCATCCTACCAGGCTGCCCAAGAACTAGACCCTTGAGATCAGCTCGTCTGCGCGAAAAAGCATTCTAGGTCATGGTTCAGAGGGAGAAGGGTTATGGTTCCACAAACCCTTCTCCTCTAAAACCGGAAGTAACCAATCGATCTTACTGGGAGGCCCAATACTCATCGAGAATCTTCTGGGCCGATTCCGCCCCCCACGTGAGAGCCGCCTGCGGCGATTTCTTCTGGAACAGGGCTTCGTCGACGAACTGAATCAGCACCGCGTCGATTTCGGCCTGAGCCGGCACGGCCGGGGAGTATTCGCTCATGACCAGATTTTCCTGCACAACGTCCCAGTAGGCATTGTTCTCCGCAAAGAAGGGATCGTCGTTGAACTTCTTGACAGGTGAGGGCCGAAGCTGAGCTTTGAAGAAGTTCAAATTGCCCTCTCCGGCACAGGTGTACTTGAGCCATTCCCAGGCGGCGTCGGCATGTTTTGCGCCCACCGGGATGGAGTAGCACCAGCCGCCTTCCACGATGTTCCTGACTTTGGCCTTGGAATTGTCGCCGTTGTAGGGCATCTGGGCCACGGCGTACTTCTTATCCGGAGCGGAGCTCTGCAGTTGAAGGAAATGCCAGACCCCGTCGATGTGCATGGCGATATTTCCGGCGTACCACTCCGCCCTCTGCACCCGGCCATTTGCCGTTGTGCTGTCGGTGAATCCGACGATATTCTCGTAGCCGCCGTACAACCGATCGGTAAAGTCCGTCATCCACTGCAGGGTCTCCAGGCCCTCCTTGCTGTTGTAGAGGATCTTCTTTCCATCCGCACTGATGCAGTTGCCGTTGTTCAGGAAAAGCCATTCTTTGAAGGGGAAGTTTCCCGTTCCGATAAGATCAAATCCCATCTTCGAGACTTTGTTTCCCGACCTGACCGTGAGTTTCTTGGCGTATGCTTCAAGCTCCTTCCAGGTTGCTGGAGGCTTCTGCGGGTCGAGCCCTGCCTTGCTGAAGTCGTTCTGATCGTAGAAAAATAGAAACATCCCCCCGCCTGTGGCCAAGGGCAGTCCATAGGTCTTTCCCTTGAACTGATAGGTTTTGAACTCCGCTTCGTACCAGATATCTGTTCCCTTCATCCCCTCTTTTTTCAAATACTCATCTACAGACACGAGAACGTTTTTGGCAGCGAAGGCCGGAAAGAACCTGCCGCCGTGGACCATTATCGCATCGGGCGGATCACCTCCGGCGATGGCGGTCAGGTACTTCTGATCCATCCCCCCCTGATCAATGAGAGTAGCCTCGACGGTGATGTTGGGGTTCAGAGCCTGGAAGTCGGCAATCTGTTGCTCCATCACCGGTATTCTTGGTCCCCCCCAGACGTGCCAGAAAGTGATCGTGACCGGCCCCATCGGTTTGGTCGCTTCCTGGGCACCCCCTGCAAAGACGGGAAGACCGGCAAGCAGGGCCAGCACAATAACGATAATCATCGCTCTTGAAATCGTCTTCATTCTTTTCCTCCTCAAGATAAAATATTCAGGATGATTCTTTACGCCGTTCATCTACCTCCTCTGATTTCCGAACAGCAGAGGAACCTATACTGTCATAGGCTATCACCTCCCCTTCCAAGAGAACGCGACTGATTCTACCGGAGCAGATGCAGTGGGTCCTTCTTATATGCCCCAAATCTCTGGACCGTCCGGATCAGTGCAGCCACGTTTTCTTTCGGCATCGAGATGTGCTGATCCGGCTCAAGAATCAGACCGCCTCCTTCCCCAAGCTCCCGTATGGCCTGGACAGTCGCTTCCCGAACTCGATCCGGCGAACCTTGGGTCATGATATTTTGCGTATCCACTCCACCCATGAGGGTGATCTGTTTTCCGTATCTGCGCTTTATTGAAAGCAGATCGTTGGCAGCGGTCTGAATATTGAACACATCGATTCCCATCTCCACCAGATCCTGCATGATGGACATGATGTTCCCGCATGAATGAATAAACACCAGACGATGATTGCTTTTATAGAACGAAACAATTTGTGACAGTGCCGGCTTTACGACGACTCTCCACAGCTCAGGAGACATCAAGAGAGTGGCTTGCGAGCCATAATCATCAGAAATACGCCCCGCTTCCACGCCTAGTTTGATATATGACTTGGCAATTTCGATTTGCCACTCTGCCAGCCTGAGAAAGAATGAAGAGATGTCTTCCTGCTCCTCGAGCATCCAGGTCAAAGCACGCTCCATTCCGCAGAGCGACTGGTACCGTTCAAACAAGGCGGTGAAGTGGCAGCCGACCACCAACCTGTTCTGCGGGTCTGCTTCAGCCTGTGGTTCATCGAACAATCCAGCTTCGCGCGGATCAGGAAAAGTATAGGAAAGAAGCTCCCGAACGTTTTCAACAGGATGTTCAACCGGGTATGATAACAGATCCTCTTTCGTCTTCCGCCATCTGACACCCCACATATCGAGACCGTTATCAGGTGGACGCGCACCTCTATAGCCTAAAAGTTGGATTCCCCCCTCATGATAATAAGGAATATGGTCAGGAGTATCATGACTGATTGTTCGCAAGAGGTTTTCTTTTGATGTCATGAAGATGACATTAACTAATATTTAAATAAAATAATAAAACCGTTTCGATATTATTATATATATTTATGCCTGTCAAGAGCGAATTCCCTCTTCTACTTCAGAAAATTCCGGCGAAGCAAGAGACAACATCATTCTACGAGGGTGAGGTCAACATAAAACTTCAAAAGATTCCGCCATCCTTGACCGGGGGAGCCACAAACAGCTACATTGCAATCATGGCAGAAAACATACTCACCAAGATCTTAGGATCGCAGCGGGAGCGGGATCTGAAAGCTATGGCACCGCTGGTTCGCCGGATCAACGCTCTGGAACCCCAGATGCTCTCCCTCAGAGATGGGCAATTCCGGGAAAAAACGGCAGAGTACAGGAAACGTCAACAGGAGGGTGAATCCCTGGATTCTCTGCTGCCGGAGACCTTTGCCCTGGTCCGCGAAGCGGCTCGCCGGACTCTGGGGGAACGGATTTTTGATGTTCAGCTAATGGGCGGGATCGCGCTCCACCAGGGCAAGATCATGGAGATGAAAACGGGAGAGGGAAAGACCTTGTCCAGCGTCACCGCCGCCTACCTGAACGCCCTGCCCGGCAAGGGTGTCCATGTGGTTACGGTGAACGATTACCTGGCCGAGAGGGACGCCAACTGGATGGGCCGGATCTACAGCCTCCTCGGCATCAGCGTCGGGGTTGTGCTGGCCCAGATGGACAACGAGAGCAGGAAAAAAGCCTATCGGCAGGACATCACCTACGGCACCAACAACGAATTCGGCTTCGATTATCTGCGGGACAACATGCGCTGGGACGCCGGCAGCAGAGTGCAGCGGGGCCACAACTACTGCATCGTCGACGAGATCGACTCCATCCTGATAGACGAAGCCCGGACCCCTCTGATCATATCCGGAGCAGCAGAGGATGATACAGCCAATTACTACGAAGCGAACAAAATCGTGGATTCGCAGCAGGAGTGTACGAAGGATCCGGATACCGGGAAGTACACCGACGAGCTGTCGCCTTTTCAGGTGGAGAAACCCCAGGTCGATGGGGATTACAAGATCGATGAGAAAAGCAAGAGGGTTTCTTTCACGGATCAGGGAATGAACCGCATCGAGGAACAACTGCAGCGGCGCAACCTCATTCGAGGATCTCTGTTCGAATCTGATAATTTTGAGTTCATTCACTACTGTACCCAGGCGCTGCGAGCCAAGCGTCTTTTTCACCGGGACGTGGATTACGTGGTCCAGGACGGAAAAGTCGAGATCGTCGACGAGTTCACCGGCCGCATTCTCCACGGCCGGCGCTACTCCGAAGGCCTGCATCAGGCGATCGAGGCCAAGGAGGGCATCAAGGTCGCCCAGCGCAACCGAACCCTGGCGACCATAACCTTTCAGAACTACTTCCGCATGTACGAGAAGCTCTCCGGGATGACCGGAACCGCCGATACGGAGGCCACTGAGTTCGCCAAGATCTACAACCTGGATGTAGTGGTCGTGCCCACCAACCGGCCGATAATCCGACAGGACAACGACGATGTGATCTATCTCAACGAGGAGCAGAAGTTCAAGGCGATCTGCCAGGAGATTGCCGAGCTCCACAAGAAGGGCCAGCCGATCCTGGTAGGTACGATCTCTATAGAGAAATCGGAAACCCTGTCCCGCCTGCTCACCGGAATGGGCATCCGCCACGAGGTGCTCAACGCCAAGAATCACGCCCGGGAGGCTCTGATCATCGCCGAAGCGGGTGATAGGGGTGCGGTAACCATCGCCACCAACATGGCCGGCCGGGGTACCGACATCAAGCTGGGCGGCAATCCCGAGTATCGGGCTGCCCGGAGACTCGGAAGCGGCGGCAACGGCGAAGAGTACAAGAAGCTTCTCGCCCAAGAGATGGAGCGTTGGACCCCGGAGTATGAAGAGGTCAAAGCCGCGGGGGGCCTGCACGTGCTTGGTACCGAACGTCACGATGCTCGGCGGATCGACAACCAGCTGAGGGGACGCTCCGGCCGTCAGGGCGATCCCGGCTCTTCCCGTTTTTACATTTCCCTGGATGACGATTTGATGCGGCTGTTCGGCGGAGAGAATCTAAAAGGACTGATGGGCAGGATGGGTATGCAGGACGGAGAGCCGATCTACCATCCCTGGGTCAACAAGGCCATAGAGAGGGCCCAGAAACGGGTGGAGGAGCGGAACTTCGAGATCCGGAAGCACCTGTTGGAGTACGACGATGTGCTGAATGAACAGAGAAAGTTCATGTATACCCGCAGGGACGAGATTCTCCACGATTCCCATCTGGAAAAACGGGTGCTGTCGGCGGCGGAGGATATCCTGGATACCCTGATCGATGAATACCGGGAGATGCGCGGAGACGACGATCATCGCCTGGCTACGCTTATTACCCGCCTGAAAGACACCCTCTACTATTCTCCTCGAGAGGGCACGGAGTCTCTACAGGGCTTGAGTCCCGACCAACTTAGGGCTCTGGTTCTTCAGGAGCTGGAGGATGACCTGAAGGGGAAGGCTGAGGAGGTCGGACAGGAAAACCTGAACCTATTCATCCGCTTCGAGTACCTGCGCAACATAGACACCCGCTGGCAGGACCATCTGGAGAGTCTCGAAGCCCTGCGGGAAGCGGTATACCTGAGGGCGTACGGACAGAAAAATCCCCTTCTGGAGTACAAGCTGGAAGGATTTCAGATCTTCGACTCGATGCTCGCGGAAATCCGCCAAGCCATCGCCAGGAAGATCTTCCAGGTGCGGATCCGCGCCGTAGAGCCCCGGGAACGACGCCGGCGGGACTTCGGCGACGCCCGGCACACCCTGCTCGGTCAGTTCGGCGCCGCAGGTGCCGGTAGTCCTGCAGCCGCCCGGGCGGCCGCAGGCGCCAGCGGTCTGGCGGCGGGAGGACGGCCCACGGGCCGCGGCGCCCCGACCTCCGTGCTGGCCCGCCAGTCCGCTCGATTCTCCGCCGCCGGGGAGCGGGCCGAAGCCCAGCCGAACAAGGCTCAGGTCAGACGGAGCTACCCCAAGGTGGGTCGAAACGATCCCTGCCCCTGCGGCAGCGGCAAGAAGTACAAGTACTGTCACGGCAGGTAGGAGGCGAACCGAGGCGACCGATCGGACCAGATCCCTCCCCTATCCCGCAATGGTGATGATGATCTTCCCGGTGGCATGCCCGTTCTTGTTCTCCCTATAGGCGTCCGCCGCCCTCTCCATGGGATAGCGGCTGCCCACGATCACCTTCAGATCGTTGTTCTCGATCAGATCGGCCAGCAGATCGTAGCGCCCGCCGTCCGGGCCGACGAGAAACGCCCATATCCGTTTGCCCGGGGTGATCTGACTGGACAAGGAGTAGGCGAACAGCCAGATCCTGCCCTGGGTGTCGAGGAGCAGGTATTCCCCGCCGGGATTGAGGATTGTTTTGGCCTCCCGGTAGGACATGCTCGAGCCGCAGTTGAACACCAAATCGTACCTATCGCGCAAGGTCAATGGATCCGTCTTTCGATAGTCGATGACCCGATCCACGCCGAGCTCCCGGCAGAGCTGCACCTTTTCCTCAGAGCAAACGGCGGTTATATTGGCACCGAACACCTTCCCGAGCTGGATGACAAACTGGCCGACCCCACCGCCTCCTCCGGTCAGGAGAACCCGCTTTCCCCGCAGGTCCTTCCTCCGGTGGCGCAGTCCGACGTACGCCGTGGAGCAGGCCACGGGAATCCCGGCGGCATCGACCAGGGGAACATTCTTGGGTATCCTGCCCAAATGGTATTCCGCTACGGCGACGTATTCGGCCAAACAACCCTTTCGTAGTGGAAGAACCGATCCTGTCACCGGTTCACCCGCGCGGAATCGGGTCACCTTCTTTCCCGTACGTTCGACGGTACCGGAAAAATCGATGCCGATCGGGCGGGGAAACCGATGTCCCGTGGCGAAGCTCCACTTCCCCGCCAGCATCTTCCAGTCCGCCGGATTCACCGAGACGGCGGCGACCTTTACCAGACACTCTCTGTCTCTGATTTTCGGCTCGGGTATTTCCCGCAGCTGCAACACTTCCGGTTCCCCGTAGTGATCGTATACTATAGCCTTCATAGGTCTACTCCCATGAATAATGTCGTTTGGATCCCCACACCCACGATCACTAGACCGCGATGTCCCCGGGAATGTGAGGATGGGGATCGTAACCCTCCAGGGCAAAATCCTCGAAACGGAAGTCGAAGAGACTGCGCACTTCGGGATTTAGCCGCATCCGGGGCAGCCCCCGAGGTTGTCGGGTCAATTGAAGACGGGCCTGATCGAGGTGGTTCAGGTACAGGTGCGTGTCTCCCAGCGTATGCACGAACTCACCGGGCTCCAGATCGCTGACCTGAGCCACCATCAAGGTCAACAGGGAGTAGGAGGCGATGTTGAAGGGTACGCCCAGGAACACATCGGCGCTGCGCTGGTATAGCTGGCAGGAGAGCCTTCCCTCGGCCGCATAGAACTGGAACAGACAGTGGCAGGGCGGTAGGGCCATGCGATCGAGATCGGCTGGATTCCAGGCGCTTACGACCATTCTCCGGGAAGATAAATCCCGGCGCAGCGCATCGAGAACCCTGGTGATTTGATCGATGCTGCGACCCTCCGGCGCGCTCCAGCTGCGCCACTGATGTCCGTATACCGGACCGAGCTCGCCTTTTTCGTCCGCCCAGGGATCCCAGATTCGTACTCCGTTTTCGTTCAAATAGCGGATATTAGTATTTCCCTGTAAAAACCAGAGCAACTCGTGGATGATCGAACGCAGGTGGAGCTTTTTCGTGGTCAGGCAGGGAAATCCCTCCCGAAGGTCGAAGCGCATCTGGTATCCGAAGATACTCCGGGTTCCCACACCGGTGCGGTCGCTCCTGTCCGTTCCTTTTTCCAGCACGGTGCGCATCAGTTCTAAGTACTGTTTCATTGTTCTCCGTGGGTTCTTTGTAATCCCTTTCCTCGAGTTCGACAACCCGTTTCGGCAGCCCGCGATTTCTCTACCTATGGCCCATATTCGATCTTCACCACGTGTCCCCGCCAGTAGGGCAGATTTCTGTCTGGAAGGTTCCATTCCACCTCGCCGCCCAGCGGAATGAGCCTGCTCCAGCACGAGTCCTAACCGCGGTCCGTCGGGGCACGATTAAGCTTCACCAATGGGATCCGCAGCCCCCTGCTTTCCAGCCACGACCGCAGGTTCTCTTCGAGCAAATCCTGATCGTAGCCCAGGCAGACAAGGTCCGGTTTGACGTTTAACAGCAGATCGTAGCTGCTGGGAATGGGGTCGCTCAAGTGCACCTCCTCCATCAAACCGGTTTCCTGCAGCCTGACCATTCGCTCGTTCTCATCATGCTCGGGGACCTTGCCTTTGAAGGAACGTACGAATTCGTCCCGGGCCAGGGACACGACCAGCCTATCCCCCAGCTTCTTGGCCTGCTTCAAGAAATACCTGTGGCCGGAATGCAGGGCGTCGAAGGTGCCGAATACCAGGACCGTCTTCAAGGTTGAGTGCAGTAATCCTCCTCTTCCCACAGCGGGCACCCCCGCTCGTCAATTCTGGCGTTTTCCAATCCGAAAGAAAGAGCTTTGCCGAAGGGTTTGAGAGAGATGAAGCCTCGGTCTCTTACTTTATAACCCAATGCTTCTGCCACTGTGTTTCTTATTCGGGCAGCGTATCCAGCAGGGCATGCCAGGCCAGGGTGGCGCACTTGACCCTCACCGGATAGCGGACAACCCCCTTCAAACAGGCTAGATCCCCCCACCGATCCAATAGGTCCGCATTCCGCTCGCCCCGCATAATCTCGATGAACGTCCGGGCCAACCGGCGGGTCTCCTCGAGAGATTTACCGATGACCACCTCGGTCATCAGGGATGTTGAGGCGGTGCTGATGGCACATCCCTTCCCGTCGAACAGCACTTCCTTCACTCCACCCTCCGGCATCATCTCGATATCTACCTTGATCGAATCACCGCAGGATGGATTGTCGTGAACCCTTGACTCCGGTATGTGATCGAGAACCGCCGCACCCCGTGGATTGCGGTAATGATCGAGGATGATTTCTTGATACAGGTCAGCGAATTCCATGGTCGAAGAACTTTCTAGCCGCCTTCAGGGCGTTCACCAATTTGTCCACTTCCTCTTCAGTGTTGTAGAAACTGAAACTGGCCCGTACCGTAGCGCTTAGGCCGAGTTTTCGGTGTAGGGGCTGGGCGCAATGATGTCCCGCCCGGACAGCGATTCCTTCCGCGTCCAGGAATTGAGCCACATCGTGGGGGTGAAGGTCTCCCAAGTTGAAGGAAATCACACCTCTCCCGGGCTGCGTTACCGTACACAACCACTCCCGGCACCTCCTTTAGACGGAGCAGGGCGTAGCGGGCTAAGAGCTCTTCATAGCGGCGGACGTTTTCCATCCCCAGTACGGTCACATACAGGATCGCCGCGGCTAAACCGATAGCTCCAGCCACGTTCGGTGTTCCTGCCTCAAACTTGTGGGGAAGCTCGTTCCAGGTAGCTCGGTCATACCACACAGACCGGATCATATCTCCACCCCCTTGGAAAGGCGGCATCTCCTCCAGCAGTGCTTCCTTGCCGTAGAGAACGCCGATGCCCACAGGGCCGTAGAGCTTGTGCCCGGAGAAGGCGAGAAAATCGCAGTCCAGTTCCTGCACGTCCACGGGCAGATGAGGCACCGCCTGGGCGGCGTCAACAAGAACCGGAATCCCTTGTTCGTGGACTACAGATACGATTGATTTGATGTCGTTGATCGTTCCCAAGACGTTCGACATTTGCACCAGGGCCACAAGCCGGGTTCGCTCGTTGATCAGCCGTGGGAGTGAATTTATATCGAGAGAACCGTTCTCTGTGACGGGTATGAAGCGTAAAACAAGCCCCCGCTCCTCCGCCAGCATCTGCCAGGGGATGAGATTGCTGTGGTGCTCCATTTCGGTCAGTAAAATCTCGTCCCCCTCCCGCAAATGTTTGCGTCCCCAGGAGAAGGCTACCAGGTTGATCGCTTCCGTGGTTCCCCGGGTGTAGATGATCTCCCTCTCGCTTCGGATGTTTAGAAGTTCCTTCACCTGCAAGCGGCTGGATTCATACCTGAACGTGGCCTCTTCACCCAGCGAGTGCAGGGCCCTGTGAACATTTGCATTGCACTTCTTGTAATACCCATACACCGCGTCGAGTACGGAGCGGGGTTTTTGGGTTGTGGCGGCGTTGTCCAGGTAGACAAGCTCTTTGCCAGGAGCGGATCCTCCTTTCTCACCCCTCGTATTTCCATGGACCCGGCTGTTCAGGATTGGAAAATCCTCCCGGATAACCGACACCGGGTATCTCCCTACCGCGGATCCATCATATTTAACGGAATCTACTCTGGCCATTGAACGAATACCTTTTCATCTTGTACCTTGACGGGATAGGAACGCACCGGCTTGACCGCCGGCAGCCCTCTCACCGCGCCGGAACGAATATTGAATCGCGACCCGTGCTTGGGACAGTAGACCTCGTCATCCCAGATCTCACCTTCCGAGAAGAGGGAATATTCATGAGAGCAGATGTCGTCGAGGGCATAAAATCCATCCTCCAACTTGAACAGGGCAATAGGGTGTCCTTCGATCTCGACCCGGATGGCCTGTTCCTCCTCGCTGCCGTTGAAGTCTGACAATCGGGCTACATCGACCCATTTATCCAAACTCACCGTCCTTTCAGATCCAGTAGACGTGCTTCGATCTGCTCCCGAAGCACATCCCGCACCTCGACGGCTAGCCTTCTCGAGAAGCTCGTCGAAATACCCGAGAATCAGCATTCTTCTCGCTTCCGGGGAAGAAATCCCCCTGGAAGTGAGATAATGCACCTCCTCCTGGTTGATCCTCCCCGTGGTGGAGCCGTGGCTACAGCGTACGTCATTGGTCTCGATCCTCAAGCTGGGAATCGAGTCCGCCCGGGCGCCGTCGTTGAGGATCAAGTTCTTGTTGCTCAAGTAGGCGTCGGTCATGGCCGCCGCCGGACACACCTCGATCAGGCCCTGGTAAATCGTTCTGGCTCCGTCCCGGACCGCTCCCTTGTAAAAAGCCCGGCTGTTCGCCCTGGGGCAGCGGTGGCGCTGGACGGTGCGAATGTCCATGTGTTGGGCGTCGCGGGCGAAGTACAGACCGTTGAGCCGGGCTTCACTACCCGGGCCTTCCAGGCTGCAGTCCACCCGTGTTTTGACCAGAGCGCCCCCCAGGCTCACTTCGATATGCCGCAGTGACCCGTCTCTCTCAACCCGAGCGTTTTCATGCTGAAAGTAGTATGACTCCTGGTTCAAGTCCTGAACCAGGACCAGTTCGAGAGCCGCCGCTTCGGAAATCCGCAGATCGGTGCCGGCGTTCAGCAGAAGCTTGCCCTGTGTCTCGCCCCGGATGTGCAGCACCACAGTGGCCCTGGCTCCCTCGGCCAGCCGGATCACCACATGAGGAGAGCTGGCCTGCCCGTCTCCCTGTCCTTGGAGATCCACGTTCAGAGGTTCGCCGATTTCAAGGAAGGGGGGTACGTAGATGTACAGCTCGTGAGTCATAAGGCTGTAGTGCCAGGCCTGAAAGCGGTTGTCCAGCCTGTTCAATCCCTCTTCATAAAGAGGCAGAAGCGCCTCCTTATGCTTGCGGGCCGCGTCGGCCAGAGGAAGAACCACTACGCCTTTTCCGGACCACTGACCTTCGAGACTGGCGGAGGTGCATTCCTTTCCCCGACAGAGCACCTGGTCCCGTCCCGCCGGCCGATACTTGAGGAAATCGATCTCCGTGACATCGGTTCGACGCCACTCCTCCTCCTGGGGGGTCGGCCACTGCATGTGGGAAAACCTGTCCAGGGCTTTAAGGCGCAGCTCTGTGAGCCAGCGGAGTTCCCCGTCGGTCTCCAGGTAGGATCGCAAGAGCTGATTTTGCTCCTCCACGATGACCGATTCTTCTGTTCTCTGTTGCACCTCAGCCAACGGACCCCTCCATCTGCAGCTCGATCAGTCGGTTCAGCTCCACTGCGTACTCCATGGGCAGCTGTTTTACCAATGGATCCAGGAAGCCATTGACGATCATCATCGAGGCTTCCTCCTCACTCATCCCCCGGCTCATCAGATAAAAGAGCTGCTCTTCGCTGATCTTGCTCACCCTGGCTTCGTGTTCCACCGACACGTCGTCAGAATCGATCTCCATGTAGGGAAAGGTGTTGCTCGTGGATCCTTCATCCAGGATGAGGGCGTCGCATACGACTCTGGAGCGGATGTTGGACAGCCCCTCATGGACCTTCAACAACCCCCGGTAGCTGGCGGTCCCGCCGTCTTTGCTGATCGATTTCGAGGTGATCACCGAGCTGGTGTTCCCGGCTGCGTGCACGGCTTTACCGCCCGTGTCCTGTTGCTGGCCCCGGCCGGCGAAGGCTATGGAGAGCACCTCGCCGTGGGCCCCCTCCCCCATCAGGTATACAGAGGGGTATTTCATCGTGCGCTTGGAGCCCAGGTTTCCGTCCACCCACTCCACCGTGGCATCCTCGTGGGCCACGGCCCGCTTGGTGACCAGATTATACACATCGCCAGACCAATTTTGGATGGTCGTGTAGCGAACCCTGGCATCCCGTTTGGCGATGATCTCCACGACGGCGCTATGCAGGCTGTCTGTGGTGTAAATTGGGGCGGTGCAGCCCTCTACGTAGTGTACAAAGCTGCCCTCATCGGCGATGATCAGAGTTCGCTCGAACTGCCCAAAATTCTGAAGATTGATGCGAAAGTAGGCCTGGAGCGGGATGTCCACATGAACTCCCGGTGGGACATAGACGAAACTGCCTCCAGACCAGACCGCGCTGTTGAGGGCGGCGAACTTGTTGTCCATGAACGGCACCACCGTACCGAAGTGCTCTTTGACCAGCTCGGGATACTCTCTGACCGCTGTCTCCGGGTCGCAGAAGATCACCCCTTTTCCTGCCAGCTCCTCCCGGATGCAGTGATACACGACTTCTGAATCATACTGAGCTCCCACGCCTGCCAGGTACCTGCGCTCCGCCTCGGGGATCCCGATCCTGTCGAAGGTTTCCCGGATGTACTCGGGAACATCCTCCCAGCTGCGTTTTCCCTCATCCACGGGCTTGGCGTAGTAGTAGATATTGTCAAAATCCAGTGCGGAAAGATCGGCTCCCCAGTTGGGCATCGACTTTTTTCTGAAGGCTTTGTATGACCGCAACCTGAACTGGGTCATCCACTCCGGCTCCTTCTTATGATGCGAGATGGCCCTCACCACCTCTTCGTCCAGGCCTTTCTTGGTTTTTGCCACCGATATATCGGGGAAATGAAATCCGTGCTTGTACTCGCCGATGTTAACGGATTGCTGCAGATTGCTCATATCGATCCTCCTCGATCCCGTACTGTTCTTTGATCCACTCGTAACCTTTTTCCTCCAGAGCTTCCACCAGCTCTACCCCGCCGGAATGAACGATCTTCCCCCGGTACATGATGTGGACGAAATCCGGCCTAATGTGATTGAGGATGCGCTGGTAGTGGGTGATGATCAGCGAGCCAAAATCGAGCCCCCTGAGCCGGTTCACCCCCTTGGCTACCAACTTGAGGGCATCGATGTCCAGCCCAGAATCGGTTTCGTCCAGAATGGCGAAGGCTGGCTTCAGCAGCAACATCTGGGCGATCTCCATACGCTTTTTCTCGCCCCCGGAGAATCCCTGATTCAGGTAGCGGTTGATGAACTCCTGATCCATCTCGAGGAATTCCAGGCACGAGTGCAGGTCATGAATGAACGCGGAGACGTTCATCCGTCCCTCGCCCTGCCGCAACTCTACAGCTCGTTTGAGAAATTTCCCGACCGTGATACCCGTGATTTCCACGGGGTACTGAAAGGCGAGAAATACCCCTCGCAAGGCACGTTCGTGAGTGTCCAAAGCCAGAAAGTCCTCTCGGTCCAACAGAACCTGCCCGCCGGTAACCGTGTAGGAAGGATGCCCCATCAGCACGTGGGCCAGAGTGCTCTTACCCGATCCGTTCGGCCCCATAAGGGCGTGAATTTCCCCGGTGCGAAACTCCAGATCGATTCCCTGAAGGATCGGTTTATCTGCGATATTTGCCCGCAATCCACGAATGGAAAATATTTTTTTCATACCTGTTTCCTCTCTAGATGGGATAGCCCAGGGTAAGCCGGGCTTCCTCGCTCATCCGCTCAGGACCCCAGAGGGGTTCCTAGACAATGCCGGCGGTGACCTCCTCAATCCCCGCTGCCTCCCGGAGAGTCTCCATGATTGCTTTCTGCAGCTGCGGGCCGATAGGACACCCCGGGTAGGTCAGGGTGAAGTCCACCTCGATCCGGTTGTCACCGGCGTCCAGCCGGCAGATCAAGCCGAGGTCCACAATGTTGATCCCCATCTCCGGATCAATGATCTGCCTGAGCGTTTCCAATGCCTCCTGCTTCCCGATCAAAGCACCGCTCCGTCAACGAATCGACTGGAATCCCGCTTCTGCTGTACCCGGCGGACACCTCGCCCCGGTCGCGGTGTGACTTGGCGAAAAACCTGTCCGCTCTTCAGGCGAGCAAACTCTGCGAAGGTGAGAGAAGCGAGCAAATCACTGCTCAGACCCTGAAGAGCGGTATCCTCCATGGCCAGGAGGGTGATAACAGCGTGCTCGATGTCTTTTCCAACTTTCAAAATTGCCCTCTTCGCTGGCAGATTCTTCCTTACTAGACAACACTATTATTTATTACTATTTTAGCCAAGTATAAATTTATGTTTCTAACCGATGCCGGCGACGTGGACCAAGCGCCGATCGGCGGGCAGACTTCATCGTGGGGCCAGCCAGATTCGGGTGAAAAACATGAGCCCCAGCGGTACCACTTTCGGGAACGCATTGGCCATGTCCTGAGCACCGTGAACACCCTGGTTAAAGGTCAGGGTGCTCAAATTGCGTTTAATACTCGATTTTGGTGGTTCAGCCAAAATCTCCTTCGAGCGCTGTCGAGCCGGGACAAGTCACAAGATTTAACCACATCTAGTGATGGCTTATATTGACTTTTATTACTATTTTGGTAATATATATAAATAAACAAAGCAGGAGGTGGGCGATGTCTTTTTCCTTACCCGATTTACCGTATGATTTTAACGCTTTCGAGCCTTATATAGACGCTCGTACAATGGAGATTCACCACGACAAGCACCACGGCGGTTATGTGACCAAGCTTAACGCCGCCTTGGAGAAGGCTCCGGAACTGCAGGGCAGATCAATCGAGGAGCTCCTACGCTCCCTGGAGACGATTCCGCAGGAGGTTCGCACAGCGGTGCGCAACAATGGCGGCGGGCATTACAACCACAGCCTTTTCTGGAAGGTACTAGCTCCCAGCGGCGGTGGCAAACCGAATGGGTTACTGGCCCGGAATATTGAGAAGCGTTTCGGCAGCTTCGAAGACTTCAAGGAGCAATTCAGTTCTACCGCCGCGGGCATCTTCGGCAGCGGTTGGGCTTGGCTCATACTTGATGCCAGCGGTAACCTTACTATTGATTGTTTGTGCTGACGGATCGAAACCGCTTAGCGGTCATCCGGAGGATGAAGGATGCTCAGAAAGAAATGGGACGTTGTAATAGTTGGCGGTGTAATCGCCGGATATACCGCTGCCGCTGCCGTTTTGGCCCAAGGGAACTCAAAAAGCGTGTTGATTTTGAGCGAAGAGGATCGAATTCCCTACCGGCGGACCAAAATATCCAAACGTTTGGCCGAAGATTTCTCCGCCGGCGAACTGGAGATACAATCCGCGGACTGGTACCGGCAACACGATCTGGGCATGCGGATCAACAGCCGGGCGGTCGCAGTCGACCCCGGCAACCGAACCCTCATCCTCGACGATGGAGAACAGTTTTCCTGGCACAACTTGATCCTGGCCACCGGAGCTGCGGCGGTGATTCCCCGCATCCCGGGCTTCCGAGAAGGAATACTGCAAGGCCGGACCTTCAATCTGCGGAATGCACAGGAGGCTGAACGCCTGCGGGCTGCGGCGTTGGGCCGAAAGTTCGCTGTGGTTGTAGGGGCAGGAGTGCTGGGAGTCGAGGTAGTAGAGCAGCTTTGGAAACTGGGATTACGCGTGACCCTGGTGGAAAAGATGAATCGAGTTATGCCCGCTGACCTGGACGGGCCGGCCTCCACCACCCTAGAGGGAATACTCCGGTCCCGAGGAATCGAGCTGCGTCTCAGGCAGAATGTGCAGAGGCTCAAGGTCGATCGCCCGGAGTATGTGACGGTGGTACTGGAAGGAGAAGAGATACGAGGGGATATCGTGGTCTTCTGCGTGGGCACTGTTCCGAGAACCGAACTCGCCGTGAAGGCGGGGTTGGCCGTGGAAAAGGGAATCAAAGTGGACAGATATTTACGCACCTCTCATCCGCATATCTTCGCCGCGGGAGATGCAGCTCAACAGGCAGATGGCCGGATCACCCATCTGTGGTATGCCGCAGAACACCAGGGAGAGCTGGCCGGAGCCAATGTCTGCGGCGCCGAACTACACTACCCGAATTCCCCCTTCCGGCTGAAGATGGAGGTGTTCCAACGCTACTTCTTCTCCATGAATTGGTCCGGCGGAGACAGTCAAAAGGGTCAAGGGGAACACCTGCAGCGAAGCAACGGGTCTTTGTATCAGAGCTTTTTTTTCCAGGATGGGAAACTTTGCGGCGTGGTGATGATCGATGACAAATCGAGAGCCGAGCTGTACAAGCGGGCCGTACTCGATCACTGGCCTCGTCCGCTGGTGGACCGGGAACTGGGACTTTAGACGGGACCTTAAGCCCCGGTAAACTCCAGATATTCCGTAATTCGCCCGCGATTTCTTCGACTCCGAGATGGACAGATAAGGTTTTTCTTCGGCGTATCGACTAAGTGATCAGAGAATGGGTGATTTCCTGTAAAACTTCTGCGGATTTATAGAACTGGCAATTTTCTCTCTCATCCATTCGCATATGGATGAGCTGGGATATTCCGTTGCGGTTCAAAACTGCGGGCACACTCAGACACACGTCCCTGATTCCGAACTCATCTCCCACTTGCGTTGATACAGTGAGTATGCTGTTTTCATCTCGAAAAACACCGCTCAGAATCCGCACCACTACCAATCCGACAGCGAAATTGGTGGCCCCTTTGCGTTTGATGATTTCATAGGCAGAAGTTCTAACCTGGTTTGTTATTTCAGATTTCAAATCCCTCTTTGCCTTGCCGTGGAGGGTGCAGTATTCATCAAACGATAATCCTGCGATGGTGACTTGACTCCACAAGGCAACTTCGCTATCCCCGTGTTCCCCGACGACATAACCGTGCACATTTCTGGGGTCGACGCCACAGCGATTGCCGATCAAGTAACGAAACCGAGCGGTATCCAATACGGTACCCGATCCGATTACCTGCTGCGTGGAAAGTTTCGATAAATGGAGAGTTAAATAGGTGAGAACATCCACCGGGTTCGTTACGATCAGTAATATCCTCGGATTGCGTGCGGATACTTTGGGTATGATTTCCTTGAAAACATCGGCGTTTTTTCGAGCCAGATTCAAGCGAGTCTCCCCTGGCTTTTGGTTCGCTCCTGCGGTAATTACCACAGCCGCCGCGTCCTGGCAATCACTGATCTGCCCTGCGAAAATTTTGGTGGGATGTGCGAAGGGCAATCCATGATTTAGATCCATAGCCTGCCCTTCCGCCCGTTGCCTATCGATATCGACAAGAACAATACTACCGGCCAATCCGCTAAGCATAAGAGCGTAGGCGGACGTTGCTCCCACATTCCCCGCCCCAACAATCACCAGATCCGTTTCGATGGTCGATTCGTCCGACAGGATCACCTCTTCGACGCGCCGAGAACCTCGCAGCTGCCGAACCGTCCGGCCGAGGTGGAACAAAACACCCTGGCTCTCGTGCAGCTCTCTGATCCAGCTCCCTACTGACTCCCCCAGAACAGCACCCATGGGAAGTCTCTCCGGGGCTACCACCTGAACCGGCAATTCTCGGCTTCCCAAGGCGGAGGCGACTTCCAGACCGATAAAACCCGCTCCCACAACCACGGGTCTCCGGCAGGAGGGCAGCGCCTCAACTATCCTGACAGCGTCCGATTTGCTCCTCAGGTAATGACATCCCTCCAGTTCAGCTCCCGGCAGGTTCAGCCGTTTGGGCACACCTCCGGAGGCCAGGAGCAGCTTGTCGTACCGGACGCCTCCCCCGTTCTCTAATACTACCCGGCGGTCGCTCGGATCTATGGAGAGCACCCCGCTCCCCGTGAGAATTTCGATCCCCATAGCGGTATAGAACTCCGCCGATCTGAGCGCCAACTGCTCAGTGGAAACCGAACCGGTAAGGAACCCCTTTGACAAGGCCGTCCGGTCGTAGGGTAGCTCCGGCTCTCGGGTCACCATGACCACCTTGCCGTTGTAGCCCTCTTTCCGCAATGTTTCGGCAGCGGCATTGCCCGCCGCCCCGGCTCCAATAATAACGATGGTTTTGGCCCGCTGTCCCTGCGGATTCCCCAATGAGGCCAGACATAGATCCTGATTCTCCCGAACCGGTCCTACCAGGATCTCCAGTCCTTGCCTGTATGTCTGGTAGCTCGGAATGTCATCGAGGGCCGGCGGGGAGAGCACCCGTCCCGACTCCAAGTCGAAGCACGCGTTATGACAGGGACACACGACCTCTTGGCCGAATACCAGCCCGTCGCTCAGCCGCGCCCCATGATGAGGACACTTGTTCGAGCAGACGAATACCGAGTCCCCCCTTCGTAGGAGAAGGAACTATTTCGACTCGATTTTTTTTACAGTAAGCCGGCCTTCCGGGAGTCCGGCGAAATCGGTAAGGCTCTTGAAGCGTCTGCTGTCCATTGCTCCTACTATACTAAATTAGTAATATTTAATCGAAAAGAAAAACAATGAAAAGGACAATCCTGAACGGGCATGAACAAATATGGCAGCGGCGCGACAATGCTCTTCCGGGGCTACACCACGATACTCCGTTTCAGCCTGCCCGCGATTCGCCTGCCAAGCTCTTCACATCGTCTCAAGTCGGCGGAACTCGGTCTCATTGCCGCGTACACTCCCTTTGCCTGGATGGAAATCCCGCTGTCTTTGAGAAGGTGCTCAAGCTCCTTTCTCGACTCACCGCTCCATCCGTAGGAACCGAAAGCGGCACCAATCCTGTTCTTTAGATCCAGCGCTCTGACCGACTGCAGCAGCGGAGTAATAGCCGGCAGAACCTGCCGATGTAAAGTCGGGTATCCCAGTAAAACCGCTCCAGCTCGAAAGATCTCTGAAAGAATCTCTTCTCGATTCGACAAAGAAATACGGAATAACGAACAGGGTACTCCTTCGGATGTGATTCCTCTGACCACTGCTTCAGCCATGTATTCAGTACTCTTGAGCATGGTTTCATAGACAACCACGGCTCGTTTTTCCGGTGATCGCTCCGTCCAGCGCCTATAATGCCTCAGAACGCTGAGCGGATCGGAACGCCAGATCACACCGTTTGAAGGTGCAATTACATCGATGGGAAGCTCCCCGCTGATCAAGGATTTGATGATTTCTCGAACTCGTTTGTAGGAGGGAGCGAGCAATGTGACGTAGTAACGCAGAGCCTGCTGCAACAGCCAGCTGCGATCGATACAGTCATCGAAGCGTTGAGAAGAGGCCCAGTGTTGTCCAAAAATATATTGTGACAGCAGGAGGTTTTTGCCCGGGATGTACATCAGCATGGTGTCAGGCCGGGCAATTCCACAGGTTTCAAGGAAAACAAGTTCGGTGCTACCCAATAATAGTTTTTCTCCCCTGTTCATTTCCCTGTATCGCCAGGCCGGATGTCTACCAAGCTCGCTCCCGGTGGCAGCGGGAACCAACATCCGGGCCGAGGGCATGAATCTCCTGAGAGCGCTCAGGGCGCTCGGATCGTTCAGCTCCATTTGGTTGATTACCAGATAGTCGATGTCCGCCGGATCAGCGACTCGCTCAATGCTTTCAAAAAAGTTTGCAATATACATGCTTCGCAGCGAAGCGATGCAGGCGATCTGTTCGTCCAGGATCAGGTATACATTGAACGTTGTTCCCTGAGGGGTGCTCATCTCCTGTCCGAAAAACGACCGAACCCGGGGGTCAACGATACCTGCCCAATGAACTCCTTCCACAATCTTCATGATCGCTATTGTATCATATATTACCATATCAGTCAAGTATAAAATTCCTGCACGCGGCGTTTTTACACTGAATTCTGTAGTTCGCGAGATACGTATAAACTACACGTTCGCCCCATAGTTCTCCGGTAATATATCCACAATGCCAGACGTCCGGCCCGACACAAATATCCGGTAACAACAGAGGCACAGTTGTCTTTCTACGGGGAAGCATGGAGGACGCTCGCTTTCCCGATCATCTACCCAGCATTCGCAGTCAGCTAAAGGCTGGGATAATCTATTTTTAAATGAAATCGGGAATGAGCTACCGTGAATGTCGCTTCACGAAATTCCTGCTAGATCTGGGTTGTCAGAAAAATCGGCAGGGTCATTTGCTCGATCTGGTCCTGCAGTGCCTCGATGTCGTCAATGTGACGGTCTTCATCACTGAGGATTCCCTCGAGGATCTCACGGGTGGCGAAGTCCTTAACCTCTCCAGCCAGCTTTATTGCTTCGTTGTACGCTTTGATGGCATCCACTTCAGCGTTGTGGTCATTGGCCAACTGTTTCGGTACCTCCGCTCCGATATGTATCTTACGCAGATTCGTCACGATGGGTGTTCCCTCAAGGAACAGAATCCTGCTGATCAGCTTCTCCGCGTGTTTCATCTCGTCTATTGAACGTTTCTCAAAATGATCGTGGAGCTTTTCATAACCCCAGTCTTCACACATTTCCGAATGGACCATGTACTGATTGATCGCGGTCAACTCATCCGCCAGCAGCTCATTGAGCACTTCAACGAGTTTGTCGTTTCCCTTCATGTTTCCTCCTGTCAACAGGTTTTCATGCCCATCTTATCACGATTCTTCCTTCCCTTTGTAGGAGACAACCGATAATCTTTTCCCACGTAGTCGTCAACTATGGACCGAAGGCGGATGAACGGTATCCCGAAACCGATCTGGTGAATAAACTATTTACCTTTCCGTGACTCTTTTGTGACCTTCTGTCTCTACATTTTACCCCAGGACGTGTGGCGCCCGTACCGGCGCCTTACCGTGCAGATCCACCTTGGGGATCAAAATCTAACTCGCTTCCCTCAGGTAATTGAAAACGGTTACCGGGTGAGCGAGGCACACAAGAGGAGGATACACTGATGCGTAGGTTGTTGAGTGTCATTACTGTTGTCGTGGCGGCTGTCTGGACCATCTCATATGCAGTTGCCTTGAATTCTCAGGCGCCAGTCCCACCGGCCTTCGCTACTGCATGAACTCCGCTGCCCTGCGATTCATCCCTGTCAGCGACCTGGTCGAGGAAGGCTACGGGGAGTACCTGAGCCTGTTTGGTGAATAAAGCAAGCGGCCGGCACACCCGTGCCGGCCACTGAAAATACTTTCTCCCAGATCCTTGGTTCGGTTCGTTCTCTCAACTGACCAGTCCGACCACCAGCTCGACACCCTGGCGGAAAATACGAAAGCTTAGCTCCGTGTTTTTCTTCGTGTTGATCAGAGAGTAGAAATCCGCGACATTTTTCACGTTCCTGCCGTTTATGGACTCGATAACGTCGCCCTGGCGCAGTCCGGCTACCGCAGAGGCGCTTCCCTGCTCCACCGCTGCAACAACCACACCGTCTTTGGAGGCGGGAAGCTCCAGCGTCTTGCGAATATCGTCGTTGACATCCGTGACGTACAAACCCGGCCAGACGCGATTGGCTTGCTTGGCGATCTCACTGTTCTCGTCCCGTGCAGCGATCCTGGCCGTCAGAGTCAGGGGTGAGCCCTCTCGAATCAGCTCGAATCGTGCTCTCTCCCCGGGTGTCAGATTGCCGACCATCTGCAAGAGCTGATTGGCGTCAGCAATAGGCGTTCCGTCGAGGGCTGTTACATAGTCGCCGGGCTGTATGCCCGCTTTATCCGCCGGCGAGCCTTTAAAAATATTGGATACAAACGCACCGCTCATTCCGTCCAGCTTCATGTCCGAGGCCAGCGCTTGCAGCAGATTGCCGATGTAAGCTCCCAGCCAGCCATATTCCACCTTACCCTTATTGAGTAGGTCCACGATATCCTTCTTGGCGTCGTTTATCGGGATGGCAAAACCCAGACCGATGTTTCCGCCGGAAGGAGAGGCGATCCAGGTATTAATTCCCACCACTTCACCCTGGATGTTGACCAGGGCGCCGCCTGAGTTGCCCTGATTGATGGCCGCATCGGTTTGAATGTAGTCGGTGAATCCGGCCATATCTGATCCCGGCATGGAATGCCTGCCCAAAGCGCTCACGATCCCCGAGGTGATGGTCGAGGAAAATCCGAGTGGATTCCCGACCGCCAGCACCCAGTCGCCCACTAGAAGATCGTTCGAGTTTCCTAATGAGGCGACAGGGACTGGATCTCTAGTTTCAAATACCACCAAGGCTAGGTCTTTCCGTGCATCCGTACCGACTAGTTTGGCATTGAACTGCCTCTGATCGGAGAGTTTGACGCTGATTTCCTCAGCCTCGCCTACGACATGGTTGTTTGTCAGAACGTATACTTTGTTGCCGTCCCTCCGCACGATCACACCGGAGCCGAGCCCGTACTGTTTGAACTCCTGCTCCTCAGGCGCCTGGTTCTGTCCCTGGGGCCCGAAGAAAAACTCGAAGGGATTGGTCACGACAGGTCTCTTGACCACATCGATTACATCGATCTCCACGACCGTAGGGATGACCTTCTGGGCTACGGCCCTGAAAGAGTTCTGGATATTCTCCAGAGCCTGTACCCCCTCTGTGGTGGAACCGTGGGTGTCAGCGTACAACGAGCTCGACGCCCCGAATCCTACCAGTGCCAGCAGCAGAATCAGGACGGGAAATCCGATTCTGGCTGATTTCAATAACTGTTTACGGATCATAGTGAATCCTCCTCTAATTTGGTCTTTGACTGAAATTAACAACGACATTTATCTTCATCCTTTCGCCTGCGTTACAGTTTTGTAACGTTCAACTCCGCTCTGTTCACCGTCCCAGCAAACCCGGATGATGGGCGCTGAATACCCGATAGGCGCCCTGCTTGACCAGATCGTTGATCAAGAACCAGATCAGCGCGTAGCCCCAAACGAAAGCGGCCCAGGTCCAGCCTATTGGTGCCATAAACACTCCGAAGGCTGCGATAATCGTTGCCACCGCCTGAGTCCCGACCACGGCGCCGATCAGGATCGATGCAGGTTTAGAAGACCAAAACGGTCCGTCTGTTCGTGTCAGGAAGATCGTCAGGTGGCCGGCCACCGACAGCTTCAGGTACATCATGGTTTGCAGAAAGTCCCGGCTGAAGTGAAACACCCGCTCACCGAGATAGAACAGTCCAAAGGAAGCGATGACCCCCGTTACACCCAAAACCGTGGCCACGCCCAATACGACTGGTAGATCCCAGGCTTCAGGCCTTTGGGAGTAACGAACCCTGTCATAAGCGATGGACAGGATCGCCCCGTCGTTGAGCAGGGCGAGGAGCACAATCATTACTGCCGTGAGTGGATAAAAGTTGAAAACCAGAATCGACAAGGTCATGAAGAGCAACACTCGGATGGTCTCAGCAATGCGATAAATAGCGTAGCTGTTCATCCGCCGGAAGATCTTGCGAGCCTCCCGGACGGCATCGATGATTACCCGCAGTCCTGGATAGAGAAGCACGATAGCCGCCGCGCTGCGGGCCGCATCGGTGGCGCCCGAGACGGCGATGCCGGCATCGGCCTTCTTCAGCGCTGGTGCGTCGTTGACTCCATCCCCGGTCATTCCCACGATGTGCTTGCGCTGCTGAAGAACATCAACGATGTGGTACTTATGCTCGGGAAAGACCTGGGCAAAACCGTCGGTACTTTCGATTGTCTCGGCAAGCCTTCCGGTTTCATGGTGCCGGGCTTCGGACAAGATACCGGCATCCATTATTTTATCACCCAGATCGAGCTGACGACCGATCTCACGGGCAATCGCCAGCTGATCTCCGGTTACCATCTTCACATCGATGCCCATGTGTCGGGCTGAAGCTATGATCTCTTTAGAATCCTCCCGAGGCGGGTCGTACAGCGGCAAGACCCCTAAAAAACGCCACTGCTGATTCTCATCGGTACGCGCTACACCGAGGGAGCGGTAGCCTCTGGCCGCGAAATCCTGAATCGCTTTATCCACCCGTTTGGCGACCTGGTCGCGGTCGGCGGAAAGAGACAGGATTACCTGAGGCGCACCTTTGCTGACTTTAAACTCCGTTCCTTCCCCGTCTGTTACGGTGGATTCCGTACGTTTGTGCAACGGGTCGAAGGGCTGGAAATGAATGACCTTCTCATGCCCATTCCCTCTGTCTTTCTCCAGCACCGCCAGGTCGATGGGGTCCTGGTTTTCGGCTCGGGAAGCAAGAGCCGCCGCATGGATCACCTGCTCCGGCGCCCAGTCGTTCACTGTAAAGACATCTCCCAAAGTCAACCGATTTTGGGTCAAAGTGCCGGTTTTGTCCGAACATAGGGTATCGATCCCTGCCATCTCCTCGATGCTGCTCAAGCGGGTCACGATGGCCTGCTTTCTGGCCAGAATGCGGGCCCCCACAGCCATGGTCACGGATAGTACCGTCGGCAAGGCTACAGGAATTGCCGCAACGGTGAGGATCAGGGCGAACTGAATTGTGGTAAGCATGTTGTCGCCTCTGAACAGGGACACTCCAAGAATCAGGAGAACCAGTGCCAGAGCTATGACAATCAGGTAGTCCCCGATTTTTAGTACGGTACGCTGAAAGTGACTCACCGTGTGGGTGTCTTCAACCAGATTGGCGGTCTTGCCAAAATAGGTGTCGCTTCCCGTGGCATGAACCAGGACATCCGCTTCTCCCTGTTTGACAACCGAGCCGGAATACACGGTGTCCCCTGTTTCTGCTTTTACAGGGAGGGATTCCCCGGTAAGAGCGGACTGATCTACCTGGATCGGGTCCCCCTCGAGGAGCCTAGCATCGGCTGGGACGATATCTCCAAGCCGCAGACGAATCAAGTCTCCAGGAACGAGCTCTCTGGCAGCAACATTTGTCCAGGCTCCTGCCCGTTTGACCCTGGCCCTCATTGCCAGTTTGGCCTTAAGAGCTTCGATCGTGTTGCCGGCCTGATACTCCTCCCAGAAGCCGATAACGGCATTGACTACCAGGAGAACCGCAATGATGGCCAGCTCGGCCCAATGACGAACGATCGCCGACAGGACGATGGCGGCTTCGATCATCCAGGGGATCGGTCCCCAGAAATAGGATAGGAACTTGAGAACGGGATTTCTTTTCTTCTCAGGAATCTCATTGTAGCCGTATTTTGCCCGGCGCTCCTCCGCTTCTGTACTGCTCAACCCGTCCTTGGAAAAACCCAAGCGCCTCTTCAGTGCGTCGAGGGATTCCTGGTTCCGTGGATGGATGGCCTTCTTCACTGCTTTTTTGTTCACCGCTATTTTGTTCATGTCACATCTCCTTATACGACGCCCCGCCTGGCGACGGCTGGGAGGGGACCAACCATCGTTTTAGATTCTTGGGGCGGGGCGCACGTGTTCTGTCTTTTATTGCATCCATGCTCATTTAACTAGTCCAACCCGGTACTTACTGCCTTTTCGGTTGATGTCGAGCATGAGCTCCTTGGAATCCGGTTCGTTCACGGCACGGTAGAAATCAGCCAGAGAGGCTATCTCGTGATCATTGGCTTTACGGACAATATCCCCGACCTGAAGACCGGCTGCACCGGCCGGGCTGCCCTTCACAACCGCACCGATTATGGCGCTGCCGGTGTTGCGGGGCAGGCTGAGCCTGGATCGCAGTTCCGGAGTGATCTGCACGACAAACATACCCGGCCACAGCCGGTTTGCCTGGTCGGCCAGGACTTGTTCATCCTTACGCTCGCTGATCCGCACCTTACGGCTCGACTGCTGCTTATCTCGCAGGATGCTAAAATCCGCTGTTGTTCCGGGAACGAGGTTTCCTACAACCAGAAGCAGATGAGTGGAGTCGGTGATTTTTTCACCGTTAACAGACAGGATCGTATCCCCAGGAAGAATACCGGCCTTCTCGGCCGGGGAGCCCTGATATATTCCGTAGACAAATGCACCCTGAACATCGTCTCCATACAGGGTCTCCGCCTCTTGCCGGGATAGGGTTCCCATATTGATGCCCAACCATCCGTAAGAAACCTTTCCATTTGTGATGAAATCCTCGATCGTTGATTTGGCGTTGTTGATCGGGATGGCAAAGCCAAGACCGACATTTCCACCCGAGTTTGAGGCGATCCAGCTGTTGATACCGACCACCCGGCCGTGAATGTCCACCAAAGCTCCGCCCGAGTTACCCTGGTTGATGGCTGCATCTGTCTGAATGTAGTCGGTGAAAGATGCAATCTGCGAACCGGGAAGACTTTTCCTGCCGATAGCACTAACGATACCTTCAGTCACGGTCGAGTGAAAGCCCAGAGGACTGCCCACCGCCAGGACCCAGTCGCCAACCTGAACTGTATCCGAGTCGCCCAGTTCTGCCAGCGGCACCTCCTCGTCGGTTTTAAACGTCACCAAGGCCAGATCTCTCTTCGGATCCTTGCCAACGAGTTTCGCCGTGTAGCCGCGTCCATCGGCGAGTTTAACATTGATTTCTTCAGCTTCACCCACGACATGATTGTTGGTTAGAACATAAATGCTCTGTCCCGCCCTTTTCACCAACACTCCGGAACCGAGCCCTTCCTGCCGGAACTCCTGCTCCTTGAGTTGATCGTTTTGATTCTGCGGGCCGAAAAAGAAATCAAACGGTGAACTCATCGTGGGAAGCTGTGCTTTCACAACATTCACCACATCGATCTCCACCACTGAAGGTAGAACTTGCTGAGCCACCTCCCGGAAAGCGGCTTGGATGTTGTTCATTGTCTGAAATCCTTCCCTTGCCTGCGCCGGTTCCTGGGTGTACACAAGACCCTCAGGTGCGGGAACCCGAGTTGAAGGTCTCGCCAATGTACGAGCACCGAAAAATCCGATCGCCAGCCCTGCTAGTGCCACTCCGACGATCTGCACCGTTCTTGATTTGAAAAACGCTTTAGGGTTCATGTCATACCCCCTTGGATTCGTTATCCATTTAGAACATACAGGGGATGAGTTTCTCTACACTGACTTGAGCATTACAGTTTTGTAAGGATATGCCCGGTAAGGAGTAAATCTAGATCAAACGTAAATCTTCCTATTATTAAATAAATCAAACTCAAATAGAGGGATTGTTATAAAGATCTTGGTAATCTGTGCAACCGACTTATGACCAACTGTCGGGGGTAATCATATTCCCCACCCCGGGGTAAATAAGATTCCCCACCCCTTCTCTGGTGGATTCCGGTGTTAGCCTAAGAGCCTTCCTCCTGTGTTGTCAATATTACATGTGGCAATTTAGCACCCTCCTTACGATAAGATTTTCCTTTGGTCACGATGAGCTTGATCGCTCCTGAGACGAATCGATCCAGAATCGCGTTGCCGATGACAGGATCCGGAAAAATGGCAAACCAGTCCTCAGGGGGTCTGTTCGAAGTAAGAATCGTGGAACTCCTACTCAATCGTTCATCAGCAACCATGTACAGAATCTCTGCTTCCTTGGGATCCAGCTTCCTGAAGGCGAAATCATCGAGCACCAGCAGATCCACCTTCAAGCAGCGTTTCAGAAGCTTCTCGGTTCTCTGATGCTGGGAGGGATCCAGCAGCTCCTGTACTAGCGTGCTGGTGGTGCGAAACAGAACCGTTCCCTGACGCCGGCACACCTCATGACCAATTGCCTTTGCG
>CAZVHJ010000038.1:0-49846 GCA_964627715.1 uncultured Spirochaetaceae bacterium | reverse complement strand
GGGTTGAGTCCTTCTGCGCCATGGCAATCCGGGCCTGCAGGTACGGGATTTCGACGCTTGCAGTTTCCGCGATTTCCAACTCACGGAGGATTTTCAGAGATCTTTCATAGCGCCCGTTTTGAAAGTGCTCTTGCGCAGCGGCGAGCTGGCGGCGAAGAGTCTGTTCCTCCGTCTCCGGAGCCGGCAGTACTTCGCCGTATTCCGCGTTTCTACCCTGTACCTGCTCTTGCCGAGTCGGGGATTTGCTCTGGCATCCGGAGATCAGGATAACCGCAGACAGGCCCCATCCCAGGATCAGGTGCGAAAAAGGGGGAAACCGGGCGTTTGGACCATCGGCGCATTGTTTCATGTCCCCGTAGAACCGAACCCGCCCTCTCCCCGATCTGTAGAGGGAATGCTGTCCCGGAGTTGGAAATCCGCATGGACCACTGGTGCAAATATAATCTGGGCGACCCGATCACCTCTGACAATATGAAAGGGCTCGCCGCCCAGATTGATCAGGATCACCTGAACCTCCCCCCTGTAATCAGAATCAATGGTACCCGGAGCATTGATAACCGTGATCCCGTGTTTGAGTCCGAGACCGGAACGAGGCCGCACCTGCGCCTCGTAGCCTTCGGGGATTTCAAGACGAATACCCGTCGGGACCTGTCTGCGCTGTCCCGGCGGGATGACGATCTCCTCGCCAATCGGAATATCGGCATGAAGATCGGCTCCCGAAGATCCCTTGGATTGATACAAGGGTAGAAGATCCGGGGATGTTGATGTGCAAGATACAATGATTGGCTTCATTTAAAAGGAGTAGCTGCTGCGGGGCAACCGCTTGATCTTCTTGCTGCCATAGGCCAGCAGACTGAACTGTTGGGGTTGAATCCGCTGCTCGATGATGGACAGAATATCTTCCCGGGTGACTTCGGCCAAAAATCTCAGGGAGGTATCATATTCGATGGCTCGATGGGTCAGGTGATACTGCCGAAACAGACGCTTCATCCTGTTTTCCATGTCCTCTTTGGCCAGTATCATGTTCCCTTTGAGTTGGCTTTTGGCGTCCTCGATCTCCTGTTCCGTCGGCGCCTCGCTGTGCAGACGGGCAAGCTCACTATTGATCGCTTCGATCAGGTTCGACAGCAGAGAGGGGATCGTGTTTGCATATATCGTCCAAAGGGCAACGTCGGTGAAATAGCTGCGGAAAGAGGATACGGAATAACACAGTCCCTGGTCCTCCCGCAGGCGCTGGAACAGCCGCGAGCTCATGGACTCACCAAAAAGGGTATTGAACACAAGATCCTGATAGTACTCCCTGATGTTGGTGGAGGAGGTGTAACTGGTTCCGGTGTACAGGTGAACCTGCTCGAACTTATCCGGAATCGCCTCCCAACGAACACGGGCTGAGGGGGACTTACGGTTCTCCCCCGCTCCCCGACCCCCCGCTGCTGAGAATGCCGCCTGCAAGGATGCGGCCAGTTTATCCGGATTGATCTTACCGCTGGCTGTGATCACCGTGCTTCCCGGCACGTAGCGGCCCTTGTAGAAGGAGTACAGCCGCTCCTTGCTGATTTCTTTTACCTGATGAACCTCTCCGGTGATCTTTCGGGAAAGGGAGTGACCGTTCCAGAGATTCTCCAGGTAGATCTGCTGCCCCTTCTCCTCCGGATTATCTTCGATCGTCTTGATCTCGTTGACAATGACGGCCTTCTCTTTCTGCAACTCCTGTTCATCCAGATTGGCAGCGAAGTACATGTCTGTAAGAACATCGATCGCTAGGTCGATCGCCTCTCCGGGAAGGGTGCAGTAGAAACAGGTCACCTCTTTCTCGGTGAAGGCATTGAGATATCCTCCGACCCGTTCTACGGCCTGGGCTATCTGGTAGGCGCTTCGTTTCGCCGTACCTTTGAAAAGCATGTGTTCGAGGAAGTGGGTGTATCCGGCCTCGGAATCATCCTCGTCCCGGGAGCCGTTCAGCTGCCACAAGCCGATGGAGGCGACATCCGTGTTATCGACAGTCTCCAGGATTATCCGGGCACCGCTGTCCAGTTCAATCGACTGGATCAATCCTATCTCCGCCTGTATCTTCCCTCTTGCCGGCCGGATCTGTCCGAACGGCCTTGACCTCTGGGTCTTCCCGACCTGTACCCGTCATTCGATCGAGGACCCGAGCGGGAATCTGATTGGCTTCTCGGTTCCGGATTTTCGATCATGCTGAGGTTCATACGTCCCATGCGATCGATTTCGAAAAGCTTGACTCGAACCTCCTGACCTTCCTCCACAACATCGTGAACGCTGCGTATGTGCTCATTGGCTAGTCGGGAGATGTGCACTAATCCTTCTTTTCCAGGAAGAAATTCGACAAAGGCTCCAAAATCCATGATCCGTCTGACCGTACCGTTGTACCATTTGCCGACCTCCGGCTCTTCGACCAGCCCTCTGATAGTAACCTCGGCTTCTTCGGCCATTGCCTTTTCTCGAGAGTATATGGTTACGGCGCCGTCGTTCTCCACGTTGATCGTAGCCCCCGTCTTCTCGGTTATCCCTTTGATCGTTTTTCCCCCGGGGCCGATCACGGCTCCTATCTTGTCGGGGTCGATTTTAAAGTTGATGATCTTCGGTGCAAACTCCGAGATGCTGTCTCGTGGCTCCTCGATGGTTTGATTCATAATCTTCAGGATGTGCAAGCGGCCTTCTTTTGCCTGCTGCAGGGCTTTCGACATGATCGCCGCATCCACGCCGGCGATCTTGATATCCATCTGGAATCCGGTGATTCCGTCAGCCGTTCCGGCAACCTTGAAGTCCATGTCGCCGAGATGGTCCTCTTCGCCCAGGATGTCGCTTAAAACCACGTACTTCTGATCCTCTTTGATCAGTCCCATGGCGATTCCAGCTACAGATTTTCGAATGGGCACACCGGCATTCAGCAGCGAAAGGATGCCGCCGCACACCGTGGCCATGGAGGATGAACCGTTTGATTCCAGAATCTCCGAGACGAGGCGAATCGTATAGGGAAACTCATCTTTGCTTGGAATCACCGCGAGCAGCGACCGTTCAGCCAGGTGACCGTGGCCGATTTCCCGACGACTCGGTGCCAGTCTACCCGTTTCTCCCACGGAAAAGGGAGGGAAGTTGTAGTGCAGCATAAAGGCCTTGCTGGAATCTCCCTCAATATCGTCGAGAAGCTGTTCGTCAAATACCGTACCGAGAGTGGTCACGGCCAGCGCTTGTGTCTCCCCTCGAGTAAAGAGAGCCGATCCGTGGGTGCGGGAGAGCATGTCGATTTCGCACGTTATCGGTCGAATATCCGTGGGGCTCCTGCCGTCGGTGCGAATCTTGCGCTCCAGAATTGAGCTGCGGACCGTTGTGTATTCCAAATCGTCAAGCAGTTCGTCCACTATCCCCAGCTGCTCTTCCGGGATCTTGTCCATATATTCTTCCCGGGCTTCTTTATGGATTTCCTTGATTGCACTGCTCCGGTTCATCTTTCCGGGAACAAAGCAGGCTTCCTCCATCTTCGGTTTCGCCCATTTCAGAAGTTCTTCCTGTACCTCTGGATCAAGACCCTCTTCGGAATCCTCGGAAACCTCGATTTTCTCCTTTCCGGCGACCTCGGCCAGCTCCAGTTGTATCCGACAGAGCTCTCTGATCCACTTGTGGGCCTCTTCAATGGCCTGAACCATGATCTCTTCACTGACCTCTGATGAGGCCCCCTCGACCATGGTAATACCGTCTGCGGTACCGGCGACGACAATGTTTAGAAGGCTGTGCTCGACCTGGTCGTAGGTGGGATTTACTATGAACGAACCGTTCAGATACCCTATGCGAACCGCACCCACGGGGCCGGCAAAGGGAATATCCGAGATAGTTACCGCTGCAGAGGCGGCTACCATCGCGATCACGTCGGGGGGATTGATTTGATCCGTCGATACCACCGTGGGAACTATTTGAATTTCCCGCTTGAATTTCTTCGAAAACAACGGGCGCAGCGGTCTGTCGATCAGACGGGAGACCAATATCTCCTTGTCCTTCGGCCTGCCTTCCCGTTTGATAAACCCACCGGGGATCTTCCCGGCGGCATAGTACTTTTCGTTATATTCTACCGATAGGGGTATAAAACTGAGGTTTTCAAGATCCTGAGCGGAGCAGCAGGCTGTGGCTATCACAGCAGAGCCTGCATAACGACCAAATACAGACCCATTAGCCTGTTTGGCGATTTTTCCGGTTTCCAAAATCAGGTCTTCCTCACCTATCTTCAATCTAACCTGATGACTCATGTAATTTTTTCCTTGTTCGTTATTTATTTGTCTATTTTCTCAGTGACAGTTTTTCCAGGATCGCCCGATATTTCTCAATATCCTTGCGTTTCAGGTAGTTAAGCAGCTTGCGCCTCTGACCGACCATCTTCAGCAAACCTCTTCGGGAGTTATGGTCTTTGGGATTTGTTTTGAAATGTCCGGTAAGATCCTCTATTCTGCGGGTCAGAAGCGCGATCTGAACCTCCGCGGATCCTGTATCCTGATCTGTCCTGCCAAACTCTTTTACCACATCCTGTTTGTTTTCCTTCGTCAACGACATGGTTGCCTCCTATTAATCTCACTCTGATTCCAAAAAGCGAATTTCAATCTCTGTTCCGGCAAACTCTCTTTGCCAGGATATCTGTTCATCCTCGATATACAGAACACCGGGAAACCCTGCACCCTCTGTGGAGAAGAGAACCCGATATTCTCCCATTTTCGGGAGAACTTGATGGATCTCCGATCTCCGTATCCACGAGCTGCTGCCTCTCCTTTGAATCGAGGTTTCACTGAGGTCCAGACGGAAATCATCCTTCAGCATATCCTTGACCTCTCGGAATCGACCCTGAAGGATTGATTCTCTGATTCTCGAACTGCTGACAACCTCTTCTTGATACGTGGTTGCGGGAACGACTTCCAACTCGGTCTGTGAACCGGCAAGCATGCTGACCAACTCCTGGGCATTGGTATCCCGTCCCCGACCCATGTGGAAATTATAACCTACAACAAGTTTCTTGATGTCAAGACGACTCGCCAGGAGATCGAGAAATCTCTTTCCAGACAGTTTACTAATTTCAGCGGAAAAGTCAATCAGCACGACCAGAGCGACCCTAAGGGCTTCTAATTTGTTGATTTTCTGGGTAAGGGAGAGAATACTGCCTCTGAAGGGGCGGCTGCCTAGGGTCAGGGCCGGATTTTGATAAAATGTACATACCGCTGCAAGCGCCCCGTAACCGTTGTCCACAACTTCCCGGATGAGTCTTTGATGTCCCACATGCAGACTATCGAAAGTCCCGATGGTCAGAGCGACTTGCTTCGGCGGGCCGTTTTCTTCTTTGAAATCCTTCCAGTCGACAACGCGCATAATCGTATCTTTACAACACCATCTTATAGCGATACTGACCGTGCTCTCGGGTTACTAACGCCAAAAGGCAACCGTTCGAGTTTACAAGTTGGTACAATCCGTCTTTGTTCGGTGCGGCCGTGAAGAAATGATCCTGCAGGATCCGCCCGTTCCGCACTCCCGCCACCGATTCGTCTCTGACGGCACAAACACCGATTCCATCCAGCCTGGACAATAACTCCCGCGAGCCGAGAAGGTTCTCTTTGCCGCTGAAGCTCTCCGGAACCTCGGCCTCACTGACAGTATACGGTCCTACCCGGGTTCGGCGCAGACTTTGCACATACGCGCAAGAGCCGGCGAGCTTACCCAGATCCCGAGCCAGAGCACGGATATAGGTACCCGTGGAGCAATCCACGATCACCTCCAGCTCCGGGGACCGGTAGGACAGGATATCGATTCTGTGAACGGTAATCCGGCGGGGTACAACCTGCGGCTCGCCGCCGGCCCGGGCGATGCGATAAGCCCGTTTCCCGTTGACGTGCACTGCTGAATAGACCGGCGGTTTCTGGTCTATCGTCCCGATCATCTCCTTCACCGCGCTCCTGATTGCCTCCAGATCGGGCGCCGGTCCCTCTTCAACGGTCTGACCCTCCGGGTCCAAAGTATCCGTAGACCTGCCGAAGGTGATCGTTGCCCGGTAGCATTTATCCAAGCCGGAGAACAGATCGGCGAGTCTGGTGTATCTGCCGATCAGCACCACAAGCAGCCCGGAGGCGAATTTGTCCAGAGTTCCCGTGTGCCCGATGCGTCGCGTCGCCAGTTTGCTCTTCAGGCGGTTGAGCGCAGAAAAGGAGGTAACCCCCGGCGGTTTATCGAGCAGCGTAAGTCCGTCTATGGTCAACGAATAATATCCCTGATTTTGTTGGTAAGACGAACCCCGCGTTCGATCGAATCGTCGGCAAAGAAAGTAAGTCGGGGAATGAAGCGAAGACGGATGTTTTTTTTCAGCTTCGTGTGGATGAATCCGGCGGCATGATTCAGAGCCACAACACTCTGTGCCCGGACATCGGTGTTGCCGTAGAAAGACACATATACCTTGGCGTAGTGAAGATCCCGAGAAACCTCAACGTCGGTGATGGTGGTCATCGGTGCCAATCGGGGATCTTTTATCACTCCCCGGCTGATCAGACCGCTTATTTCCTCTTTGAGGAGGCTTTCAACCTTCCTCAGCCTTACTTCCGCCATCGGAGCCCACACTTTCCAGCGTCTTGGCCAACTCGACCTGCTCGTAGGCTTCTATGATATCTCCCACCTTGATATCGTTGAAGTTTTCCATGCCAATACCGCATTCGTATCCTTCCTCTACTTCCCGAGCATCGTCCTTGAACCGTTTTAGGGAGGATACTTTTCCCGCGTATATTTCGCGACCGTCCCGAACAATCCTGGCCGAAGCACTGCGCCGGATTTTTCCGGACGTCACATAGCAACCGGCTACGACTCCTATCTTGGGAACCTTGAACAGATTCCGGACTTCTGCTGTTCCGATCGTCTGTTCCGATATTTCAGGCGCGAGGAGTCCTTCCATCGCCGCCTTGATGTCATCTACCACTTCGTAGATGACGTTGTATTTCCTGATCTCCACCTTCTCCTGATCTGCCAGGCTCTGAGTGGTTGGAGTAGGACGCACATTGAATCCTACAATAATCGCGTTGGAAGCAGAGGCCAGCATCACATCCCGTTCGTTGATGGCGCCCGCCGAGGCGTAGATCACGTTCAGGCGGATAACCGGGGTGCTGAGACGCTCGAGAGCGTGCTCAAGAGCCTCCACGGAGCCGTGCACGTCACCTTTGATGATCACCTTCAACTCCTGGACCTCTCCATCCTTGATCTGGTCGTAGAGATTGTCCAGAGTGATTTTCCTGACATTCTGGGCTTCCTCTAACTTTTTGAGCTCCTGCCGCTTGATACCGATCTGCCGGGCTTCCTTCTCGCTCTCGGTGACCTGGAAAGGATCGCCGGCATCGGGAATGCCTGAAAACCCCAGAATTTCAACGGGTATGGAGGGTGTGACCTCTTCCACCTTTTCTCCCTTGTCGTTGAACATGGCCCGAACCTTGCCGGAGAATACGCCGGCCACAAAGGGATTTCCCACCTTCAGAGTCCCCCGCTGGATGAGCACGGTGGCCACATTGCCGCGCCCGAAGTCGATCTTCGACTCTACGATTTTCCCCTCCGCCCGGCAGTTGTAGTTAGCCTTCAGCTCCAGGATTTCCGATTGCAGCAGAATCGTATCGAGCAGCTCTTTGATCCCCGTGCGTTTGAGGGCGGACAGCTCGACGTACAGGGTATTGCCTCCCCAGGCTTCCGGCACCAGATCATGTTCGGACAACTGCTGTTTCACTCGATCCGGATTCGCCTCGGTCAGATCGATTTTGTTGATCGCCACGATAATCGGGACTTTCGCCTCTCTCGCGTGGCTGATCGCCTCCTCTGTCTGAGGCATGACCCCGTCATCGGCTGCTACTACCAGAACAACGATATCGGTGACCTGGGCGCCTCGTGCACGCATGGTGGTGAAGGCAGCGTGACCCGGTGTATCGAGAAAGACGATCTTTCCCTGCTCCAGATCAACCGTATACGCACCTATGTGCTGGGTAATACCTCCGAACTCGGTGTCCACAACATTGGTAGCTCGAATTGCGTCGAGGAGTTTTGTCTTTCCATGATCGACATGACCCATCACCGTGACGATCGGCGGCCGGCTGCTCAAGTCCTCTTCCCGATCTTCCTCCTTCTCGATGATGGTCTCGTCGTACAGAGACACCACGTTGACTTTGCAATCGTATTCCTCCGCGAGAATGCTGGCAGTCTCCGAGTCTATCTGCTCGTTGATCGTGACCATCATACCCATGCTCATGAGCTTTGAGATCAGATCCGAGGCTTTCAAGTTCATCTTGCGGGCCAGCTCCGATACGCTGACATTCTCCATGATGGAGATCTCTTTGGGTACGGGATTGGCCCTTTGGATCGTCTTTTTCTTGGCCTGAGCGAAGATCTTTTCCTGATGTTCCTCGTATTTTTCCCTTGCTTTAGCAAAGGTATCTTTCTTTTTACTCTTGAAGAATTTTTTGCCCGCAGCTTTTGCAGTATCTTCTTTTTTCGGAGCGGTTGTCTCTCTGCGTGGTGTAAACGAAACGGGTTTTCTTGGAGTAAGGGCAGGTCGCTTGTCTTCTGCTACCCCTGCTTCTTTCGGTTTGTATGCTCGAGCAGAAGTACGGTCCCGGGATACGGGTGGTCGCTGCCGTCGAGAGCTGGGAGTCGTCTTCAGTTCCGGTGCCTTGCGCTTGTCTTGAAGCCGAACCCGTTCCACCTCCTGTGACACCGGCTTGGGTTTATTAGCGACGGTTTTCTTTACGACGACTTTTCTTTTCTTCACGACGACGATTTTCTTCTTCTCCGGCGCCTCTTTCCCCTTTGTCTCCGTAGGGGCGATGGGTTTCTTATGTTTAATCAGTGTAGCCTTAGGCTTTTTCTGTTCTTCCGACATACAGTTCCTTTATTATTATTCTTCCTCTTCAAAGCTTAAACCAACGCCACAGTTTGGACAAGCCGTCATGTCCGTGGTGATGCTGGCTCCACACTCAGGACATTCATAGGCTTCTTCGGTTTCCTCGCCGGCTCCCTCTTGCTCCTGTTCCACCGATTCCTCTTCACCTTCTACTGCCGTATCCGGTACCGCCGGAGCTGCCTCCTGCACCGCCGGAGTCGGAGCTGAAGCCTTTTCTGCAGGAGCTTCCTCGAGTACCTCTTCCTCTTCTTCGACGATTTCCACGCTCTCGTCGATAATCTTTGCTATCAGCGCCGCGTCCTCTTCGCCGATTCCTTCCAAACCGGCAATCTCCTCTTTACTCAACGAGACAAGATCTTCGATCATCTCAATATTGTTCTTTTTGAGGATCTCGACGATGTTTTCCGGAATATCCGGAAGTTCGCTTATCTTTACGATCTCCTCCTCTTCAGCGTCACCGAATAGAGCCGAAACGGCTCGTTTGGTCTCGGCGGAGAGATCCATCTCGGCGAACTGTTGCTCTGTTTTCACATCGATATTCCAGTCGACCAGTCGGTTGGCCAGCCGAACGTTCAGTCCCTGTTTTCCGATCGCCAGAGAGAACTGATTGTCCGCGACGATCGCCAACGCCGATTTTTTCGCTTCATCGACTACGACTACTTGTTTTACCTCCGCAGGGAGCAAGGCGTTTTTAATGAAAATTCGGGGATCCGGATCGTAGCGCAGCACGTCGATCTTCTCCCCTTCCAGCTCGCGAACCACAGCCTGGATACGAACCCCTTTGAGACCAACACAGGCGCCAACGGGATCGACATCTTCTCTGTTTGAGTATACAGCCATCTTGGTGCGATATCCCGGCTCCCGTACGAGTTTGTATATCTCTATCGTCCGGTCGTAGAGCTCGGGCACTTCCAGCTCGAATGTTCTTTTTACAAAATCCGCATGGGTTCGGGTAAGAACAATCTGCAGCCCGGCGGGAGACTTGCTCACCTCGTAGATCAAAGCACGAATACGATCGCTGGGATGATAGACCTCGCGGGGAGATTGGAACTTTTTCGGCAGGATTCCCTCGGTCTTTCCGAGGTCTACGAAGATATTGCCGTTACGCTCCCGCTGATAGTAGCCGATGATCATCTCACCGACTTTCTCCTTGAACTCCGAGTACAAGGTGTTCCTTTGAATCTCCCGAAGGGTCTGTTTGGTTTTCTGCTTTGCGCTCTGCACAGCGCTGCGGTCGAACTCCTTCGGACTTACTTCAATAAGCAGTTCATCACCGATCTCGCTCTCCTCGTTAAACTCCACGGCATCGGCCAGAGAGATCTCCCGGACAGGATCTTCCACCTCTTCGACGATCTTCTTCCGGGAGAATACCGTCACCTCGCTCCCGTCTTCACTGAAACGCACAACTGCATTATCCATGGCGCCGTACTTATTTTTATATGCAGCCAGAAGTGATTCCTCTATTGTTTTGCGGACTAGATCTTCAGAGATCCCCCGTTCTTGAATCAACTGCTTGATCGCGTCCGACATTTTGGAAGCCATTTTTTTCTTCCCAACCTCCTCAAGAATCCAGTTTCGCTTTGCGAATATCTGCCATTTTTATCTTCTTCATCTTTCCGTCCTCATCCAGCGAGAGCACGCCCTCCTGAACCCCTTTTATCTTGCCGCGGATCCATTCCCTCTGTCCATGGAGCATCACTCGAACTGCGCGTCCGGCGAATATGGAATATTCCCGCTCGGATTTCAATACCCTGTCCAAACCGGGAGAACTAACCTGAAAGCGGAGGTTCTCCAGCCCTTGTATCAACTCGAGGCGGGGATACAGAATTTTCGATATCGCTGCGCAGTCATTCACACCCACACCTTCGGGACGATATACGACCAGGGTGATGTGATTTTGGTTCTTACTGCGGTTATGCCGCAGCTCCACCAGGGAGAATCCCATCCCTGAAACAATAGGCTCCACCTCGTTGCGAAGCTGTTCTTCGAGCCCGCCGTTCATCATCGGTAGCCTGCCCTCTAAAAAAAAGGAGCCGAATCATCGACCCCTAAGTTCAAGCGTAAGCTGTATACTGTTAAGGTACCTTAAAAATAACAAACCCTATACCGAATGTCAACGCCCGCCGACACATTCCAGCTTGCCTGCGAATACCCGGTTAACTTTTCTTTTCAGTCTTTGAAGCGACAGAAATCCAGAATACAAACCGTGGTTTTACATGTCAACGGCAAGAGTGAGCACAAACACCGTCTTCACACCACCCCGCCGCAGTACCCTGGCGCACTCATCAGCGGTAGCCCCGGTGGTAAAGATGTCGTCGATCAGTACGACCCGATAGGGTAGCTGTCGCGCCCCCCGCTTGAGTTCTACGGTTCCGCGGATGTTCTCCAGACGAGCCTGGTACTGTAATCCCTTCTGCGCACCTCCGGAGCGGCGCACCAGTTGAGGAAAAGCAGGTATGCCTGCATCCCGCTTCAGCGTCCGAGCCACTTCGAGCATCGGATCCCAACCCCTTCGCCTGACCGAGCGTCTGCTGCCGGGAATAGGAACGATGGGCATCCCCCTGAATCGGACCGCCAGCTCCGGAGCCAAAACGTGGGCAACGAACCGAGCCAGGCTTCTACGGTTGGAAAACTTGAACTGGGAGATGATCTGCCGAATCGGTCCTCGATATTCGTAAACCGAAAAATTGGATTCGAATGCAAAATCCCGCTTGGAACAGCGGCTGCAGCGCTCCAATTCAGATATAAGGGGAATACTGCATGCGGTACAGCGCCTGTCCCCAGTGATGGGTAGAAGTGCGTTTTGACAGGAAGTGCAGATGGGAAACCTCAAGGCGCTTTGAAACAGCAGGGTTTGCCCGCAGCACAAACAGAGACCGGGGTAGAGGATTTCCAAAACCGATCTTCCTGTTTTCGCAAGCCTTTGTATCTGTTTTTGCCACACTTGAATGTGCCTGACTGCATTCAAATTATATCCCTTACGTTCGTGATTTGACAGAACAGAAATCCTGGTTTATTATTAATTCGAAACTCTTCAAGGGAGGGGAGCTATGAAAATCCACCCAGGTGAAAATTTGTGCGGACAGGTATCTCACAAACGCGTGAACGAAAGACCTGTCGCCCGCGGCAGTGTAGACGGCCGGCCGGCGGCACCCGTCGATACGGGGGATAGTCCTGTCCCGGAAATCCGAAAACAGATGCTGGTCCTCCAACGAACCCTAGGACGGTACCAGAGCATACTCGGAGGACTCGAAGGATTTCAAAGGTTCCTGGAGCCGTCCGCTGCCGCAGAAGATGCAGATCTATATCTCCAGAAGGTTGTCTATCGAGGGGAGGCTGTTCTTGAACCGTTCAAGGTCGGGCTGGCGAGGATTTTGGAGACACAGGATGCATCGGCTCTGCAGCGGTTGATACAGAATGTGCGCACAGAAATCCACGGATTTGCAATTCAGCTAAGTCGTCTGGAAACGGCGGAACAGAACAGCCGTAGTATCAACCCCACAGGCAAGTCTCTTGCCGGCGTTCTGCTGGGAATCAAGACGGAGGAGGATCTGCTTTTGGACCTGGAAGGACAAAACGTCCTCAAGCTGCTGGGATGAGAACTTAGGGTTTCTCCTGCCGGCGGCGCAGCTCCTTCTGCCACTCGGCAATCCTGTTCAAGGCATCGAGAGGTGTGATTCGGGATATATCGAGGGAGCTGATCTCGTCGTGAACCACTTGCTCCGCTGTAAACAGCATGGGCTGCGCTGGGGGTCCGGCCGCAGGACTCTTGGCCTCTGACTGCAGGCTCCCGGAGCCGTTTTCCTTTAGGTCTATGAGCATCTCCTCGGCTCGACGGACGACTTCCAGGGGGACTCCGGCCAGCTGGGCTACATGGATTCCGTAGGAGTTATCCGTCGGACCTTCCCGAACCTGTTTCAAAAACACGATTTCTCTGTCTCGTTCCAACACCGCCATGGACAGATTTTGCAGCCGCTTGTGCTTCAAGGCCGTGAGCTCGTGATAGTGGGTAGCGAAGAGCGTAAATGCACCGACCTGCTGCAGGATATATTCGCTGACCGCCCAGGCTATGGACAAGCCATCCTTCGTCCCGGTACCCCGTCCCACCTCATCCATGATGATCAAACTTCTGTTCGTTGCCGATCGGAGGATATTGGCTGTCTCGCTCATCTCAACGAGAAATGTAGATTCCCCCCGGGCAAGATTGTCCGTGGCCCCGACACGACAGAAGATATTGTCCACGATCCCGATTGTTGCTTCCGAGGCGGGGACGAATGATCCTATCTGCGCCATGAGCACGATCAGAGCATTCTGCCGTAGATAGGTGGATTTTCCCGCCATATTGGGACCGGTGAGCAGCACAAATGTTTTGCCCCCCTGGCTGAGATCCAGATCGTTCGGCACGAAGCTGCCCCCGGGTAGGTGAGCCTCCACTACCGGATGTCTTCCCTCCTTGATCTGAAGGATCTTCTCCTCGACGATCTCCGGTCGAGCGTAGGCGTACAACGTCGCGGCAAAGGCGAAGGACTGGAGTACATCAAGCTCGGATAGAACATCGGAAACCGAGAGGATGCGATCAAGGTGTTCCCGAACGGAAGCCCGCACAGACAGAAAGTGCTTTCGCTCCAGCTCGACGATTTGTTCGGAGGCATTGTGGATCTCGCTTTCCAAATCCGAGAGCTCTTCGGTGGAAAACCGCTCACCTCCGACCAGGGTTTGTCGCCTGATGAAATAGGGAGGTACGAATTTGAGATTGGATTTACTCACCTCCAAAAAATAGCCGATGATCCTGTTGTACTTGAGCTTCAGCGAGGGGATTGCAGTTTTTTTTCTCTCTTCGTCCAGGTACGCTTTGAGCAGCTTGCGGGCGTTCTCCTTCACATCCCGCATTCGATCGAGCTCGACGTCGTATCCCGGCTTGATCAGGTTTCCCTCGTTGATCTGGATCGCCGGTTCCTCGAGAATCGCCCGTTCAAGAAGATCGGCCAGCTCTTCAAGCTCGCTAATGTTGCCCCGTAGTTTTCCGAACTGCGGGCCGACTTCGGGATGATCCTCGAGAAGCTCCGCCACGGCTTTAGCGGTGAACAGGGAACTCTTCAGGGCCAGAAGATCCTTGGCATGAGCTTTTTCAAGGGCGACCCTGGAGCTCAAGCGCTCCAGGTCGAACATCCGAGCCAGGTGTTCTCTGATTTTCGATAGAACGATCTGATTCTTGTGAAAAAAAGCCACCAAATCCAACCGTCTATTGATGTGATCGATGTCCTTAAGGGGCTTGAGCAGCCAGCGTTTTAGCTTTCTGGCCCCGATTGCGGTGCGGGTTTGATCCAGTACTTCGAGGAGTGTGTAGCGTTTAGAGCGGTCGTTCAGATTCTGGCTGATTTCCAGGTTCCTCAACGTAGATTCGTCAAGGCCTGCGAAATTCGTGTCGGTGTAGATCTGAAGATTGCGGATATGGCTGAGCACACCTTTGGCCGTATCCCCGAGATAGGTCAGTAGAACCCCGGAGGTCAGGATTTCCGGAGAATCTTCCTCGAGCCCGAAACCTTTCAGACTGGCTACTTGAAACTGATCTTTGAGCAGCTGTCTGTTGCTCTGAAGATCGTAACTCCAATCGGGAAGACGGTTGATCACCAGACCTTCGTGCTCACGGAGCAGATTCTCCAGCTGTGGATCCTCCGCGAGAAGAGACTCCTGGACCAGGAGCTCCCGCGGCGCTAGGCTGAGCAGCTCCCTTTTGAATCGTTCATACCGCTGGTCACGAGGAAAATGACTGGCATAGAAATCTGCGGTTGAAAGATCAATGTAGGCGATCGCTATCATCTGTCCCGACCGCCCGAGGCAGACCAGATAGTTGTTCACACCGGCTTCGAGCATGTTCTCATCGACTACAGTACCGGGTGTAACCACCTCCACAACCTCTCGGGTAGCCAGGCCGGTTTTGGGGATATAGGTCTGCTCGCAGATCGCAATTTTTTTTCCCGCTTTCAAGAGTCTGGAGATGTAGCCCTGGGAGGCATGATAGGGAATCCCACACATGGGTACCCCGTTTCTCTTGGTAAGGGTCAAATCGAGCAAATGGGAGGCTTCGGCGGCGTCCTGCTCGAACATTTCATAGAAATCCCCCAAACGAAAAAAGAGAATCGTATCCCGGTGCTTGCTCTTTATGCTCCGGTACTGGCGCATCATGGGGGTTGTCGGGGGCATACGTGTAGATTATATTTAAAGAAGATGGAGAGTACAATATGGATGTAGGAAGCGTCGATCGGAGTTACATTCCTCCGCCGCAGCCGCCGCCCGAGCCGCCACCGCCGCAACCGCAAACTACACCCGAGGCGCCACCTCCCCCTCCGGAAGTGGAAAACCTCGAGCGGACCGTAGATATCTTTGTCTGAAGTCTTAAAAGTTTAAGGGGAGGCGGTCCTACGCACCCTCATCTGTTCCGAATCTCAGACAGATAATCTTCCAAAATATAGGAGGCGGCGATGCTGTCGATCTTGGAGATTGCTCGCTTGCGATTCAGACCGCAGCGCCTCAGACTCTCCTCTGCATCCCGGCTGGTGTAACGTTCATCCCAGAGCACCGTATCCACCCCGTGGCGATTCAGCTTGGCGGCAAAGAGGTGCGAGCGGGTACACCCCTCGCTCTGCCCGCCGTCCTCGTGCAGGGGAAGGCCGATCACCACGGTTTCAACGGCATTGGCCTCGATCACAGCCAACAGATCGGCCACGAGCTGTTTTTCCGAACGGTAGTGGAGGGTTTTAAAGGGGGAGGCAATCATTCTAAGGGGATCGGTAATGGCAAGCCCGACTCGCTTGCTTCCCAAATCAACCGCCAGGATCCTGCTCATTTTTACTGTCCGAGGTAGCTCTGCCCGGCCCGCCGCATCAGCTCTTGAATGACCATCTCGGTGATATCCACCTCTTTTGTGTAGAAGAAGAAGAACTGGGAAAACTGGCCGCTGGAGTTCAGCACTAGAGAAAAACCTTTACTTTCGGCAACAAACTCGATCGCCTGAAGCAGCTCATCTAGAAACTCGTCGGATTTATACAGGTTCTCCGATCGTTTGCGAATCTGGTCCATCTTGATTCGCCGGTAATCATCCCGATACTGCTGCTTCTGAAAAATCTCCGTATCCAACCGCAAGGCAGCCTCCCCGTCACCCCTGCCCTCCGCATCCAGTTTTTGGGACTCCAAGAGAAGGATCTCCTCATCGATTCTGTTGATTTCCCGCAGCACATCGGCTCGTAGCTGCTGCAGCTCCTTCACCGCTTTGGACTCCCGAAAATAGATCGCGTAGACTTTTTCGATGTCCAGAATTCCTACCTTGGTTATCTGCTCGGCGAACAAAGGTAGCCCCGTAAGAACCATGAAAACCAGTCCGAGTAACCCTATGCCAGTTCTCTTCATGATCTTCTCCTAAAAGAATGTGTCTCCGCCCAGGGATATGACGAACTCAACGGTCGTGCCGAAGAAGGGCAGATCCCCCACTTCGGGCACGATTCTTCCATCCGAGAATTGAAAGCGCTTGGCCAGGTACAGACGAATCGGAAACTGAGGGATGGTAAACCGCAAGCCCCCACCGACGCTGAACCTGAAATCATCCAGTTTCATCCCCTTCAAATCGTCAATTTCCGGAGTGGCTACTACCCCGTCCAAAAAGAACACCCACCAGAGCAGCTGTTCGGCTATCGGCATGCGCATCTCGAGACGATTGTCCCACAACGCCTTCAAATCCCGCTCCAGCGGCCAGCCCCGTGCGATGTTCCAACCATCGACGTACAACAGATCGTTGGTAATGGCGATCGCCTCTTCCCGCCAAAACTGGGGGAAGATGAAGGACCAGGAGGAATGGGCTGCCAGCACTAATTTGAAGTTCCAGTTCTCGAAGGCTGGTGTGTCAACAAGAGTCAGAAAACCCTCCAGGGTCGTGTCCGTGCGGATATACTCCCGCGTCCCCAAGGGAAAACCCACGGCGAAGGTGGCTCCCTGGGCGATGTAAAATCCCTTGGAGGGATTGAGGAAGAAGTCCCGTTTGTCCCAGTACAGGGTCACCCCCAACTTGTTCACGTTCTTCCAGGCGTCGTTGCCTTCCCGAACCACTGGATCAAAGGGTCTGAACAGGTCGGCGTCGTAAGTAATTTGCTCCAGGCTGGTGCTGATTCCCGACCGTATCCCCAACCACCCGAGGGGCGTGAAGTAGCGGTAACCTGTGGTGAAACCCACGGAAAATTTCCAGATCGTGTAGTCCATGAGGTACTGATCTGGAATCGACTCGCCCTGGCTCAAGGCGTATTCGTAGTCGGTGATGGCATCGGCATCGGTGGACGGCAGACCGGTATCCGGATCGACCCAGTAGCCCAGATACGGATCCGGCACGGCGTTATCCTCATCCCCGCTGAAGATGGGGAATAGACTGTCTTGGGCCACGTTGGGCACGATGGCATGCTCGAAGCTGAAGCTCACTCCCCCCAGCCAACGGTGGCCGAGCAGCCAAGGCTCCTCGAAGCTCAAGGAGATCAGCTGACGAAGCGTAGACAGTTCCGCATTGACGCCCACGGATTGTCCCTTGCCGAGAAAATTGTTCTCCTCCCACTTGAGCATCCCCGAGATCGGGTAGTCTCCACCTGCGAACATGATCCCAAAGTTGATGTTGGCGGTGCTCCCCTCCTCCACGTTGATCACCAGATCCATCAGTCCTTCCGCACTCCCCGGTGGCGTCTCTGGTTGCACGGCTGTGAAGTACTGCAGGTTGTAGAGGTTGCGCAGCCCCTGGAGTACCTTGGCCTTGCTGAAAATGTCTCCCTCCTCGAAGGGAAGCTCCCGGTAGATCACGTAGTTCTTGGTTTTTTCGTTGCCCTTGATGATGATGTTCTCTATGTGCGCCCTGTCTGTTTCCACGATGCGAATCGTGTAGGAGATTTCCTGCTTCTTTGCGTCCCGCCGCTCCTCCCGATTAATTATGTTGAAGATGTATCCATTTTCATAATACAGATCCGCCACTCGTTGGGTGTCCGCCTCGAGCTTTATCTTATCCAGCACTTTTCCCGGTTGCTGGCGAACCAGCTCCTGCAGCGTCTCATCGGTGAAAATAGTGTTCCCCTCGAAATCCATACCGCCGTAGGTCCACTGCTGACCCTCATTGATATAAATCGTAATAATCAAGTAATTCTTGCCCTGTTCTTCATCCCGTTCGATGTTACGCTGTACGTCCTCGATCTTGGCGTCGATATAGCCCCGTTCGGCGTAGTAATCGAGGATTCTCTGCTGATCCTCCTCGAATTTCAGTTCCTGAAACACGCCACTGGAAAACAGGGATTGGGGCTTGGTTTTCATCTGTCGTCTCAGGGTTCCTTCGGAGGCGAAGTTGTTCCCTGAAAAGATGATCGACTTGATCGCTGTCTGCGATCCTTCACTGATGATGAACTTCACGATCACCGTATTGTCTTGTTCCCCGGGTTCGAGGACAGCCTTCACCGAAGCATCGATGTATCCCTTTTCCAGGTAGAGGTCCATTATAGCTTGGGCATCGAGATCGGCTTGGATTTCCGTGACCATATCTCCCGGAGCGACCAGAACCTTTTCTAGTATTTCCCCCTTGCGCAGACGCCTATTTCCCTCCAACACTACAGCTTCCACCGATGGCTTTTCTTGTACCGTGAACTCGATGATTACGCTCTCACGTGCATCGTCTCCAGGTTCGGCATTGGCTTCGATTGATTCGAAATAGTCGAGGGCATAGAGGGTTTCTTGGATTTCCCAAAAAACTTCCAGACTAAATTCCGTACCGATATAGGGCCGTACCAGAGGCAGCAGCTCATTTTCGGAAACTGTATCCAGTCCGATAAAGGTGAAATCCGCGATCGGTTTGCCCATGTACCACTCTTCCTGAGCCGACAGGGGCAAGGCACAGAGAATGAATACAACAGCGAGCAGGGGGCTTGCACGACGCCGGCCGCGACGATCGCCCGGATAGATTGTATAGGTGTCGGTGTATACTGTCATGTTCTATTAGCTCCTGGTCTGCTCAATACGAGTATTTCCAGCTCAACCCGATGCTGTTATCGGAAAGGAACAGGTTTTCGGGATGGGTGGGTGTAAATGTCCATTCAAGCAGAAAGAAGGGGGTTACCCACTCCAGGTTCAGCTCTCCTTCCGTTCTGATGTTGCTCGAGCTGGTCAGTTCGTCCACATTCTGAAATCGCACCAAAGCCTCGAGGAACAGATCAGTTCCCAGATACTTTCCAAGAGTCAGGGTAGTATTGTCAAGGGGATTAAAGCTATTCTCCACCAAATTCTCTCCCCGAATCTTGCCTATGAGAACATTTTGCAGGAACTGAGTGCGAACAGTGAACAGATCCAGGTTCAGAACTTCCCGGACGGCCCTCTCGAAAGGCGTTAGGATGCCAAACTGCCCGATAATGTCGCTGGTCAACATCACGGCCGCCGTCCCAAAATCTGTCTGTTCGAAGCGATTGAGAATCGTGCCGCCGATCAGGTTTAGGATCTCCACATCCGGCCGCGAGGGTTCGGAGTAAAACCGGGGGGAAAACAGGCTGAGCTTGTTGTTTGCCTCGAGATAAATCTTTATCTCTTCGTTGTTGAGGTCCCTTTCCCGAATTTCACCCAGGGCGTAGATCCACGGATCAAACTCGTCCAAGGTCTCTTTAAAAGTGATGCTTCCCTGTTTCAGATAGAAACTGCGGTCGAAATAGAACACTTCACCCCCCCGAATCTCTACCTCCCCTTCCATGAAAAATTCACCCGTTTCCTCGTTGATGTAGATCGCTACCTGCTCACCCTGTCTGGCATATGTACGGACGATTGGAAAGTTCATAGTCGGCCAGTAAAACTCCACGCTTCTACCCGTCGATATATCCATATCAACAGACAGGGGAACCGCCGGTCGTACGCCCGATACGGATTGGTCCCTTTCCTGACGCTGAAGGGCTATCCTGCAGGAATTTGCTTGTATCTTTCCGTCCAGGCGAGTCGTCGTCGAGTCAGATCGCACGCGAACCGCGCCGGTTGCATACCCATCCACAAAGACCGTATCAAAGGGATAGGCGATGTGAACTCCGGGATACTCTTCAGCGTAGAAAATCAGCTCAACTCCTTCCGGTTTCCAGTGATCAATGTAGAAGAACCCCTCGGCTTCGATTTTCGTATCTCCGCTGAACGAGGTAGTACGGGGTAAACTGAAACTCTTCCCATCGAAAATAAGACGGCCGTTGATAGGCTTGACCGTGTCGGGGGAAAGCGAGAACTCCAGTTCGGCATTGGCCACATCCAGATAACCGATCCAATCGGGATCGTTGATCGGACCGATAATGCGCATAGCTCCTTGGGCGCTTCCCGTAGTAAAGGTAAAAATATCCGTTGCCGGCGTCATCGTGTTGATGATCCGCATGTCCAGGGCGGTGATGGTGAAATCTGATTCCAGCTGGTTCCTCAGCACCGTTCCCCGTGCCCTGCCCTGTATCGGCAGAGGGTCGAGGAGATTGAGAGTGAAGCTCCCGTTCCGGCTGATCGTGCCGTGAAGAGACTCGCCCGGACCGCCGTCGAAGGAAAGAACACCCCCCTCGCCCTGGAGTGTAACGAACCACGGCGGTACGCTGCGGTCGTCCACGGTTATGTCGCTCAAGGTAAGCAGACCGTTTATGTCGTTCTCCAGAACCTTCTCCAGGGTCAATGGCCATGGAAGCCCACCGATGCTTCCCCGCAAATCGACCTGTACATTCACGATCTGCTCAAAGTAGTCGGCCCGGTAGCTGGATTGAAACTCGTAGGCGCCGCTCTCGATATCAAGTCTCCCCCTGCCGCCCTCGATTCTGTGGCTGAGAAAAGAGGCGTTCAGGGAGCTGAGCTCAACCGATTCTTCAGTGTAGGTGGCGCTCAATTCCAGTCCCAAGGGATCAAGGTTCAGCCTGCCATCGTTCAGGGACAGGGCTACCTTCAGATCCGGCCTCGGCAGATTACCGTCGATGGCGATCGAACCGGAGATGTCGCCATTGACCGCCTCTATACCGAAGCGTTGGATTGGAGACCGAACGAACTCCAGCTGACCGTTGATCTGAGTGCCGTCGATCCGAGCATCGGAGCTGTACAGCTCTTCGCCCTGGGGTGACTGCAGGCGAATAGAAGCGCTCGCTTTGATCGGCACCAGATCTTCCAGTTCTGCGGCGCCGCTTCCGTTTAGTTCGGAAATCCCATCCTGGTAGGCGATGCGATTCAGGGATAATCTGTCACCGTAGAGCTCGAAGGCCAATTCGAGGGAGTTCTTCTTGACTGTGGAAAACGGGATATTCCGAAGCCGGGTCATCGAGGAGGTGGCATAGGATGAGCTGCCTGAGTCCATCAGACCTGCCACATCCAGGGACACGTACATCGTGCCCTGCTTCAGCGTGATCGGGAGATTCTCGCTGCGCAGCCTGAAAGGTTTGCCCCACAGTTGAGCGATCCGTCCCGAGAGTAGAACCGGATTTACGGTCCGGGTGAAGGAATAGTATCCCTCCAAACCATAGGAACCGCTGATACGCACCGAGTTCCCCGGCGAGACATCCAGTTCGACTTGATACGGCACATCTTCAAACCAGAACAGGGAGCTCAGTTCCGTGTTTTCCTCGCGCCGCTCTGCTGTGATATCACCCCGCAGGGAGTATCCTTGCCACTCGACACGAATATCGGTGAGCTCGAGGGCATCGCCGGTCATATTTCCGGCGAAGCGGAGGATATTGTCCGGTTGATCTTCCTCGAGAACCTCAACCTGCTGGGTGGACAGGGTGAAATCAGTAAAATCTGTCGTCGCCCCGGCGGCCAAGGAAACCGTGTACCGGCGAAGCCGTTGATCGAGTCGCGGGGATATCCGCTGTTCCGGAATAAGCAGCCTATAGACCGTGTTGAGGGGAATCCGGTTCAGGCTAGCTTCCGCCTGCAGTGTAGGCTCGGCTTCCCAACTAAGGTCACCCGTGGCCTCGAGAGAACCGCTTTCAGGAGCTCCTTCCAAGACCGCGGCCACGGTGAACCCGACGCTCCTGCCCTCGGGTGCAAGGTTCAAGGTGAAGCTTTCAAAAAGCGTCTCCCCCAGGCTTAGAGCTTTCCCCTCCATCGAGACAGCCTGGACGCCCCTCTCGATGTTCAAGGTTGCGTTGAGATTCTGTCCTTCCAGAGGCTCAAGATCGTTGATACGGAGCAGACCGGAGGGCATAAGATTCTTGACCAGGACATTGCCGAGAAACTCCACCCTGCCTCGAGATGAATCAAAAACCAATGGACTGAGGTACATTATCTCTTCGTTGCCGGTAATACGGCTGAGCACGGACATATCGAAGGGCAAAACCTCCTCGGGCAGCTCGATCTGTAGGTCCGCAGAATAGCGTAATCGGAGTTCGTCGAGATTCACGGTCACAGATCCCGAGGAGCTCACAGAGCTCAACAAATACGGACTGAAGCGCTCCAGGGGTCCCGTCAGCTTAAAAAGACTGGCGGGTTTGAAACGTTCGGCGGTGAACTGAAAACTCAGGTTCTTGCTCGCCGTATTGTACAGGACCTGGATATCCAGGGGAGCTCGGTCCTGAATTTTTCTAACGTTGAGACTGTTGGAGTCGTAGGTAACCTGGAGGGTCTGGCGTTTAACGTCGATCGTTTCCGTGGAAAGGCTGTAGATCTTGATCGCCAGGTCCGACCAGGTAAAAAATCTGTCCAGGCTGCCGTTTATCTTTACTCGGGTCGACAGCCAGGCGGGAACGGGCGATCCCCTTCTGGCATGTTGAGCTTCGATAGAACCACGGACTGCGATCTCATATAAATCCTCCTGGTTCACCGCGGTAAAAAAGAAATTCGTGACGTCTATCTGCCAATCCCGGTATGTGTAGCTGAGCGAAATATTGCTGCCACTAATGTCTATTTGGGGGAACTCCTCCTCCCGGCGGTCGCCGTCGCCCTGCCTGAAAGATTTGCGGTTCGAGGTGATACCGCTGCCCGTTCTCAGGGAATCCAGAAAATCCAATAGCTCGCGGTCCCGGTCGTAGTCGATATTGAAATCGGAATTGGCTATCTGAATTTCCGACAGCGCAAGTACGACTGCCCGGGTGGAGAGAAATCGGAACAGATTATAATACACCTTCACCCGATTTATTCGCAATAGTACGTCATCCGGATCGTTCTGGCGGTAGACAATCAGCTCTCGAATGCCCAGATAGCCAAAGACCGACGGTGATATGCTCTCATAACTGATTCTGCGCCCGATCTTGGCTTCCAGCATGTGGACGACTTCTGTCTTGAGCTCTTCCATCCTGCGGTCCAGCCGAGTAACGACTTGGTGTACGAAGAGCGTACCGGCAGTAACAATTACCAGAAGGATGAGAATTTCAAGAAAACGCCATTTAAACTGAATCGGCCCCGAACTCAATCGCTGCGCTCCAGTCTGAATCGATAGTGGATCTCTCCGACATCCGTACCCGTATCGTCGGAGGCTTCAAAGAGGTAACTCAGAACAGCCCGCTCGACAGCCCTGTCCACTGAAGCATAGCCGGAACTGCGGACAATATCCACTTCGATGACCTGTCCGCTGGGTGCAACGCTGAACACGGCCGCCACGTCGACCTCCAAGCCCTCCTCGAGAAGTATGTCTGGGAACGGAATCCCAGCCGTTTTCAGAAGCTTCCGCTCCCTACCCTTCCATTCTAGCGCACCGGTCCGGGTAATTCCATTTTCCTCGGGCAGCGGCGACGCCGGAGCGGAAGTCTCTATTTCCCGGGCCAGAAGCTCCTCCGGTCGCGGAGGTGCAACGGAAATGCTTCGATTGGGTAGAACCGGCTTCTCAGTCACTGTGTAGCGAAGACGATCGCCTCCGATATCCCGTGATTCCTGAAGCGGCGCCGCCGCAGCCCCGGCACCAGGCACGGACAGTGTCTTCGGTCCCTCCATCTTCAGGCTCCCGGCCAGCTCCCGCGGTTCAAGATCGGGCAGTCGGGTCTGCTCCGGTTTAACCGCCGGCGAACTGCGCTCAAGGGGTGGAGAAAACTCGATCACCACGCGCCGGGAAACCGGCTCCGGAGCTTGCGGCCCTTTTAGCAAGAACAACAGGAGAAACAGACAGAGATGTATAACCAGGGAAATGAGGAGGTAGAGGCGGTAGTTTTCTCTCATTCTGGAAGGCTCTTCTGTGCCGTCACCAACGAGATCGACTCCACACCGGTCAATCTAGCCAGATCCATAATCTCCACCACATCTCTGTACGGCAACAACTCATCGGCTTGTAGAATCACATCCGTACGCTGAAGGCGCACCATCTCTTTTTTCAGTTCCGCGGCGAAACGGTCCCGAGGCACGGTCTGTCTCCCGATATAAATCTCCCCAGACCCCGCTAAAGTTACAACGATTTCCTCCTGCAATACAGCCTGGGATGTATAGGCTTCGGGAAGCTCCACCGTAATTGCCGGATTGATGGAGAGGGTTGTATTCAACATGAAAAAAATCACCACCAGAAACACCATGTCGATAAGGGGGGTAAGAACCAGACCACCGTCATCTTCAAGTCTTCTTTTTAATCGCATCAGCGTCCCCTCGGGTGATTTCAATCTTGATTATGTGCCGCTCGTCACTCTCCAGCACCGTGTACAGGTATCCTCCATGCTCGTAGATCGTACCGATCTCGGGAATCCTTCCCACTTGTTCGCAGATAAATCCGCCCACCGTGTCGTAGTTGCTCTTTTTCAGGGGGATCCCGGTCTCGTGGTAGAAGTCTTCGATGTCCGCGACGCCCGCGACGACGTAGTGGCCGGGTGCCAGAACCTCGATATCCTCAGCCTGCTGAAAGACCTCTCCGGGTACGAAACCGACGATTTCCGAGGCGATTTCTGCGGGTGTGATCAACCCGGAAACGGCCCCGTATTCGTCGGAAAGAAAAACCACCTCGATCTTACGGCGATTCATCTCCAGGAGAAGATCGGGAATTCGCTTGACATCCGGATAGAACACCGCCTTGGTCATCAACTCTCGAATCCCCCGCCTTCCCTTGGCCTTCAGATCCAGGCGCAGCAGGCTCTCGACGGTGAAATAGCCGACGATGTTGTCCGCCCTTCCCTCGAATACCGGCAGGAAGAGAATTCCGTTAGTGTAACTGATCTCCACCGCCTCCTGAATCGTCGCCGTGCTGGCGCACACGGGGTACTCGTGCATCGGGATCATGACTTCCCGGGCCAGAGTGGTGCGGAAGTCGAAGATATCTTCGAAAATTCTGTGCTCCGATCTGTCCAGCCCCGATTCGCGAGACCCTAGACGGACGAGCAGACGAAGGTCATCTCGCGACTGGGGAAGTTTGCTGCGCTTGGCCTTGGGATTGGAGAACAGCAGGATTGCTTTTACGATACCGTTCAGAATTGCCGCCAGGGGCAGGAAGATGAAGTGGAAAACCACCAGGACCGGTGCCAGACGAACGGCGATCGTATCGGCGCGTCTGCGAAAAAAGGATTTAGGGATGATCTCGGTGAAGATCAGCAGGAACAGACTCAAAGCCAGGCTTCCCAGCCAAGCGACTGATTCGAATCCCTGTTCCCGTAGAGTGCTTGCCACCAGGATGGACGCGGTAACCACGGATATGTTCGTCCCGATCAGGGTGGTACCCAGCAGTCGCTCCGGTCTGAGGAGAAGGAAATCCGCAGCCCGAGCATAGTAGACACCCTTTTCCTTCTTCAGATACAGTGTCAGCTGATCCGCAGCCAATAAACCTGTTTCCAGACCTGCGAAAAACGCCGCAGTGATCGTACAGAGCAGGATAAGCAAGTAGGTCATCAGGGTAACCTTCTCACCTCCAGCTCCAGGATCCTGGTTTTGCTGATGCGTTTCACCGTGAAATCGATGTCTCCGATCACCAGTTTGGTTCCGGCAGCGGGGATCTCCCCGAGGGAGTCTATAATCAATCCGGCGACCGTGCGGCTCTCGCTGGCGATTTCCTGTTCAAGAAGCTCGGAGAGATCTTCGATCTTGAGGTGTCCGGGGATACTATAGGCACCGGCAGCCAGCTCCACGATCTCATCCTTTACCGATGGAAAGAAGTACCCCAGCAACTGCTCGATCAACACCTTGAAGGTGATAATCCCGGCGGTACCGCCGTACTCGTCGATAACCACGGCCATTTCCGAATTGGATTCCCGCATCTCCGTCAGCAGGTCGGCGCAATTCTTGGTGGAGGGAACGCTGAGCGACGGCTTGATGATTTCCGAAAGGCACGCATCTTTTTTAAACCCGAACTTGTAGGGTAGAAGATCCCGAAAAGCAACATAGCCGACCAGATGATCCAGGTCCTGATCAAAGGTGGGTAGCAGGGCAGCGCCGTTTGACGCGTCCATCAGCTCGGTATCTGCGATCAGGCCGGATATGCGTCGGCTCACGTCGATCCCGTTGATCTCGGTTCTGGGGGTCATGACCTCTTCCGCCTGTTTTTCCCGAAAATCGCAGAAGGACTCCACCAGATCCAACTCAGATCTGTCGAGAATGCCCTCTTTATAGCCGATCTGAACGGCCGAACGTATGACGCTGTGCTTGACCTTCTGCTCCCCGGTATCCCCATGAGGCAGCAGTAGATTTACCAGCCTGTTGAACAAACTGAAGAACCAGCGCAGCGGCGTGAAAAGTACGTAGATAGAGTTCAGCGGGAGCGCACTGAAGCGGCTGAAGACTTGAGCATTGCGTACCGCTATGTTTTTGGGAGCCATCTCACCGAATATGAGCAGCAGTACGGTCATCGATATGATCGAAAAAAGCTCGGTATCGAAGGGAAAAATCCGTTCGCCGATTGCCTCCCCCAAGGAACTGGCAAACACATTGACAAACATGTTTCCCGTCAACAGGGTAATCAGAACGTCGTCGGGAGAGGAAAAGATACGCGACAGAATCCGGGCCAGCTTCGTATTGGAACGCCTCTTCAGGCTATCCTGTTCCAGGGTGCTGAGAGAAAAAAAGGCCGCTTCGGAACCGGAAAAATACGCCGACAGCAGGAGAAGAGTGGCAAGAGGGATCAGTAGACGAAGTAAGTCAACGTCCATATGCTAGGCGGTACTCTTGGTCCTCGTTTGTCTGGAAAAGAAGGTAAGAAGCTCCGATGTGGCGATCTCGATTCGCGCAAGGGTTCTATTCACCTTTTGACGGAAGATATGAAAGAACAGAAGCGACGGTATGGCTACGGTCAACCCGGCTGCCGTGGTGATCAGGGCCTGAGAAATACCTCCGGCCAGGAGTGCCGGGTCCGATACTCCCGACACTTTCAGGTTGAGAAACGATACGATCATTCCCGTCACAGTACCGAGCAGTCCGAGCAATGTGGCCAGATTGGCGATGCTGGCCAGATAGGGAACAAACTTCTCCAGCTCATCGGCCCGGCGCATGGCCTGGGATTCCATATGCAGGCTGATCAATTCCTGAGAATGTCCCGCTTTGCGGGCCTGCAGCCCTGCCAGCAGGACTCGAGCTTCGGGACAGCTCATCCCCTTGAGCTCATCGAAAACCTGTCGGGCTTTTCCGGCTCTCAAGCCATCGATTACGTAGGCTCCCAAGTCCGTATTCATATTTCGAATGTGGATGAAGAAGACGCTTTTTTGAATGATGAGGGCGACCGCTAAGACCGAAAGTGCCACTATCGGAATCAACACGACCCCGCCCTGAACGAGAAATGAGATCAATTTGCGCTCCCTTGGTGATGCTGCCTGGTTTTTTTGCTAGCCGCGGATGCCATACCCTATCAGTATGCGATATCTGAAGTTCTCCCGGAGAAACATCTCCAAGCCCGTATACACTGTACTACGCTTTCCTATCTTCCAGTTTCCTTCCACGACAGTCATCAATCCCGATACGATTTCCCAGTCTGTAAATAAAAATGGCAGAGAGCCGTCATCGGCAAAATCACCGATCAGCTCCTTTATTATAAACTCTACCGGGAGTTTGTAAAAGTCAGTCGTCCACACAATCCCGGCGTAACTCGACAATGGATTTTGCCAGCTTCGGTTCGTCAGAGGAAAAGGCAATCCCACCTGACCGGTAAGATGAACTCTGATTCCCGGTCGTCCCGGCCGGATCTGCCAGATCAGGTCGCCGGTGATCGTCCCCAGGTTAATGTCCCTAAATAGCAACTCAGGTGCATCGAAGTAGTAGGATCGACCCTTTTGCCACTCGAAGGAAAGATAGGCGCCGAAAGATGCGGAGGGATCGAGACGCAGTTCCGTTAGCAGGGAATATCCTCCCTCTGCCTCGATTTGAGGCAGCCCCGAATCCGCCAGCGCGGCGTAAAAATCCGGTTTCTCCGGCATGCGGAGAAAAGGAGCACCTCGTACAACCAGGCAGAAGGATTTCGTGGGATAGAGTTGAAGGCCTCCGCTGGGATAGAATTCTAGTGAGGTGTCGTAGTACAGAACGGCTGTACCGGCCCAGAGGCGCAGAAAGGAACGGGGATGAAGCCAGCCAAGCTCGAGGCTCAAGCGACCATGCTCCTCCGCGGCCAAGGAAGCACGCTCACCGGCGAGGATCCCACTGGCCTGGAGCGTCAAATCGTAGCGGGAACCCACCAGAGACAGTAGGATATCCTGCTCGACACTCCCCCTCTGGGTACCCCCGCCCGCTTGACTGCTTCCATACAGTCGTGTTCCTTCCCGCCAATGGAACCAACTGCCTTGCCCATCCAGTTCGGCGCTAAGGGCTATACTGTACAGAGGATACGACCCTGGAGGATAGAACGTTCCTCCCCTGGCCGCGGTATCGATCTGGAGAGCCTGGATCCTGCGCCGAGCCTCCATTGCGAACAGGAGGTGGGTCGGCGAGTTCAATTCCCTAGTCAACCAGCCGTCTGCCAGACCGAACGACAGGTTCCCGAACAGGTCCCAGACACCCGACGAGCGGGCCGCAATCAGGGTGGATTGCGCAGAAGTACCTGGGATATAATCAACCCTGGCCTGCCAACCGGCGTAAGATGGAGGCTGGTCCGCTACTGCCCGCGTGTCCGGATCAGGCAACACACCGGGTGGAGCGGCCGCCGAAGGCGGTATGGTAAGCCAGTATATTCCAGGGGGCTCAGGGTCTGCGGGGGTCAGCGTGGCGGTTGATCGCGGATATCCGAATCGTCGATCACTCATTCCCGTTGCCGCTGGTACGCCGAACGCCTTTGGCTCGGGAGTTGCCAGGTACACCGTATACTCGCCAAAGAGAGTCACATCGGGAAGCTGAAGCGTACCGCCCCCATCCGATTCTTGGGCCGCAACCGGGCTGACCGTGTGTAACAGCAAGGCCACCAGCAGTAAGATCATGACAAAAACCCTGGTTTTGATTATGCTTAGGATCGAATTTTTCGTCCAGGGTTGGGAAATGGAATTGGGGAGTAAATACTCACAGTCAACCGTATTGGAAAACTTCGTCGTCCTGGAGGGTCTCGACGGTTCCGGAACCACGACTCAGCTTCACCTGGCAGAAATTGAACTCACGGGGCATGGTATTCCCCACTTCTGCACGGGAGAACCCACCCAGGGTCCTGTGGGCAGGACAATCCGGGGGATCTTGAAAAAAAATTTGAGCGTCCATCCGGACACCGTAGCTCTCCTGTTCGCCGCTGACAGAACCGAGCACCTCTACCAGGAAAGCGACGGGATTGTACCCCGCATACGGCGAGGAGAGTTGGTCGTGAGCGACCGCTACCTATTCTCCAGTCTGGCCTATCAGTCTCTGGACTGCGATCCTGAGTTCGTGTTAGCCCTGAATCGTTCTTTTCCCCTGCCCCGGCATCTGGTTTTCCTCGATACGCCCGTCGAAATGAGTCAGCAGCGTCTCTCCACTCGCTCCGAGGACGGTCTCGAGCTGTACGACGGATTGGATATACAGCAGGATATTCTCTCCGGATACGAACGGGCTTTTTCCCTCTTCGCCCATACAGAGATGCAACTGCACCGGTTGGATGGAAGCGGGGATCCGGATCTTGTATTCGAGAAATTCTGGAGCATACTTCAGAGCTTGCCGATTGTAAAAGGGTGAGGAAGTATACACTCCTGACTCTGTTCTTTCTCCTCAGCACAACAGGCCTGTTCGCGTACAGAATTCTCTACGCGGAGCAGTACTACCGGTTGTATCATCTGCATTTTTATCAGTATCCCGATGACACCATGGAAAACATCTTTTACCTGGAACAAGCCCTGAGATCGGACTTTGCCAATCCCCTGTATGCTCTGGCCACAATCGAGAACAGGGATGAATGGGCCCAATACCGAATCTTATTCAGGATGCATGTCAATCTGAAACTCGTAGACCTGTACCTTACTCTGGGAAGCAAGTACGACAAGATGGTCGCCTACTTCTACAATGCTCCGTGGAAAGAGGAAAATCTCGAAAGCCTCGATCTCGCGGAACAAACCTATCGGGTGGCTTTGCTGTACTGGCAGGAAACCCGCAGCTGGGCTGCAAAACTGCCCTGGCTGTACTTCAATCTGGAGGAGATCCAGAATTGGGAAGATGAGCGCACGCGGATCTGGAACGGCGATCTGGACTACGGCGACATCATCGGTGGACATCTCGATCGCTTGCAACGGGTTCGTCAGCAATTCCTCAATATGGACGAAAATACCTACTAAAGTCCGGACACCCGTATCAGCTCAGGCGGCTGCCCTGCTCCCGCAGAGTGCTCAGCGGATCAGCATCGCATCCCCATAGGAGAAAAATCGGTACCCCTCCCGTACGGCGGTCTCATACGCATCGAGAATGCGCCTACGACCGGCAAAAGCGGATACCAGAACCAGCAGGCTCGAGCGGGGAGTATGGAAATTCGTCAACAGTCGAGACACGACTTTGAACTTGTAACCGGGGTATATGTACAGGGAGCTGCGTTGCCAGCCGGCTGCCACCCCCCGTAGATCCTCCGAATAAGCGGATTCGAGGGCTCTGACCACAGTGGTTCCCACAGCGAGTATGGTTCTGCTCTCCCTCAGGGCGGAGTTGATCTGCCCTGCGGTTACAGCGGGAATGTTGTAACGCTCCCTGTGCATGATGTGCTCTTCCACCTGCTCAGCGCGTATCGGTAGGAAGGTACCCGCGCCCACATGAAGAGTGAGCGTGACCAGAACAACACCCCGTTGCCGGAGCGCCTCGAGAAGCCGCTCGGTGAGATGAAGACCGGCGGTGGGCGCGGCGGCCGAACCCGGATCCTTCGCGTAAACCGTCTGGTATCGTTCGGCGTCGAGGGATGTATCCGCTCGGCGAATATAGGGAGGAAGGGGCACGTGTCCGTGTGTGTCCAAGTAGCTCGCGTCGATCGGGGGCACGAAGCGAAGGTAACGAAATACTCCCCAACTCCCCGGGTGATTCCCGTTACTCGTTGAAACCGAACCCCCGGGAAGTTCCGGTTCCGGTATAATCTCTGCGGTTGCTCCGCCGGGAAACTCGAATCTCTTCCCGGGCACCTGTTTTCTAGCCTTGCCGGCCAGGGTTCTCCACAAACCCGGGACAAGCTCTTCCAGTAGAATGAACTCTACCCGACCGCCGGTCTCAGGAGAGGTGCCGAAAAGCCGCGCCTTAATCACCTTGGTATTGTTGAGAACCATTACGGCGCCGCTCTCCACGTAGGCGGGCAGCTGATCTATCCGGGTATGGGTAATACCGCCGGTGGCCCGGTCAAGCACCATCAGCCGGGAGGTTCCCCGCTCATGCGTCGGCCTCTGTGCTATGGAATCCTCGGGAAGGTTAAAAGAGAAGCCGCTGGTCTTCACTTCCCCGCTGCTTTGCATCCAGGTGCGCGTAGGCCAGGTGGGTCGCCGTTCTTCCTCTGGGAGTCCGCTGAATCAGACCCTTCTGGATCAGATAGGGTTCGTAGACGTCTTCCAGAGTGTCGACAGCTTCGCCGATGGATATGGCCAGTGTTTCCGAGCCCACCGGACCCCCACTGTAGTTTTCGATCACGGTTTTCAGGATATCCCTATCCAGCTTGTCCAATCCGAGAGAATCGATAGCCAGGGAGCTCATGCCCCGTAGCACGATTTCACTGGTAATCAGACCGTCTCCCCATACCTGGGCAAAATCCCGCATGCGGCGTAGAAGGCGGTTGGCCACTCGAGGAGTACCTCTTGAGCGGGATGCGATCATGCGACAAGCTTCCTCCTCCAGTTGGATCTTCAGGATTCCCGCGGAACGGTGAATGATGCTTTCGATATCCTCATTCGTATAGAAGTCCAGACGGGCGGTAATTCCGAAGCGGGAGTACAGCGGACCGGAAACCAAACCGGTCTTGGTTGTGGCGCCGACCAGGGTGAACGGGGGCAGAGGAATCTTGATCGTCCGCGCGCCCGGTCCCTGTCCCATCACCACGTCGATCTCAAAATCCTCCATGGCATTATACAGCATCTCTTCGATGATGGGTCTCAGCCTGTGGATCTCGTCGATAAAGAAAACGTTCTTATCCCCTACGGTTGTCAGAATGGCCGCCAGATCCCCGGGCCTTTCCAAGGCAGGAGCGGAGGTCGCTCGAAATTGCACGCCCAGCTCATTGGCAATGATCCCGGCCAGGGTCGTTTTGCCCAAACCTGGAGGTCCTGAAAAAAATACATGATCCAGACTCTCCTGTCTCTCCCTGGCGGCCTGAATGAACACAGCCAGATTTTCCTTCAACCGGTCTTGGCCAAGGAATTCCTCGAGGTGCCGCGGGCGCAGCGTGTATTCCTCCCGATCTTGTTCGGGGTGAAATGTTCCCGCAGTGATGCGGTTGTCTTTCATCGTTTCCCCCGGCCTTCTGTATCCGGATCTTCGGGAACCTGTTTTCGCTTGGGCGGTTCGTTCCCCTGTGGACCTGCTTGGAATCCACTCCCCGAGGCGGATCCGCCGGACAGCTGGGACAGCGCTGTTTTGAACAGTTCCCGCTCGAGCTCCTCCTTATCGAGATCATTCTCCCGCAGCGTGCGGCTGGCGGTGCTGACAGCACCCTTGGCGCTGCGTCTTTCGAATCCCATTCCTACCAAAGCGTTGAGGATATCCTCTTCCATGGAGATTCCGGCCGGTGTAGTTACGGTAAGCTTACCCTTCAGTTTCAGCATGATTTTCTGAGCTGTTTTTTTACCGACTCCGGGGATGCCGGACAGCAGATCGAGGTCTTCCGAATCTAAAGCATCAATAAAGCGCCCGACTTCAACACCTGAGAGGATTTTCAACGCCTGTCTGGGTCCTACACCTTCGACCTTGAGCAGATCCAAAAAAACATCCCGTTCCGCGGCTTGGGAAAAGCCGAACAGCTTGACCTGGTCGTCCCGATGGTACAGGTAAACATATACTTTTACTTTCTGTCCTTCCTCCGGTAGATCGTCGCTGCTGGTCCGACTGATGTGGATTTCCCACTCAACGGCGCCAGCGGACAGAAAAATCCGCTCTTCGTCCTTGTAGGTGATAACGCCCGTGATGCTGTTAAACATGATTGGACCCCGAATCGGCAAGATGAGTCCGGAAGCTCGAATAGTTGGCGTGACAAAAAGCCGCAGCCAAAGCATCCGCCGCATGATCCGGGGTAGGCAGCTCCTTCAGATTGAAGATCATCTTGAGAACTTCCTGTACCTGGATCTTCTCCGCTTTTCCCTTACCTACGACCGCCTGCTTCAGCTCCAGCGGAGTGTATTCGGCGAAAGGCACCCCTCGAGAAGCGAGCGTATACAGCACGACCCCTCTGGCCTGAGCTACCGGTATGGCACTCTTCGAGTTCTTTGAAAAATAAACCGTTTCTATTCCCGCTTCCTCGGGATCGTAAGTAGTTATAATGTCTGTGATACCTTCGTGAATCTGCACGAGCCGCTCTCCCACACCGTCTTTGGGAGAGGTACGGATGGTTCCATGGGCTATGCACCGGAACCGGCTGCCGGCGCACTGGATGATCCCGTACCCCGTCGAAGCCAGCCCCGGATCAATTCCGAGTATTACTTTCATTCATCCAGGGTGAAATCCTCGGGGATGTCCAAATTTGTAGACACATTTTGGACGTCGTCATGGTCCTCCAGGGCATCGATCAGTCGAATTGCTTGAGCGAGCTTGTCTTCGGGAACGGACACCTGGGCGTCGGCAATCATTGTAACCTCCGCCGACAGATGTTTGAACTCACGGTTTTCCAGAGCTTCGAGCACGGCTTCAAAGTCATCCGGTTCGGTGATCACTTCAATTTCATGGTCGGTCTTCGCAACATCCTCGGCTCCGGCTTCCAATGCTACTTCGATCACAGCGTCCTCGGTGTACTCCGAACCATCGTACACGATCAAGCCCTTCCGTTTGAACAGATAGGCCACGCTTCCACTCTCTCCGAGGTTCCCACCGGCTCTGGACAGGATGCGCCGAAGCTCAGCCGCTGTACGGTTTCTGTTGTCCGTCAGCACTTCCACTAGAATCGCTACCCCACCGGGCCCGTACGCTTCGTAAGTCAGCTCGGAATAGTCGACTCCCTCCAGTTCCCCCGTGCCTTTTTTGATGGCCCGGTCGATGTTGTCCTTCGGCATATTGGCCAGCTTTGCCTTGAGCAAGGCCGTTCGCAGCCTGGGATTCGCGTCCGGATCGCCGCCGCCAACACGAGCCGCTACACTGATCTCTCTTATGATCTTCGTGAATAATTTTCCGCGCTTGGCATCTGCAGCGCCCTTTTTATGCTTTATAGAGGCCCACTTGCTATGGCCAGACATAGATATTTCTCCTTCGCCCGTGAATTTATCACGCCCCTCATTGGGGTGTCAAGCTGAGTACATTTGATGAGATTTGAGTGATCTGAGGGGACATGGAGGGTGCGGCGGCTCATGAATCCTACAGGAAAATCCTTCGTGTAAAAACTTAACTATTTTTTTTTTACTATTGAATTTTTTTTTCTAGCCACGATACTATTGCACTGCTATGTTCTCGGAGGACCATCCACAGCTGACACAACTGCAAACCAGACCAGGCCGAAATCAGAGAAAGCACATTCGGATCGAACACTCCGGGACAGTGCAATTTATCAGCGAAGGGCAACAGTTTTCGGGACAGGCGGTCAACATCAGCCGGAGCGGAATGCAGGTTGTTGTCAATGTTCCCGATTCCTACCAATCCGTTCGATCGATCACTTTCACCTTGCCAGACTCAGAACAAACGATTGAACTTCCTTGCCGGATTGTCCGATCCGAATCGGGGAATAAAAGTGGAGAAGCCCAAGTTTTGGGATTGGAGTTTTCTTATCAAGGGGAAGCTCAGCTCCTGCTGATTGAAAATTTCATCCGCGAGCTGAAGAAGACTGAGCTTACCCGATCCTCTCACAATTCCGAAATGCGGCAAATCCCGCGGGCCGACTGCTCGATTCGGAATATTCTAATTAATAGAGATGGTGTGAAAGTCCACTCAATAGACAACATATCATCCGAAGGATTACTTATTAGTTTTAGGGGTGATCTGAATCCTGGAGAACTTGTAGAGCTGAGTTTCTGTCTGCCGGGAGACAAACGTGGACTTCAACTTACCGGCTGCATCACCTACATAATTCGAAATGATTTTCAAGAACTATGCAGTGCTGGACTCAGGTTAATCGATCCAAAGGAAACCCACCAAGCACGAATCCGTAATTTCATCGTCACGGCGACGTCAACCACTGCGATAAAATCTCTCTGTGATTGGTTTGACAAACGGAAAAGCGATGGGGAGTATAGAATTGGCAAACGCGAGAATATAGTACGGTTGTTCAAGGATATCTTAAACGATGGAAAAGTGCTTAACGTATTGTTAGAGGACCAATTGGTTATTTATGAATCCAAGCTTCAAAAACTGTACGAGGCAGAGGACGAGTTCGAGTTGTTTGTGCCGACACAGACCCAAATGGATGTGGCCCTGTCCGGTCTGACCGCATATTTCACATATAATAACGGTGGAGGTCACTACTTCAAAGCGATTGTATCTCGGAACGAAGGACAAACATTCACATTCAAGCTGCCCCAGGTTGTGTTCCATACTGAGAAGAGATCATACCGTCGAAAACTCCTCCCGACAAATCTTTCGACAATCGTACAGTTATATCCTTACAACGATAACCGCCCTTTGAAATCTTTCAAAGGAACCCTGGTTGACATCAGCCGTGGTGGCTTTCTCTGCGAAGTACAGGTACCTGTTGAAATGCAGGGGATGTTTCCGAGTGGACATACGATCAATTATGCGATAGACAATCGTTGGGGATTGGATACACACGGACAAATAAGGCATGTCCAGGAGTTGAACAGAGCAAACGGGAGCATAGCACTCCAACTTGGCATCGAAGCGGGGATCGAACGGAGTACTTACCAGTTCAACCGGATCAAGAAAGCGGAGTGGGACGAAATCACTGAGAACGCAGGTAGCTCAATAATTTGTCAGTTCAATTCTAGAATTGTCGACTACACAAACAAGAAAAAACAAAGAATCGTAGCACTGGTAAATGCAACCAGATTTCACGTAAGGGCACCGGTTGTAGTCTTGCCTCCTGGTTTCGGTAAAAAGAAAGAGGCTCTAGCCCCATTTGTAGCTACCCTACTTACAAATTTCTCGGTCCGGAGCAAAGACGTAATCACCATACGATATGACGGTATAAACAGACCGGGTGAAAGCTATAACTCCGCTAAGAATGTGAAGCGGGGATATGAGATGCTTCACTACCGGGCTAATCAGGGAACGGAAGATTTAAAAACGACACTGGAGTACGTGTACTCCAACCCGTATTTTACACCGGAAAAAGTCATTCTCATATCCTTCAGCATGTCCGCGATCGATACGCGTCGCTACTTGGCCTCTGAAACAAGTAAAAAAGTCGACTTCTGGATCAACTGCATGGGAGTTCCATCAGCTCAATCTACAATACAGAGCATACTGGGCGGAATCGATATTATCGGGAATTACAAGATGGGTACGACGAACGGGATCATGGGGATGCTTGGTCACCTCATCAACATGGATACACTCGCCCAGGATCTTGTGATGAATAAGTACGCCTATATGACGGATACCCGGCGGGACATGGCAAAGATTGCAATTCCCACGCTTTGGATCTACGGAACATACGATAAATGGGTAAACGTTGGTGAAGTAATTGATGCGATGAGTATCAACTCCAACTCAAATCGGGAGGTGATCGAAGTTCCTTCAGGCCATAACCTTCATACCAGTGAAGACGCTCTCAAAGTTTATAAAATTATTACTTCACGGGTCTTCCGATGGCTCAACAACAAATCAATTACACCATTGGACCCTAGTAGAGATGAAATGGTACGTCTCGTAACGTATGAACGAGAGCGCTTGAAAAACGAAACCGGAGTCGAAACCGAAAACTACTGGAGAAGTTATCTAATCGGAAACCGTGTAACAGATACAGGGTACGACTTCTACAACAACTTCGACGAGTTTCAACAGTTCATGGAGTTCGAAGCTCGACTTGTCGCTTTACGACCGGACGAACGATTGGTTGATCTGGGGTGCGGAACTGGGTTATTGCTGGAAGCGATCCTGAAAGAAGCGAAACATCATTTCACGAGAAAAGATCGTGCCGAGGTACTGGCAGTTGATCTGATTCCGGAAGCTTTGGACAGAGCCAGGGAAAAATGTGAACGGTTGTTTTCTTTATATCCGGGACTTGGTTCTGTACAGGTTAAATATATAGCCGAAAACCTGGAACCAAGCCGATGGCTCCCTATATACGAATATATCCACAATCCCGATCTGGATTACGACTTCCTTCGCAATAAGATTGAAGGCCTGAAAAACACTGATATAGACAAATTACTCGAAACCGATTCGAAAGAGTTACAACAGGTCATGAGGGGGGCAATGCCCTTTCCAGCTTCCTTGAAAAAACTTAGGTCCGTACTGGGGGAGTACGGTTACAAAGCTGTTATAGATTTTAACAAGGCGGCACGATTCCTTCGCAAGAACTTCGCCCTGCGGGACGACGTAGATAGATGTCCCGTCGCTTCTGACAGCAGACTTGCAGGGACAACAGCCAGCCCACCGGTAAAAACGGCGGATATCCAGCTAGATACGCTCAAACTAGGGAATCAGGGTATCAAGCTCTTCTACCCGTTCGAAAATGGATCCTTCACCAAGATAGTAGCAAGTCTGTTTCTGTCGTATCTATACAACCCGGAGTATGCGGTAGCGGAGTTTTACCGAATACTCGAGCCTGGCGGTACCCTGCTTGCCTCTTCAATGAAACCGGACAGTGACGTTTCAATGATGTTTACCAGCTATATCGAGACATTATGCAATCCGCATAAAAACAATAGTACAGTTAAAGGTCAGGGTAATTTGCATGCTGCCAGAGCGATGCTAAATGAGGCAGCTGGCCTATTTGAACTCGAACAGGAGGGCTTTTTCAAGTTTTTCAACGCTGAAGAATTAGTTGCCTTATGCGAAAATTACGGATTTGAATCGATACAAGTCCACCGATCGTTAGGAAATCCACCCCAGGCAATTATTCTTGTAGCAAAAAAACCTTTGCTCATTAACGATGAAAGCAATGGAACTTTGTGATACGTTAATACAGAAAAATATTTACCCTTAATTCTTGCCACGAAAATCCGCTTCGGAGTTTGAAGTGACGCTAAATGAATGTATAGACTCTTCACTCTTGAAGTGGGGTAGAAATCCTTGTCTGGTTGAATTCAATCCCCACAACGGGTACAGCGCAATCTCCGCCTCGGAGCTTCGATCCCGGATTCAGGAAAGAACGGAGCAATTTCGGTGCTGGGGTATCAGCCAAAAATTCTTGGTGCCTGTGTTCATCTACAACTCCATTGAGTTCATAACCATATTGATTGCATTGATGAATCTTGGAGCAATTCCGGTAATGGTAAAGTTGGATTATAGAAAACTCGAACTACTCGATATTTTCCACAATTGCCGACCCCAAGCAGTTATCACCGAAGAAACACATCTACCGTTCTTAAAACCTTTCCTTACCGGAATTGATGTGATAGCCAGGTCAGGGGCCCGATTGCGACTCCTGCAGGGAAGCCAACAACGGGGAAGAGCGATTCAAATCGCCGATGATATCGCCACCGTGAACTATACCTATCGGGGATACGGCTATCCAATTGGCGCGTTAGTTCCCCACGGCCAGTACTTACACGGTGCCGAAATGCTCCAGCGGGGGCTTCAAGGCAATCCCGGCGAGAGAATGCTGGTAATCCTGCCAATGTCACATATTTTCACGCTGGTTGGCTGTGTTGTCGTTCCGATCCTATTTCATATGACAGCAGTAATCGCCCAAACAATTCATCCACGAGTGATTTTCCAGTGTATAAATGAATGCTCTATTAACTACCTCACGTCGGTACCTCAGATCTATTCACTCTTACTTAGGTTGCGGGAAGAATCCGCATATCTGAGTTCCCTGCAGGCTTTCGTCTCAGGAGGAAGTTTGTTGACAGCAGAGGATTACAGAAACATCACGGAAGGTTTTACCGTTGAACTCCTTCACGGCTATGGCCTGACCGAGTGTACCCCTGTAAGCAGAAATATCCGCGGTGGAGCGAAAGCGGGCACGATTGGGCCGGTTTGTGATAAAATCGAGTGCCGTATAAAAACTTCGGAAGGCAATGACAACGGAGAAATTTTGATAAAATCCTCTTATATGAGCAAGGCATATCTCAACAGAGACTGGGAAACCCGGGAGGTTTTCAAAGCAGATTGGTTTAAAACCGGAGATCGCGGTTGTTTTGAGGGGGACCATCTCATTTTCCTGGAAGAGATTAAAAACACACGGAAAATAAATGGAAATATTGTAGATTTAGAAGAGGTGAAAAAAGCAATTCTACAGGATGACCAAATATCGGAAGTAGATATACAATATCAAAACAACTCCTTGACCGCTTACTGTGGTGTAAGCAAGAAGATAGATTTCCCGAGCAAAGTGAGAGAACTGAAAAGCTCCTTGAGAGGGTTAATGGCGGAGTACAAAATACCTAAGACGTTTAAAAAATTGTAATGATCCTAACAATCGAGAAATAAGATATGGAGTGGCAAGATTCAAAACTGCTAACTGCAGAACAGATCATAGAGACGGTCAAGCAGATTGTGTCTCGGATATCCCGAATAGATGCGGAAGAGTTTGAGGACAGTGTCATAATCCGTGAAGAATTGGGGATCGACAGTTTAATGGCTATGGAAATAATCGCTACCTGCGAAAAACACCTCAATATCAAAATCGACGAATCAAGGTTCGTGGATATCGAGACGGTTGAAGATTTTCTGACTCTCATTGTAGATTTGTATCGAAGAGCTCATGGGTAGAGTACGACTCAACATTTTGCTCGTTTCTCCAAAGGGCGAATTTCTTTGTAAGAATAGAGATTTTGCAGAGTTCATGGCCAATTCTAGGGAAATGAGAACCATACTCCATTTCTGGAATGGCATTGGTGTCGCCCTTCCTACTATAGCGGCCCTGACCCCTGGCGATCACAATCTGACGATCATTGATGAAAACAGAGAGGAGATTGATTTCGAACAGCCGTATGATATCGTCGGTATCACCGCGATGACCCAACAAGCGAACAGAGCGTATGAAATTGCCTCTGAGTTTCGCAAAAGAGGCCGTCATGTGGCGATCGGTGGCATTCATGCAACTGTTCAACCTGACGAAGCCAGCGAACATGCAGACACAGTGTTTGTTGGCGAAGCCGAAAACACCTGGCCGTGTTATATTAGTGAGTTCATTAATCGTTCTCCCCGACGCATCTACAATCAACAAGACTTTCCGAACGTTGATATCATCCAATCGCCGATACCTCGCTATGATTTACTGGCGAAGTACAGATACCCTGTCGTATATGTACAGACTACTCGCGGCTGCCCCCATGATTGCGAGTTCTGCGTCGCCTCCAATATCTACGGTAAAACGTACAAACACAAAGAGATAAGCCAAGTACTCGCTGAGATAAAAGAAGTGAAGAAGTACTGGAAGTTCGCCCAAGTGGGTTTTGCAGACGATAATATGTTTGTGAATCGCCGTTCTTCGGTAGCCCTAGTTGAAGCATTTAAGCGCCTCAATTTTTCATGGTTTGCTGTTTGTGATGTATCAGTAGCCACCAGTGATCAGTTTCTTAGAGACCTTCACGCCAGCGGATGCCGTACACTACTGATCGGTTTCGAAAGTGTGCAGGAGCAGAATGTGAGAAGTCTCAACAAAAACCAGTGGAAGGCAAAACGATTCGACCGTTACGCTGAATATATTGACAAGATCCAAAGCAAAGGGATTGGAGTATATGGTTCATTTATCCTCGGCTTTGACGAAGATAACAATGATACTGTGGAAAAAACTATTCGCTTTATCAATGACCACTACCTACTTGGAGCCCAAATCACGATCCTCACTCCCTTTCCAGGAAGCAGATTGAGGGCACGCTTGGAAAAGGAGAACAGAGTTCTCCACAGCGACTGGAGGCAGTATACAGTTTGGAATGCGGTGATCCGACACCCAAACTTCACACCTGAAGAGCTCGAAGCAAATCTGTTGAAAATCTACCGGAGTGTCTATAACCGTGTGAGCAATGAACGGCGAACCAGGTATTTCAGACAAATATGTGAAAAGCTGGTTTCCTGAACGTTAGCGATGAGAAGCAACAATCCACAAATTGATACAGAATTGCAACGTCAATTTACCAAAGAGACCTGCGAAAAAGCGATACGGGACACGAAGCTCACGGCAATCGTAGCTAGTATTGCCTTTTCTCTTTTCGGTCTGCTCGATTACGCTCTATATCCAGACTTTTTCGTTCACCTTATTCTAATACGAGCCGGAGTCGTTGTTGCTAACTCGTTCATTTTCCTTTTGATTCAAACCAGGTTGGGTACTCGGTTTCCTCGGGAGATCGCCATGCTTGAATACCTGGTTTGTGGACTCTCAATCATAATTATGGTCCATTTAGTAGGAGGATATCTCACACCCTACTACGCTGGGATCAACCTGGTACTGCTGGCTTTTATCTCCATCCTCCCGTTAGATGCTAAACGTACAGCCATTATTTGTGCCATTATCTATGCCGCTTATATTATTCCAATACTCGCCCTCCAAAAAATCGATAACCTTCCCATCTTGCTGAACAACAACTTTTTTCTTTTGGCCACAATTGTCTTGGTATTTCTTAGCTCACATCTGGGGACCCAAATCCGGTACAGAGAGTTCAGTGCCCGGTACAATCTGGCCAGAGTCAATGAAGAGCTGAAAACCCTCGATACTCTAAAATCACAGTTTTTCGCCAATGTGAGCCACGAGGTGCGCACACCCCTTACCTCGGTTATCAGTCCGATTCAGAGTCTTTACCAGGGCGATATGGGCGAACTGGCACCGGAACACATGAGACTAATCAGTCAGATGTACAGAAACAGCCTCAAATTACTCGACATGATCAATCAGATGCTCGACTTCTCGAAGTTCGAAGCCGGTAAGATGCAGTTGCGCTTGGGCGCCGTGGATATTGACGAGACCGTACGGGACATCATGGCAGTATTTGAGGATGTCACAAAGCGAAAGGGAATAAAACTGGGGAACGTGCGGGAAGCCAATATACCGCCCCTCTATCTCGACGCGGACAAAGTTGAACGGATCCTCATGAATCTCCTGCGAAATGCCATTAAATTCACCGAACGTGGTTCGATTACAGTCAGAACGGGAAAGAGACAGAACGCAATAATTATCGAAGTGGAGGATACGGGCATTGGTATACCCCACCATCATCTGCCTCATATCTTCAAGAGATTTCAACAGGTAGACGGTTCAAGCACTCGAAGATACGAAGGAACCGGGCTGGGGCTGACAATCGTCAAGGAAGCCGTAGACCTGATGAAGGGTTCTATCCAAGTGTTCAGCGAAGAGGGGAAGGGAACCCGCTTTGTAATCCAGCTGCCGGACAACCTCGATCATCTGGCTCCGTATGCTTTCATCGAAAGAAGAATTGACGAGCGGCGCAAGCTGAGCTTGACCTTTAGGGGCGATGAGCGCAGAAAATCCAAACGTCGAAAAGAGGATCTGGCTAAGGTTTCCGTGGACGATCTGGCTTTGATCGAGAAAGAACTCTACCCCATCGAGCCATCAGAGGATGAGGAGACTGAAAAGGATTCCGGGGAAGCCGGCGATGTGGTTCTCCTGGTCGAAGACAGCGTGGATCTACGCAACTACATAAGCAAGATGCTCAAACGGTTCGGTCACAAGGTAGCGACCGCGGAGGACGGTCTGGATGGTTGGCACAGGGTTCGTAACGATGTACCGGATATCATCGTCTCCGATGTCATGATGCCGCGGATGGATGGTTTCGAGCTGGTAACAAAGGTGAAATCGGACGAGAGTACCATGCATATCCCGGTGATTCTCATCACCGCCAAGTACGAATTGGACTCAAAAATCGAGGGATTGAAAACAGGGGCGGACGATTATCTATCCAAACCGGTGAATATCAGAGAATTGGATGCGCGGATAAAGAATCTTCTCACCATGAGAAAGTTCCAACTCGCCCTCGCTCACAACCAAGAACTGAAGACCCGTATGGAGGAGTTGAGCATGAGCTTCTCCCAGTCCCTCGAGATCCGCGATTTCAAAACCGCCGGTCATTCCCGGGATGTACTCGAACTGGGAACAATGATGGCTGAGGAACTCGGATTGGAGATCGATCAGGTTCTTCGCGATTCCCTGCTTCTCCATGACATCGGGAAATTGGGCATCCCCGATCGAATCCTCCTGAAAGAATCCGGTCTTACCAACGAGGAATGGGCTATGATGAAGAAACACTCGGAGCTGGGAGCGGATCTACTCGGTCATTTCGAGTCTTACAAAGAGGTGAGCCGGATCGTGTTGGCTCATCAGGAGCATTTCGACGGAACGGGCTATCCAAACGGTCTGAAGGGCAAAGAAATACCGCTGTATGCGAGAATCATCGGCATTGCCGATGCGTATCATGCGATGACCAGCGACAGACCCTATCGGAAAGCCCTTTCGCCCGTAACAGCCGCACAGGAATTACTGAAACACAGCGGCCACCAGTTTGACCCCAAGTTGGTCAAAGCGTTTCTCGACGGCCTGCTGAAAAAAGGTAAAGTTACCGAGAGCGATCTTCAGGCAGCGGAAACAGCAAGTTAGAATATTGAATCAGCTGTAGTTGAAGAGAAAATCCTACAACTTGCCGCTTCGAGACAGAGGCCAATAACGATATATCACCTTCCCCAGTAGTTGATCCCGCGGCAGAGGCCCCCAGGAACGGGAATCACTGGAAGCTTGGCGGTTGTCACCGAGAAGGAAGTATTGCTCTTCCTCGAGTGTAACCGGCGGAAGTTCGCCGGAAAAGGGAAACTCCTTAGCCCACCCTTCCGGCAGCCCTGTGATGATTATCGAGTAAGTTTGGGGAATCATCTCCTGCTCTTCTGTGTAGGTGTTGCTACCCTCCGGTTTAATATAAACTTTGAACTCGGACATTTTAATCGTATCCCCCGGTATGGCCACGATTCTCTTTATCATATAAGCAGGGATCCGTCTTCCCGAAACATCCCGAACTGCAGTGCCCCGCTGAAAGGAAAAAAACCGGAGAAACGATTCCAGAATCGACAGAGGCAGTTTCGGCTCCGTGTACATCGGGGAACGGATCACCACGACATCCCCGCGGGCCGGCTCCCGGACAGCGGGAAGCCGGGTCGAGAAGAAGAGAAACTTGGCCCCATAGGCAAGGGGTGAAACGAAAATCCGATCCTTCGGTTCAAGAAACGGCATCATCGATACGGACTCTACCTGGAAGGTGGCTAAGAACATGCTGGAGATGATCAGATAAAGGATAAGGGTCAAGACAACAAGCTTTACCAGCTTTCGAAGAAAGCCTTTTCCGAAACGCGCTCCAAATCCTGAGCTGTATCGTTCGAAGGTGGAATACATCTAATGAATGCCACCCAGCCGTGTAAGTGGCCAGTAGCGAAACAGGGCACGTCCAAGTACTTTTTCTACCCGTACAGGACCGAAATAGCGGGCATCCCGGGAGTCATCCCGGTTGTCTCCCATTGGAAAGATCCTGTCCTCCGGAACATACCAGCCCCGCTGGAGAACACGCCATTGGCTGTGAAAGAGGTGGCTGTAGGGTTTAAGCGAATAGAGGGTCTTGTATCGCCATTTCTCCACCTCGGCGTTGTCGATCAGGCTGCGCTGACGCCAGGACACGCTACCGCTGTCGTTCTTGGATGTCGAAAAGTAGCGATTGATCGCAGCATTTTGCTGCTCCGATGGTTCTATGTCACTGTCGAGCAGAGCCAGGCCGGCCCCGGCTTGTCGGAAATAGGCGTATTCCTGAGGCTGGAACATCCTGCGAGTTTTGTAGGTGAACCCGAGGATTTCCTTAAGTTCTTCTTCCGGAATCCATTCGGTTTCACCAGGCAGGAGGAACTCGACATTCCCCTGGTTCAGGCGGATGCGATCACCTGGCATACCCACGGCCCGTTTGATGAGAAAGTGGTGCTTTGGATTTCCGAACTCATCCCTGTCGATATCCACCAGGGAGAGTGTCAGCATGTAGATCACCCGCTGCAGGATGTCCTTTACTGGGCCGATCGGAATATACGAGGGATTTTCAAAGATCACGATCTCTCCTCGTTGCGGTTGCCGCGGCCCCGGCAGCTTCATCATCCCCGGCACCAGCTCGGGACCGTAGATCAGCTTGTTTACAAATATCCGATCTCCAATCTCAAGCGTCGCAACCATCGACTGCGACGGGATTTGATAAGCTTGGAGCAGAAACTGATTGATCAGCAGAACGATGAGTACGGCTGAAAGGATCGCTTCCAACCAGTCCAAAATGACGTTTTTCTGCTTCTGCCGTTCTTTCTTGGCCAGTCTCCGCTTCTTCCGCCAGGTGAGAAATCGCTCGGTCTTGCGCTGTATGTTTTCACCCCATTGTGATAATTTCATTGCCGCTCCCGTGAACCAGCCTTCTCCATCGATGGGTTCCTCGTTATTAGTAGCACGAAACCTTTCGGATTGACAAGGCAACCGGCCCTTCCTATAATTCTGCAGCTATGGCCAAGAAAAAGCGGAAACCGATACGACGTAAACCCCAACCCTCCGATACTCAGGAAAACCAGATCGAGGTTCGTCTCAAACCTCTTCTCGGATTATCTCCCGGTACCTATCTGAGCATTCTCTACGGAATTGTAATCCTTTTTATCCTATTCATGCTGCTGTTCTACAAAGGTCTCCGCGATCAGGGTGAGTATATCCAGGTTACAACCTTCCCGCCCGGCGCCTCTGTGAGGGTTGACGGGTTGTACGTAGGTTCTTCACCCTGTGAAGTACTGGTTCGAAAAGGTTTCCACAGCGTTACGATCAGCAAACCCTATTTCGAGCCGCTCGTTCTGGAAGATACGTTCCAAGGTCCCGTTTTCGCGACTTTATTCTTCCGCCCGCGTCGTAGAGTACAAATCAATTTGGAGCTCTCCGATACCAAAGGTCTTGTAAGACAGGCACTGAGAGATTTTTCAGCAAATCCTCATATACCGGAAATTCTTAGCGAAACCGTATGGGCTGGGTATCATTCATCTTCTGGAACCGAAGATTTGTATTATTTTTTAGACAAAGCAAAGTACTTTGTCACAAATTCACTCCAGCTGTATGGCTTCATCTACGCCCTCAGCTCTCTGGACGCGAACATCGGAGTTATGACACCGAGCAGCCTGGTTACAACAGTACATAATATCATGCAAGTTAAACAAAAATATGAGAATTTTCCATTTTGGTTGGCAGTTGTTCTTCAGGAGGAGTCAGGTCAACGAGTCGTGGACACAGCTTGGTTCTCCAGTTTTTTGTCCGACTACCGCTCTCAATACGGACAACTTCTGGAACGAATCAGCCCGACTAACCAACCAGAAGCGGGAAGCGCCACCCAAGTTCGCGGGTTACGTTTTTATAGCGTGCCTGCGGGCGAAATGATTCAGGGCGCTGCAGAGGATGGATTTGCCAGCGTACAAATACCTCATCCCGTAGCTGTCCCCTCCTTTTACATCAGTGAGACCGAAATACCCAACCGATTGTATCGAGAGTTCATCGAAGAAAATCCGACCTGGGATCCAGCGAACAAGCTCAATCTTCAGGAACAGGGACTCGTGGATAACGAATATCTCTCCGGTTGGGAGGCAGAAGATGTGCAGAGCGATTGGGAAGAATTCCCGGTCTCCCATGTGTCCTTTTACGCAGCCCAAGCCTTCTGCAAGTGGTTGTCAGCAGAACTCCCGGATAGTTTTTCGGGTTACTCCGCCCGCCTGCCCTTCGAATCGGAGTGGGAATGGGCTGCCCGCGGAGGAATCGTAGGAGCGGACACCCCTACGGGAGGTCAACCTGCGGGAGAACGGTTTTTTTCACTAGGAATTGAGGGTCCCGGTCCCGTCGGTAGTTCCTCCCCTAACCGTTATGGCTTGCTGGATACCACGGGAAACCTGTGGGAGTGGTGCCTGGATTGGTACTCACCTGTGAAGTACTTGTTCACCTCCTGGAACACGGAAACAAACGATTTCGACTCCAGCAGAGAAATCCCTTTTGGAACCGAGAAGGTCGTCCGGGGAGGTTCCTGGGCCAACGAAGAGGAGCTCATCAAAATATCTACGAGGGGTTCCCAGCCCCCAGATTGGTGCACCCCCTATCTCGGTTTCCGGGTCGTCCTTTCGAGGTATTCTCCTTGAACGATACTTCCAGAACCGGGAAAAAAGTTCTCGCCCTCAACAGGAAAGCCAGATACAACTACTCTGTTGAGGATTCCCTGGAGTGCGGCATCGAGCTTCGCGGAACAGAAGTGAAGTCGATGAAGGAACGGAGTTTCTCCTTCAGCGATTCCTACGCCAAAATCGACAACGGCGAGCTCTGGTTGGTGGGCCTGCATGTCACACCCTACAAATTCGGCAATATCTACAACCACGAGCCGGATCGAACCAGAAAGCTCCTCGTCCACAAACAGGAGATCAAGCGTCTGTCCCGAAAGGTCAACGAACGCGGCTTGACCCTGGTTCCTCTTTCGTTTTATCTTAATAAAGGGATGGTAAAACTAGAACTCGGGATATGCCGGGGAAAACGAGTTGTCGACAAACGGCAGGATATCAAGAGACGAGATTTAAAGCGTGAGGCAGAACGAGCCCTACGCGACAAAGACTATTGATTTGAAAAAGAGGGGGTGTACCGGCTTCGACTGAGGTTTTGTTGAACCAAGGATTGCAGGTGGAGCGCCAATCTCCTAAAAGTGGCACAACTACAACTGCCAACGAACCTGAATTGGCACTGGCTGCATAATTAGCAGTCACGGGCACCCGGGGCGCGGTTCCGAGCTCCGGAATGCCTGTCACAAACCGGAACTCACCTGCTTGAAGAGCTGCATACAGGTAGGGAAAGGTAATGCGGCAAACGGCGGGTTTCAGGCTTGAGCTGTTGTGCCTACCTCGCCGTAATAAACAACGGCTAAACCTGTAGAGATTCTTGGTTCGCGCTTCAGGACGCGGGTTCGACTCCCGCCACCTCCATTTCTAACTCTCTATTGAGTAAGGATTTAGTAAATCGGGAAGGTCGATTGTAGGGCCGATTGTAGGTCGGAATCCATCGCTGGGAGGGGACGCATGGATTACAGTTTCATAAGAGACACCCGAAAACCGTATTGTATCTATCGCCGAAAGACCCGAAAAACCAAAGGCGGCCGACCGGTCTATCGTTACTATTTCCAGCTCTGGGATCCGAAAAGACAGCGATACTCCTCAGGCAAAAGCACCGGACAAACCAACCGTGCAGCGGCCGAGGCCTGGATAGTGGCATTTCTGCAGAGAAAGCGGGCCGAAGAGCAAGCCAAAGAGCGGGAATCCGTGCTCACTCTTGAGCGATTCGCCACCGGTCTTTTTGACGAGGATAGCGAATACCTGACCTGGCGGGAGCAGCGCGGCAAGGCCATGAGCTGGAATCACCGCCGGCATTGCGCGACCTATCTCCGATCCTACATTTTCCCATATTTCGGGAAAATCCGCCTGGTCGATCTCACTGCCCTGGATATCGAAGGATTCCAGAGCTGGCTCCTGAAACAGCCGATCCGGGGGGATGGCGGAGAGACCCTTTCACCCAGCACGGCAAACCATGTAACGCAGGCCCTCCGCCTAGTCACGAAGTGGGCGATCCGACAGCGGATCCTCACCCATGACCCGTTTGTCGGAGTGGAGAGCCTGGCGACCCGGCCAAGACGCCGGGGGATTTTCACCATGGAGGAGGTCCAACGGATTTTCGCCCTTGGTCCGGAGGGATGGCCGGACCCAGCGGCAAAGCTCTTGAACATGCTGGCCGCAGCCTGGGGGCTCCGCAAGGGAGAGCTGCAGGCGATCCGCAGAAAATGTGTACAACCTGTCCAGCTCCCGGACGGCAGAGAATCGGCGGTGCTCCTGATCGATCACTCCTGGGAACGCTCCGGCCGGCTAAAAACCCCGAAAAGTGGACGGTCCCGGCTCTCTCCAGTCTCGCCGGTAATCTACGCGGAGCTCCTCGAGGTCCTAGAGACCTCACCCTGGAAAGGTCCCGATCATTTCGTTTTCTATAGCGCCGATCGTAGCAAGCCTATGAGCCACCATAAGATCGACGTCGATTTCGCCCGGGCCCTGAAAGCCGTGGGGATCCCGGAGACCGAGCGCCGCCAGCGCAACCTCTCGTTTCACAGCTGGCGGCACTGGAGCAATTCCTTTCTCGTAAACAAAGGATTGCCGCCGCTGCGGGTGCAACAGCTTATCGGACATACCAGTCTCAAGATGACGGCGAACTACCTCCATCCCGGCCAGGATTTCAGTGACGTGCTTGCGGTCCAGGGAGAGCTCTTCAATGAGAAGCATTGATGACCAATAGGCAGAAATTGATCAAGCACGTGAATAGATACTCAGCAATTCTCATTTTGGCAGACAACGTCGGTATGGCATGATTATCGATTTTTA
>CAZVHJ010000037.1:0-51686 GCA_964627715.1 uncultured Spirochaetaceae bacterium | reverse complement strand
TTGAACCCGCGATCTCCGGCTTGACAGGCCGGCGCGATAACCAGACTTCGCTACGCCCCCTCAGCAGAGCTAATATACTACAGCCGGATGTGTTTGTGTCAATACCTGCCCTGTAAATTCTCCTATTGGCAGCAGTACAGCCCAGGTGATTAAAAATGATCCGGTGGGCAAAATGACCCAGTCGACGAAGACAGTATCACTGGCTATTGTGGCTAGCTGGAATATTAGAACCAAAAAGGATAATTTTCCCGTTTGACAATGTGTAGTGATGCCTTGCAGTACCAAACGGGTCAAATTGTCCCTTGGGTCATTCTGACCCACTTACTTTGCCAGCCACCTGCGATTCGAAGTCGAGATTGACATTTTCGGGACTTCGGTGATATTTTTTAGCCTGCTTATAGATCGAACAAAAGGATAATTCATGCCCTCAAGAGAAATGCGAAGAGCGACCCTCAAGCGCAAACAAAAAGATGCAAGTAAAGCGGAGAAGCGACGAGAGACTCATCCCTTTCTGTATGCCTTCAGCGTTGTAATATTGATCGTAATCGTAGTGACCTTTATCGGCGGCCCGGCTGTATCCCGTGCAGGCGGCGGTGGCCGAATCATCTTCGGATACTACAAGGACAAACCTATAGAGTTCTTCCCTGGGAATTTCTTCTCCCAACGAAAAGACATCATCGCTGACCAATTGCGGCAAGGGGGAGAGCAGGACGATGTCGAGGTCCAGGCCTATCAGGTTTGGCGCACCGCCTTCGACCAAACGGTGCTGCACACGGCTATACTCACGGAGGCGGAGGGAAGCGGAGTGTGGATCTCAGAAGACAAGGTGGACGAGACCTTGATCACTTCGGGCCCGTACACCATCGATGGACAGTTCAGCGAAGAGCGGTACAAAGCTACCCCCAGTACCGAGCGCATGGCCTACCGGAAGCTGTACAAGGAACAGCTGATTCATGAACAGTACCTTGAAGACATTTTCCAGGCCAAGAGGGAGAGCGTCAAGGAAAGGCAGTTTTTGGCAAGTATGGTGGATGAGCAGAGACGCTTCAGCCTGGTCAGCTTCCCCTTCGACGACTACCCGGAGGAGGAGATCGAGGCATTTGCCGCGCAGAATCAGGAGCGCTTCCGGCGGATCAAACTGAGCCGTATTCTCATCAAATCCAACGAACGGGAAGCCAGAGAGATTCGCAATAAACTGATCGACAGGACCGGCAGCTTCGAGGAGCTGGCCAGAGCCCATTCCAAAGATATTTACGCCGAAAAGGGCGGCGACATGGGATGGCGGTACTACTACGACCTGGAGGCGGACTTCGAGGACAGCGAGCCGGTGGAAACAATTTTCCAGCTTCAGGAAACTGAAATATCTCCCGTACTCGAAAGCCGCTTTGGCTGGGTTATCTACCGCTGCGATACACCTGCTCTTGAACCGGATTTTGACCTTGAGGAAACGGTGCAAATCGTCAGAGATTACGTGATGCGGTACGAGAAAGGGATGGTCGAGGACTACGTTCTCAGCCAGGCGGAATCCTTCAGGGAGCGGGTCGACGATGTTGGTTTTCTTGGTGCTACCCTTGAAACCGACTACTCTGTCGGCTTGACGGACTACTTCCCCCTCAACTACCAGTCGTTCTACTTTTTGTCTCCCGTACGTTCCCCTTTAGAACAAATCAACCTCTCTGCCGCTGCCTTCAGCGAGGATTTTTTTATCCAGGCTTTCTCCCTGGCTCCCGGAGAGGTCTCCTCCCCGATTCTGCTGGACGATCAAGTGATCGTACTCAGGCTGGACGATGTGCGTGAACCCCCGGAACGGGAGATGGAGCTGTTGGATGATTACTATACCTACTACGCCCAGCAGTCTTTGGAGCAGGATCTCCAGAACGTGCTCCTCAATCCCGATTACATACAGGACGATTTCGACAAGACGTTCTCCGAGTACGTGTTTCCCAGGCAATGACCGGAGCTGAGCCCCGGCTGATCGATACCGGACGGGGCTACACCATTACCTATAGAGGGAAAGCCCTTTATTCGCCCCGTGATCCCCAGGCAGGGGCAATTCGAAGGGTGGAGAAAATCGCCCTCGAGCCGAAAACACTCGTGTTCATTCCCTCCCTTGGATTGGGCTATGGATTTCCCGAGCTGCTTGACAAGATCCCTGATTCCTGCCACATCCTTTGCATCGAGGTGGACGAACAACTGTTCAAATTAGCCCTGACCGCCGGTCATGCCCTGCCAAAGAGCAACAGGCTCACGATCATACGAACAGCCCAGCCCAAACAGGCCGCTGCAGTTGTCCACAAACTTGGACTCTGGAGGTTTCGACGTCTTTTACCTCTACATCTGTGCGGGGGGTACCAGTTGTACCGCCGGGAGTACCGGGAGCTGCAGGAGACCCTGGAGGGGGAGATTCACCTGTTCTGGCAGAACAAGCTGACATTGATCGCCCTGGCCGATCTGTGGCTGAAGAATCTTTTCACGAACCTCCGTCTGCTGCCCGAGGCGGGGGATATTGCAGAATTGTCGACGGAATATCCGGTGCTCGTAACTGGGGCCGGTCCGTCTCTGGAACAGAGTCTGGATTGGATTGCCAGGATCCGAAAGCAGACAATTCTTATGGCTGTGGACACCTCCCTTCCGGTCCTCAGCGAGGCAGGCCTGCTTCCCGACTGGGTGTTCACTCTGGATGCACAAATCTATACCGTACTGGACTTCATCCCCTGCCGGGATCCACGAATCAAACTGCTCTGCGATCTGACCTCCAATCCACAGAGCCTGCGGCTGTTTCCGGAATTGTTTTTCTTTTCCACCCGCTTCTATCCTCTACAGCTTTTCGACAGGCTCGAATCCATGGGGCTTCTCCCCACTCCACTGCAGCCGCGAGGCTCCGTCGGTGTGTCCGCCGTGGAGGCTGCTCTGTTGATGACCAACGGACCCGTCCTGTTCACGGGTCTCGATTTCAGCTACCCACAGGGCCAAGCCCACGCTCGGGGAGCGCCATCCCAGCGGGCGATGCATCTGAACTGTACCCGGATTCAGCCCTGTGGAATGTCCGCTTTCGAGACCCTTCTGGCCCGTCCGCGGCTGTGGATCGAAGGAAAGAAGGGAAAACGCCTCCTAAGCGATCTGGTTCTTCGTTCCTACGCCCGTCAGCTCTGCAGCATCATCGCTGACTCCCCAAGAACCTTCGATTTAGGACCGGAAGGCCTGCTTATCGGCGCCCAAAGGATACGCTCCTTTTCCGAGTTGAACCGTGTGTGCATACCCTCCCCTTCCCGAGGAAATAGGGCGCGAAGCGGGGCCAGCACACACAGTGCTCACGACCGCAATCATCTCGTGGAGCAGGTGCGCACCTTCTGTGAAAAGGAACAGGCGCTCATAACCCAGGTTGTGCGGAAACTTGTAGAACCCGGCGCAGAAGGGGCGGACCATTTGCATCCGCTCGTCGAAGCTGCGGAGTACCTGCTCCTTTCCCTACCCGAGGCCGACCCCGAAAAGGTGCCCACCTCTCAGAATCTGAAGGCTGTCGAAGCTCGAGCTCGACAAATCTGCTCCCACCTCCAACACACCCGCAATGAGTTGACGAAGTGTGGTCACTGATTGGTTGCGGTTGTTTGGCGGGAGCTAGATAAAAATATCCGTCTCCAAGTAGGCGGCGAGTTGAATCGCGCTCTCGAGGAAGCCGGACTTTCTCTTTTTTACGAAAATCCTCAACAGGACATAGCGGTTTTCATTGTCCAGCTCCCAACCCTGGATACTCAGCGGGTCGTCCTTGGACAAACCGGTCTCATCGGCAATGGAACCCGGGAGTACACGACGTACGGTATAGTCGGTTCTCCAGAGGAACTGGCTTGTTTTTTCGATCTTCATTCCGAACAGCGGCAAGAGCACGTTCTCCCGAAGATCCTTAGCCAAACTTTCTTCGATCGGGCTGAACGGACGTTTAGCCAGACTCAGAGCACCGGAAAAGGACTGCCCGCCCCGCTGCCATTCGAGGGTGACGAGCACTGGATAGTCCAGATCGAGTAATGCGGACTGGATATCTCCGATCGCTGTGTAGCTTGTTCCGTTCAAGGAAACAAGAATATCCCCCTCCTTTAGCCCCGCTCTGTCTGCCGGCGAACCCGGAACCGCATAAATCACCTCAAGACCCTTAACGCCTTCCTGCATGGCGATGCCAAGCCAAGGGTGCCCGGCTTCATCACCGCGGTACAAACGGGGAAGAGCCTTTTCCACCCAGTCGAAGGGTATGGCGAAGTTCACTCCCTCAAACTGCTCAATCCCGGCGAAAACGACACCGACAAGCTTTCCACTGTCATCCAGCAGCGGTCCGCCGCTGTTCCCGTAGTTGATCGGAACATCGACCTGGATTGCATCACCCATCTGCAGAAACCGGCGCCCCGTGGCCGAAACAATGCCGGAGGTAACCGTGTTCTCCAAACCGGCCGGCGAGCCGATGGCAATAATTCTGCCACCGACTTTTAGATCCGAGCTGCCGCCATAGGAGAAAGTGAACTGAGGCTCAACCTCAGCCTTGATCAGGGCAAGGTCGAATATCCTGTCGTATCCGACCACTCGTGCGGGTATCTTTTCCTCTACTTTGTCGGAAAGCCGAATATAGAGCCTCGAATAACCCTCGTACTCCGGATCTACCTCACTGGCAACCACGTGGTAATTTGTGAGCAGGTATCCGCGGCTGTCGATAAAAAAACCGCTGCCGATCACTCGATCGGGGTAACCCATTCCCTTTTCAAGCTTGATTCCCCTGTTTACCCATACGGTAACCGTACCCTGAACCACTTTCTCTACAGGGGGAATACCAACCGCTGCGGCATTAGCGTCTTCCGGGGCTTCGATGCCCTGCTGCTCGAACTCCTCCAGGGCAAGTTTATACACCTTGGGGTTCTGAAGCTCCCCAGCCAATTTGAGAAGCAAACTGAGCAACGGCTGCGTTGCGGACCCGCCGGCAAACGCCCGTTGAGCATAGTAGAAGGCCAGCGGCTTGTCTCCGGCATCGTAACTGGATTCAGCCATGCGGTACAGCAGCAGCGGGACGGACCATTCCGGTACCAGATCCTCTTTGCCGATCCCGACCAACGACAGGTAGTAACGAAAGGCTGCAGAGTACTCCTGATTATCAACCTGCTCTTCGAAGGCTGTAACCAGGCGGTCAAGGACCACACCGGAGAGATCTTCGAGCTCAGCGGCAGAGATACCCTCATCAGGATTCCGCTTCAGAAATGAGATGTCCTGAAAAGCTTCGGTAAGTTGATTTTGATCGATTTTCGATCGAATAGAATCCAAACGCACCGACCGCAGCTCTTTTATTTCTTCCGGGCCGATGCGGCTCTCAACTGTTGTACAGGCAAACAGAACAAACGGGACGGTAAGTAAGATGAAGAATCCTTTCACTTCGTCTCTCCAACAAAGGTTAGATCGTAGGTCCCGTTCAAACGAGACGAGAATTCCCGCACCATTTCACCATCCGTTCGAACATACTCTCGGCTGTCGAACAAACCGTCGTCGTTATAGTCCCAGTACATCCTGGTCGATCCGGATTCAAATACCTGTTCGAACTCGTTCACTCCATCTCCATTCTTATCTAGAATAATTCTCCTCAGCCTTCCTTCTGCAAACTCCTCTCGGATTTCAGGAACCCCGTCCCCGTCCAGATCCCGGTATCCCTCCGCCGGCAGGAAACCGGCATAGTAGACCGTGTGGGTGAAGTTCCCCAGGGGATCCGGGTTTTCGTCGGTTCGGGTAACACGGCCGTTTAGGTAGTGATACACCCGGTCCGGAGTCAGGGTATCCTCCGAATACTCCTTCATCTGATACGAGTTTCTCCGGAAGTACTCCTCGGTGGCGGCTACATCGGAACGCAGCTCGAGGGGGAAAGCCTGCTGTGTTGGAGAAACAAGCGCCGGCTGGTCGACCTGATAGGGGATAACCCGATACTCCCGGCGCGTCCGGCCGGAAGCAAAGGTAACAGCTTCCAGATACGGGTAATCGCTGTACCTGTACTCCAGATTCGGAAGGTTCTCACCGGAACTCAAAAGCAAGGTCTTTGGATCTTCCCCATCAAACCGAATCGTGGCTCCAGGAATCCCGTCCTGATCTTCGTCGGAGATCCAGGACTTCAGCTGCCCTGCTTCGTATTGATACAGTTGCTCGTAGTACCCGTCCCGGTTCATGTCCAGAATCCTTGTTCCCGTGTATGCATCCAGCATCCGGGTAACATCCGCTTCCGTCCGCCCTGCGTACTCCCGCAATATTTCGATGTATCCGACCCTGCCGTTGCCCCCTAGGCGGAAAAAATCCTCAATGAAACGCTCCGAATCCCGCGCTCCGCCGATTACGGCCAGAAGGGCTGCGCCCGGATCGGTCCCTCCAAGCCGGAGGTAGCGATCGACCAGTTCCGCACGAATCTCAGAGTCCGTTTCCAAGACTGCCAGCTGGTAAAGCAGCTCCGCATCCTTCGGTATCTCTCTGATCCCCCGTTGTAGGAGGTTTTTCGCCTCCGCCCGATTGCCGCGGCGGGTCAAGACCTGGGCGAACAACGTGTATAGCTCGGAGCTATGGGGGAAGCGGCGCACCGCGTCTCTTAAAAAACCCTCGGCACTGCTCAATTCTCCAAGACCAATCAACGTTCCCGCCCACAAACTGCTGAGATCGGGGTTCCCCTTTCCCCCCAGAGCGGTTTGCTCCAAACCGGCTATGATCTGGCGCGCCTGCCGGAAACGGGACGTGCGAACATACACCCTGGCCAGTTCGATCCTCGGGGTCAACGGATCCGTATCCACCCATGTATCCGAGGCGATGGCATTTTGAAGATAATCGATGGCCCGTGACGTAGTCGCCTGCTGCTGAAGATACACTTTCGCATATAAAAATGCGCTCTCGGAAAAGCTTGGATAGAATTCAAGAGAAATATCGAGCAGCCGAGCGGCGGATTCGAAACGCCCCGCCAGGAATAAACCCTCTGCCTGCTGGTAATAACCGTAGGCGATGTTGAACTCAAGGGTACTTGATGCTTCCTGGGCATAGGTAATCTGCCCGAAGTGCAGCAACAATATCAAAAGGGTCACGAAGACTGTACTCGTGTTTCCGCGAGCCATACCGCGAGCCATATGTTCTATATCCACATAATCAGAGTGTATACCGATTGTGGATCAAATCTTTGCAAATTTTTACTCTTCCGTCTTCTCTCTGGCTGGAAGACCCAGGAGCTCTCGTATCTGAGCATCATCGAGGGTCTCCTTCTTGACAAGAGTTGTGGCTAACAGCTCGAGATGATCCTTATGTTCGGTCAGGAGAGCCTTCGCCTGTTTGAGACCGGACTCCACGATACTGCGTACTTCCTTGTCTATCAGCTCAGCGGTCTCATCCGAGTAGTCCTTGTGACGGGCAATTTCTTTTCCGAGAAAGATCGGCTCCTCTTTCTGGCCGTAGGCTATCGGGCCGAGGGATCTCGACATTCCCCATTCGCAGACCATACGTCGGGCGATCTCTGTAGCCTGGTCAATATCGTTTTGAGCACCTGTTGTATTTTCCTGGAAAATAATGTCTTCGGCGGCGTAGCCGCCCATGTTGATCGTGATTCTGTCCTTCAGCCAACCCTCACTGCGGGAATAAGCATCGGATTCGGGAAGTGAAAAAGCGATCCCAAGAGCCTGACCATGGGGAACGATCGTAACCTTGTGCAGAGGATCCGCATTTTTCAGATAGTAGTGCAGCAGAGCATGCCCCGCTTCATGATAGGCGGTCATTCTTCTCACTTTTTGCGGGATTACCTTGGATTTTCTGGCCACCCCCATCATCGTTTTATCCCTGGCGTCCTCGAAATCCTCCATGTTCACCTTTTGCTTGTTCCGGCGGGCTCCGTAGAGAGCAGCTTCATTTACGAGATTGGCCAAATCCGCTCCGGAAGATCCCGGGGTGGCTCTGGCAACCCTGTTCAGATCCACATCATCATCGAGAGGAATGCTCCGGCAGTGAATTTTCAGGATTTTTTCCCGCTCCTTGGTGTCGGGCATATCGATAACGACCTGCCTGTCGAAGCGTCCGGGTCTGAGCAATGCCGGATCGAGAACATCGGGGCGATTGGTAGCCGCCACAATGATCACCCCATCCTTGGTGTCGAAGCCGTCCATCTCCACCAGCATCTGGTTCAGGGTCTGCTCTCGCTCGTCATGTCCGCCGCCGTAGCCGGCGCCGCGAACTCGTCCAACCGCATCCAACTCATCGATAAACAGAATACAGGGGGCATGCTTTCGTCCCTGTTCAAAGAGGTCCCTGACGCGGCTGGCGCCTACGCCGACGAACATCTCTACAAAATCCGAGCCGGACATATGAAAGAAGGAGACATCCGCTTCGCCGGCGATTGCCTTAGCCATCAGAGTTTTACCGGTACCGGGCATCCCGACCAGCAGAACCCCTTTGGGAATCTTGGCACCAAGTTTGGAAAACTTCTGCGGGCTTTTGAGAAATTCCACCACTTCCTGAAGCTCATACTTCGCCTCTTCCTGACCGGCTACATCATTGAAGGTGACCTTCTTACCGGTATCGAGGTACTGTTTGGCTCGACTCTTGCCGAAGTTGAACGCCCGGTTCCCACTGCCCTGTACCTGCCTGAACATAAACCAGATAAACAGAAAACCCAATATCCAAGGGAGAAACTCTATGAAAACGCGGAACGGAGAGACAGTCTTCGGTCCTCCGGTAACCCGGATGTTCTTTTCAAGCAGCTTGTCCATAAGAGTGGAATCGGGATAGGGAATCGTCGTCTTGAAAAACGTCATCTCCCCCGATTGATTCTGCAGAGTGCCCTGAATCTCGTACTGATCTATGATCTTCACGGATTCTATCAAACCCTGGTCCAAATAGTTCAGAAACACGGAATAGGGAATCTGTTGGCTGCTACCACGGTCGCTGTATACAAAAAAGAGAATAAAAATGACCACCAATACCAACAGGGATATGAGGGCAATTCTGTTGTTAAAGGGTAATCGGGGCGGGCCCCCTTCCGGGCCGCGTTTATCCTGTCTGTTGTCGCCGTTCACTCTACCTCCACATCGTATCTGTGAACCATACTCTTTAATTCTTTCCCCCGTTCGGAAGACACTCCAGCACGAAATCTATCCTTGTACCCGAACAGGCTGCCAAAGACGGCGACGGTTCCTCTCCGGTCTTCCAGGATTGGGATCTTCCAGCATTCCTGTTTAGCTACTCGCCACTCGGCAAACAACTTTCTAACTGCTTTGCTGCCCCCCCCGAGGGTTATAATATCCCCTGATCTGGCGGAACGAAAGAGAACAGAGATAGTTCCACCGCTCGACCTCACGGACTCGAAGATGAGTCCTGCTTCGGGGACCATTATCCTGTTCTCGCCTCTGACAACTATAAAATAACCTTTTTCGTTATGACCGACAACATCCACGGCCAAGATCAACTGTTCTCCTCTCCAGCACAGTTGAATTCCGTAACCGGACAGCACGATCCGTCGAAGGCGGACAAAACGATCGTCCTCAACCCGAGAGAGGAACCTGTACGGTATCCTCTTCCTTTCCACAGCCAACGAGTTGAGCAGATCGGTTATGGCGAACACGCGCAGCACACCAGGAACTGCGAGAAACTCCCGCCCCGAGATGCGGTAACCGCCCCGGGTAGGTGTCCAGACGAGACGTCTCTTGCCTTCCGAATCAACGTAGGCTCTCAATCTGGCGAGCTTTTTTGAGAGGGAGAGCAAACTCCCGCGATAACCAGGGAATATCTGTTCGGCTGCCGGTAACAGGCTGTGACGCACGGCATTCCGCAAATAGCGTCTGTCCTTGTTGGTCGTGTCTGTCAGATAGTGCAGATTTCTGTCGGATAGATATCGGATGATCTGTGGGCGGGTACAATCGTACAAGGGACGGATAAAAAAGTCCCGCTTTTCCGGGATTCCCGGCAATCCACTCAGATCGACCCCCTGAAAAAAACGCATAACCAGCGTCTCTACCTGATCATCCGCCGTGTGGCCGAGAGCGATGTAGTCACATTGCTTTTCCGAAGCCGCTGTCTTCAAGTAATTGTAACGGGACTCTCGAGCAACCTCCTCCAGGCTTCTACCCGTACTCCTGGCACGTTGCACGAGTTCTCCCTGGGGCAATCTATCCCAGGACAGATCCACACCCAGGTTCGAGCAGGTCTGCTGGATGAACTCCAAATCCTTGTCCGTCTCGCGGCGGGATCGGATGCCGTGATCAAGAAAGGCGACGCTCAGTGCCAGCGGATACCGGCCTTTGAGTCGGTGCAGGATGTGGAGCAGACAGAGGGAATCCGGCCCTCCGGACAGAGCAACCAAGATGCGGGATCCCTGGGCAATCCCGTGTCTGTGTAGATAATGAAGGACTTTCCGTTCAACTGCCCTCGGTTCTTCTGTTGAAAACATTCATCACCCTCTCCAGCCCCTCCTCCATCAGCTGAAGCACACACGCCGCGGCTTTGTGAACCCCGTCGTCGAGCAGGTTTGCTTCGTTGCCTCGGGGCTCGGAAAGCACATAATCCATCACGGCGGTTCGGCGATTCGGCCGACCTACACCGATGTATAACCGCGGGAAGTCATGCCGTCCCAGCCGCTGGATGATCGCGACCAACCCTTTGTGCCCGGCGGAAGATCCTTTTCGTTTTATTCGGCATTCACCGGCAGGCAGGTCGATGGTGTCGCAGATCACCAGGATCTCCTCGATGGCGGCACCGGTCCGTCTGAGAACATCCGGAAAAATATCACCTGAACGGTTCATGTAGGTAAGAGGTTTGACCAGATACAGCCTTCCTGACTCAAGATCCGCCCAAGCGATGGAATAACTCTTGAGAAACGGCTTTTTTAAGGTTAGTCGGAATCTCTCCGCCAGGATATCTACAGTCCTGAAACCCACATTGTGGCGGGTGGAGCTGTACCTGTTTCCCGGATTCCCCAGTCCGACAACGGTGAGATCCAGGGCTTACTCCTCGACCTGCTCCTCTGCGGCTTCTTCCTCTGCCTCTTCCCTTTCAACAGCTTCCACCTCGACCTCTTCGGGCGCCTCTTCGACTTCAGCACGCTTGTGGGCGATCGTACAGACGACCTGATCCGGTGAGTTCAGTATCTCCACGCCCGCCTGGGCGTGAATGTCCCGAACGTGGATTGAGTGCCCGATCTCAAGGGCTGTAATGCCCACTTCAATATGTTCGGGCAGATCCTTGGGAAGACACTCGACTTCGAGCTCATGAACGAAGCTTTCCAGGATACCCCCTTCGCGTACGCCGATCGCCGTTCCGGCGAGGTGAAGTCCCACATTCGTACGTAGGGTTTTACCCCGCTCGATTTCATAGAAGTCCAAATGGGTGATCGCGCCGGAAATCGTATCCTCCTGATAATCGCGAATCAATACGTCGTGGCTGTCTCCATCGATCTGAAGGCTGATGATCGTACTCTCCGAAATCGTAATGAATTTCGTGTTGAACTCGTGAGCGTCTATGATCAATCCTTTGGGCGTAGAGGGACCGTAAACAACGGCGGGAATTTTCCCGCTTCGCCGCAAACGCCGGGATTCTCTGCTTCCATAGTGCTGCCTCATTTGGGCCGCGAGTGTTTTCTGCTCCATACTCCTGTTCTCCTTATGACGATTATTGTAGCTGGGACGGCAGGATTCGAACCTGCGAAATGCCGGTACCAAAAACCGGTGGCTTACCGCTTGCCTACGTCCCAAAAATAGATGTGTACATGCCTGTTGGCCAGTTACTGGTCAACCCTGCTCGTCGTCCGATACCTCTTCTTCCTCCCCATCCGATTCGAACTCGTCTTTTAATTTGTCGTACTCGCCGATGATCTCGCTTTGGATCTGGTGACGAAACTCTGAGTTGATGGGGTGGGCGATATCCTTATACTCCCCCGTTTTTGTCTTGCGGCTCGGCATAGCTATAAATGTGCCCGCTTTTCCTGAAATAATCTTCAGGTTATGTACCACAAAGCAGTCATCAAAGGTAACTGTCACGTAGGCCTTAAGCTTACCCCCGGTGCTCACCCTCTTGATCCGAATGTCCGTAATCTCCATGGTGCACCTCCTGACCTCCTTTTCCCTGCGGGTACGTATATTTTAATCTGCAGAAGGGTCATTTTTCAAGGGCACGAACATCCACACACGACGATAAGCACGACCCAGGGTATCCTCTGCGGATCGTGCCGCCTTCCCATCCGTGAAGACCCCAAAAGCGGAGGATCCGCTGCCCGTGATCGCAGCGATATGGGCGCCTGAGCTTCTTAAAATCTCAGTGACCCGTTTGATGACCGGATAACGGCGCTCCACTACATATTGAAAGGCGTTGAAGAAATCCCAGGAGTCCACCTCCATCTGTTCGTATTGAAGCCTTAGATCTTCGGGCTGAAGGGAATCAACCTGGCAGCTCTCGGCGGCCTGGTCGAACCACTGATAAGCATCCTGGGTGGAAATCGGAAAGCCCGGATAAACCAATACCAGACTGAAATCTTGCCTTGGCACCAAATCCGTTAGTTTTTCTCCACGCCCTGACACTAATGCGGCGGGACCTCCAAGGAACAGAGGTACGTCGCTTCCTATTTGGGAGGCAAGATCCCGGAGCTCCTTGGGGTTTAAAACCGACCCGAACAGTTTGTTCAAACCGGATAGAACCGCGGCGGCGTCGCTTGAACCGCCTCCCAATCCCGCTCCCACCGGGATTGTCTTCTCTATTTTCACCTCGATGCCCTCGTCGATTCCGCAAGCATTTCTGAACCTTTCCACGGCAAGAGCGGTGATATTGTATCCTTCCGGCAGAGATGGATTGCAGACAATACGGAGCACGCGTTTGTCTTTCAAAGAACGAATGTGAATATGATCGTACAACGGGATCCACTGAACGATGGAGAGGATCTCGTGATATCCGTCAGACCTTTTGCCCTTGATCTCGAGATGCAGGTTTACCTTGGCGGGAGCCTTCAGGATCAACGGTTCCTCTCTTCCCGTGCAAAGGAATATACACAGAAAAAAGCTTCGCTGTCAACGAACGCTTGAACGAGCAATTGAACGAGCAAAAAACTTGAAGAAGTTGCTGAAAAAAGAGTTGACATATCCCAAATCTTGATCATAGATTGAGGGGTGAAGACAAGCGCGAAGTGCGAGGTGGATATGAGTCGATACACAAACCATCTGGACGAAGAACTCTGGATAGAGCCATCATCTTCCCTGGATCCGTACATCGAAGCAAGCGATGAAGACTTTGACGACTACGGTGATGAGGACTTCTACGAGGACGAAGACGAATACGAAGATTACGAAGAAGAGTTCGAGGACGAGGATGAAGAAGAGTTCGAAGAAGACGAGGATGAGGAAGAGTTCGAGGACGAACTAGACGAAGACTACGACGAGGACGATTTCGAAGAGGAAGAAGAGTTCGAAGAAGACGAGGATGAGGAAGAGTTCGAGGACGAACCAGACGAAGACTACAACGAGGACGACGATCTGGACTACGACGATTTTGACGAATAGATCAACTCGTTATTAAACCACAGTTTTTCCAATTCGTAAAACTCCCGGTGTTCCTGATCCATCAGATGGACCACAAAACGGCCACAATCGATAAGCACCCATCCGGCTTTCCGGTTGAGCAGCTTCCGGGGCGTCAGAGGGGTAATAGATTTCTCAGTAAAAAACTCATTCAGCAGTCGAAGGAGCCCTTTCAGATGGGCTGTACTTCGAACCGTTGATATAATGAAATAATCGGTCCAGTCGCTCATCTCTCCGATATAAAGGGCGATGACTTCCTCAGCCCTGTGGTCCTCGAGGATCCGAGCTATGTCTAAAACATCATTCCTTACAGTATCTTCCATCAAAATCCGTTCCTAAAATTATCGTTACATCTATGCTTGAATCGCCGGCCTCCTCTAACCGGGAGTACACGCGTTGACATCGAATAAGTTCGGCAACCCGTTCGGCTGCAGCGATTCTGCCCTTTCGATCAAGAACCACTGTTTTCTGATAGTCCGAGCTATCGGCATTGGCAACGGATACCACATCGTAGCCAAAACTCTGAAAAACATTCGCCGCCCGCCGAGCCAGCCCACCGACGTTGGTGCCGTTAAGAACCTCTATAACAACAGTCAACTCTTCCTCGGCGAAGGGCTCCTGGCTGGAAATAGTGTCTTCGGTCTGTTTTACTATCTCTTTGAGAAGCTGACCGTCAAAATGGGGAAACAGAAGCTCCTTGCCGTCTACAACCCGGGTGCTTCCCAGAACTCGTTGAAAGATGATCTTCTCGTTGTCCAACTTCCTCATCTCGTCTATAAAAGAGCTCAAGGCGCGTGGATTCAGATTGGTCGACATATTACGTCTGAATGTAGCAAAGGCGTTTTTCTCGGTCAGCAGATCGCTCTCGGCGATTTTTTTCAAAAACGATTGTAGGAACCTTTGTTTGCGTCCCACTCTATCGACGTCGTTTTCCATCTCCTCCCAATAGGAAATGAAGTCGCGAATCTTGTCACCGTCCAGAACAACACTTCCGGAAGGTAGGAGCACTCGATGTCCTCCGACGGTGGTATCCACCGGATTGGGGATAAAAAGCTCCAGTCCGCCAAGAAGATCTACCTGGTTCCTCACCTCCCGATCCTGCAGATCGATGTAAAAGGGAATGTCGATGGCAACGAGCTCTTCGATCTTGGCGATCAAAGGACCTATATCCCCTCGGTTATACAGTACATCGATCCTGTCGACTTTCTTCAGCGATTCGATGATCATACCCACATTACCCGGAATATAGACTATTGCCGCCCGGTTGGTATCCGGATCGTAGAGGAGAATTTCAAAAAAGCGATACTCCTGATCTCCGCTCAGACAAAAAAGCAGGGCGACGGGATCCCCCTGTTTGAGCGTTTCCGTAAACAGGTCTGTACGCAGTTGAAGATAGCCAAAAACCCCAGCGGACAGGATAACGACGACGATCAATATGAGAAGAAGGATACTCTTATCCCACTTTCGTTTTCTTCTTAGCATTGCCTCAGTAACTCCTCGTATAGATCTCGGGCCGGTTCAGCAATCGGCCTGTCTCTAACTTTTAAGAATTTGAAAATCTCTTCCAACACCAAGACCATCATGCTGTCGATAGGAAGCTTCAAGGCATCCAATCGAAACTTCTCATCTAAAAAACCACGGCCCGGTTCGAGAAAATCCGCCACGAAGACGATCTTTGCCAGCAGACCCATACCGGGCCGACCGGTAACGTGGTTGGCCACCGCATCAAGGATCTCCGGATCCTCAATCCCGAGGGTGTCCCGCAGCAATATCGACGCTGCCCGGCCGTGGAGTAGCACGGGACGCTGCACCTCAAGCGCGGATATTCCTCCCCCATCCCGGACGGCAAGAGTCTGCACTTTCATGTCATCCATCTCCCGAGCCAGATCATGGGCCAAGCCCGCCAGGGTCCCCTTGGCCGAATCCAAGCCGTGACGAGAACACAGTTCTCTGGTCAGTTCAGCTACGCGCCGACTATGCTCCTGTCTTTCCCGGCTCAAAAATTTCGACAACAGATCCTCTATTGCTTCAGCTATACAAGTCATTCCGTTGAATATAGTCAAACACCTCCGGGGGCAGCCAATCTCGGGCCGTTTCGCCGTTCCCTTCGTCGGCTTCTTGGCCGGAATGCAGCTTTTGGCGGATTTGGGAAGAGGAGATAGGATACAGCGAATTGTCGATATAGCGGCAGGGATACCGTATCTTCACATTCGCCGGGGATCGTCTGTGGGCAATGATCAGGTCAACCAGTTCGACCAACCGGTCCACGTCCCTCCACGTCTTGAAATCTTCTACAAGGTCGTCTCCGATGATCAACCCGGGCTTCCCGTCGAAGGGGTAGCGCCGAGCCAATTCCCGGACTGTATCGATCGTGTAGGATGTACCGCCCCTTCTCAGCTCACAATCGTCGACGAGAAAATCAGGATACGGGGCCGCGGCAAGCTCCAGCATCTTCAAACGGTTCTCGGCGCCTGCATCCATTTCCATTTTCTTGTGCGCCGGGATATTGGCTGGGACGAAAACGATCCGTTGATAGCCCAATTTAGCCTGCACCTCCCTGGCGATATTGAGATGCCCCAAATGCACAGGATTGAAGGTGCCTCCAAGGACAGCTAATGTCACCGATGCCTTCCCCCCTACCGAAAAAACACCCGCTTCAGCTCGTCGATACCAAATCCGGTAACCGCTGAAATGCCAAGGCAGTCCTGATCCTGTACGGCAGCCCTCAGCTCCGACAATCGATCCCCGGCTCCGTCAAGGTCCATCTTTGTACCCACCACTAAACGGGGTTTTCTTGTTAGCTCTTCGTTGTAGGCGCCAAGCTCTGCCTCGAGCATGTGGTAGCTTAGCCCGGGATCGTTGTCGTGTAAATCAATGAGAAAGAGAATGAGATTCGTTCTGCTTATATGCTTCAAGAACTGGATTCCCAAACCAGCGCCCTGGGAGGCTCCCTCAATGATTCCCGGAATATCAGCCAGAACAATGTCGTTGCCGTACAGGCTGCACACTCCGATGTTCGGTATCTTGGTAGTAAACGGGTAGGCGCCTATCTTTGGATGAGAGTTGGTAAGCACTGACAGGAGAGTGGATTTCCCCGCATTCGGTTTGCCGACCAAGCCTATATCGGCGATCAGCGCCAGTTCCACCAGGACTCGGCGGCAGACGCCTTTCTGTCCGCGTTCGGCGAATCGGGGAGCTTGACGTGTAGATGATTTGAAGTGCCAATTTCCCCGCCCCCCACGTCCACCGCGCAAAAACAACCAGGGTTCGTCCTGCGAAGACATATCGTGCAGAACGACACCGGAGTCGGGATCCTTGACTAAAGTGCCGGGGGGCACGGGAATCTCGACGTCCTGTCCACGGCGCCCACTCTTCCTCTGGCCGCTTCCGGGCTTCCCCTTTTTTCCGCGGAAGGCATGACGCATCTTGAGATAGGATAGAGTTTTCAGATTTTTCCGCACTACAAACAGAGCATCACCGCCGTCGCCGCCGTCGCCGCCGTCAGGCCCACCCCGAGGAATGTATTTCTGTCTTCGGAAATGTACAGCTCCGTCTCCCCCGTCCCCGGAGCAAACTTCGATTATCGTCTCGTCGACGAATCTGCTCTCCATGCGAGCGTGACCGGCAGCCTACGCTTCGATGCTGACGAGTTTTCTCCCTTGCTTCGTGTGGAATTTCACGGTTCCTTGAGAAAGGGCAAAAAGGGTGTCATCCTTCCCCCTGCCGACGTTGATACCGGGATGGAACCTTGTGCCCCGCTGTCGAACCAGTATTTCCCCCGCTTGAACCTGCTGTCCCCCGAATCTTTTGACACCCAATCGTTGGGCAGCCGAATCCCTGCCGTTTCTCGAGCTGCCCTGTCCTTTTTTATGTGCCATATCTATGCTTCTCCTTCACTCTTTCCCTTCAATTACCAGGTGAATTGCCTGCGGATTCTCCTCCCGGAGATCCTCGATGCCTCGGATCAGGAAATCGGTGAGACCCGCTAGCCATTCCCGCCGCCGGGCAGGTACCGTACCGACCTGCACCTCCATCTTCCCGCTCTCCGACGCATCGCCATATATCCCAAAATCGGACTGTAGCTGCAGGACCCGCGCTGTGGTCCTGAAAAGAACCGTTACCGCGGCACAAACCAAGTCCTCTCCCGTCCTTCCTGTGCCCGAATGTCCGGAAACAGAGAATCCTTCGAGACACCCGTGATGATCCAAACGGATGGCAACTCGGATCACCGCTGAAGCGGATCTAGGCTCCGCTAATTTCCTGCACCCGCAGCAGGGTAAACTGCTGGCGGTGGCCCCGGGTGCGTCTGTAGTTCTTTCGCTTCTTGTATTTGAAGACGAGGATCTTCTTGTCTTTGCCGTGCTCTTCTACAACGGCCTTGACCTTGACCCCTTTCACGTAGGGCTGGCCAACCTGAACGTTCTTCTCATCCGATACGAGCAGCACCGAATCAAACTCCACCTGCTTCCCCGTCTCCGTATCGAATCGATCGACCTTGAGAAGCGATCCCTCTGCAGCCTTGTACTGCTTTCCTTTTATTTCCACCAGGGCGTACATGCCGTTAACCTCACTATTAGTGCGTATTCGGCAAGAAAATTACACAATTACGCCGGCTCGGTCAAGGGTCTGTTCGTTTCAGCCACCGAGAATGCCGAGCAAGACTCCCGCGGCCACCGCAGAACCAATAACTCCAGCCACATTCGGTGCCATAGCGTGCATGAGAAGGAAATTCTTCGGGTCGTAGCGTTGACCGACTTGGTGTACAACCCGGGCGCTGTCAGGAACTGCGGATACACCGGCGGCTCCGATCATTGGATTGATCTTCGTCTTCAGGAAGAGATTCATCAACTTGGCGAACAGAACCCCCGCCGCTGTAGCCACGGCAAAGGAAAACGCCCCCAGCACGAAAATCTTGATGGAGGCAGGGGTAAGAAAGTATTCGGCCTGAGTACTCGCGCCCACCGCCAAGCCCAGCAGTATGGTTACGATGTCGATAAGTGCATGTCGGGCCGACTCAGCAAGGCGCTCGGTGACTCCGCTCTCCTTCAATAAATTTCCAAAAAACAGCATGCCGAGGAGAATGGAGGCTCCCGGTGCAATAGTGACCGTGACGATAAAGCCGATGATGGGGAACAAGATCTTTGCCCGCTTGCTGACAACCCGGGGCGTCTTCATGTGAATAACCCGTTCCTTCTTGGTCGTCAGCAATCTGATGATAGGCGGCTGTATGACCGGAACCAGGGCCATATAGGAATAGGCGGCGATGGCAATGGCTCCGAGAAGATCCGGAGCCAGTTTGGTCGCCAGGAAAATCGAAGTGGGACCGTCTGCCCCGCCGATAATTCCAATTGCCCCGGCCTCCACGATGCTGAAACTGAGGAGATAGGCCCCAAACAACGTTGCGAAGATGCCGAACTGGGCCGCGGCCCCCAGGAGAATGAGCTTGGGATTGGCAATCAGAGTAGAAAAGTCAGTCATCGCTCCGATACCGAGGAAGATAAGGGGAGGGTACAGACCGCTCTTTACGCCGAAGTAGATAATGTTCATGACGGAATTGTCTATGTACACTCCGATGGTTCCCGGCATGTTGCCGAGAACGATTCCAAATCCAATCGGTACCAGCAACAGAGGTTCATAGTGCTTGGATATTCCGAGATAGACGAAGACCAGGCCAACAACGATCATGATCGCGGCACGGTATTCGAAGTGTCCGATTGCGGTAGTGCTGATGAAGCTCAAGAACTCTTGCATTATTTTGCTTCGATGTCTATCAGGACCTGATCTTCTTGAACCGAATCACCTACTGCAACGTGGACGGTCTTGACCGTACCGCCCGATCTTGAGGAGATCTCGTTGTCCATCTTCATCGCCTCGAGGACCAGAACCACATCTCCCTCTTTCACAGCATCCCCCTCCTTCACCAGAATAGATTTCACCACTCCGGGAATCGGCGCAATCACCAGACCGGCGGATAGCCTCGAGACCTGCAACGGTGATTCCGCCGGTTGGGGAGTTAGCGGTGCTGATTTGCGCTCGGGTGTTGAACGCACGAGAACGGGGGAACGCGGCGCCTGCTCGGGCTCGATCTCTACTTCGTAGAGATCGCCGTTCAGATTGACCACTACTTTTGACTCGGAGTATTCAACGATCCTCGCTTCGAAGGACTCTCCGCCAATCTTCAAATTGTACATTCTCATTTCCATCCTCCCTGTGCGTTAAAAAAAGTATCGTTCGGCATGGATTTGGAGGCTTTCCACATGTTGATGGAGGCCCGTTTCCACGTCAGTAGGAGTTTATTCTCCTCCTCTACCTCCTCCTCGTGCAGGAAGATCGCCGCAACCACCGCTGCGAGGGCATAGTGGCTCATGTCACCGCTGGAACTTATCATGCCCATGATAGAGCGCACCGATCTTTTCGCCGACCTTGTTGTCTTGCCCTTATTCTCGAAAATGTGCAGGTGGCGGAGCAGGCCGATCAGGACAGCCACTATGATCAAACTGACAAAAACAATCAGCATTCCAATTTCGGTGATGTTTTGCACAAAGCCCAGTTCCCCCTTTCGATACTCCCCAAGAGCCTCTTTGACATCCGCTTTGGTCAAGCCCAGCTCAGCCAGGGTGGATGAAGCCTGGGTATCTAGATCCTTTCCGAGGGCTGCGGTGATCTTTCGCAGCGGAACCTGATTGGCACGGGCAAATTCCTGGAGAGTCCAAGAAGACTGGTAGAGGAAATCCTGTTCTCTCTCTCCAACTGCAAAACCGGCGGAAGAAATTAAGCACGACAATAAACACAAAAACAGCACTCTTTTCATCGCATCCGCTCCTAAAGGGGAATATTCCCATGCTTCCGCGGGGGATTCCTGTCCCTCTTCCCCGATAGCATTTCCAGGGCGCGGATCAGGCGGAAACGGGTATTTGCCGGTTCGATGACATCCTCGATATACCCCTTTTCAGCAGCTCGGTAGGGATTCTCAAATTTGTCCTGATACTCCTCCTCTTTCCGGGCCATGAATCCATCGGGGTCTTCCGCCTGCAACGAATCCTTTTTGAAGATGATTTCTGCGGCGCCCTTGGATCCCATGACCGCGATTTCGGCAGTGGGCCAGGCGTATACCACGTCAGCCCGCAAATGCCTGCTGTTCATCACGATGTACGCACCTCCGTAGGCCTTGCGGAGAATCACGGTGATTTTGGGCACCGTAGCCTCGGCTATGGCATAGAGCAGCTTTGCTCCGTTTCTGATGATGCCGTTATGCTCCTGATTAGTACCGGGGAGGAATCCGGGAACGTCTTCGAAAAAGAGGAGGGGGATGTTGAAGGCGTCGCAGAATCGGACGAAGCGCGCGCCTTTTATCGACGAATTTATATCCAGGACACCGGCGACCACTTTCGGTTGATTGGCCACGATACCTACAGGATGACCGTTCATGCGGGCAAAGCCAATTACTATGTTCCGGGCAAACTCCCTGGCCACCTCGAGGAAATCACCGTCGTCGACGGTGTTATGAATAATATCGAGGATATCGTAGGGCATGTTGGGATTTTCAGGAATGATACCGTTGAACTCCTCACAGCGACGCTCGATAACATCGGTAGGTACCACGTAGGGCGGATCTTCCATGTTGTTTGCAGGAATGAAGCTGAAGATCTTGCGAATGAGGAGCAGCGTCTCCCCCTCCGTTTCAGTCATAAAATGAGCAACCCCGCTTTTCGTTGAATGGGCGAAGGCTCCTCCTAGTTCCTCGGTGCTCACTGTCTCGTTAAGAACGGTCTTAACGACTTTGGGACCGGTGACAAACATATAGCTGGTTTGCCGGTTCATAATGATGAAATCAGCTATCGCAGGCGAATACACCGCGCCGCCGGCGCAGGGTCCCATAATGGCTGAGATTTGAGGGATTACACCGGAGGCCATCACGTTGCGCAAGAATATGTCCCCGTACCCGGCGAGGGCGTCTATCCCCTCCTGTACCCGAGCACCCCCGGAGTCGGCCAGTCCGATCACGGGGGCGCCCACCTTCATGGCCATATCCATGATTTTACAGATTTTCTCGGCGTGGGTCTTGGACAGAGAACCGCCGTTGGTTGTGAAGTCTTGGGCGTACAGATAGACGATTCGGCCCTCGATCGTAGCACAACCGGTGACCACTCCGTCACCGAAGATGTGCTTCTGGTCCATACTGAAATCGTGACAGCGATGAATCACGAAGGCATCGAATTCCTCAAAGCTCTCCGGGTCCACCAATACCTTGATCCGCTCCCGTGCGGTAAGTTTTCCCTTATCATGCTGCTCCTTGATTCGACGATCTCCACCGCCCAGACGTGCTCTGTTTCGTTTGACTCTCAGCTTTCTCAGCAAATTGGTTTTTTCCATGCGACCTCCACGAGAGCGGTCGAGGAGTGTTCCTGACCGAAATGGTTAGTATATAAAACCCTAGTAGTGCATATTTATCAAGATAGGTGTTTCCCGTTAGGAGTGGTACAAGGGAATATACGAAAGTACTAACAGTAAACATGGAGAAAGTGATGCACTACCGGCCTTGACTTTTCCAGTTGCTCTTATTAACTTCAGCACCGCCTTTCCTCGGACAACCAACGAGTGAGGAAAATCAGGAAATCTTGATACTTTGAGACTCAAGGCGCCTATGTCGGAAGAAAATAGAAAAATGCGTAATCTGGGCATCAGCGCCCATATTGACGCCGGAAAAACAACCCTAACCGAACGGATTCTCTACTACAGCCGGAAGATCCACAGGGTGCACGAAGTCCACGGCAAGGATGGAGCCGGGGCAACAATGGATTCGATGGAGCTGGAACGGGAGCGGGGTATTACCATCGCTTCGGCGGCTACCCAGGTGGATTGGAAAGACCATAAAATCAACATCATCGACACTCCGGGACACGTGGATTTCACTATCGAAGTAGAGCGGGCGCTGCGCGTGCTGGACGGGGCAATTCTCGTACTCTGTGCTGTGGGAGGTGTTCAATCCCAAACTCTCACAGTGGACAGGCAGCTCAAACGCTACCGTGTACCTCGTTTGGCCTTTGTCAACAAATGCGACCGGGTGGGGGCCAATCCTATCAGGGTCAAGGAACAGCTCCGCGAACGTCTGGGCCACAACGCCGTGATGATGCAGATGCCTATCGGACTGGAGGAGCGGTTTAGTGGCATCGTGGACCTGGTGCAGATGAAAGCCTTGTACTACGAAGGATCGATGAACGAGAACGTAGTTTCAGCCGACATTCCTGCGGAACTCGCAGATCAGGCCGAACATCTACGGGAAGAGTTGATCGATGCGGTAACCATGTTTTCCGACGAGCTCGCCGAGGCTTGCCTGGAAGGGAAAGCCACAGCTGAGATGATCTACGCAGCGATCCGCAAGGGGACTCTAACCCGGGATCTGACGCCCGTGTTTATCGGCTCGGCCTATCGAAATATGGGAGTCCGGGCACTTCTCGACGGCGCCGTGCATTTCCTTCCCGCCCCCGGCGAGGTAGAAAACACCGCCCTGGACCTGGACAACAACGAGGAGAAGGTCCTCCTCAAACCCGGACCGGATCAGCCCGTCGTGGCCCTGGCCTTCAAACTGGAGGATGGCCAGTACGGCCAGCTCACCTATATTCGCATCTACCAGGGAACAATACAAAAGGGGGATGAGCTGTACAACAGCCGCAGTCGTCAGAGGTTTCGGATTGGACGCCTGGTCCGTATGCACGCGGACAAAATGGAGGAAATAAGCGAGGCCTGCTGCGGGGATATCGTAGCGCTGTTCGGCATCGACTGCGTCTCCGGAGACACCTTCACTGATAAGAATTTAAAACTTTCGATGACCAGCATGTTTGTGCCCGATCCGGTGATATCTTTGGCGATCAAGGCAAGGGAAAAGAAATCGGAGGACCTGCTGTCCAAGGCACTCAATCGCTTCGCCAAGGAGGATCCAACCTTCAGGACTCATGTCGACCCGGAATCCAAACAGACCATCATCAGCGGCATGGGTGAGCTGCATTTGGAGGTATATCTGGAACGAATTCGCCGGGAATACCGGGCCGAGGTGAACACTGGTATGCCCCAGGTCGCCTATAGAGAGACTATCTCCAGGGCTGCAAGCTTTGACTACACCCACAAAAAGCAAACCGGCGGCGCAGGGCAGTTTGCCAGGGTGGCCGGACAATTGGAGCCGAGTGAGAACGGCGGCTACGAGTTCATCAACGAAATCAAGGGCGGGGCGATTCCGGCGGAATACATCCCTGCCTGCGACAAGGGATTCCAGAGCTGCCTGGACAAGGGATCGTTGATCGGATTTCCGATTGTGGGTGTGACCGTAAGAATAAACGACGGGACCGCCCACTCGGTGGATTCCTCGGATCTGGCCTTCCAACAGGCCGCGATCGGCGCCTTCAGAAGTACCTACAGCAAGGCTTCACCGAAAATCCTCGAACCGATCATGAGGGTGTCGGTGGAAGGTCCCACAGAGTATCAGGGCGGCATATTTGCCAGTATCAATCAGCGCAGGGGGATGATCGTAAGCACGAGCGAAGACGGCAGTCAATCCGGAATCGAGGCAGACGTACCTCTGAGCGAGATGTTCGGCTACTCGACGGTACTGCGCTCCATTACTCAGGGGAAAGCCCAGTTCACCATGGAGTTCTCCAGGCACGCGAAAGTCCCGAACAGCATCGCCGAGACCCTCAAAACAGAATACCAACAAAGAAAAACGGGAGAGAAGGTATGATCAAGCAGGAACTGAACGAGCGCAGCCCCCTACGTATTCTCGAGCATTCCACCCACGGAGGGCTGGGCAAGGGAAACCTTGGTGCGATCGCCGCCCGCCGGGGTGTGGGTAAGACGGCCTGCCTGGTGCACATCGCTACGGATCAACTACTTCAAGGAAAACAGGTGATTCATGTAACCTTTGCCACCAATCCAAGCCATATCGTGGACTGGTATGAGGATATCTTCAGAGAAATCGCCGATGAATTCGGTCTGGATTCGGTAATGGCTGTTCATGACGAAATGATCCGCCATCGGATCATCATGAACTTCAACCAAGAGGGAATCCGCCTGCCCGAGGTCATCGAAAGTCTGCGCGCGATGATTCGGGACGGACATTTTGCCGCCGATTCGATCGTGGTGGATGCCTACGATTTCTCCCAGGTTTCAATGGACGAGCTCAATGTGGTACGGGAGTTTGCAGCGGAGCAGGGTTTGGAAATCTGGTTCAGCGTTTCCCTGGGCTACGAACAACCCCAGTACGATGCAGCGGGGGTTCCCAGTCTGCTCAAAGATCTTGTCGAAGCATTCAGCATCATGATCTGCCTGAGACCGGAAGAAAAACACATCCATCTGCAGCTGGTAAAAGACCACAATGCTGCCATTCCTGAGGATCTGCACCTCAAACTCGATCCAAAGAGTCTACTCATCGCCGGAGAATAGCCGCGCTGCAACGAGGTCCGCAAGATCAATACCCCCGTTCCGTTGCCGTCTGGCAGGAACCCTGTAATCGGGATATCATGGAATCCTGGTGACGTGAACGGCATCGATCTCAAAATCTTCCATTATCACTTCCTGACGGGCGGGGTCGGCACGGTGGTGCAGCAGGCCCTGGAGGTTTTCCACTCCCACCTGCCGGAGATTCGTTCGATCGAACTTGTGGCCGGACGCATTCCCGAGGGGATTCGCGGCGCCATCAGCCGGTATAACGGCAAATGGACGGTCGTTCCTGAAATCGACTATCGGGATCCGGGCAAGGGGGACAAAAAAGAGATCGCCGAGGATGCAGGCAAACTGGCTCGCCGGCTGCTCGACTCCTTCGGATCCGATGATTCGATCTGGTGGGTTCACAACTACCATCTGGGTAAGAATGCGGTTTTCACACAGGCTCTGCTTCAGATCATCTATTCCGGAGGAGCCCAACGCATCATCATGCAGATCCATGACTTTCCCGAGTGCGGGCGATTTCAGAACCTGAGGTACCTTCTCAACACTTTAACCCTGGATCCCTACCCCCTGAGCCCGTGGGTTCGCTATGCGGTTCTAAACCAGCGGGACCGGGACATTCTTGTTCAGGCGGGCATCCCGGCGCAAGTGGTGTTTCTGCTTGAAAATCCTGTCTTGATAGACCGGGTCCCAGAGCAGCGTAGCTCTGTACGGCACACCCTGAAGAGGGTATTCGGCAAATCCTTCCCCAACTTTGATCCTCAGGCTCCCCTTCTCTTCTACCCGATTCGAACGATCCGGCGTAAAAACGCCATGGAAGCGGTTCTCCTCTGCCGACTCCTCGAGTTCCCGGCAAATATCCTGATAACCCTGCCCGGCGTTTCTACAGCGGAGAAATCCTACTCCGAGGTCGTAGAGAAAATTTTCGCCGACGGGCTCTGCCCCGGACTGTGGGGAATCGGAACTGCCTTGCAGCGGGAGAATCTGAGCTTTGAAGATTTGGTGGCCGGTAGCGATCTGGTCCTGTCCACATCCGTCCAAGAGGGCTTTGGCTACCTGTTTATCAACTCACTGCTGTGGTCGCTGCCTCTGCTGGCCAGGGAGTTGGATATCCTGGAGGGCTTGAAGGGTCTGTTTGCAGCCTATCCCGCCTATTTCTACGACAGAATCCTCGTACCCTTCACAGAAGGATCGTCTCTACGGAAGGCCTACCGGAGCAAGATCCTGTCGCTGTCCGACCTACTGCCGGAGGAAGAGAAACAGCGTCTACTGAGCAGCGCCGAGACTCTGCTGCGGGACGACCTGGTGGATTTCTCCTATCTTCCCGTCACGGAGCAAGACAGGTTCCTTCGGGAGCTCGCCTCCAGCGAAAAGTTGGGTATCTGCCGGCGCGAGAACGGCAGGATTCTGTCAGAGCTCAAGACCTTGCTTTCCTCGTCAAGACTGCACCGCGGCAGGGAATCCGGGTGGAGCGACAACCTGAGATTTGAAGTACAGCGACGTTTCGGAGCCGCCGCCTATGCAGAGGGATTTCGCAGCCTGACCGCCTCCTTCGGAACACATCCCGCGCCGTCCGCCGAATCCAATGGAGGCGGGGATCCGGGCAGAAGCATTCGGGAAGCTGTACTAAAGGCTTTCTTGAAAATCGAGCATTTACGGCTTCTCTACGACTAGAAATGATCCGTAGAAGGACAGCCAGCCTGCAGGATCTTGCGGCGGTATTTTCAAGCCCTTGAACCTGATGAGGATTCAGAAATAAAATAGTATTGACAATGGCTGATGTAAGCAGCGAACAAGAAAACAGAGTCGCGGACAGCTTCGAGGAGATCCTGACCATGCTTCCCTTTATCGAGGAAGCCAGCCAGGCTTTACGGGAAATTCTCCTGGCCAATTTGGTGATGATCGGAGAGATCCCATCGCCAACCTTCGAGGAGGGCAGGCGGGTGGAGTTCATCCAAAACCGCTTCGTAGAGGCGGGTCTGCACAACGCCTCTGCCGACGAGATGGGCAACGCTCTGGGTATCCTTCCCGGTACAACCGGGGAACAGAATATCCTCGTGGTCGCCCATGTAGACACGGTGCATCCCCCCAGTGTGGATCATACGATCACTCTTCGTCCTCAGTCCGCTACCGGACCCGGCATTGGAGACAACGCTCTCGGGGTGGCGGTTGTGGTAACCCTGCCCACATTGCTGGAGCTTCTCAACATCGAACTACAGTCCAATCTGGTGCTGATGGGGGCCTCCCGAAGTTTGGGCAGAGGTGACCTGGAGGGTTTGCGCTTCTTTCTCTCCAACACCGAGATCCCCATCTCCGTCGGAATCGGCATCGAGGGTTTTCCTCTTGGCCGTTTGAGCTGTGATTCCATCGGCATGTATCGAGGAGAGATCGTTTGCTCGGTGCCTGAAGAGTACGATTGGACCCGCTTCGGTGCTACCGGAGCGATCGTAACGATCAACGAAGTGATCAATCATATCCAGGAGATCCGTTTACCTCGCCGTCCTCGAAGCACGATCGTGCTAGGCTCGATTATGGGCGGTCAGGCCTACAATACGATCGCCACCAACGCGGTGCTCCGTTTCGAGATCCGCACCGAGAGCGAACAGATCGGCGAGGAGATCTTCCACCAGATGGAAGCCATCATCTCCGATGTTTCCTCCCAGACGGGCGCCGACATCAGCCTCGATGTATTTGCCCGCCGAAGACCCGGCGGTATAACTTACCAGCACCCCCTGGCCAAGGCCAGCCGGCGGATCATGAATGCACTGGATATCCAACCCCGCAAGTCTCCAAGCACCTCCGAGCTGTCCGCCTTCATCAACTATGATATTCCAGCCATTACGATCGGAATCACCTACGGGGAACATCAGAACACCCCGGAAGAAGAGATAATTATTGAACCCGTATTCACCGGCCTCGCCCAGCTGACGGGGATTCTGATGGCGATCGACAGAGGATTCTGCAGTGAGAATTGAATCCTGGTTGAAATCCAACACCTTTCACCATTCGACCTTTTGGGATCTGAACGCCCTGGTTGAGGAGAAACAAAAACAAAACCTCAAGATTTCTCTGTGCATCCCGACGCTGAACGAGGAGAAGACGATCGGCAAAGAGATCGTTATCTTCAAGAGCGAGCTCATGCAGCGATATCCCCTTCTGGATGAGATCGCTGTGATCGACTCGGATTCCTCCGACCAGACCCGCGAGGTAGCCTCCGCTTTTGGCGCCCAAGTTTTTCTTTCGAAGGAGATCCTCAAAAAATATGGCGAGAAACGGGGCAAGGGGGAGAATCTCTGGAAAGCGATCTATCAGCTCGACGGGGATATCCTCGTGTATATCGATGCGGATATCAAGAACATCCACCCCCGTTTCGTCTACGGCCTGGTCGCACCGCTGATCTATAGGCCGGAGATCTACTACGTCAAGGCCTTCTACGACAGGCCACTGGCCTCGGCGCAAGGAACGAGGCCTTCAGGAGGAGGAAGAGTCACGGAGATTCTGATCAGGCCGCTGTTCTCTCTGTTCTTCCCGGAGCTCACCGCTCTGATCCAACCTCTGTCGGGAGAATATGCGGTTCGTCGCCAGGTGCTGGACAAGATCCCCTTCCCGATTGGGTACGGGGTGGAGACCTCCCACCTGATCGACGTGTATCATCGCTGGGGTTTGCAGGCGATCGCCCAAACAGACCTGGACAGGCGGGTGCATCGAAACCAGCACACCCGGGATCTGGGGAAAATGGCTTTCGGGATCTTGCAGACTTTTCTCAAGCGAGTTGAAGCTTTGGGCATTCTAGGCAACCTGCCGGAACTGAGCACAACCCTTCGCCAATTTCAGGTGAACAATAATCTGTTCGAAGAGATTCCTTTGAACATCGTCGAGGAGGAACGACCGCCGATGATTGAAATCCCTGAATACAGAAAAAAGTTTGCACTCGCATGATACAAGCCGTTGATTTTCTTCACGCGATCACGCTGTTCCTCTCAAACAATATCTTCTACCTGCTGCTGGCTGTCCTGGCGTTGAACATGTTTCAGCGGCGATATCAGCAGTACGCTCAAAAAAAGCGGATGGCAACCCTGTATCTTGGAATCCTGATCTTGGTCTTCATGGCGGGGACAATCCTGATCGTGAACTTCAAACTTCCGGACGTACTGATATTCCCTCTGGCCGCGGCGGTGATCCTGCTCGGATATATGAAAAGGGAGCATGTCCTGCCGTTTCGCTTGAACTGCCGGCGGTGCGGTCAGAGAATGTCGAGCAAACGCATACTGTTTTTCGATGCCAATACCTGCGACACCTGTGCAGGGAGCGCACAAGGCTCAAGGGTAGCCGGCAGCGGGCCGAGCGATCCAAGTGAACCCGATGATCCGTCGCTGCAGTGACGGGAATGTCCGCCTGAGTGTACGCCGGAGCCAGCCAATTCCTGGCCCTCAAGATGGCCGTTCAGGCAGCCGAAGCGCACCCGGTATTGTATCATTTCTGCATTTTCGCTATACTCTCCGATAATCGCATAAAAATACAAGTTGTTCTTTTTATATACAACAGTTACTTGGCCAAGGATTATCGTATGAATCACGATGAGAAACTCGATCTCAAGATCGATATCGCGCTGCTCGATGAGCTTACCCGAAACGCGGAGAAGATGAACCGCATCCCCCTTGATCTGTACCAGAAATATTTTGTGAAGCGGGGTCTGCGCAATGAGGACGGCACTGGAGTGCTCGTCGGCCTGACAGAGATCGGGGATGTGCACGGTTACATCATCGACGAGGGTGAAATCGTGCCGGTAGACGGCAGGCTCGAGTACCGGGGTATCAATGTCCAGGACATCACGAATGGATTCCAGGCGGAGAAGCGCTACGGCTTTGAAGAGGTTTGCTACCTACTTCTATTCGGCGCTCTTCCCACCCAACAGCGGCTCGATCAGTTCACTACCCTCCTGGGAGAAAACAGGGCGCTTCCGAATGGATTCACGGAAAACATGATTCTCAAAGCCCCCAGCCGTGAAATCGTGAACAAGCTGGCCCGCAGCGTCCTGGTTTGCTACTCCTACGATCCCAATCCCGAAGATCTCAGTCTGAAGAACGTGCTGCGCCAGAGTATCGAGCTGATCGCCCGCTTTCCCACCATGGTCGCTTACGGGTACCAGGCCAAGAGCCACTATTTCGACGGCAAGAGCCTGTTCATCCATCGTCCCAAGAAAGAGCTCTGTACGGCTGAAAATCTGCTGCACCTGATTCGTCCGGACAGCAAGTACAGCCGCTTGGAAGCGGAGACCCTGGATCTGGCCCTGGTCCTTCATGCCGAACACGGCGGGGGGAACAACTCCACCTTTACCACCCACGTGGTCAGCTCCACTGGCACCGACACTTATTCGGCCATCGCTGCAGCGGTGGGCTCCCTCAAGGGTCCCCTCCATGGCGGGGCTAACCTCAAAGTGAGGCAGATGATGGCGGATATCAAGAACCACGTCAAGGATTGGCAGGATGAGGAGGAGGTGTCCGGCTATCTTGGCAAGATCCTCCGCAAGGAGACCCTCGACGGCAAAGGGTTGATCTATGGGATCGGCCATGCCGTGTACACGCTGTCGGATCCCAGGGCGGTTCTGTTGAAAGTCAAGGCCAAGGAGCTGGCCGAGGCCAAAGGTCGTCGGGAGGAATTCGATTTGTATGATCGGGTCGCCCGTCTGTCCCCCGGCGTTTTCAAGCAAGAGAAAAACTCGGCCAAGGTGGTTTCCGCCAATGTTGACTTCTACTCCGGCTTCGTCTACGACATGCTGGACATCCCGAAGGAGCTCTACACTCCCATCTTCTGTATCGCCCGCATTGCCGGATGGTGCGCTCATCGTATCGAGGAGATGATTTCCGGCGGTCGAATCATCCGCCCCGCCTACCGCAACGTGCTCCGCAACAAGGAGTACGTTCCTATACACGAACGATAGAGACTTCGGGGGAGCTACAGGAGCCGGGACAACCGGTCACTGATGAACTCGGATTTCTCCTTGAGCCCGACCTGGCCGGTCTTGATGATCAGACAGTTCGGGCTCTTTGGGTCCAGAGAGACGCTTCCGCCGCTTTCCTTGATTAGGGTCATCACCCGATCCACGGAAATCTGAGCCAGCTTCGAAAACTCAACGATCGCCCGTCCGTTGCCCTCCTTCAGAGAAGAGATGTACAGGCGACGGCATAAGATCCGAATCTCGGCAATGGCGAACAGGCTTCGTACATCTTCCGGCATAGGACCAAAGCGGTCTTCCATCTCCCTCTGCAGGGCATCCAGCTCCTCGTAGCCGATCACCGAGGAGATTCTCTTATACATCCCCATCTTTTCCATCGGCTCGGGTATGTAGGTGTCGGGAATGTAACCTGAGTATTGCAGCTCCAGGTATACTTCCGGCGGCTCTTCCTTCTTGGCAACATCGTCGACTTTGAGCTCGTCTATCGCCTCGTCGAGCAAGCGCAGATACATATCCAGCCCAACAGCCAGGATATCCCCATGTTGCTCCCGGCCGAGGAGGTTTCCTGCACCGCGTATCTCCAGATCCTTCAGGGCGATCTTGAACCCGGAACCGAGCTCTGTGAAATCGCTGATGATTCTTAGTCGCTTCATGGCCAGCTCGCCCACGATCCGTCCCTTGGGATAGAACAGGTAGGCATAGGCGGGCGTGTCGGACCGCCCTACCCTACCCCGCAACTGGTACAACTGGGAGATACCGAACATATCGGCTCTGTCGATGATGATGGTATTGACGTTCGGAATGTCCAGGCCGTTTTCAATGATCGTCGTTGACAGAAGCACCTGAACATCCTGGCGGATGAAGCGGTGCATGACATCTTCCAGCTCCTCCCCCCCCATCTGACCGTGGGCAGTGGCGAAACGAGCCTCCGGGAGCAGACGGACCAAGAAATTTTCGATACGGGGAATCGTCTGCACCCGGTTATGGAGGTAATATACCTGGCCGCCCCGGTCGATCTCCTGCCGAATGGCTCGGGTGATGACCTCCTCGTCAAACTCCTGGATGAAGGTCTCGATCGGATAGCGGTTTTGAGGCGGCGTGTTGATGATCGACATGTCCCGGATCTTCATCAGAGCCATATGCAATGTCCTGGGGATGGGTGTAGCGGTCAGGGTAAGGCAATCCACAGAGGTCTTCAATTCCTTCATCCGCTCTTTATCCTTGACGCCAAATCGTTGTTCCTCGTCTACGATCATCAAGCCGAGATTTCTCAGCTGTACATCCCGCTGCAGAAGCCGATGCGTACCGATCACGATATCCGTGCTTCCGTCGGTCAAGGAAGCAAGGATACGCTTCTGCTGTGCCGGCTTGATGAAACGGGAGAGCATTTCTATTGAAACAGGATATCCTGCAAAGCGCTCCCGGAAAGTCTCGTAGTGCTGCTCGGCCAGAATCGTCGTGGGAGCCAGGAAAGCAACCTGCTTGCCTCCCATCACCGCTTTAAAGGCCGAACGCAGGGCGACTTCGGTCTTGCCGTAGCCCACATCCCCACAGATCAGTCGATCCATCGGCCGCGGACCCTCCATATCGGTCTTGACCTCCTCTATAGCCCGGAGCTGATCTTCCGTCTCCTGGTAGGGAAAGCGTGCTTCGAACTCGCTTTGCCAATCCGTGTCCGGAGGAAAGACGAATCCTTTGACCGTACTGCGCGCCGAGTACAGCGCCACCAACCGTTTCGCCATCTCTTCGACCGAGCGCCGGACCCGCTCCTTCTTGCTCTGCCAGCCTTTGCCTCCCAATTTATCGAGCTTGGGACGCCCCCCCTCCTGACCGATGTAGGCTTGGATCAGGTTGACCTGCTCTATCGGCAGAAAGACTTTCTCGCCGGCGTCGTACTCCAGACAGATATAGTCACGCTCGTGGCCAGCCGCCTTGATCCGTTCGATCCCGTTGAACAGCCCTATTCCATACTGCAGATGTACCACGTAGTCTCCCGGGTTCAAATCTACAAACGAGTCTATGGCCCGGCTCTTTGCCGTGGCCACGGAGCGGGGAATACGCCGTTTGCGACCGAATATTTCATTCTCCTCTATAACCAGGATCTGCAGGGCGGGCAGAGAGAAGCCTTGGGAGATGCCCTGGGGCAATACCGTCACCTCCAGGTCTTTGAGGAGATGACCCAGCCGCTGCGCCTGATGAGCGTATTCAGCGAACACGAAAACCAAGTACCCGATATCGAGCAGGTTCTGTAACTCCTCTTTGAAGAAGCCGAGGTTGCCGAAAAACGAGCGGGGGGGATCGCAACCCATCTGCACCCGGCCGCTTCCCTCCCCGCCCCCTTTGAGTGAGTACAGGTTTATGACTCGGTTGAAAGATGCTTCAAGAGTGGAATAATCGAGCAGTAATTGTCGGGGTGGCGGGCGGCGGTTGTCCCGCTTCCCCCCGCCCTGGGGGGCAGCGTTTTTCCTGTACAACTCGAGATACTCCCGACGCAGCACCGACGAGCCCCCGTGAAGTCCTTCCGAGTCAACGGCAAGGAGGATCGAATCCGCGGGTAAGTAGTCCAGAAGGGAGCACCGCCGCCCGGAACAGAGGGGAAAGAGGTACTCACTACCTGCTGTATCGGGATTCAGGCGAAGTTGCTCCAGGAGCTGTTCGATGTCCGCCTCTGTTGATCCGGGACAGGCTTGAACGAGGTTTATCCGCAACCTTTGCAGGGTCTTTTCATCGAAGATCACCTCCCGGGTCGGCGGTATCAAGGCCTTCTGCCTGCTTGACACCGAAGCCTGGGTAAAGGGTTCGAAATAGCGGATTTGGGCGATTTTGTCGAAATCGAAGATGATCCGCAGGGCTTCGTCGTTGCCGTAGGAGTAAACGTCAACCACCTCTCCGCGGAGGGCAAACTCACCCCGCAGACTGACCCGGGGAACCCGCAGATAGCCCAAAGTGCAGAGCTTTTCAGCCAACAGGAGGGTATCGATGCTGTCCCCCACGGCTAACGCGATGCCTCTGCCCTGGAACTCCTTTGGATCGGGAACAGGATTGAGCAGGCTCCGCAGGGAAGTCACGATCAGCGCCTGATCCCCGCCCTGCAGACGGTTGAGCACGTAGGTTCGCTGTCCGTGCACAGCCGGCAATGGGTGCCCCTGCCCGTAGGGAAGGGTCCCCCACCAGGGGAAGGACAGAACCTCCTGGGCGAACAATCCCAAATCGGCGTAGATTTCTCCGGCTTCCTGTTCCGTCGGTACTACGAGGAGGGTACAGCCCTCCACCTCTCCAGACAGTGTGGCGGCAAGGAAGGCGAGAAACCCACCCTGCACACCTTCCACTTCGACCGGGAACCGCTCTTCCCGAACCCGCCGGCGTAGTTCCTTGAAGGGCGTATAGAAGTTTAGACTTTCGGAAAGACGGTCTGTAAAGGAATCGATGCTCAGGCGTATACCTTCCATGTTCATTCGTACTCTTTCTTGTCTAGTTCTCCGCCCGGCCTTTGTCAACCCTGGATGCCTTGCTTCGAGTGCGGTTTAAGATTAATAAATATATCATGGGATTTACCGAAGATAATAAGGGGACGAGGGAGTATTATCAGTGGTACCAATGAAACGAATTGCATTCCTCCTGCTGCTTGTTTTGATTGCTCAGGAAAGTTCTTCCGCCGACGCGGAGGAAGCGGATTTTCACATCCGATTCTACGAAAAACGTATCTACTATTTGGGTGATAGTGAGCACCCCGTTTCCCTGGAAGCTACTCTGACAAACAATTCCAGCCAAACCTTTCGATTCAAGATGGCAGAGAACCGTATGTTCAATTTCGATTTCGAGGTGACTACTCCAACCAACATCCTCCTGGACCACTCTCAAGAGTTCACCAGGTCCCGCACCGCGAATCAGCCCGTGCTCTACAAGGAGCTCAGTCTCGAACCGGGGGAAAAGTACGGTGTCGTGGTCTCCCTGGATAAATTTATTGAAATCCCGAAAGCCGGCCTATACACGGTTCAAGGCGTGTTCTATCCGGAGCTCAACCTGCGCGGCCCCAGCTCAACGATCCGTTCCAACACCCTGATCCTAAATATCCGTCCGGCCATCGTCTTTGAAGAAGAGCGAGCGATGATAGAGGCGGAAACCGGGAAACTCATACAGAGGCAGCCTCTGCCACCGGATGAAGTCGTGGATTACATGCTCGGCGCCCGTCAGAAGAGTCAGTGGGAAAAATTCTTTCTCTATCTCGACCTGGAGAGTCTGTACCTGAAGAATCCAGGACGCGCTCAGTCCTATCGCCGGATGTCAGAGGAGAACCGTCGGGCCGTGCTCGATCGGTACAAGGAACAGTTGCGATCGGAGACCGTGGATGTCGATATTCTCGTGATTCCGGCGACCTATGAAATCGTTCAAACCAGCTATACTCCCTTTGAAGGCCGGGTTACGGTGATCGAGAAATTCCAATACCGGGACTACGTCGAAGTAAAGAGGTATACCTATTTCCTGGAGAGACGTGATACAATATGGGTGGTCACAGACTACGAAATCGTCAATCTGGGAACGGAATGAATGAAACTGCTGGTCGTTGCCCAGCGGGAAGATCTTAAAGACGTAATCGCCTATCACCTCAATCCCATCGGCTTTGAAATCCTCTATTTCAGCGATCCGGTAAAGGTCATAGACAACATCGATGAACTGGAACCGGATTTGCTCGTGTTCAACGCCGTCGATTTCCCACGGCACTGGAAGCCGGCCCTGAAACTCCTGCGGGAGAAACTTTCCAAAGACCAGGCCGTTTTTGTCATACTCGCCAAAGATCCGCCCTTCGAAGAGGCTGCCAAAGCCACATTCCTAGGCGCCAACGGGATCATCGACGCTAATCTGACGGAGAAGCAGCAGATGCAGCGATTGGAAGAGCTGTACAGACGCTACGGGTCGCTGAAAGACAAACGCAGATTTCATCGTCTGATCCCTACAGAGGCGGATAAGCTCAAGCTCATTTTCAGCCATCCCCGGACCTTGGCCGTCGTGACCGGTTCCCTGGCTGAAATATCGATCAAGGGAGCGAGTTTCCGGCCCTACGATCCCTCCCTGACTGCGGATCTACGCAGAGACGACCAGCTTCAGCACTGCACCTTGCGAGTAGAGAATGAGCGGATAGCAGTAACGGCCAGGATCACGCGAAACGGCGAAGACATAGGGATGCAGTTCAAGTCCTTTGAAACCGGCGGTCATCACAAGCTCTTCGAGTATATAAAGAATCGATCACAACGGGAGCTCAAGACGGCGCTACACTCCTCTCCCCGGGAAGAGGAATAGGAGGGGTTCATAGGCCATCCTGTCCTTCTGCCAGCTGATTAGGAGGTAGAGGATGAATCACGACTTTCATCTAACCACCCTCCGAATAGATCCTTCCAGTACTTTTGTATTTGAGCGTGTTGATCCTCGGGAATGGTGCAGGAGAAAGGCAGGGACACTTCATCCGCTAGTTCTGTCAGCAGCTCTGTGGAAACACGGATCACGTCCCCTAACAGCTCAGTTGAAACCCGATCTATGTTGTCATCCGGGCGGTGATGAAAGAAACGTCCTGCCGTGCAATTCCTTCGCCCGAGATGGGCGCCCGGGATACGAGCTGCGGCAAAGGGGAATTGATCGGTGTAGGGTACTACTTCGGTGATCAGTTCCAAATACAGATCGCGGGCTTCGAGCTTTTCCTCCTCCACGCGCCGCTCGAGAACGGGAAACTGCTGCACCGAAACATCAGCACCTCATGGGGTAGATTGAACTCCATCTTATAGGAGACGGCATTGAATGAGAAGCATACTACACAATCGAACGTACTAATCTTGTTCATTTTTTTTCCTTAGACTATCATTTAAATGAGTCATGATTTCTATGGCGTGGCGCAGTAACACAATTTTCGCTCGGTTTTTGCGTATCTGCTTTACAATCGTCGCTGTAGTAACAATTTTCAGTCTTATTGTCTATTTCGTACTACGTATTTCCTACGAACAGATCATATACGAGAACAGCAGCGAACTTCTTTCCATGACGGCTGCTGTATTGGAAAAGGAAGTCGAAAGATTATCCAAGCTATCCTTCACTATCGCAACTGAAAAGGAAATCCAGGATGCTCTCACGATCCTGAACAACGAGGAGGATCGTCTCACATGGAACCGTGTCCGTACGGAGCTTGCCGATCCCCTATTTCGTTATGATTCAAGAGTATGGTATGTGGCTTCGCTTCGTCTCTACGATAAACAAGGGACGGAGATCCTGGTGGGCCGCGATCCTTATCCTCTTACCAATATGCAAAAAGCTCTTCTTTTTGAAACTGCTGCCTCGGCAGGCGGACGTGCGCAATACCTCTATCCGGGCAATATCAATGACTACTTTATAATTTCCAGGCAGATATTACGCACGGAAAACCTTTCCCTTGAACCTCTCGGAACGGTGGCAATTTTCGTCGATTTCCCCGCTCTTCTTAGTTCTTACGAACACCTGATCGAAGATTATACTATGAATATACATGTATATGATCAGGAGCGACTCATCGGCACATCCTCTCCAGGACTCAACCTAGAACCCCTCGTAATGCAGGGATTAGCGGGGAAAGGATATCGAATCGCTTCTTTGCAAGGCTTGCGCCATTTTGTTGCCTTTGTATGTAGTACGGGTACTCAGTGGTCGTATTTCACAACGATTCCCCTCTCCTTCCTATTTGAGCGAATCTTGGTGATGAGCGTTTTCGGCAGTATTATCTATCTTGCTCTGATTCCCGGAATTATGTTCATGGCGTTTCGATTCGCTCGTAAACTCACAGTGCCTATCAGAGAGCTCTCCCGAAAGATGCAGCAGGTAGAGAGCGGTAATTTCAATGTCCGGATCGATTCCAAACAGCTTTCTCACGCCAGCGACGAAATAAAAAATCTTTACCGGGATATCGATATTTCATTATCGAAAATCCGGCAGTTGATACGAGCGGATTATCGGAAGCAGCTTCAGATTAAAGACGCACGATTCAGGATACTTCAAACACAAATCAATCCTCACTTTCTCTATAACACTCTAGATTCGATCAATTGGATGGCAAAAGGTCTGGGGAACCGGGACATATCTATTATGGTAAAATCTCTCGGCCGGTTATTACGACGTTCTTTAGGCTCCACCGAGAGATTGGTGAGCCTTGCTTCGGAGTGTTCTCTCATCCAGGATTATTTGGCAATTCAAAAGGTGAGGTTTCAGGAAAAGCTTGAAGTTCATCTCGACGTACCGAGAGAAGTTATGGACACCAAAGTTCCTCCTTTTCTATTCCAACCGTTACTAGAAAACTCGATACGATATTCCGTTGAAGAGGGAAACGGTGTATGTAAGGCCGATATTTCGGTGCGACGGAATGGGAAGACTCTCAACTGTGAAGTTCGTGACAGTGGTCCCGGCTTTAGCGAGTCTGTGCTGAAAGCATTCCGAGCTGGAAAGATGGTGGAATCTCAGGGTAGTGGAATTGGAATTGCGAACATAGTTGAACGACTGCGAGCCATCTTTGGAGAAATTGAGTTTTCTATAAATAACATCCCCGAGGGTGGAGCTCGCGTACGATTTGCCTTTCCATGTACTCGTTGAAGGAATAATCATGGATGTGATCTTCGCGGACGATGAACGCGTTATTCGTGAAGGTGTAGTCAAGAGCCTAGATTGGGAATCTATAGGCTGCCGATTAGTCGGCACTGCGGATACTGGACTTGCTGCTTTGGCATTGATTCGAGAGAAACGTCCACAATGTGTTGTTACGGATATACGAATGCCTCTGATGAATGGTTTGGAACTAATCAGAGTAGTGAAAGAGGAGGATACAGATTGCCGATTCGTAATCCTTTCGGGATATGACGAGTTTGAGTTCGCGCGGAAAGCAATGCAATACGGCGTTCGCTACTACCTTCTCAAACCTTTCGATGAAGAGGAGTTGTCCGAGGTGCTGGTAAAGATTCAACGGGAAATCGAGGTTGTCGGTTCATCGGCCGATGTTGAGCAGATGCACACGGGTAATCGTGAAATCGATAAGATCCTTGCTTTCCTGAACGTCCATTATCGAAGACGTGAGCTTTCTTTAAACTGGATTACAGAAAATATGGTTTACAAAAATAAGGACTATCTGGGAAAGCTGTTTAAAACCCATACAGGGAAGACTTTCAACCAGTACCTTGCCGAACTCAGAATCGATAGAGCCATAGATACCCTACGGAAACAACCGGATACACCGGTTGCCGAATTGGCTGAAGCCGTAGGCTATCCCCTTGGTGGTGATTATTTCTGTGCCAAGTTCAAGAAAATCACAGGGATGACGGTGACCCGGTTCCGCGAATCTCTCCTCAGTAAGTAATTAAACCTCTGATTCTCACCTGAAATTCTCTGATTTCCACATCTCCGAATTCTCCGAACAGGTTTAAAATGGTCTCAAACCAACTGAGGAGGAAGGAACCATGAAAAAATTCACACTTGTTCTCTTAAGCTTGTGTGTGGCTGTGGGACTTCTGTCTGCAGCGGGACAGCAAGATCAATCCGCTATGGGCGCTGAGAAAAAGGAGTTGATGATCGCCTGGTGGGGCAGCCAGAATCGTCATGACAGAACGATAAAGTCCATCGACCTCTATATGGAGAAAAAGCCAAATGTAAATATCACCTACGAATTCGCCGGTTGGAATGACTACTGGACAAAGATGACCACAATGGCGGCCGGTGGGATGCTCCCCGATGTTATCCAGATGGATTATGCCTATTTGTCTCAATGGCAAAGCAAAAATCTGCTGATGCCGTTGGACGATCATGTAAATGCGGGTACGATCGATTTATCGAAAGTTGCCGAATCCGTAATATTGACCGGAAAATTAGAGGGGAGAATATGCGGAATCAGTTTAGGGATGAACTCTCAAGCCATCATTATTGATGTGGGGGCTTTTAAAAAAGCCGGCCTTCCGCTGCCCGAGCAAAACTGGACGTGGAACGAGTTCGAGGATGTTTGCCTGGAAATCCACGATAAGCTCGGCATCTATGGTATGGGTTGCGGCCTCTGGAATCCTCACATTTGGAAGTCTCTATACCTCTCCAACGGAGAATGGGTTTACTCGAAGGACGGGAAGTCTCTCGGTTACACTGACGATTCTCTTTACCTGAATCATATCAAAATGGTTCTAAGACTTATCAAAAAGGGAGCGCTTGCTGATCGAGACGCTGAAATCGGCGATTATGCCAACTGCGATGATGCAGAACAGATGCCGATTGTTACCGGCAGGGCTGCTATGGCCTATACGTGGAGCAACCTGATTACCGCTTTGGCTTCGTCCACCGGTGAGGGACGGGAACTCTCCATGACCCACCTACCCCGCCTCAGGAAGGATGGACCTCCTGCAAACTACGTGAAACCCTCGATGCTGTTTGCCATAAGCGCGCATTCGAAGAATCCCGTTGAGGCAGCGAAATTTATCGATTTCTTTACCAACAACATTGAAGCCAACAAGATCCTTATGGCTGAACGGGGCGTGCCCGTAGCAGCACCCGTTCGTGACGCTCTCGAGCCCTTTGTCTCAAAACCGACAAAAGAAAGCTTTCGTTTTCTCGGCCGGGTTGCTAATGATTCCAGCCCTATTCCTCCTGCTGATCCGCCGGGGGATCGCCAAATCAGCAAAAACGTAATCTATCCCCAGGTAGTCGATCCGGTAGCCTTCGGTAAGATCACCCCAGAAGAGGCAGTTAAAATTCTACGCAGGGAAGCGAACAAGATTCTTCAATCGGACTAATCATCTACGGCTTATTAAACGCCGCGTCGCTTGGCGCGACGCGGCGTACATTTTGATAACAGAGCACTGAAATGGGCACTCGGAGGATTACTGATACTACTTTCGGCTACGTGTTCATCTCTCCCTGGCTCATCGGTTTTTTTGTATTCGTTCTGCTTCCCATGTTGGCAACCCTTTTTCTGGGGTTGACCGATTACGACCTTTTTTCGACTCCCCGCTGGATCGGATTGAAGAATTTTTCCAGCATGTTTATCGAAGATGTACGATACTGGAAATCCGTGAAGGCAACCATCTACTTCGCCTTTGTCGCCGTTCCTTTAAAGCTGGTCTTTGCACTCTTTGTGGCCATGATCTTGAATTCCAGGCATCGAGGGGTTGGATTCTACCGGGCCCTCTACTATATGCCCTCGGTTGTAGGGACCAGCGTTGCCATTGCCGTCATGTGGCGCAAGATTTTCGGTCAAGACGGCTTGGTCAACGCTATTCTCAGTCTGGTAAGTATCGATGTCGAAATTTCCTGGTTGGGGAATCCCTTCACGGCAATTTGGACTCTGATTCTATTGGCGGTATGGCAGTTCGGTTCCCCCATGCTCATCTTCCTGGCAGGATTGAAGCAGATCCCGGATGAGTTGTACGAATCTGCTGATATCGATGGAGCCCGGCGGGTAAGGAGATTTTTTTCCATAACCTTACCGATGCTCACCCCGATATTTCTCTTCAATCTGATCATGCAGATCATCTTTGGTTTCACCGCCTTCACTCAAGCTTTCATAATCACAGGCGGTGCTCCGATGGATAAAACTAATTTCTATGCACTTTTTCTATACCAGAAGGCTTTTCAAGATTTTCAGATGGGGTACGGCGCTGCAATGGCCATTGTCCTGTTGTTGGTGGTAGCGGCATTCACCGCACTCGTGTTCAAGTCATCACCGTACTGGGTACACTACGAGACCGAACGATGAACAATGACTGGACAGTACCGATCTCCACGGCTCTTTCGGTTCAATTACGTAGGCGCCGGAGAATAAATTTGATGAACTCCATCGCATTTCACCTGCTCGTCGCCGCTTTCGGTATGGTAATGATTTATCCTATTCTGTGGTTGACCGGGAGCTCATTCAAACCTACCTCGGAAATATGGACCCGAGTTTCGTCTATATTTCCCAGAGTGCCGACTTTGGAGCATTACATCAATGGCTGGAAAGGATTCGGGGGTATTTCGTTCACTGTTTTCTACAGAAATACGATCTTAGTGACGGTGGTGGGAACGGTAGGTGCAGTTTTTTCTTCGGCTTTTGTCGCCTATGGTTTCGCGCGATTGCGTTTTGCGGGAAGAAAGATCTGGTTCACCTGTATGCTACTCACTCTGATGTTGCCGATCCAGATCCAGATCATTCCGCAGTATATCCTGTTCAAAAACCTGGGATGGGTGAACACATTCCTGCCATTAATCGTACCTAGGTTTTTCGGCATGCCGTTCTTCATCTTCATGTTCGTACAGTTTATTCGAGGTATCCCCCGCTCTTTGGATGAGGCGGCAGAGATCGACGGTTACTCACCCATCGGCACCTACTTTCACATCATCATGCCGCTAATAACTCCGGCGATGATTACTGCGGCAATCTTTTCATTCTACTGGACATGGAATGAATTCTTGAGACCCTTGATCTACCTGAATAGCCCGAAATTGTACACCATTTCCCTCGCTCTGCGGTCCTTCTCCGATCCTTCGGGAATGACCGACTGGGGAGCGATTTTTGCCATGTCTTTTCTCTCTCTCGCACCGGTCTTCATTGTTTTTATCCTGCTGCAGAAGTATCTCATCAAAGGGATCAGCACGAGCGGCTTGAAGGGGTAATCGAACATCTGTACCGATTCCGCTATGGTGATGACTGGACACTTTTTTCGATTATAGTCGAATTTTGCTGGATTATGTTACATATTTCGACTATACTCGAAATATGGTTGAGATAAGAAGAACCTTTTATTTGGAACGACTCCATCGTTTCGTTAACACTCCGACCATCGTAGTCGTTACCGGTCTTCGCCGGGTAGGGAAAAGCGTCCTTCTTCGTCAATTTGCCGATGAGGTTCGAGATACTGCTGATGTCGTCTATATCGATAAAGAGTCGATGGATTTTGACGCCATCCGCAGCGCACGTGATTTGACCGAACACGTAGAATCGGAAACCGCCAAAAGGACACCGCGGATAATAATTGTCGACGAGGTCCAGCAAATTGAGAATTGGGAACGAGCAGTGGCTTCTCTCCTAGCAAGCCCGGGAACTCAAGTCCTCGTCTCCGGCTCCAACGCCTCTCTGCTCTCAGGCGAGCTGGCCACCCGAATTGCCGGACGATATATCACATTCCGGATTTTCCCCCTGAATTTAAGGGAATTCCGGGAGCTCTACCGGCTAAGAGAAAACACAGACATCCCGGATGAAAAGTTATTCGAACTCTATCTCCACCTGGGCGGGCTTCCTGGTGTGTTACACACCGATTTGAGCGAATTGGTAGTAAATCAGATGCTTCGGGATGTGTTCAACGCCATCGCGCTCCGCGACATTGTGACTCGCCACCAGATCCGCAACGTCCGCTTATTCGAAGACGTCGTCCTGTTTGTTATGGACAATATCGGTAGTTTGATCTCTGCAAAACGCATTTCTGATTTTTTGAAAAGTCAACGACGTTCAATCTCCGTTGATACGGTTCTCAACTACCTCTCCCATCTGCAGGAGGCTTTTCTCTGTGATATCGTGAATCGATATGACATCAGAGGTCGCCGTCGAATGGAAGTCAACAACAAACTATACCTTGGAGACATCGGGCTTCGGAATGGATTGCTCGGCTATCGCGAGCATGACATATCTGGAGTGCTTGAGAATCTCGTGTATCTGGAGCTCAGAAGGCGGGATTTTAGCGTTTCGGTTGGCACTGTCGGGGAACGGGAGATCGACTTCGTCTCCGAGACGAAATCTGGCCGCTGCTATATTCAGGTCGCCTACCTGCTTGAAACCCAAACAACTCTTGAAAGAGAGTGTACACCTCTCTCGGCTCTCGACGACGCCTATCCCCGAATCCTCCTATCCATGGATCGGATGCAGCCGCGGGATCTGAACGGGATCCGGCACCAAAGGATCGTCGATTTTCTACTCGGTGAGGATCTAATCGCCTGAGAAAGCAGGCTATCTCTTGTATTTTTTGATCTGGGACTCGAAGCGTTTCCAGGGGTCTGGATTCAGGGAGGCGTGACGACAGCCGGGGGCATGCTTTCGGCCCGGTCGATACACACCTTCCAACAGATCGTCTCTATGGACCACCTCGAGGTCCATCTTCTTCAGCTGGATGAGCAGATCCCGCCGGCGTTCCTTGATGTTCCAGCAGGCTGGGCACACACCGATCGTGGCCAGGTCCCGGGTCTTGATCTTGCGCACCCTGACCATAGCCCGTCCTTCAGCCACGGCGATCTTTCTGGGTTTCGACCGATAGCTTGACATTCCCGGTGCTTCCCTTTACATATAGTACGACTTCAACTTCATGTCAGTAGTAACACAACAGGAGAGTTATGTGAAGGTCCTCTTTACAGGCATTCAGCCGACCGGTTTGCTTCACATCGGAAATTTTTACGGGGCGATACGAAATTGGGTCGAGCTGCAGTATAAATATAAATCCTATATCTCTGTAGTAGACCTCCATGCGATTACCATTGCCTACGACCCAGAGGATATGAGCCGGAATGTATTCGATCTGGTCTTGGGGTTGTTCGCCTGCGGCATAGACTTGGAGAAGACGATTCTTTTCATCCAGTCGGAAGTCCCGGGTCACACCGAGCTGACCTGGATTTTCAACACCATCACCCCCTTGGGAGAGCTGGAACGGATGACCCAGTTCAAAGACAAGGCCAGTCAACACCGAAAAAACGTCAACGTGGGCCTGCTCGACTATCCGGTGCTTCAAGCCGCGGATATCCTGATCTACAAAGGGGAGATCGTTCCTGTCGGAGAAGACCAGGTCCAGCATGTGGAGTTTACCCGGGAAATCGCCCGCCGTTTCAATACCCGCTACGGAGATATCTTTCCTGAATGCCAGGCCGAGTTGACAGCGACCCCTCGGATTATGGGGATCGACGGCTCCGCCAAGATGAGCAAGAGCAAAGGCAACTTCATCGGCATCCTGGAGAGCCGAGAGGAGATTTGGAACAAGCTGGCCCCGGCGCCGACCGATCCGGCTCGGGTCAAGAGAAGCGACCCGGGAACCCCGGAGAAGTGCAACATCTATTCGTATCACCAGCTTGTCACTCCCGAGCCCGAGCTCGGGCAGTACATAGCCCACGGCTGTCGAACCGCCGGGATCGGCTGTTTGGACTGCAAGCGCAAGCTCCTCGAGAACCTGATGCAGGTTCTCGATCCGATCCGGGAGCGCTATTACGACTTGTCCGGGAAGAAGAAGGAGATCCGCGACATTCTCGACAGGAATGCCGAAGCCTGCAGAAAGGTCAGCGGCCGGACGATTCTCGAAGTCAAGGAAAAGATGGGATTGACATCGGTATGGAAGGTATAGATTTCAACGCAGAAGATCTTCAGATTGACAGCCTGGGACGAGCGACCATTCCGTCTCCGTTGGGCTTGTCCACAGAGTACGGGGACAACATCGTCAACTACTGCGCCGACTCGGAGAGTGTGCTCTGCGAGCTGGATCGCAACAAGATCCTCGAAGGGATCGGGAGGGGCGAGCACATTCCGGCCTTTGAACGCGCCGGTCCGCGAGACAAGATCTACTTCGACCCTGCAAAAACCCGGGTGGCCATCGTGACCTGCGGGGGTCTATGCCCGGGTATCAACAATGTGATTCGCTCCCTGGTGATGGAGCTTCACTACCGCTATGGGATTGCGACGATCTACGGGATCAGGTATGGATTCCAGGGCTTTATCCCGAAGTACGGGCACGAAGCGCTCATGCTCACGCCCCAGGAGGTAGAGGACATCCATGAGAAGGGGGGCAGCGTTCTCGCTTCCTCCCGAGGTCCCCAGGATGTCGGGGAAATCGTGGATTGCCTGGAACGGATGAATATTTGCCTCCTGTTCACGATCGGCGGGGACGGCACCTTGAGAGGCGCCGAGGAGATCTATCGGGAGATCAAACGTCGCAACCTGAAAATCGCCGTGATCGGGATCCCCAAAACGATCGACAATGACATCTCCTTCGTGAAGAAGACCTTCGGACTGGAGACGGCTTTCTCCATTGCCGCGGAGGCGATTCGCTGCGCCCACACCGAAGCTAGAGGAGCTCCCCAGGGCGTAGGTCTGGTGAAAGTCATGGGTAGAATGTCGGGGTTCATCGCCGCCAACGCCGCCCTGGCCTTGAACGAGGTCAACTACGTACTGATCCCGGAAGTACCATTTGATCTGGAAGGCCCCAAAGGGCTGTTCGCATCCCTGGAGAAGCGGCTTCGCAGCCGGAACCACGCCGTGATCATCGTGGCCGAGGGAGCGGGCCAGCGCTATGTGGAATCTGGAGGCGACCGGAAAGACGATTCGGGCAATCCCGTGCTGGGAGATATCGGCATCTTTCTCAAGACAGAAATCAAAAGATATTTCAGAGAGCACACCGACCTGTATATCAACCTCAAGTATATCGATCCCAGTTATCTGGTGCGCTCGGTTGCAGCCAATGCCCACGATTCGATCTACTGTATGCAGCTGGCCCAAAACGCGGTCCATGCCGGGATGGCCGGAAAAACCGGTATGCTGGTCGGCTTCTGGAACGACGAGATCACCCACGTTCCACTCACGCTCGCCACTTCCCGGCGCAAGCGTCTGTCCCCGGAAGATACTCTGTGGCTGAACGTTCTTGAAGCGACCGGACAGCCACTATCCCTGATAAACGACTAAAGTTCTAGGAGAAAAAGGTGACTGAACGAGGAGAGTTCATTTTTACATCCGAAAGTGTCGGAGAGGGGCATCCCGACAAGATCTGCGATCAGGTTTCCGATGCGGTTCTGGACAGCGCCCTGTCGCAGGATGAGAAATCCCGGGTAGCTTGCGAGACCTTCACCACCACCGGCCTGGTACTGGTTGGCGGCGAGATCACCACCAAGGGCTACATCGACTTGCAGCGGATCGTCCGGGGAGTGCTGAAGTCCATAGGCTACGACGATCCGTCCTATGGGATCGACTATCAATCCTGCTCTGTGATCTCCAGCATTCACGAGCAGTCCCCCGATATTGCTCAGGGTGTGGAGAGGGGCAAAAAAGAGATCGGTGCCGGCGATCAGGGTATGATGTTCGGGTATGCCTGCCGGGAAACACCGGAGCTGATGCCCGCGCCGATCCAGTATGCCCACCGGATCATGCTCCGGGCGGCGGAGGTGCGCAAGCGGGGGATCCTGCCCTTTATGCGACCCGACGGCAAATGCCAGGTCTCGGTCCGCTATCGGGAGGGAAAACCGGTAGAGGTAACCACGATCGTTCTCTCCCACCAGCACTCCGAAGACGTGGGCTATCGGGAGCTGCGGGAGGCGTTTATCGAGGAGATCATCAAGAAAGCGATCCCCGCGGAGATGCTCTCGGGAAATGTGACCTACCATATCAATCCCACCGGACGCTTCGTGATCGGAGGCCCCCACGGGGATACCGGTCTGACCGGACGCAAGATCATCGTGGACACCTACGGAGGCATGGCCCGACACGGCGGAGGTGCATTCTCGGGAAAAGATGCGACCAAGGTCGACAGATCCGCCTCGTACATGGCTCGCTATATCGCCAAGAACATCGTAGCCGCCGGGCTCTGCGATAAATGCGAGGTGCAGCTGGCCTACGCCATTGGCGTTACCGAACCTGTTTCCCTGTTTGTCTCCACCTTTGGTACCGGAAAAATACCGGAGGAGAAAATCGAAGGGGTGATCGCGGAGCTGTTCGACTCCACCCCTGCGGGCATCATCGAAACCCTCGATCTACGAAAACCAATCTTCCAGGAAACCGCGGCCTACGGACATTTCGGAAGGGGAAACTTCAGTTGGGAACGGACCGACAAGACCGATGCTCTGAAGGAGAAAATACTGTAGAACCAACCGGTAGAAGTTCACTGAAAAGTTTCCTCATGCCAGGCTCCCGCGTCAGTATCAAGGCGCTGGATTATGTCATCTTCTTCTCCGCCCTTGTTATCATTGGTCTGATCTCAGCCCAAACCTACATCGGCGGACGGGGAACACCGCAGATCGTCATCACCGGAGCGGATGGACAGTGGATCTATCCCCTCGACAGCGACGCGACCGTGCATGTGCCGGGACCGCTGGGAGACACCGTCGTGGCGATCCGGGACGGCGCGGTAGAGGTGCTCAGCTCACCCTGCCCCGAGAAGATCTGCGTTAAGACCGGGAAAGTGTCGAAACCGGGACAGTGGATCGCCTGCCTTCCCAACAAGGTTTTCGTGGCGGTACTGGGAAGAAGAAACGAGCAACCCGATGCCATCAGTCAATAACCCAGCGGGCAGCCCGCCACGGACAGAGAGCATCGTGGCCCTGGCCGCGGCGGTCTGTATGTTCCTGGCCTCGATCGAGTACATCATACCCAAACCCCTACCCTTCCTTCGGGTCGGCCTGGCCAACCTGCCCCTCCTGCTTGCTCTGGATCTCTTTCCTACCCTTCAGTTTTTTCTCCTCTTGGGGCTGAAGATCTTCGGCCAATCCCTGATTCAGGGCAGCCTGTTCTCCTTTACCTTCCTGTTCTCCCTCTGCGGATCTCTGGCCAGCGGTGCTGTAATGCTGGCAGCCAGGCGAGCTTTGCGGGGATCGACCTCCCTGATCGGAATCAGTATCTTGGGAGCTATGGCCAGCAACCTGGCTCAGCTCATCCTGGCCCGCTATCTGGTATTCGGCAAATCCGCCTGGCTTATCGCCCCCCCCTTCCTGCTGGTCGGCCTGATTTCTTCATCCATCTTGGGTTATTTGGCTCAGGTCTACAGGGATCGCTCCACCTGGCTGCGGAAGATGTTTCCTGATTTAGATAAAAAAGTAGCCTAGTCGTCGAATTTGTGCTACTAAAGAAGAAACACCTGGCCGGGATAAGCATGATACCGACTCATCCCGTGATGCCTGGCCGGCATAGCGACAGATCCGGCGGTCCAGAAGGAGGAAGCATGAAAGAACAACGACTCTTGTACTTGAGCAAGAAAGATGTGGCCGACACCGGTCTAACCATGCCCGAGGTGCTCGAAACGGTGGAGCAGGCTTTCAAGGAGAAAGGTGAAGGCAGGGTGGAGATGCCGCCCAAACCGGGGGTGCACTCCCGCCCGGACTCCTTCATCCACGCCATGCCCGCCTATATCGCCGCCACCGGTGCTCTGGGGTTGAAATGGGTCGCCGGTTATCCCGGCAACACCAAGAGAGGACTGCCTTATATCAGCGGACTGTTGATATTAAACGACGCGGAAACGGGGCTCCCCCTGGCCGTGATGGACTGCGTTTGGATCACAGCCATGCGAACCGGTGCTGCCACGGCGGTGGCCGCCCGTTTCCTGGCTCGAGAGGATTCCAAGACTCTGGGTGTTCTCGGCGCCGGTGTCCAGGGTTTCAGCAACCTGGAGGCCTTGAAGGTTCTCTTCCCGATCGAACGAGTAGCAGCCTACGACATCGACGCGGGACAGCTGGAAAACTACCAGCGGCGAATCCGGAAGCGCTGGCCTGAGATCGAGGTGGTGCGAGCCTCCCGGCCCGAACAGGCCGTGAAAGACATGGACATCGTCGTTACCGCCGGACCGATCGTACGACCGCCACACGCAACAATACAGGCAGGCTGGCTTTCTGAAGGAGCCTTCGCCTCCCTGGTCGACTTTGACTCCTACTGGAGCGGCGAGGCCCTAGGGGAAATCGATAAGTTTACCACCGATGATCTTCCCCAGCTCGAGCACTACAAGACCTTGGGTTATTTCCAGAACATCCCGCCGGTATACGCCGATCTGGGTGAGCTGGTCACCGGCAGAAAACCGGGTCGGCAGACAGCCAGGGAGCGGAACATCGCCTGCAATCTGGGGTTGGCTATCGATGATCTGGCAACGGCTCCTCTTGTCTATCGTCGGGCTATCGACAGGGGGCTGGGCACCTGGCTGTCCCTGTAGAGCGCGGCTGGGAGGGTACGGAAGCACAAGGTTGATCGACAAAGGACCAGTATATACACTTGTAGCATGAATGCCCGATTTTTTGAGACTGCAGAGGCGGGAAAGATCAAGTGTCATCTCTGTCCCAACAACTGCCTGATCGCCCCTGGAAGGTTTGGAGTCTGCGGGGTACGCTTCAACCGGGAAGGAAAGCTGGAGCTGCCCTTTTACGGCCGGCTGTCCGCCATAGCTATCGACCCGATTGAAAAGAAACCTCTATACCACTTCTACCCGGGACGGCAGATCCTTTCCATAGGCTTCGTGGGTTGTTCCTTTCACTGCCCCTTCTGCCAGAACCACCACATCGCTCACGACACCTCCTATCCGACGGAGTATGTTAGTCCGGAGAACCTGGTGGAGCTCTGCCGGCAGCGCGGCTCCTTCGGCGTCTCCTACACCTACTCCGAACCGATCGTGCACCTCGAGTACGTGCTGGACACGGCAATCCTGGCCCGCGAACGGGGCTTGAAAAACGTGTTGGTCTCCAACGGTTACATCAATCCCGATCCGGCGGAACAGCTGCTTGAGGTCATGGATGCCGCCAACATCGATTTCAAGAGTTGGAATCCCGAGTTCTATAGAAAGGAGATCGGAGGAAAAGTGGAGGAGGTGAAGCGCTTCCTGAAGCAAGCCTACGACAAGATCACCCTCGAGGTGACCACCCTGGTGATTCCCAGCAAAAACGACAGCCCGGAGGAGATCGAATCGATCACTCGCTTCCTCGCCTCCCTCAGTCCAGACATCCCCTACCATCTGTCCGCCTACTATCCCCAGTACAAGTACAGGATCCCCCCCACTCCACCTGCAACCCTGCACACACTGGCCGAGGTCGCCCGCAAACACTTGAACTACGTCTACCTGGGCAATGTGGGCGGCGAGGAGACCAATACGTCCTGCCCGAGCTGCGGCAACCTGCTGATTCGCAGGCGAGGCTACTCCGTATCCATGAAAGGGATTGAGGAGGGCCGATGCGTTGAGTGCGGAACAGGAGCTTCTATTGTGGGTGTGTAAGGTGAGCTACCGTGGAGAAATCCGGGTGATGCCGTTGAAGCAGTAGGTGCAGAATCCGCCCTGAAGCAGGTAATTGCCGAGCATGCCCTCCTGGCTCAGGTAGCCGAGGGAATCCGCCCCTAGAAACGTACGGATCTTGTCGATCGGCTTACTGTGGGCGATCAGCCGCTTGGTCTCGGCGGTGTCAATGCCGAGGTAGCAACTGTGCTTGTACGGGGGCGAGCTGACCCGCACGTGCACCTCGCGAGCTCCGAAATCCCGAATAATGCGGATGATGTTTTTCAGCGTCGTACCCCTGACGATAGAATCCTCGACCAGTACCACTCTCTTGTTCCGGAGTACCGAGCGGTTGGGATTGTACTTCTTCCGAACCTTGGCGTCCCGGATGGCCTGGGTAGGCTCAATAAAGGTGCGTCCGATGTAGTGACTTCGCACCAGTCCGAAGTCGAAGGGGATTCTCGAAGCCTCGCTGAATCCCATGGCGGCAAAAGTACTGGAATCGGGTACCGGAATCACCACATCCGCCTTTACCGGATGCTCCCGCCACAACTGCCGGCCGAAACTTTTTCGGATATCCCCGGTCGTATGCTCGCTCCCGTAGAGGAAGCTGTCCGGCCTGGCGAAGTAGATATATTCGAAGATGCAGCGCAGCTCCCGCTCCGGAGGGAACAGCTGGTGCCGGTGAAGTCCGCGATCGTTGAGGATCAGCATCTCCCCGGGCTCCACTTCTCCAAGATAATCCGCCCGAATGATGTCAAAGGCCACGGTCTCCGAGGCAACGACGAAGGCTCTGCCCACCTTGCCGAGCACCAGCGGACGAAC
>CAZVHJ010000036.1:0-52812 GCA_964627715.1 uncultured Spirochaetaceae bacterium | reverse complement strand
GTGAACCTGGGCTGCGCCACCGGTCATCCCAGTTTTGTCATGAGCGCCAGCTTCACCAACCAAATTCTGGCTCAGCTGGAGTTGGCCCGAAAGAAACTGGAGAAAAAGGTCTACATACTGCCAAAGCGGCTCGACGAAGAGGTGGCGCGACTGCATCTGCAGCATCTGGGCGTGAAGCTTACGGAGTTGAGACCCAGTCAGGCTGAGTATCTGGGAATACCCAAGGAGGGCCCCTTCAAGCCAGAACACTATCGCTACTAGTCATCTAGGCCATCTCTCTTGCACGGGCAGCATATCAGAGAATTTCGTATGTGGTTCTTTTTGATACCAATAGGCAACGGAGGCCACGTCATCTTCACGTTCAAACAGCCTTTCCCCATCGTGCCCGATCTGCTGGATTGTGACCCGCAGATTCTTGCTGAATCGTATCGGATCCATAATATGCCAACGATATAGCCCGTGCATCGGAACTGCGTCGATCCCGTAAAGATCGCATTTCGTTGTATCGGTCGTTGAGTAGAATGGATAGCCCAGAAATGGAGTGCAGTATGTGGTTTCACGGGTTTGCTCGTTTTCTTGCCTCTGCTGAAACGCCCACGCACCACCAAAATAATCCTCGAGACCCGTTCCGCAGATCGTTGGATAATTGCGGTCATCATCCAAATAAAACTTGATTTCCCCCTCGCCCCACCAATAACGACTCAACGCCGCCCACGCAATAAAGGTTCCAATATATTGTCCCCTGCCTTTCACGCCATCGAGGATCAAGTAGTCTTTTTTTTTCTTCGTCGGGTTTTCTCTCCGCCACTGGGCATGAAAATACCCATGTTCATCGGGCACTTCCTTTACGAGGGCATACGAAATGGTGTAGAAGAGTGCCTCGATTTCTCCCTCATGTTCATTCGTTATTTGGATTCTTGCTGACTTTCTAAAAGGCATGGGAAAATAGGAGTTCATCCCTCCGTTTGGAGCCACTACGATGGGAATAGAGGTCACGTTACATCTCCTAGCAAATCCATTACAGAAAAAATCTCCCAGCGGGACTTCGACCGAAGGGGATGTCTCATCATCCCAGTACATGCGAAGAACTAGATCCCGAAGGACAAAGAATCCTTTATCGGTTTTGTCACGAACTGTGATCCAAATATGTTGGATGATTCCTGGTCCGTGTATTTCGGCGAGGCTCGCTGTTTCTCCTTTTTTCAGATCAATGTATGCCCTCCCTTTTCTTCCCGGGCCGAGCTTGCTCGCTGCTTTGCCCCCTGCACCCTTCTCCCCTTTCGGATTCTCCGGACTGATGCAACGTGTTTGTTGTTCATTTTTAATTAGTGGTACGCTTGATAGACTATTCAGTAGGTAATCGTGGAGCATTTGTATTCACCTTCATTCGTTTTTGCTGTTTGTTACTGACATGATTAATACCGCTGGTATCTACTCTACTGCTTTACCCCACCAGCCAACAGGTTGAGCAGATATTTCTGCAAATATAGAAACAGGATGATGATGGGTATTGTTATTAATGTGGACATCGCCATGATTTCTGCCCATCGGATATAGTGTTCCCCCTGAAAGCTGGATAATCCGATTGGTAGAGTCCATTTTTCCACGCTGGTAATGAGAATCGAAGCGATCAGGAAATCACTCCATCCGATTACAAAGGCAAAAAGCGCAATGGCGCTAATTCCCGGAACGGCAAGGGGCAGGATGATTCTGTAGTAGACGCCGAAGTGATTGCAACCATCGATTCGGGCTGCTTCTTCTATTTCCACCGGGATGTTCTGGAAAAACCCCGTAAACAACCACGTGCTCACCGGTGTTAGAATAGCCATGTAGCTGATAACCAACGCACTCAATCTATCCAGCATACCCATTTTACCCATGAGGGCGTAATAAGGTATCAGAACAACAACCCACGGTACCGTCTGCGTTAGTATGATGACAAACCATAGAATCTTCCTGCCATAGAATCGGAATCTGGATATACCGTATCCACATAGAGAGGCGACGAATATGGCGGTTAACGTGCCGATCCCGCAGACGATGATGCTGTTTCGAGCCCAATCCAGGAAACTCGCTTGACCCACTCGATACTCGAGCAGTGCTTTCTTGTACGCTTGGAAGGTTGGATCGCGTGGAAGAAAGCGGATATCTGCAGAAAATATCTCTTCATCAGTCCGTAGCGAATATGAAAATAACAAGATAAAAGGTGAAATCAGGATCAAGCAAATAATTAGAACGAGGAGATAGAACAAAGAGCGATTCAATGTTTTTCGAACCGATTTCATATCTCTTGCTCTCTTCGGGAAAGTCTGAAATACACAATCGCAAAAACGATGGAAAACACAACGAGGAACATCCCTTCCGCACTGGCTACACCGAGTTTAAAGAACTGGAAAGCATTTAAGTATACATCAACTCCTATCACCGCTGTTGCAAAGTTAGGACCGCCCCGAGTGATCAGGTAGATAAGCTCGAACTCTTTAACCGTCCAGATCAACTGAAGAATGAGTACAATTCTCCATACGGGGCTTATCCATGGCCAGGTGATTTTGGTGAACTTCCTCCAGACGCCGGCTCCATCAATGGAAGCTGCTTCATAGAGTTCCTTTGGAATCCCTTGAAGTGCTGCGAGAAGCATCAACGTGACGAAGGGAAAGTAGCGCCAAATTGCGATTATAGTGACTGAAATCAGAGCCGAACTCGGGTGGGTTAACAGATCCAAACTCTCGCTGACGATCTTCAGATCAACGAGCAACGCGTTGATAAGCCCGAATACGGGATCCAATGCCAACCGAAAGAGAATGCAAACCACAAGCGTCGGCATCGCCCAGGGAATCACCATGATCGCTCGTACCAAACCGCGACCCTTGAACGGTCTATTGAGCAACAAGGCGGTTCCCAGACCGACCAACATTTTTCCACTGACACCGACCAACGCGTAAGTCGCCGTTACTCTTACCATGCTGTTGAATTGGCTCAAAGAGAAAACTTCCAGGTAGTTGGCCAGACCGACAAAGGGATGCCCCGGTTTTGGACGTATAAGATACCAGTCGGTAAAGCTGATTATTACGTATTGAACAATGGGGAACAGAATCAGGATACCCATAACAGCGGTGCCAGGGCCTACAAATGATAGTGCGGGGATTGTTTGTGAATAAAATTTCGAGCCTTTTATCATGATTCTGCCCTTGCCTTGCTGATAGTACAGGGCGAGGCAGATTATCGAAGAGGGGGTGAGCAAGAAGCTCAGCCCCTCTCACAATACTCCCTGCCGACTATTTCAGAGCTTTCGCCATTTCGCTCTGTCCCCAATCAAGTGACTCTTTTGGGGATTTCGCTCCAAGTAGAGCGGAGTTCATGGCTTGCTGGAGGATGTTGTCAAACTCGTTCCACTGCGGAATATCCGGTACAAGTCTGAACTTGTAGTTTTTTGCCAGCTCTATATATGCGGACTGAGCAGGATAATCCTTTGGGTAATCCTGTTCCAGAGTCATTTTGTTTACGGGTGCGGCGGTAACACTGACCTTTTTCTGGACCTCCCTGCTGTGTAGGAAGGCTATAAAATCAAAGGCGATGTCTGGGTACTTACACCGAGAAGAAATAGCAATTGGATTACCCCAGGCAACATACACCGGTTGACGTAACCGGCCCTTATAGTTCGCAGCAGGGAATGGCGCTATGCCGAGATCGGTCTTGAAGCTTCCCTCGGGTTTCATCTGTTCTTCGAATATGGCAATTCCCCACAATGCGACGTGGGCTATCGTAAGATCACCTCCCCAGAACATTGGATACAGTTCAAACAATTGCTTGTTCCCCGGAGGCGCTGCTTTGCCGAGCAGATCGACAAGATACTCCACAGCAAAGATATTCTCCTGGGAATTGAAAATGAGATTCTCTGCCGTATACGGCCCTTTCTCTTCGGGGAAAATTCCACCACCGGCTGTCCAAAGCCAGTGCATGTGCCACCATCTGCTCAACACCTCAGGATACACCGGATGGCCGAACCCATATTTATCGACCTTACCGTCACCGTTGGTATCCCTTGTGAGCTTGATAGCGCTGGCTCTAAATCCATCCCACGTTTTAATATCGCTGTCACTCAACCCGGCATCCTGGAAATGAGATTTTCTGTAGAATGTATGGGGTGCTACAAACCATATGTAGGGCAGAGCAATATAGTGGCCACCCCGTTTCATATCATCGATCAGCATAATATCCTTTTCCAAAGAAGTGCCGTCGTCCAAGGTATATCCTTTTATGTATTCATCGAGTTTCAAAAAAGCTCCGCCCGGTCTCGCACTGTTGTAGGCGTTCATTCCTGCGCCGGTATCCAGTGTTACTATATCACCTTCAGTATTACCGGCAATATCGACCATAAGCTTTTCCCAATACGCTTCGTTCGTTATGGATGCAGGCTTGATCTCAACGTTTGGATGTTTCTTTTTGAACTCTCCAATATACCAGTCGATGTTACCGCCGCGGATGGGATCACCGTAGAACCACTGATAAAAGACAAGCGAAACCTTTTCCGGCTTCTCCGCACCCGATTGACCGCCGGCGAACGTCAAAGCCGCAGCACCGATTAGAAAAACCATAACCATAATCGTTCTCATAGTGCTTTTCATCGTTTTCCTCCTCTTGTTTAAACACTAATCTCTGGGGTAGAAGACCTACCGGCTCAATGTATCACCAAATTCAGTTACCACGCATATCGGCCTCCTTCATATAGACATGTGGGTGCGAGTGCTTAAAAGCGGCAAGTGCATGTACTTGGCTTTTTTGTAGCATAATAGGTTTATTATTGCAATAAAAATTACTAGTATTTTGGGATAAATTTATTTTAATCATTACAATAAAACAGAATATATATTTATTAAAAACGTGAATTTCTGGCATGAAACGCAACCCAAAACTTTTCAAACAACAATTCTCCAGGGATTGCCTTCAGGAGTGATGAATACGGCCGTGAAAAAGGGTAGACTAGATCTTTCTTTGGAGAGGTTCAGGATACTTTCCCGTTTTCCATTTGTGGAAAAGCGTTTTAACTAACTCTCGCCCTAAATATCTCAAAGAAGGAGCAACCGAATGGATCGGTGGAAGTCCCTCGTAATGAAACTTATCTTCTTCACAGTCATAGACCAGGAAATTGTCAGACTTCACCTTTACCTTGTGCTGCATGAATTTCGCGGCAAGAATGTAGTTGGTAGCGTAGTCCGTTGAAAAGACGGCCATATCTCCTGAGAAAAAGTGATAGAAATTGTCAATTTTTCTCATAGCGGCATTATCGGAGATACACACATATTTAATGTTCTCCCCGAGGTGCTCAAGACCGTCGTGAAATCCTAGATAGCGCTTATTGCGCTCCTTCGGATAATAACCAACTACCAGAAAGTATTTATATCCTTTGCGAAGCATCATCGACCCAGCTTCCCGTGCATGCTTGTAATTATCGGTCTGAACAGCGGGCAACAATGGGAGTTCATCGATAATAATGTCAGACACGATGTCCAAGCCTTCCCGTAGAGCGTGATAGAAGGCCAGTGCCGAATCTTTGAAGGACAGAGTAATCACTCCGTCTACATTCAATCCGAGCAAATAATCACCAAACGCTATGCTCAATATATCGATCTTTGAGTCGTCAATAAAATCGACTTGTACCTCTTCCGGCCTTGCAACATTAAGAATCCCTTCCATAAATGCCTGATCAAATCGCTTGTCGTGCTGATGAGAAACTACCATCACCCTCTTTCCTCTTACTGGCGATATTTGCTCCAGAGATATGATGGTTATTCCCGATTTCGGAACCGCCGAAACCATGCCATTGTTGGACAGTTTCCTGACTCCCTTTTGGGCAGTTTGAAGGCTCACCGAAAACTTATCAGCGATTTGCCGTACCGAAAGGTATTTGTCTCTTTCTTTATAATTGGCCCTGATATCACGAACAAGTTCGCGGTAAAACGCCTCAAATACTTTTTTTGGCATACCAGGCCAATAATACATATATCATAACAATTCGTGAAGTATCCAAAGGTAAAAACGTACAGTTGTACCAGAATCTAGTTTTAAAGCAGACCATCAAAAGGAATCATAACAGTTAAACAAAACACGTCTACATGGAAACAGCTTACGCAGCTGAACCGGCAGCGGCGTTCTTCACTCCCCCGGAACTTGACAACCTATGGGAATTCTCCGTATTCAATGGTATGAACGTCGCGATTCTTGGCTGCGGGAGCCTGGGTGGTGTAATGGCTGCTCGCCTTGCTGCACAGCAGGATCACAAGGTAACAGTGATCAACCGGAATCCCCGAATCTCTGAAGTTATAAATGCGAAAGGTCTAACTCTCCGGGAGGGTAAAAACACACAGGTCTGCTCGGTGCGGCTGGTGGAGGAAGCCGATGGCGACCCATTCGATGCGCTGATACTGGCCACGAAGAGTAACGGCCTGGTGGAAGCGGTAGAAAAGCTGAAATCCAACCTGGCTGAAGAAGGGGTGGTAATTACTACCCAGAACGGCCTGGTAGCTCTTGATCTGGCCGAAGTAATAGGCGACAGGTTCTTGATTCCGGGATGTGTCCTCTGGGGAGCCTCGATGGATGTTCCTGGTGTCTACCGGATAACCGGTTCGGGACCGTTCATCGTCGGCGCGCTGGATGAACAACGGGATAGCCCGGCGGTGAGGCGTGCGGAAATCCTCCTATCCCGGATCTTTCCAGTTATGGTGTCGCCCAATATCAGGGGCGTTCTCTGGTCAAAACTAGCCATCACCTCGACCTTCACCGCCATGGGAGCGATTACCGGTCTGCCTTTCGGAAAGCTGGCTGCCTGCAGGGAGATCCGTGATATTATGCTCATGATCGGCCGGGAGGTCTTCGAAGTCTCTCAAGCCGAGGGAATCACCCTCGAATCCCTCGGCGGAGGTATGAATATTGAACGCTTCCTGTCGGACCAAGGATATCCCCGATTCCTGAAGCATCTTCTCATGCGAATCATCGGGCGCAGGCATCGAGACACCGAATCAGCCATGCTCGATTCGATTCGACGAGGCCGAAAGACCGAGGTCGAGTTTATCAACGGCAGGCTCGTGCAAGCCGCGGATCGATCAAGGGTTCCTGTACCCTGCAATCGATTGGTAGTGGATCTAATTCGAGAACTGGAGAGCGGAAAGCGTGTGCCAAAGCCAGACAACTTGGTGGCATTTCGGGGCTTGAATTGAAACGTGGATGAAGGAGAGGCAAAGAGGAATCGATGGGAGCAGACAAGCGCCAGCTTTTTTTGAAGGTCGGAGAAAAACTTTTCAGCCGCTACGGGTACAAGGATGTCAATATCGAAGACATCACCAAAGAGGCGGGTGTGGGCACAGGCAGTTTCTATACCTACTTCTCGAGCAAGGAAGCTTTTTACGAGCAGATCCTCGACAATCTTGAAAGCCAGGGAATCCGCTCGGTGGACCGCCTGATCGCGGGTTTCCGATCCCCTGTAAATAAGATGAAAGCCCTGTACCGGTTTACGACTCTCGGCGTCAAAAACAATCCGATCCTGCTCGGGATTCTTACGGGCAATAAGAAGTACATCTACCCGGGGCAGCAAGACCGGCTGTCGGGGAAGCGCTCGCTTCGGGCTCACGTTGAAAAAGTCATCTCTGAGATCATCCGTGAGGGAAGCCGTAAAGGAGTGTTTCGAGTTCGCCGGTATAAAAATCCCAGGCGTATGGTGCTGGCGATCTATGACGCTATCCTGATGAACCTTGATTCAGAGAGCGTAGAGGATCTGATGAACGATATTCTGCACCTGTTGGAGCGAGCTTTGAAACGACGAGTTCGCCTGCCCGGCAGCGGTACACTGCGGGATCGACGCAAAATCGCGAAAGCGAAGAATGAGTAGATCTGCTGAGTCTCGAGGTCTAGCGATTTTTCAACGAAGGTTTTTCGGAGAGATCGAGGTTCATCCTGTCCCGCATTTTCTTGAAGGCTTCCACGGTCAGATCCACATCCTCGTCTGAGTGGGAAGCCGTGGGAATCATGCGGAACATCACCACTTCCCGCGGCACTACCGGGTAAGTGACTCCCGACACAAATACTCCATAGTCCTCGCGGAGCATCTTGATCATGATCATCGCCGTTTGTTCGCTCCCGGCAGGCACATACACAGGCGTAATGGGAGATTTGGTGTCTCCGATGTCATAGCCCAGCGACGTCAATCCCGCCTGCAGCCTCTTGGCCACCTGCCACATCCGCTCTCTATATTCGGGATGATTTTCTATCAGGTTCAAAGAAGCCTCGAGCGCATCGACGTAGATCATGGGTAGACTCTTAGCGAATACATTGGTGCGGGCATTGTACTTTATAAAGCGAACCACCTCTTCTTCACCGGCTGTAACACCGCCAATAGCGGCGAAGGCTTTGGCAAAAGTTCCGAAGTACAGATCGATTTTATCCTGCACGCCGAAATGCTCTCCCAAGCCTCGACCGTGTTCACCCATCACCCCGAAGCCGTGAGCGTCGTCAACGAATAGCCTGGCTTCGTATCGGTCCTTGAGCTCACAAATCCCTTTGAGATCCGCCAGGTCACCCCGCATGCCGTAAACCCCTTCGATCACGACCAGAATACCCCCTTTGCGATGGCGGTTGGCCGCTTTGAGGTGGTGCTCGAGGTGATCTAAGTCGTTGTGCTTGAAAGGACGGAATCGTCTGCCCGCCGAAGCCAAGACCGTTCCATCCACGATGCTGGCGTGGCTCAACCTATCCATGACGATCACATCATCCGGTCCGATCAGGGCGCTGATCGTCCCCATCACGCCGAGATATCCATAGTTGAACAGTGCCGCTGCGGGCTTTTGCAGGAAGGCGGCTAGCTTTTTTTCCAACTCGATGTGTTTGTCGGTATTACCGGTCAGCATTCGGGAGCCCATGGGGGTAAAGGTCCCCCAGTCTTCCACGGACTTACGGACCGCTTGCCTGACCTCTTCGTTGCCGGCGAGTCCGAGATAATTATTGATGGCCCACATGATGACTTCCTGCCCATGAAATCTCATGCGCGGTCCGGGAACGCCTTCCAGCACTGGGCGGGAAAAAAACATGTCGTCCCGGGCTCGTAGAAACCCGAAGTAGCCACCGTCACCGCGGCATTTGACAAAAAGGTCTGGCATCATGTTCTCCTATAATTATTGAAGTCAAACGGCTATTTTTGCTGGAGAGCGTAGAAGCTTTTTCTCCAGTGTTTTGAGACTGTAATCTTTTGAAGAGAATACACAGTCCGGCTGGACCGGCCGGGGGGTTTCCTCCAATTCGAGACGGTTCTTACCTCCCCCGGTAAGATTTAACAGCACTACGTCGGATTTGTCGAGTCCGCCCTGCCGTACGGCCCGTACCAAGCCGGCCAGGGCCACCTCGGCTGCGGGATCGAGATCGCATCCTTCCAGGGACTCAAACAGCCATCCCGCCAGCAGAGCCTCCTCGCTGACTACAGAATACATCTGCCCGTCACTATCGCTGAGGGCGTCGTACACCCCCCCGGTGATTCCGTAGGGAGGCTTGCGATTGCTCAGCACTCCCGAATGGAGCCGGGCGATATGCCCTTTGGCCTCATGCTCGTCAAGAAGCGGTAAACCCCTCGATCCTGCCCGCCAGGCATCACTCATGATGGCAAAGGGCACATTCTGAACCAGATGGAGCTTCATCTTGTGGTCTCCGTACCTACCGTCCTGCCTGAATCTTCGACTCATCTCCCAAGCGGCTATCCCGCCTGTCCCGCTACCCACGGCCTGGAAGTAATGATCGGGGATTCTGCCGATCGCCTCCACAGCTGCCAAAACTACAGTACCCATTCCATCCCGACGCGCCACGTTCTTGGCACCCCCCTCTGGGTAATATCCGTCTAAAACGGCGATCTTGTCGGCCAGCTCAATCGCATCGAGATAATCCCGGTCTCCCTTCAGCACTGCCAGTTTCACATTCGGGTGCTTTTCAACGGTCAGCCACATCGCCGGCAGGGCCGCTTCCGGCACCACGATCAGTGCCGGGATTCCATAGCGGGAACAGGTCTGCAGGAAAGCCCTACCGGTATTTCCCGCCGAAGAGACCACGAGGGTTCCCTCTATCCCATCTGGCCGGCGGGCACATACGGGAAGGGCCTCCAACTCTTTGAAGCTGCAGGTTTCCATTACACCGCCCCGTTCGGGCCAGTAACCGTTGAAGGCGATCCACAGGTTTTCCAGCCCGATCCGCTGTGCCAGATTTTCACTTTTGAATACTGCAGGCTTCACGGGCGTATTTACAACTCTGCGTATCGGTAACCACTGGTTGTAGCGAAATATCCCAGGATGTTCCCGCTGGATCGTTAACTGCTTGTTTCCGTATTCAGATCGCAGTAGCGAAGGACCATGATCTTCGTCACACTGCAGCAGGAACCGGTCCTGCAAATCTTCGAACACCTTCCCGCACCGCACACAAGTTAGCCTGTAGCTATCAGATTTCATCGGCCGCTCCTCATAACTTCATGCTCTTGCGATGTCAATCCATCTATCCATCAGGATTGCTATTGTAGGAATTTAACACAATCTCAAAAAAAAGAAAAGGGCAATTATTTACAAAATATGAATATTTGAATCTAATATTCAATTATTCGATTTTTAGAATTTTTTTTTCATCGAATTTGAATTTCTCTCGATTCCGCGTCTTGACAGCAGTTGATCTGCTCTTTAATACTGTCAACTATGGATATTGCACCCCCTTCAATCAAATCTGAAGAGTCTGAAGAGAGAGGAGAAATTATAATGAACGCTGTTGCGGAAAAAAGCCCTGTATCTTACCTCGTAGAAAATTTGACCTTTAACGAAAAGGTTGAGCGCTCCCTCGGGCTCATAGAGAACGCCAACCGTGAGTTCGGTGACGCACTTGTCGTTGCAAACAGCCTGGGTAAAGATTCCGTAGCTGTCTGGCATCTGGTCAAGCGAGTCAGCCCTAACATTCGTGGGTTCATCGTGACCACCCGTTACAAACCTAAAGAGACAGTTGCTTTCATGAACGAACAGGTTCGAGCTTACCCCGAACTTCAAGTATATAGAAACAACGAGCGGATCCCAAAGGACCTGTATAAGACCGATCCGGATCGCTGCTGCGATCTGCTCAAGGTCAAGCCGACCCGACAGGCAATTGAAGAGATGGGAGTGCACTGCTGGGTCACCGGCCTGCGCTGTACCGAAGGCCGAACCCGTACGGATTTCAAGGAAGTCGAGGAACGGGACCAGGGATTGGTCAAGCTCAATCCCATCCTTCTGTGGAAGGAACGGGAGGTCTGGCAGTACCTGGCTCTCAACGATGTAGCGGTGAATCCCCTGTACACCAAGGGATATCGATCCTTGGGTTGCGAACCTTGCACGAAAATCACGACCGACGACAATGAGCGGGCCGGGCGCTGGGTTGGAACGAGCAAGTGCGGCGGCGAGTGCGGCATCCACACCCGCCCGCTCAAAGTTTGACTCTGGGTGCAACGTCGACCGGATTTAACAGTCAACCCTTCACCCTATTGAAGGCCAGGCTCTTCAGCATCCACCGCGGCAGCGCTTTTTCCGGCCGCCGCTTGGTAAGATCGAGGTACAAGCCCCACTTCTTCATGATCTCCAATTTGTGGGTTTCAATAAACTCTATCAGAGTGCCGTCCGGGTCCTCGGTGTAGGCGAACCGCCCGGCGGAATCGCCCATATCGAATCCGGTCGCACTGTCCACCGTGAAGGGACAGCCAGCATCACTGCAGCTGCGTTTCAAGCTGTCCATCCCGTTTACATCAAAACAGAGGTGAATGAAACCCAGGTCGCCCCAGTAGCGATCGGCGAATATCTTTTTCGGGCGACGGTCCAGGGATTGAAACAGCTCGATTTTCGTCGGTCCTAAAATCGTACTGAAAGCCCCCCTCCGAGGTTTGCTGTGAGTCAGCAGCATGCGTCGGAACTTGCCGGCCCCACCCGGTAGGGTCTGAAGATCCTCGAATTCTCCCCGTTCGTCGTAGAGAAGCTGATCGTAGCCCAGGATCTGGGCGTAGAAATCCTGAGCCTTTTCCGCATCCGAAGTCCCGATCGAACAACCCGCTGCACCGCCGGTGGGATGCTTGCCGCTGGAGAACCAGCTGTGGCCTTCGGTCACTTGAAAGATCAATCCGTAGGGATCTCTAACAAAGAAGTGGAGACTCCCCGCTGGGTCGGCAGCAATTCCGCCGAGAATCTCTACATCCCCCGCCCTGAGGAAAGCGAAAGCTTTCTGGACATCTCGAGCTTTAATTCGGGCTGAGAAGATTCCAAGATCTCCAAGTTTCACCTGGAAGCCGGGAGCTTTGGTTTTTCGACCCTTGTATTGCCAGATCTCCAGACCTCCACCTCCCTGCATGTTCAGTGCCAGAATCGCATGCCTGGCCCTGGGCTTTCCGCCGGTGTAGGGCAACATCAGGGCCGCTTCTCCGTCATCCTCAAACACGCGAATGTCGAAGCCGAAGTTCTTCCTGTACCAGCGAAAGGCACTGGAAAGATCAGGAATGCCGGTGCCGATCTGCTGTATTCCGCTGATGATATACTCACTCATAGCAGACAGAGCTTAGCGACACACCGATTTTGAGTCAAGCGAACATTTTTCCTCCGGGCCTGTCCGTCTCTCGGCTGTCGCCTGGACGAAGTGAGGCGGTGGTACTATCATGTCCTCATGAACCACGAATTTCATCGATCTCTAGACACGAGAATCGAGGAGATGAAGAAAAAGGGAACTCTGAAACGCCTGCGCTACCTGCAAAGCCCGATGGACGCCCGGGTAAAGATGGAGGGGCGTGGTGAGATTATCATTTTGTCTTCGAACAACTACCTTGGTCTGTCCAATCACCGCCAGGTGATCCAGGCGGGAGAAGACACACTGGAGCGCTACGGGGCCGGTACGGCGTCGGTTCGCTTCATCTGTGGAACGTTCTCCATCCACCGCGAGTTGGAACAGAAACTGGCCTCCTTTCTTGGAACTGAAGCCTCCTTAAGCTACGTATCCTGCTGGAACGCCAATACGGGGGCTATTCCCGTGTTGGCAGGCGAGCAGGATGTCATCATATCCGATGAGCTCAACCACGCCAGCATCATTGATGGGATCCGTCTGTGCAAAGCCCGCCGCCTGATCTATAAACACGCAAATATGAAGGAGCTGGAAGACAGGCTCAAGAGCTCCAAGGATGCAAGGAACCGTCTAATCGTCACGGATGGCGTGTTCAGTATGGAGGGCGACCTGGCCCCCCTGCCGGCCATCGTCGAACTGGCTCGCAAGTACAACGCGGTGATCCTGGTCGACGATTCTCACGGTACAGGGGTCATGGGTGAAAGCGGTCGGGGAGTTGCAGAGCACTTCGGTCTTTTCGGCCAGATAGATGTGATAACGGGCACGCTGGGTAAAGCCCTGGGCGGAGCCGCCGGAGGGTTTGTTGCCTCCAGCGCCCAGGTAATCGAACTGTTGACTCAGTCTTCCCGCCCGCAGATTTTCTCTAATGCGCTGCCGGCGACGATCGCCGGCAGCGCCTTGAAGGCCGTCGAAGTACTCGAAGCAGATCCGTCTCTGGTGGCAAGGCTCCATGACAACACCGATTACCTGCGCAGGGGACTGCGTGCCCGGGGATTCATTCCTCTCGACGCACCTTCGGCGATTATCCCGATTCTGGTGGGAGAAACCGCCTTCGCCATTCGGATGAGTGAGAGGCTTCTCGAGGAAGGGGTCTTTGTTACAGGATTTGGCTACCCAGTGGTTCCCGAGGGCACTGCTCGCCTGCGCGTACAGGCCTCCGCGGCTCTCGAGCGCGAGGACATGGATCGCGCCCTCGAAGCCTTCGTGAGGGTGGGGGGGGAGCTCGGGCTGCTCTAGTCCCTAGGCTCCGGGCACGATTCCCGGCGAGACAAATTTCTTTTTTCCAGCAATTTTTTCTCAACTTTTTTCAATAAACCTATTGCTAATTTATTGAAATACCGTTATGATTCCAGCCGTTACTATGAATAGAAACATGCTGCATACGATCTGGTTGTGGTGGTCATCCCCCCTTAGGCCGCCCGGATAAGCGGATCTTTGTATGCCTTGAGGTAGAAGCCGCGGCGGTCACCAGCTTTTGGTCGCCCGGCTTTTTTGCTTCTGAGGGCAAGAGCTACAGAAAAGCCATGCGATTCGGCGCATGGCTTTTTTAGGCACTTCCGCCGGGGACTCGGCGGGCGTGACTCCTGGTCCAATACTTTTTGGAGGTGGCGATGACTGTACTACCGAGCCGGCAAGAGTTCAAAGCGAAGGCCGGACAGGGAAACCTGATACCCGTATACACGGAGGTGTACGCCGACTTGGAGACCCCCGTTTCCGCCTACCTTAAACTGAGACGGGGAGAAAACACGTTTCTCCTAGAATCTGTGGAAGGGGGAACTCAGGTCGGCCGCTATAGCTTTCTGGGAAGAGATCCGAGCATCATATTCGAGGCTCGGGGTCAGCGGGTGAGCATTCGAAGGGGTTCCCAGGTAACCAAGATCGAGACGACAAATCCTCTGGAGGAGCTCAAAAAATTGACCCAGGAATTTGTTCCTGTATCCGATCCCACCCTTCCCCCCTTTGCCGGTGGGGCTGTGGGTTATATTGCCTACGACGCGGTACGGCAGCTGGAGAGCCTTCCCGAGACCAATCCGGACGATCTGGACGTTCCTGATATGCTCTTCATGTTTACCGACACGATTGTTGCCTTCGATAATGTGAGCCACAAGCTCACGGTGATGCACAACCTGCAAGCCCGTCCCGGGGACAATCTCGACCTGCTCTACGATCAGGCCACCGGGGTGCTGCAGCAGATTCTAGCGGACCTACGAAATCCACTTGTAGAAGCGCAAGCACAGGACGGGCAGGTAGAAGTCGAGAACAGCTTCAACTCCAACTTTAAGAAGGAAGATTTTCTTGGCGCGGTGGAGCGCTGCAAAACCTACATCAAAGAGGGGGACATCATTCAGGCTGTTCTTTCCCAGCGCCTGGACACGGAGTTCGAAGGGGATGCCTTCAGCCTGTATCGGGCGCTGCGCATCGTGAACCCCTCCCCCTACATGTTCTATCTCCATTTTGGGGGGGTCAAGCTGGTCGGTGCATCTCCCGAGATCCATGTTCGCTCCTACGGCGGAAACCTCACCATCCGCCCCATCGCAGGGACCCGTCCCCGGGGTGAGAACGTAGAGCAAGATATAAAACTGGAGAAAGAACTGCTGGCGGATAAAAAAGAGCAGGCTGAGCATCTGATGCTGGTCGACCTGGCCCGCAACGATATCGGCCGGGTCTGTCGCTACGGCAGCGTTAAAGTCACCGAGTTCATGGTCGTGGAGCGTTACTCCCACGTGATGCACATCGTCAGTGACGTGGAGGGAACCCTCGAAGAGGGGAAGGATGCCTTCGACCTGATCGCCGCCACCTTTCCCGCCGGGACGGTCAGCGGGGCGCCGAAGATCCGTGCCATGGAAATCGTTGAAGAGCTCGAGCCCACCCGGCGCGGTCCCTATGCTGGACTGGTGGGATACTTCAGCTTCAACGGCAATTTCGACTCCTGCATCACCATCCGCACAATGCTGGTCAAAGGCAACAAGGTGTATGTCCAGACCGGAGCAGGAATCGTAGCCGACTCGGTTCCGGAAAGAGAATACACAGAAACCCTGAACAAGGCCAAGGCTCTGTTTCGAGCCATTCAAATGGCCAGAGGAGGCTCGGTATGATCCTCATGATCGACAACTACGACTCCTTCACGTACAACCTGGTACAACTGTTCGGAGAGCTGGGTCAGGATGTACGGGTCTTCCGTAACGATGTAATCACCCCTGAACAGGCGGAAGAGCTGAAACCGGATTATCTGGTCATCTCCCCTGGACCGTGCACTCCGAAGGAGGCGGGGGTTTCCGTGGAGATGATCCGTCATTTCGCCGGGAAAGTACCCGTCTTGGGAGTGTGCCTCGGCCATCAAGCCGTAGGCGCTGCTTTCGGGGCGGAGGTCGTTCAGGCTTCTCGGCTGATGCACGGCAAGCCCAGTGAGATTCTCCACGATTCCAGAACAATTTTCTCCAGCCTACCTCCGGTTTTTTCAGCGGTACGCTACCACAGCCTGATTGTCGATCCCAAAAGCCTTCCCGATACCCTCGAGGTGAGCGCCTGGACAGCGGAGGGGGAGATCATGGCTCTAAGGCATAAAGAGTATGAAGTGGAGGGAGTCCAATTCCACCCTGAGTCGGTAGCCACCGCTGTAGGTAGGCGGATCATTAAAAACTTCCTCGATCGGGTGAAAGAAGGCCCGGCCATTGATATGAAACAGGCCATCGCCAAGCTGGTGAATGGGGAAGATCTGGACCGCGGGGAGATGACCACGATCATGCGTATTCTCATGGACGGCGAGGCTACACCGGCTCAGATCGGGGCATTTCTCGCCTCCTTGAGCATCAAGGGAGAGACCGTCGAGGAGATCAGTGCGGCTACTCAAGTGATGCGGGACAAGGCAACCTACGTGCCGGTTCCACCCGGTTTCAAGGTGGTGGACACCTGTGGTACCGGCGGCGACGGCGCTCATACCTTCAATATCTCCACGGCCGCCGCCCTTATCGCCTCCGGCGCCGGGATCACGATTGCCAAGCACGGCAATCGTTCGGTGTCCAGCCGCTGCGGCAGCGCCGATGTTCTTAAGGAGCTGGGAGTTAATACGGGTATCAATGCCAAGACAATGGCCCACTGTGTCAGTCAGGCAGGGATCGGTTTTCTCTTCGCCCCCACCCTGCACACCGCCATGCGCCACGTAATCGGAGCTCGCCGGGAAATCGGGATTCGCAGTATCTTCAACATTCTCGGACCCCTATCGAATCCCGCTTTCGCTCAAGCCCAAGTTCTCGGTGTGTTCGACAGAAAACTCGTCCCGGTCATGGCCGACGTACTGAAGAATGTCGGGGTGGAGCGGGCTCTGGTGGTTCATGGTTCGGACGGACTCGACGAGATCACCCTGACAGGCTCCACCTACGTAACAGAGCTGCGTGACGGCGTTATTCACGACTGGGTTCTCGATCCTACCGATCTGGGTTTGGAGCTCTGCCGGCCTGAGGACCTGGCCGGAGACACCGTGGAAGCCAATGCCCGGATCCTGTTGGAACTCTTGGAGGGCAAAGATACCGGACCGCGTCGGGATGCAGCTCTGCTCAACGCCGCTGCGGTGATCTACGTAGGCGGCGGGGCTGAAACCCTGGCCGCGGGGTTGGAGTTAGCCCGGAAGTCATTGGAAACGGGCAAAGCCTTGGTCAAGCTCGAGGCTCTGAGGAAGCTCAGCAATGCCTGAATCCCAAAACATCCAGATGCCCTCGATTCTCAAGATCATACTCAACGTCAAGGCTGCCCGCCTGGAGGAACAGAAGCGCCGGCTTCCGAGATCGGAGTTGGAACAACTCTGCAGGGATCTGCCGCCTCCGCGGGATTTCCGCACTGCCCTTGATCCTGCCGCGAACACACCGGGACCGGCAGACAACCAAGGAGCCATGGAATGCTCCGCATTACACAGGACCGGCCGTGTGTCGATCATCGCTGAGTTCAAACGTCGATCTCCCAGCCGGGGAGTGATCCGCCGGGAATTTGACTTGCCCACGATTCACAGGGCCTACCAGCGGGGAGGGGCCGATGCCTACTCGGTGCTGACCGAGGAGGATCACTTCGGCGGCTCCCTCGCCGATCTTGAAGCGCTGCGCGAGCTGGCGGCAGTTCCCATTCTGCGTAAGGATTTTCTCTTCGACCCCTACCAGATCTACGAAGCCCGGTCGGCCGGGGCTGATGCTGTGCTGTTGATCGTCGCAGCCCTGGAAGAGGATCAACTGACCGAGCTGATCGAACTGAGCCGCACCCTCCACATGGAGGCACTCGTTGAGGTGCATTCCGAAGGAGAATTGGAACGGGCTCTTGCCTGCAGTGCCCGAATCGTGGGAATCAACAACCGCGACCTGCACAGCTTCGAGGTAGATATGTCGAACAGCCTTCAGCTCGCCCGACGGATTCCTGCTAATATCACCAAGGTGAGCGAGTCGGGGATCCACGGTCCGGAAGATATCCGCCGCCTGGCAGCGGTTGGAATCCGGAGTTTTCTCGTGGGGGAGCACCTCATGCAGGCCCAGGATCCGGCTGCAGCCCTGCGCCGGCTTAAGGAGGCTCTGTGAGGCATAATCCCGAATCCAATAGAGTGCGGATCAAGATCTGCGGTCTCACCCGGATCGAAGATGCCCGGCTGGCCGTCGCCTTGAGTGCCGAATATATAGGTTTCATCTTCGTGGAAAGCCCCCGGCGGGTGGCCGTGGAGGCCGCCGAGGCGATCATCCGGACCCTCGAGCAGGAGAGACATGGGGGAATGGGGCAGGTGGAACGGGTCGGTGTGTTCGTCAATGCCAGCGGAGAGGACATCCGAGCAGCCGCCCGGCAGGCATCCCTGACCATGCTGCAGCTGCACGGGGAGGAGGATCCGGATTTCTGCAATCAGTTCGAGCTGCCCGTGATCAAAGCACTACGAATCCAGGACCGGGGAGTCTTTGACTTGGTTTACAGCTATGACACACCCTACATCCTTCTGGAGCCTTATCTACCGGGCAAGTACGGCGGCACCGGTGTGCAGGCGAACTGGCAGCTGGCCGCGGAGCTGGTAAAAACCTTCCCGGAGAAGAGATTCTTCCTGGCCGGGGGTCTGGGACCCGGTAATGTAGAGGCCGCTGTGTCGGCGGTGCGGCCCTTTGCCGTGGACGCCTCAAGCGCCCTGGAGAGCCGTCCCGGCATCAAGGACCGGCAAAAAATAAAAGCGTTTATCGAAGCAGTGAGGAGCAGATGAAAGTACAAGCAGAAAAAAAGATACCCGGTTATTTCGGCGATTTTGGAGGACAGTACGTGCCAGAGATGATCATGCCCGCCCTCCAGCAGCTCGAAAGCGAATACGATTCCGCTCGCCGGGACCCGCTTTTTACCGAACAGTACGAGCGTTACCTCAAGGAGTACGACGGCCGGCCGACTCCGCTGACCTTCGCCGCTCGTCTGACCGAAGCCTGGGGCGGAGCTAGGATCTATCTGAAGCGGGAAGACCTGAACCATACCGGCGCCCACAAGATCAACAACACTGTCGGGCAGATCCTTTTGGCCCGGCGCATGGGAAAAAGACGGATCATCGCCGAAACCGGAGCCGGTCAGCACGGTGTGGCCACCGCCACTGTGGCGGCCCTGTTCGGCATGGAGTGTGTGGTCTATATGGGGGAGGAGGATGTCGAGCGGCAGTCCCTCAATGTCTTCCGCATGCGACTTCTTGGTACAGAGGTCGTAACGGTTACCAGTGGCAGCCGTACCCTGAAGGACGCCATCAACGAAGCGTTTCGTGACTGGGTTACGAATCTGAGGAGCACCTACTATATCTTCGGTTCCACGGTGGGACCCCATCCCTATCCCACGATTGTACGGGATTTTCAGCGGGTTATCGGACGGGAGGCGAAGCAGCAGATCCTGGAGAGAGAGGACCGTCTGCCGGACCTGTGCGTCGCCTGCGTCAACGGAGGCAGCAACGCCATTGGTCTATTCAATGAGTTCCTTGAAGACTCCGGCGTGGGTTTAGTCGGGGTGGAAGCCGCCGGGGAGGGAACCGATACACCCCGGCATGCCGCCACCCTGACTCTGGGTACCCCTGGAGTATTCCACGGCAGTCACATGTACCTGCTCCAGGACGGCGACGGCCAGGTTCACCCGACCCATTCGATCTCCGCCGGACTCGATTATCCCGGTGTCGGTCCAGAGCACTGCCATCTCAAAGACTCAGGACGGGCACGTTATGTGAGCGCTACGGACAGAGAGGCTGTAGAAGCTTTTCAGGAACTGGCCAGGCTGGAGGGAATCCTCCCGGCACTGGAAAGCGCCCATGCCCTGGCTCAGGCCAAGAAAGAGGCAGCCCGAATGGGCAAGGACGCGATCATCATTGTGAACCTCTCCGGGAGGGGGGACAAGGACTGCCGGCAGGTGTCCCGTTACCTCGAATCCCACGGCCAGAGGGGGAGTGAATCGACCCGAGGTCCTGATGGCACCGAGAATCCAGACGCAGGAGGTGGGGCATGAACCGGCTGATTCAACGTATGAAAAAAATTAAAAGTAATGGCGAGAAAGCCTTCGTCGCCTATATCATGGCCGCCGAGCCTTCCTGGGAAGCAGTCCAAAGCATCATTCTCGAGATTGAAAGCGTCGGGGTGAGCGCCATCGAACTGGGTGTCCCCTTCTCCGATCCCATCGCCGACGGACCGGTCATCCAGGCCGCGGCCAACCGGGCTCTGGCCCGGGGTGTTACCCTGACCGAGATCTTCGACCGCGTGGCAGCGATGCGAGAGCTCACCAATCTTCCCCTCCTGCTTATGGGATACTGGAATGTGTTCCTCAAATACGGCAGGGAGCGCTGTCTCGAGGCTGCCCTCTCGGCGGGAGTGGACGGCTTTATCATCGCCGATCTACCCCCGGAAGCAGATCCGGAATTTTTCCAGCTGGCTCGAGAGCGGGACGTATGTACCATTCTGTTGGCCTCGGAGCTAACCCCCGAAGATCGCCTGAAACGGATCATCGCCACAACCTCGGGATTCCTGTACTACGTGCCCCAGCTGGGGATCACCGGACTGGAGCTGAAAGCGGTTGAGGCGGTGGAGCAGCGGATCCGCCTGATTCGATCGCTGACCGACACGCCCATCTGTATCGGCATCGGTGTGAAGACTCGCGATGATGCCAGAAAGCTCAATCGATACGCCGACGGGGTGATCGTGGGAACCCGGATCGTGGATTTCATTCATCACCAGGAGAATCTACCCGATCTACCCCAGGCTGTTGCCCGCTTCGTCGGGGAGTTGATTCCTTGATTTGATTTCCAAAAGGTGCGGAACCGACGATTGTGATGTACTCGATCCACCCGGCTGCCGATAGGTTATCAAAAGAGAAAAATAGTACCCGATGCGCCTGAAGGGGAAAACGGAGATGGCACAAGAAGTAGGATTGCAGAAAGCCTGGGTGACCACCGTAGACATGGGGCTGGGTCATCAGCGCGCGACCTACCCCCTCCGTTATCTTGCTGAGGAAGGAATCATCACGGTAGGCAGCTCCACCGCCAACGATCCGGAGGAGAAGAAACTCTGGGATCGGATGCGCAACACCTACGAGTTCCTGTCACGAGTTCGCAAGGCCCCAATCATCGGTAAACCACTGTTCGGCATGCTTGACGCCCTGCAGAGCATCCCCTCTTTCTACCCGATTCGAGATATGTCCGCCCCCTCCTACCAGGTAAAACTACTCGGCCGATTCATCGACCGGGGTCTGTGCAAAGGAATGATCGATAAGATCAATACCAAGCCTCTGCCCCTGGTTACCTCGTACCTCGCCCCGGCCATCGCAGCGGACAAGGCGGGCTACAGCCGGATCTACTGTATCATCTGCGACGCCGAGATCAGCCGAGCCTGGGTAGCGGAGAATCCGAGGAGTAGCCGCATCCACTACCTGGCACCCTGCGGGCGGGCGGTGATGCGTCTGAAAAGCTACGGGGTGCCGGACGAGCGGATCTTTCTGACCGGTTTTCCTTTTCCTCTGGACATCCTGGGAAACCCAAACCTGGATGCGCTGCGGGCCGATACGGCCCAGCGTCTTTTCTACCTCGATCCCAACGACCGCTTCTGGCCCCTCCACGGTCGAAACGTGGTCCACTTCCTCGGCAAGGGCAACTGCCGCTTCAAAAAGGAGAGGCGGCTGACCATTACCTACGCCGTCGGTGGAGCCGGGGCTCAGAAAGAGTTCGGGTACCAGATCGCCAAGAGCCTGCAGGACAAGCTCAACGCCGGAGAGATCGCCCTTAACCTGATCGCAGGCGTTCGGGAGGAGGTCAAACAGTACTTCCAGCACGTCAAAGAGGAGCTTCTACCCGGCTGTCCATACCTACGGATCCTCTACAGTCCGCTTAAGGAACAGTATTTCCAACTCTTTTCCCAGGCGGTTCGAACCACGGACATCCTGTGGACCAAGCCGAGCGAGCTGAGCTTCTACTGCGGCTTAGGCATCCCCATCATCATGTCTCCGTCTATCGGAGCTCAGGAGGTGTTCAACCGCCGCTGGCTGCTGGAAATCCAGGCCGGCATATCCCAGGACGATCCCGAGTACGCTGCAGAATGGCTCTTCGACCTGTGGCGGGAGGGCCGGCTGGCCGAAAGTGCCTGGGACGGTTTTCTCAAGGCCCGGAAATACGGCACCTACAAGATCCAGGAGATCCTGGAAACCGGCACGATGGCCCGGGAGACCAGCCCCCTCAAGCGCTGATCCGTTGGCTAAAGTATCCTTTTTGCGTTAGGATAGCCAAGTCATGAGTATTACGAACACGATCAGACTGGGAAAGAGCGGACTGCAGGTCACGCGTATCGGTTTCGGCGGCATCCCCATTCAGCGCCTCAGTGAAGAACAGACGATCAGAGTTCTCCACCATGCCATCGACGGAGGTGTCAATTGGATCGACACGGCCAACGGCTATGGAACCTCGGAGGAGCGAATCGGTAAAGCGATAAAGAAATACTCCCGTTCCAATGTGCTCGTGTTCACCAAAAGTACGGGCCGGGACCCGAAAACCCTTCGAGAACAGATCGAGCTTTCCTTCCGACGACTGCAAACGGAGTATATCGACCTCTATCAGTTTCACAACGTTCCGAATCCCGAGATGTGGCGGACCATGGAGGAAAATGGCACCTTCGATGTGATGCGGGAGTATCGCGACAAGGGAATGATCCGCCACATTGGAGCCTCGTCTCACACCCGGGAAGCCGCTCTGGCGGTGATCGAACATCCGGAGATAGAAGTTCTCCAGTACCCTTTCAACTTCATTGTGGAAGAGGAAGGGTTGGAAATCGTAGAAGCCTGCCGCAATAAAGATATCGGCTTCATCGCTATGAAGCCTTTCGGCGGTGGAGCGCTGCAAGACGCTCCCTCTTGCATTCGCTTCTTACTCGGCGTGCCCGATGTTGTAACTGACCCGGGATTCGAACATATCGAAGAGGTCGATGAGGTTTTATCCTTATGGAAGGAGGGCGCTCCCCTTTCCAAGGAGAACAAACGCAAAATCGAACAACTCCGCCAAGAACTGGGAACACGTTTCTGCCGGCGCTGCAGCTACTGTTCGCCCTGCCCGCACGGAGTGCAGATCGTCTCCCTGATGACTATGGAAACCCTGGTAAAACGATTTCCGGTGGACAGGCTATCGGAGGATTGGATCACGGGAGCGGGTAAATCCGTTGAGAACTGCACCGAATGCGAAGAGTGCGAGGAGAAGTGCCCCTACAAGCTTCCGATCATGGAAGAGATCCGGCGGGGTGCCGAAGCTTTGCGGAGGGTGCTTCAAACAGCAGAATGAAATGACCCGAATCGGCACTTCCGGCTGGACTTATCAGCACTGGAAGGGGGATTTCTACCCTGAAAAACTCCCCCAGAAACGCTGGCTGGAGCACTATGCTGAATCTTTCGATACGGTAGAGCTCAATGCCTCCTTCTACCACATCCCCAAGGCAAGCACTGCCCGGGGCTGGGCCGAGCGAACCCCTCCGGATTTTCGTTTCGCCGTAAAGGTGAGCAGGCTGATCACCCACGTCCATAAGCTCAGAGGCTGCGAGGAGACGGTCGAGTGGTTCTTTCGGGAGCTTGAGCCGTTGAGGGACAAGGTAGCCGCCTATCTGTTCCAGCTTCCTCCTTCCTTCTCACCGCAGCCCGAACGCCTCGAGACCTTTTTCTCTCTGCTGCCGTATAACAATCGATACGCTTTCGAGCTGAGGAATCCAGAGAGCTATTCGGGTGCCGTACCCGAGCTCCTCGAGCGTTATGGTATCGCCTTCTGCATCCACGACCTGCCGGGGCGGGAGACCCCCGATATTATCACCTCTTCCCTCGTTTACGTACGGTTTCATGGGACGGTGGGTCGGTACTCAGGCAGTTATTCGGACGCCGAGCTAGAGCTATGGGCTTCACGTATACGATCCTGGTCCGATCAAGGCAGGGACGTGCTGGTATACTTCAACAATGACATCGGGGGGCATGCGATTCGAAACGCCAGAACCCTATATAACAAAATCAATCGATAATCAGCGTACAACCTAAAGCTACAGCTCCCCAACAAGTATGAGTTTGACCTTCCGCCGCTAGCGTACTATCTTACTACCGTGATCGCAATCAACGCGGGATACGGCAGTGGCTGAAAATTTAGATCTACACCCGGAAATCCGCCTGGAAAAAGTCTCCTTCTACTATCCGGAGAGCGAACAGCTCGTGTTCAATGAGCTGTTCATCGAGCTTCCCAAAGGGGTCACGACCCTGGTGGGTCAAAACGGTACGGGCAAGTCGACCCTGCTACTGCTGGCCGCCGGGATTCTGCTACCGGTCGAGGGAACCGTGTACCTTCAGGGAATCGACACCCGGCATCTCCGGGAGGAACAGGAGCGGCAGCGCCACGTCTCTTTCGTATATCAGAACATGGAGTTCGAGACCGAGGAGAGTATCGGTGAGTTGCTGGAATATGTCCACGAGAACGGCTTTCATGACAACAAGGATCCCGGGCTGATCTCCGAGCTGATCGACGTCTGTGAGCTGGAGAAAGTGCTGGGTAAAAAAACCCAGGAGGTTAGCAAAGGCGAGCTGCAGCGCACGATCATTGCATTCAGTCTGCTCTACGGGTCGAAGATCATCATGATGGACGAGCCGATCTTCGCCCTCGAGGAGTACCAGAAGAGCAGGATCATGGCTTTCCTGGTCGACTACTCGCGTGCCCAGGGCATCAGCCTCTACTATTCCGTTCATGAGCTCGATATCTCGGAAAAGTACTCCGATTACCTGCTGCTATTCCACAAGAACGGCAGGCTCGAGCTGGGACCGACCAAAGCGCTTTTTACGAAATCAAACATAGAAGAGGCGTACGAAGTTCCCTATATCATGTTGAAACGCAAAGAAGCGATCTACAGAGAAGCTCTTCAGGAACGTTCTTCCGGTGGTTCCGGCGATCGCCCATGATCGATCTGATCTACTTCGGCAACAGCACGATCGACCAGGTGCATCCCTGCCTGCTGTCCGTTCTCGACGACCTCGGTCGCGGCGACATCCCCGCCTACCGGGGAGCGCCTCGACCGTTGGACGCCGCGGAGCTCAGGGACAGCGATGCCGCACGGTTTCTGGCTGAAACCGTGCCCGAGGCGGCCCTCTATGCCCTATACGCGGGGCGCCCTCCCGCCGCTTCAAGCGGTTCTGACGCGCCGCGGTACTGGGAGACCCTCTTTTACGGCTGGCGCAGAGCAGGAGAGGCACAGCCGCAATGACAAGAAAACGATCACCAAACCGGACAAGTTCCTCCCGGCCAGCCTCCGGCAGGAGCATAAGGGCCAATCTACCCACCATCCTTCTCCTCGTTTTCGTTCTCTTTTTTCTGTTCACGGCCCGTATCATCTACTCTCCCCTCCTCCTTTCCATCGAAGAAAGTCTCAATCTTGGTCACGCCCAGGCCGCTTCCTTCTTCCTATTCATCGCCCTCGGCTACGCCCTGATGATGCTGTTCAGCGGTTTCGTAGCGGCCGGTATCGGGCATCGAAGCACGATCCTTCTATCCGTGTTGTTGGCCCTTCTCGGTCTCCTGGCTGTATCTCTAAGCCCATCGCTTTGGGGGATGCGGGCCGGTCTGATCCTCCTCGGTGTGGGCTCCGGGTTGTACTTTCCCTCGGAGATCCCTACCCTCACCTCGCTGGTCGATGACAAGGACGAGGGCAAGGTCCTCGCTTTCCACGAGATCGGCCCCAATATAGGTTTTGTGATCGCCCCGATCGCCGCCATTTTCACCCTGCGTTTTTTCAGCTGGCGGATCGTTCTCCTTTTTCTCGCCTGTGTCGGCGCGGTGTCGGGCGTTCTGTTTCTGATTTTCGCCAAAGGGGGACGCTTTCGGGGCAAGCCGCCGCACCTGACCAACGCCCGGCTGATAGTGACAAGGTCCTCCTTTTGGATCATGGTAACACTCTTCGCCCTCGGTGCCGGGGCAGCGGTAGGTATTTTCACCATGATCCCGACCTATCTGGTGGCGGAACGAGGGATGAACCCGGAATTGGTGAACACTCTGGTCGGTCTGTCCCGCCTCTCCAGTCTGGTTATCATTTTTATCGCCGGCTACCTGGTGGACAGGTTTGGGGTTCGCCGGGTCATTGCCACGGTCATGTTGGCCGCCGGTATTGCCACCGCCGGACTCAGCCTGGTGCGCCGGCCGCTTCTTATCGCTGCGGTATTTCTGCAGCCGATTCTCATAGCCTGCTACTTCCCGGCGGGTCTCGCAGCGATCTCACGGATCGCCCCACGGGAGATGCACAACCTGACAATTTCTTTCATGTTTCCGATCGGATACGCCGTCGGCTCCGGGTTGGTTCCTTTTCTTCTTGGTCTGCTTGGGGACCGGCTCTCTTTTGCATTCGGATTTCGCCTGTATGGAGGGCTGTTGATAGCCAGCGCGGTACTGCCGTTTTTCCTGAAGCTCCGGCAGACATGCGAAGAATCAGCAAAAAATTCCTGAAAAACGGTAGCCCTCAACCCTTCGGGGTGTGTAAAATGGGGCGGTAGGAGGAAGAGGATGAGTTACGGATTTGGGATTATAGGACTTGGATTGATAGCAGATTTCCACGCCAGGGCAATCCAAGCCATCTCGGGAGGCAGGGGCACTCTGGTTGCCTGCTGTTCCCGCAGCGCGGAGAAGGCTCAAGGATTTGCAAAAAAATACGGCTGCACCGGGTATGCAAACGTCGACAAATTTCTGGGCCATCCGGGACTCGATATCGTCAGCCTCTGTACCCCCTCGGGAGCCCATCTCGAGCACTCCCTGGCCGCGGCCAGGGCGGGAAAACACGTCATCGTAGAGAAACCTCTTGAAATCACCCCGGAACGCTGTGATAAGATCATCGCTGCCTGTGAAAAAGCCAAGGTACGTCTAGCCGGAATCTTTCAATCCCGCTTCTCCGAGGTGGCGGGAATAGTTAAGAAGGCCGTGGATCAAGGCCGCTTCGGAACCCTGGTCCTGGGAGACGCTTACGTGAAATGGTTTCGCAATCAGGAGTATTACGACAACGGGGGCTGGCACGGCACCCAGGCTCTTGACGGAGGCGGGGCGTTGATCAACCAGTCGATTCACGCCATCGACCTGCTGCAGTGGTTTATGGGCCCAGTGGAGTCTGTACAGGCCTTCACCGGCACAATCGGCCACCAGCGGATCGAGGTCGAAGACAATGCCGTAGCGGCCCTTCGCTTCCGCAACGGAGCCTTTGGGGTGATCGAAGCATCCACCTCCGTGTACCCCGGCTTCCTCAAGCGCATCGAAATTTCGGGAACCAGGGGAAGCGTGATCCTGGAGGAAGAGACCCTCAAAGCCTGGGACTTCGCCGAGAGTCTCCCGGAGGACGAGGAGATCCGGAAAAAATTTGGGGCGGGAGCGAAGACCGGAGGAGGGGCGGCAGACCCCGCCGCCATCAGCTTTGAAGGTCACCGCCGCCAATTCGAGGATCTCATCACTTCCCTGGAGCAGGGCCGTTCACCTCTGATTGACGGCCGGGAGGCCAAGAAAGCCGTGGAGATAATCCAGGCGATCTATACCAGCGCGAAGAAGGGCACAACGGTGCGGCTGACCTAGCCGGTCAGGAAGCGATCAAACCCATCGAAGCAAACAGCCCAGGTCAGAACATGAACTACGATTTCGACACCCCAGTGGACAGAAGGGGGACCGCTTCGATCAAGTGGGACTTCAGCAAACGCTTCACCGGACTGGGGGACCTGATTCCGCTCTGGGTGGCGGACATGGATTTTCCGGTCTGCTCCGAGGTGATCGAGGCCCTGAAACGCAGAGCCGACCACGGTGTGTTCGGCTACACCCTGGAGCCGGAGTCTTACTACCGGGCCGTGATCGACTGGATGAAGCGGCGCCACGGTTGGAAGATTCGCCGTGGTTGGATGATCTCCGCTCCCGGGGTCATTCCTTCCCTCAACCTTGCGCTTTTAGCCTACTCACAACCGGGAGACAGCGTGATCATCCAGCCCCCCGTGTACTATCCCTTCAAAGAATCGATCCTCAGGCATCGGCGGCGGGTAGCGGAAAATCCACTCATCCTCAACGGGGATCGGTACACCATGGACTTCGATCAGCTGGAGGAGCTGATCGACGGGCGCACCCGTCTCTTGATTCTCTGCAGCCCCCATAACCCGGTGGCGCGGGTATGGCTCAAGGAGGAGCTGGAACGTCTGGTGGAGATCTGCCTGCGCCGCGACATCATCATCCTCTCCGACGAGATCCATCACGATCTGGTACTGGAGGGTAACCGCCACATTCCCACCGCGTCGCTGTCCAAGGAAGCTGACAGCATCACCGTAACCTTTACCTCGGCGACGAAGACCTTCAACTTGGCCGGTCTGGGCTGCTCCATTGTCATTGCTTCCGACAAGCAGCTGCGGGATCGCTTCCGCTCCACCCTGAAGAGTCTGTGGACCGGAATCGCCAATGCTCTCAGCGCCGTTGCCACTGAAACGGCCTACCGGTACGGGGAGAGCTGGCTCAAGCAGGTACTCGAATACGTGCAGGGAAACTACGACTTTCTTGTCTCTTACTTTAGCGAACGGCTACCGGAAGCCCGCGTGTTCCCTCTGGAGGGGACCTATCTGGCCTGGGTCGACTTAGGCGCTCTGGGTTTGAGTGACGAGGAGCTGAAAGAACGGATCCTGATGCGGGCTCGGGTCTGGCTCGATGACGGACCCATGTTCGGCACCGGCGGGGAGGGATTCCAGCGGATCAACCTGGCCTGCCCCCGGAGCACCCTGAACAAATGCCTGGAAGCGATGGTACAGGTACTGGGCTAAACCAGTGCCTCTTCGCTCCCCCGACGGGGCGCGGCCGTCCAGATGCAGACCTTGCTCATCCTGGTGATTCCCGGCTATTCTATCGGGGAGTTGCGGGATCACCCGGCCTTGAGAACGACACAAAGAGAGGCAATCTGATGCGCATAGCACATATATCTGATTTTCACCTGCCAAACAAACCGGGGCAGATAGTAAACAGCGCGCTTCCCGACGCCAACCTTGTGGAGGCGGTTGCCACACTGAAAAAACAGACTCCGAAATCGGAGCTGATCGTGCTCGGGGGAGACCTTCTTGAGGACGGGCAGAAGGGCAACTATGAAACGATCTCCGATCTGTTCAAGGACTTCCAAGTCCCGGTGCACACCGTGTTGGGAAATCATGACGATTTGAAGAACTTGAAAAAAAGCTCGTTGGTTGAAAGGGGGAATGATTATGCCGGATACGGTTCCTTCAACCACGGCAAGGTTCATTTCGTCCTGCTCCACACTGCCGGAACGGGCAAGTCCCACGGTCACCTGGATGAGGAACAGCTTCTCTGGCTGAGTGAAGATCTCGCTGAAAACCGAGCGAAACCGGTTTTGATCTTCATGCATCACCACCCCATCGACAGCGGCATAGCCTGGCTGGATAAGATGAAACTGCAAAACGCCGATGCATTTTGGGAGATCGTTCCCCCCTTCTCGAATAACATCTTGGGCGTGTTTTTTTCGCATCTGCATATTCAGATCTCCACACTTATACGGGGAGTGCTTGTAGCCAGCCCCCCTGCTGTATGCTTTCAGTTTTCCGGAAACAGTGATGCCGACAAGGCGGAAGTCTCGGGCGAGCAACCCGGATTCAACCTGATCGACCTGAAGGACCTGCATCAGCTGCAGATTCGGACCGTGCGATTTTCTCCACCCTCCAGTACGGCAGGAAGCTCCGTCACCGCTTCCGATAAAGGGAAAAGCGCAGATCAAACTTGAAATAGGAAGGCCCAATGCGAATCATTCTGGAACAAACATCCGCCCTGCTGGTCGACGTACAGGAACGACTCTTCCCTCACATGTACGAACGGAAAACTCTTGAGCATAATCTGCCCGTCTTGCTCAAAGGCTTGCGGATTCTCGGCGTTCCCCTGCTGGTGACTCAGCAGTACACAAAGGGCTTGGGATCTACTATCCCATTACTTCAGGAAACCCTGGGCTGGACCACGAGTTTTGCTTTACCTTTCCAAAAGAGGGTAGCAAGCACAAACCCGTCCGCAACCCCAGTGCCAACCGGGGATGCTCCGTATATCGAAAAGATCGCCTTCAGCTGTTGGGATGAACCGGCGTTCCGGCCGGCCTTTGAAGCCCTAAGGCGGCCGTGCCTGCTGCTGGCGGGGATTGAAGCCCACGTCTGCGTGCTCCAGACAGCCGTAGATCTGCAGCAGGCGGGTTACACCCCCGTGGTGATCGAAAATTGCACCTCCTCCCGCCGGGAGAATGACAAGCGCATCGCTTTCGAGAGGCTCCACGCCGAGGGCATTCTGGTGTCGACCTACGAATCGATTCTCTTCGAGCTGACCCGAGAAGCCGGGACTGAAACCTTCAGAGCCATTTCCCGGCTGGTGAAATAGAATCGTGCCGCATTGGGAGTACAGGCGGGATCAACTAGGTACGGCCGAAATCCACCCCTCTGGTCCGTTCACCGCCGGCGGCTACACCAACTTCAATCTCGTTTACACCGCGGGATTTTTCGGAATCGATGACTCGGGCAGCATCAAGATCGTACAGCGTTTTGCCAGCGATATGAGCAGCCCTCAGTTCGAGGATCCAAAGGCTCCCGGGTACCTCAGCGCCGAAGCCAGCAACGGGGCAACACTACTGCTGCGCTACGACATCAAGGACAATATCCGGCCCTGGGGCAAGACCCTGTACATAAAAGTGGTCCGGGGATACCTGCGGAATGGAGACAAGATCATCGTACGCTTCGGTGATCGACGCCATGGATCGCCGGGACTCCGGATGCAGACCTTCTGCGAGGATACCTTCGAGCTCAAAGTCCTGATTGACTCCTTCGCCACCTGTGAATATGTCGAGCTTCCCCGAAGCCCGGTTTTCCGTATCGTCGCCGGGCAAGCGGTGCGCTGGCAGGCCGTGCTGCCTACACTTCGCGGAGCCGGCGAACCGTTTCGTCTCTGTCTGAAGGCGGAGGATCAGTGGGGCAATCCGGCCAATTTGCCTGACTCTTCGGTCGTGCTCGAAGCGAATCTGGCGGTCGCCTGCCTGCCGAAGCGGATGAACTTTGCAGCTGAGCAGCCGGTGGCCGTGTTGAAAAACCTGAAGGTGGGAGTTCCGGGAAACCTCTTCATCCGCGTATTGGACTCAGAGGGTCGCTTGCTGACCCGCAGCAATCCCCTGCGGCTCGTAGCAGGGGACGGCGGTGCGGCAGCTTCAATTGGACCTCCTTCCGGCAACAACAAGGCTGCGAATCTTCGCCCCTATTGGGCGGATATGCACGGTCAGAGCGAGGAGACGATCGGGAGCAACAGCGCGCGGGAGTACTTCCGCTTCGCCCGGGATCTGGCCTTCCTCGACGTCTGCTGCCACCAGGGCAACGATTTCCAGATCACCCGGCAGTTCTGGCAGGAACTGCAGGAGATCGTGGAAGAGTACAACGAACCGGGTTGTTTCGTCTCCTTCCCCGGCTACGAATGGTCGGGAAACACCGGTCTGGGGGGTGATCACAACGTCATCTTTCTCCGGCCCGGAGAACAGATTCACCGCTCCTCCCACGCCCTGATCTACGACCTCTCCGATGAGGACAGCGACCGCCATACCAGCCGGGAGCTCTTCGAAACCCTGGCCGGCAGAGATGCCTTTCTCTACGCCCACGTCGGAGGACGGTACGCCGATCTGAGGTTGGCTCGGGATACGGGAATCACTCCCGCCGTGGAGATCCATTCGGCCTGGGGCACCTTCGAGTGGCTGCTCCACGATGCCTTTGCTCTGGGCTTGCGGCCGGGAGTGGTCGCCAACAGCGACGATCATAAGGGCCGTCCCGGAGCCAGCTACCCCGGGGCATCGCGGTTTGGAAGCTACGGCGGTCTGACCTGTTTTCTCTGCCGGGAGTTGAGCAGAGAAGGGGTGTTCGAGAGTCTTCACAACCGAAAACACTATGCGACCACGGGTACGAGGCTGTACCTCCATACCTCAGCCGTTCTGCCGGGGGAGGATCGTCCGGCCGCAATGGGTGATATCCTGCCCTCAACGGCTCGAACCGTGAAATTTCCCATCGAAGCCCTCTGCTCCGCCCCGGTCGAACGGCTCGAGCTGTTCAACGGCACGAAACGGATCTGCACCTTCAAACCGTATACTGAAAATGATTTGGGTCGACGTATCCGGGTACTCTGGGAAGGAGCCGAATACAGAGGCCGGGGCCGGGAAACCCGGTGGGACGGCACCGCGGTCATCGACGGCAACCGGGTCGAAAGAATCCGCAAGATCAATTTCTGGAATCCGGAAAAATCAATCACCCTGGAGAAGGGAAACAGAATCTCTTGGCAATCCCTCACCACCGGAGGATTCAGCGGTTTCGACATGCTCCTCCAACAACCATCAATGGGCAGGATTCGGATCGACACGCAACTGCTGCAGTTCGAGATTGAAGTACAGAGCATCGGGTTGGAGGATACGGTGATAGAGGCTGGGAGCTTAGGCAGGAGAATGCGCATCTTCAGGCTGCCCGACGAGCTCAGAGAAACCGCGATTTCGGTGGAACAGACAATCACCTTGTATCAGGATCAGGACAACCCGTTATATGCCAAGGTTGTGCAGGAAGACGGCCACGCGGCCTGGAGCAGCCCGATCTACCTCGTCCTGGAGTGAATCATGACCCCCAGGGTTGCTTGGACTACCCCAACAGCAAGGCTGCGGCGATCGCCAAGGAAGTGCAGGTGTGCATGAACACACCCAGGGCTGTAGCCGGAAGCGGATCCTTCTTCTCCCGTTCAGACACACTCACGAACAACCAGAAGAACAGAACAATCGGCAGCAGAGCTGCCAGCCCGGCACGCGGATAGATCCCAGCCACCACGTAGAGGATGACGTTGATCCCGGCAAGGCAGTATATTGCCAGGAGCACAGCCCGGGTGCGCCGCCGCTGAACTCCGCTTCGTTCGTACAATACCCGGTAGCCGAGAATCACGGCCAGAGAAATCAGAGTAATCGGCAACCCCGCTGCGAAGGCGACGCCTTCGGCCTTGCCGGTGAGGGCCAGGAATACCCCACCGGAGATCAGAGGAGGGATGAAGGCCGTGTAGAGAAAGGCGTAACGGAAGGGGGAGAAGACGTACAGAGCTCCGATGATTCCGGCAGCGACCAGAAACACGAGAACTCCGATACCCACAGTGACTGTGAAGTAGATGAGCACGGCTACTCCGACAAGCGCTATGGGAACAAGAACAAGGGGAATCCGGGAGGCAGGGAGGAGAGCCGGGGAAATCACAGGATTACCGGGCAGCTGAGGATCCTTCTGCCCGGGGTTGCGAAAAGCCTGGTAGTCAGAACCGAACAGGTTCATCAACTCCGCAGCGGCCAGACCTACTACGATAAGGACAAAACGAAGCCAGTGGAACTGCCCCCGTCGGACACTGACAGCCGCACCGATCAAGGCGGGCATCAGCACCGCCCCGAGCAACCGGGTCCTCAGAAAGGCCAGACCTTTTTCATAGAATGGATAGGATTTACAGGCTGTCATGCCCACTTCTTCACTCCTTCACCCGACCTTTGGGCAACCTGGGACGAATCAGCCGACGGTCCTGGACAGGATGAAGCCAACCCCCAAGAGCACCGTTGACAGTGCGAAAATCTGAACCGTCATCAGGATCGACGGAGCGAATTTGGGAATCTCATTGTAGTGCCGGCGGGTGGTCAGGAGAACCCGAAGCACGATCGGCAGGGTGAGGAGCGACAAAAGTGCCCAGAGAGGAAACATTCCCAGGATCGCTCCAACAACGACAAGACCGAAAGCCACACCGTAGTACAGAGGTGCCAGGGTTCTCACCGCCTCTCTACCCAGGATCGTGCTGAGGGTTCGTTTTCCCACCGCCCGGTCCGCCTCGGCATCGGGTACATTCCCTATATAGAGAATAGCATCCACCCAGAGCCCCGCCACGATCCCCGCCAGCACCGCCGCCCAGGTGATTCGGCCGGTGAACAGAAAGAAGGTGCCGATCACCGGAAAGGGACCGCTTCCGAGAAAGCAGATCAGATCGCCCCAGCCCCGGTAGCCGAATTTCACCGGGGGAGCGGTGTAGAAGTAGCCCATCAGGATGCCCAACAGACCAACGGGAAGGATGCGCCAGTCCACCCGGACGACCAGGTACAGACCGATGGCGGCGGTGATCGACAGGCTGACCAAGGCGGAAACGAGGATGGTTCGGGGCGAGAAGAAGTACAAAGCGTAACCATCCACAGATCCGCTTTCCGCCAACGGATTGTCGTACAGGACCTCCGCTCCCTTCTTATAGATCCGTCCCTCGTCCAGCTTGTCCACACCGGACTTGTAGTCGAAGTAGTCGTTGGTGAAGTTGGTGCCGATATTGGCAAACATCATTCCCAACAGGATCAGCACCAACAATCCCCAGTCGAAGGGGTAGCCTGCCCACCAGGCCACGACCGCTCCGAGACAGCAGGGAAGCAGCACCGTGATCGTATACAGAGCCCGGGAGGCCTGAATCCAAAGCGTTACCGATTTAAAGAAACCACGTGACATAATTCTTTCTCCCAATTGCAAAGGACCATAACACGTTTGAAAGAAAGAAGGAATATGGTAGGATGCCTCGCATGGAATTAGCATTGTTGAAACGCAACTGGTTTTTGATAGGAATCTTGGCGGCCTTGCTGTCGGGATTCTTCCTCCCTGGCATAGAACTTGTTTCGAACCCCAACGGGATCGCCCGCACAGTACTGATCGTACTTCTCTTCCTGATTTCTGGATTCACACTGCCCTCGGAGGCCATTGCCAGCGGGCTGAAGGATTTTCGTCTACACATATACATTCAGACGTTTGTTTTTCTGTTCATCCCTGCGTTTTTTCTGCTAACCACCCTGCCCTTCCGCTCCGTCTGGGGACAAGAGCTGTACCCGGGAATTTTCGCTCTGTCGGTCCTGCCCACCACCATCTCCAGCTGCATCGTCTTCACGCAAGTGTCGGGCGGCAATGTCATGGGCACGATGTTCAACGCGGCCTTAGCCAACATCCTCGGCGTGGTTATCTCACCGCTGCTGCTCTCCCTGCTGATGCGCAGCGGCGGCGATCCTCTACCTGCATCCGAGGTGCTAAGAATTCTCAGGAATCTGGGCCTGCAGATGCTGGTACCCATCGCCTGCGGCCAACTGCTCCGTCGCTTCTTCAAAGAAGTCGCGGTTAAACAAAAAAAACGCCTGTCGGTGGCCAGCAACATCTTCATCCTGTTCATCCTGTTTTTCTCTTTCTCCAAGACCGCCCGGAATCCCGAGTTTATGAGCAACCTGATAGCCATGCTCGGCCCTTTCAGGTATCTAGCCGTCGCCCATATCCTTCTCCTCCTGATCGCCTACGGCGGAGCCCGGCTGTTTCGCTTTACCCGGGAGAACATGATCTCCGTGTTGTACGCCGCCCCGCAGAAGACACTGGCCGTGGGTGTGCCCTTGATCTCCACCTACTTCGCCGCCAACCCGGAGATATCAGGCTTAGCCCTTCTGCCCCTCGTGTTCTATCACGCCTGGCAGCTCCTGGTGGCGGGATTCGTGAAGAGCACCAGGTTCGTCAGAGAGGCGGAGAAAGCAAGATTGGGACAAAAAGGCTAATTTGTCTCCTTATGGGAGGAACCGGTTGAATCGCCGAGTATATATGCTCACAGGAGTCCGATCATTTCTGGACTACGGAGTAAACACAACCTTAAACGTATCAGCCTTCAAATCTGCTAGTCGCAGAAATGCCATAGAGAAATCCTGGAGTTGAACCGTAAGATCCACCAGGCCCTGGGTTTCGACTCGGCCTTCAGCCATCAACTCTAGACAGGGCTCAAAGGTGTTATGGGAACGGCAGGAGCCGAGAACGTTTAACTCCTTCATGTGAATCAGTCCCATATCCAGAGCTTCCGGCTTCCAGATGTAGCTAAACACGACCAGGGTTCCCCGGGGTCGAAGCGCCTTTAGGCCCAAGGACGGAGCCGATCCGCTTCCGGTGGCCTCCACCGCGATATCGACGCCCGGCGGCGGTACTCCCTCCCTGACCATTCTTTCGAGATTATCCCGCTTGGTGTTACAGACCAGAGCACCAGTACGTTCCTGTATTCTTTTCAATCTTTGGTCGTAATGCCCGGCACAGATTACTTTTTCGGCACCGAGAGCAAAGGCAATTTGGGTGTGAAGGAATCCGAACGGGCCGTCTCCAAGCACCAGGACCGTGTCCCCCGCTTTGAGACCGGCGCGCCGGAAGCTTTGGCAGCAGACCGCCGCCGGCTCGGTCAAAGCGGCGGCAGTAAAACTCACACCTTTAGGGATCTTATACAGGTTGCAGGCATCGATAACGACTCTCTCCGCCCAAGTGCCGGCCACTCCTCCGCTTCCCAAATGTCGTGTATTGAGGCAGAGATGTTCGATCCCGCTTGTACAGCTATAGCAGTTTCCGCAGTACTGGACCGGATTCATTGTTACTCGCTCACCGATCTTCACCCCAGCGACATCTCTTCCCACTGCCGCCACCACCCCGGCAGCCTCATGCCCCGGAATGATCGGCGGAGGTGTTTCGAAATCCTGAAGATGAAAATCGGAGCAGCAGATAGCGGTGACTTGGATCTGTACAACAACCTGATCGGGACCTGGCACCGGTTCCGGAACTTCCTCGAGTTTGAAATCCTGCTCCCCGTGCCAGACAATCGCTTTCATTTCATATCTCCTTGTCTAAATAGTTCGTCACGGTTCGCAGAGCCACCCGGCAGCCCAGCTCCATCCGGGCAAGCCGGACATACTCATAATCCGCATGGGCTCTTTCTCCATCGAGACTAACGGAAACAGCAGGGATTCTCCCGAAGGGAACCAGCCTGTTTACGTCGAGGATGCCGGAACTGCCGGCCAGCTCCATGGTTTTTCCCGTCACCTTGCCATACGCTTCTTTCAGGGAGTGGACGATCTGTTCGTCCGGATCGAAAGAGAAGGCCTCGCCGACAAAGATCCAGGAATCCTCGATTGTTATATTCTTCGGTCGGGATACCTTCGCCAGCAGAGCCTTCAGCTCTCCCTGCACATCCTGAAAGAAACGATCGGGATGCCAGCGCCAGGTACCCTGCAGGAACGCCTGCTTGGGAACACGGTTGTAAAAATCACCGTAGTGGATCTGGCCCACAAACACCGACTGCGCTCCGAGCAGGGGATATTCGTGTTCTTCCAAGCCAAGAGTGGCGTTCTTCTCCATCAATTGCTGTACCACATGACTTGTCACCTCAAGCAGGTTGTCCGCTTCAGGCTCCCGTTTCAATTCATGGCAGACATCGCCCTCTCGAACAAGGTTGATGTTCCATATACTCTGGCCCTTTCCCATCACGATAGCCCGGTCCTGAAAGCCTTCGAACACGATGGCTGCATTGCCAAGAATCTTCCGGTCTATCAGATTCAGGAGTCCTCGGGAATCCCCGAGAGGCGCTTCGTGCAGACCGTAGACTGTTACCAATAACTGTCCTGGAAAATCACAACCGGAAGCTTTGAGAATACGTACGATTTCCAGAATCCCCGCCAACCCGCACTTCATGTCCGCCGATCCGCGGCCACTGATGATCTGTTCAGTACGTTCCGGTTCCCGATGAGCAACGTCGATGTGGTCGAGGTGGCCGGCGAGTTGGAGCACCTTTCCGGGACGGTTGCCGGAAAGCCGGCCGATCACATTGGGACTGTCCGGAAGAGTCTCATCGATTTCAACTTTCGCGCCGGCTTTCTCCAGCATATCGGCAAAGGCAAAGGCAACCTGCCGCTCTCGCCGGGTAGGACTGGGAATGCGAACCAGCTCCCATAGATCCTCAGCCAGACGCTCCCGCTGAACGAGGGCGAGAACATCGCCGACGGAACCCTTCGCTCCTCGCGTCATTTCATCACCACCTTCAGCGCCTCCTCAAGGCTTTTTCTCACAAGATCGCCCAGCTCCTCGATGTCTGACTCGGTGCAGATCAAGGCCGGTGCCAGGGCGAACCAGCTCGGGTCAATCCGCATGATCAGGCCGTTTTTCAGGGCTGTTTTCTTCAACGCCATTCCCAGCTCGGGGAAAGGTGCCAGTGTTTTGGCGTCCCGAACCAGTTCTACACCCCGCAGCAGACCTCTCCCCCTGATCTCTCGCACGACCCCGTAACTTTTTAGCTTCTCCAGCCGCTGTACCAACAGCTCGCCGAGATCTACCGCTCTCTGGTCTAAACGGTTTTCAACGATCTCGTCTAGCACTGCTATCCCTGCGGCACAGGCCAGAGGGTTGCCGGCAAAGGTGTGGCCGTGGGCGAACTGGACGTTGTCTTCGGGCTTTCCGTAAAAGGCATCAGCCATGCCCTGCCTGGCGATCATGGCACCCAAGGGAATCGCGCCGCTGGAAATACCTTTGCCGCTGCAGATTATGTCCGGTGTGACTCCGTAGCTTTGAGCGGCGAACATCGCTCCGGTCCTTCCGAAGCCGGTGATGACCTCATCGAAGATCAGGATCACCTGGTGACGATCGCAGATATCGCGCAGAATGCGGTAGTACTCCTCGGTGGGGGTGATGATGCCTCCAGTATTGCCAATCGGCTCGACGATGATCCCGGCTACAGTCTCCGGGTCTTCGTTGACGATCACATCCTCGAACATACCGGCGCAGAAGCGGTTGCACTCCTCCCAGGAGGAAAACCGATCGCGGTAGTAGTTCGGAGGCCAGACCTTGAGAAAACCACCCATTTGAGGTTCGAACTTGGTTTTCCGGCCTCCGGTGCCGCTGGCCGACATACCCCCGAAGGTGGCGCCGTGGTATCCGAAGTAGCGGCTGATGAACTTGTACTTACCGGGATGACCGGTCTGCTTGAAGTACTGCCTGACGAACTTCAGCGCCGATTCGATTGATTCGGAGCCGCCGCTGAAAGGTTTAATGAAATCAAGATCCTCCGGGGTGACCGAGGAGAGCTTCTCAATGAAATTCAGGGTAACCTCAGAGATTCCGTGCAGCGGAGGGGTGAAGGTCACCTTCTCCATCTGCTTTCTCATCGCTTCCATGACCCGCGGATGTCGATGGCCCAACGTAGCCACAAAAATGCCGCCGATTCCGTCAAAGTAGCGCTTGCCCTCAGTGTCCCAGTAGTATAAGCCCTCGGCCCGATCGATGATCAGCGGATCCTGGATGAATTCGCTGATCTGCCGGTAATCCAAAAAGGTTTGTTTCAGTAATTTCTCTTGTTTTTGTGTCAGTCCCACAGATCCACTCCTATTACAACTGCATTCACCCGATCACTCAATATAACTGGAGGCGGCGAAACTCACCGAAACTTTGATAGTAGTTCTCTCGAAAGCGGCAACCTACCATGACTACAGAGAGTATCATTAATCGTCTTCATGCTCGAATACTGATTCTTTTCCGGAATGTCCTCGGTAATCCCGACGAGGAAGCGATCTCCCGGAATCGCCTGCCGCAAGATCTCCAGAGTCTGATTTCGGATCTTTGCGGGTGACTCGATGTGGACCGATGAGGGAAAATTCATCCAAATGACTTTGTCCTTCCAGGCATTGCGGGCCTCGGCGACAGCAACATCACCGGTCGGCACAGGGGTGAAGGCTTCTATCACATCGAGATGGGATTCCGCCACCGCTTCGACCAGGGTAGCCATGGGTGCATCGAGATGACAGCCGGCCAGCTTACTGCCTTGATGTACCGTGTCGCAAAACTCGTTGATAGAAGGAAGAAAATACTTGCGAAAGCGCTCGACACCGATCGCATCCTGGCTGATATTTCCCCCATAGAGAATGAGCTCCGCAGGTGAATCGGCACAGATTGCAAACATCCGTCGCTGCTTTTCACGAAGAATCTCATAAAGGAGAAGGATTCTCTGCGGCTGATCGAGAAGGTCGAAACTGAACCGCTCCAGTCCCAGGAACTCGTAGATGAGGAGATTCATGGGAGAGTATTCGGTATTGCCCACAACGTAGCCGTCTTCTCCGTATCGCTCGAACTGCAGACGATAACCGTCGAAATCAGGTATGTAGCTACGATCCCTGAGGATAAACTCCAAAACGTCGTAGTCTTCCTCTGTCTTTACATAGTAGTCTGTCTGCCACCAGCTAGTACCGAAGGTCTTCTCGAGTTTGAAGGTCGAATATACCGCACCTACCGGTGTCCTGAGTTCTCTTCTCTGCAGCAATTCCCCCCCCTGGCGGTATTCCCGGGTAACAACCTCCACTCGGGGCATATTGACACGAAAGAGGGGTACCCGCTCTACGATCGTCACTCCGGCATTCCGCAGCTTTCGTTCCGCCTGACCTCTGGGAAACATCAGCCAGTACACCGTAAAGGGGACGCGATCAGCCGGGTCGCCGTGGAGCGCGGCTTCTGTCCGTCCCCGAGGAGTGAGTTCCATCTTGGTGAAGCTCAAGGGAGCATATTGGCGAGAGGAGTCCTACGGCTGGCCAGACAGGGTCGAAAAACTTCGGCAAAGGGAACATCGACCCGCTGTCCCACCGCCTTTGCCCGTTTGTACAACGTGTCGGCAAAATCGGGTCCGATCTTCCGCATCACCTCCATCTGACTTTTATGCAGACGGATGATCCGCACCTTCTCTTCGATCAACTCCTCACTGATCTCGACGAAGTGGGTACCCTCGAAACCGAATCCATCCCCTACATCCCAGTAAAACATCTTCGGTGTATCCGCCAGTGCGGGGTGCCCTGTCTGCATAGAAGCGATGATCGAGTTCATGGTAGCCTGAAATACGAGCTTACTGGTTGTGGTATGATCGATGTTGTAGTCGTTGATCCAGTGAGTGAAGACCAGCTCCGCCCGGCAGGCTCTGAGGGCATCGATCAGCCACAGCCGCATCTCTTTGCTGTCATAGAGGAACTCATCCTCCGCCCCCAGACAGATGTAGTTCGCCCCCAGGGCATCCGCGACCGCTCGTATCTCCTGGTCCCGAATCGCTGCGGCTTTATCGTAGGGAATCTCTGGACTCCAGCTCATCCCCTTATCTCCGTTGGTGGTGCAGATCAGAGTAATATTGTGACCTCCCTGCCGCTTGTACTTGAGCAGAGTTCCCAGGCTGTGCCCTTCATCATCCTGGTGAGCAGCGACGTGAACAATATTCATAGCATTCCTCCGGTATCCAAGCCTATAGTTTGCATTCCTCTACCCCTTGATGGCGCCGGCCACGACTCCTCGAATGAATAGCCTCTGCAGCGCCAGGAAAACGATCAGAATGGGCAGGCTCACCATAAAGGTACCTCCGAATACCAGATTCCAGCGAGTCATCGAGGCCCCGTACTGACCGATGAAGGAGTAGAGCTTCAGGGGCAGGGTGGCCAGAGTCGAGCGGGTCAGCGTGATCATCGGAACCAGCAGGTCGTTCCAGATGGGAACCCCGCGCAGGATCAGCACTGTTCCGGTAATCGACTTCAACAGAGGAAGGTAGATATGCCAATAACTGTGCAGCAGGGAACAGCCGTCAACCCGGGCCGATTCCTCCAGCTCCTTGGGAATCGTTCGGATAAATCCTGTGTAGAGAAAGATCACAAAGGGTAAGAACCAGCCGGTGTAGACCAGAGCTATTCCCAAATAACTGTTGATCAGCCTCATGGCTTTCAACATGAAGATCAAGGGTACCATCGCCAATTGGAAAGGCAGGGTGATGATGGCCACGAGGATCGTGTAGATCCGGTTCAAGAACCTGCTGTTGGCCAGGGCGATGCCATATCCCGCCGCCGAACCCAGGGTGATCAGGAAGAAACAGGAAAGCACCAGAATGATGCTCGAGTTTAAAAAACGTGTGGGATATTTTAATGCCCGAAAAGCCCGAATCACGCTGTCCATTGTGAAATCCTGGGGCCGCAGGACAAGAGGTCGGCGCACGATTTCCGGCTCCACCTTGAAGGCATTGTTGAGCACGTACCAGAGCGGCATGAGCAGCGCTAGGGTAATGATCAACATGACAAGATTAATGATGAGTTTCCTTCGTCTCTGGTAGCTCAGCAGTTTTTTCTTGCTCATAAAAACACTTCTTCCCGTCTTCGCAAAAACCGCAACTGAAGTACTGTGATGGTGATGGCGAAGATTCCCAGTATCACCGCCATTGCCAAGGCATAACCGGTCTGGAGAGTAACAAAGGCGTAGGAATAGACCCGCAGGGCTATGGTTTCCGACATATATCCCGGCCCTCCGCGGGTCAATACAAAGGGCAAATCGAAAAGGGTTATAATCCCGATAGTCGAAAGAATGATATTGATGGTAATCGATGGGGCGATCAGAGGAATGGTGATGCGGAAGAGCTTCTGAACCGCGTTCACCCCTTCCACCTCGGCGGATTCATAGATCTCTACCGGTACGGAGTACAGACCAGCCAGGTAGATCAACAGGTAATAGCCGATGGCGAACCAGATGATGCTCACGCTCATTGCCGGAAGGACCGTACCCGGCTGTCCCAGCCAGTCCTGAGCGACAACTTCGAGTCCAATAGCGCGAAAGAACTGGTTAACGATCCCATCATAGGAATAGATGATCTTCCAGATAAAGGCCACAACAGTCATGGATAGCACGTTGGGGAAAAACAGGATCGACTTGTAGGCGTTGCCGATCTGGCCAACATTGTACACGGCGATTGCCAGAAGCAGAGCAATTACGTTCAACACTGGTACGTATAGAACGATCAGATAAAAGGTGTTGATAAAGACCTGTCTAAAGGAGCTCTCTGTGATCACCCAGATGAAATTCTTCAACCCGACCCATTTAGCTTCCCTGGCGATGCCATCCCAGTCACTCAGGCTGTACTGCAGAGACCGGAGCATGGGAAAGAGGAAGAAGACGAGGATCACCAGGAGAGCCGGTAGGGTGAAGAGGAAACAGGAGAACTGTCGTCGCTTGGCTATCGACCTCTTTCTACCGTTCCCTCGATAGTTCTTCGTCACGATATTATCAGTTATACCTCCGCCTCTGGAAATCGGGCAAAGGATGCCTCGGCACTCAGATCACATATAGTCCGTGGCATCCTCACCCGTGTTTAGCTTCTTACCTCACAGCATCCTTGGCTGCTTTGTCGAACGCCGCTGCCGCCTCCCGCGGCGTCTTCTGCCCGATCAGAACCTCCTGGTACAGCTTGGGAATCAGCTGCATGGTCGCGGCTGGGATAAACTCGAACCACAGACCTGCGGTCAGCTTGTAGGTGTAGACATCGTCCATATAGTTCTTGATCTTAGCGTCCAGCTTAACCTCTCCCATAGGATCCTTCACGTGGGGGATGTTGCCGCGAGCGTTCTGATAGTAGGTGAATCCGGGCCCGTTCAGCCAGTCGAGAAGCATGATCGCTTCCTTCCTGTGCGGACCTTCCGATACACCCCATCCGGTTTCTGTGGCCACGATAGGGACCTTGGTCTTTCCCGGAGCGTTCCAAGGCGCCGGATACACGTCCGTCTCGAATTCCGTCGGCAGAAGCATCCCGGCCAGCCAGGTTCCGGCGAAGTGCTGTACTGATTTGCCCTGCACGTACATCTGGTTGCCGTCCATGTAGGCGGTGCTGACCAGGCCATCTTGGGTGAAGCCGCGATCGGCCAGGACTTTTACCTTGGCGAACACGTCGGCATGAGCTTCCGTGTCCAGGTTTATCGTGCCCTTGTCGAACTTCTGAAAGTAGTCGGTGTTGTTGGGAACGATACTGTTGGCAAAACCGTGACTCCATGCCGTATTGGCGATGGTCCCGTCGGCTGGGGTGATGATGATAGCGGTCTTCCCGGCACCCTTGATGGTTTCATTGACCGTCAGGAATTCATCCCAGTTTTGGGGAGGACTGATCCCGAGATCTTTGAACGTGTCTTTCTGGTAGTAGATCAGGCTCGAGGAAACGCCACCGGCGATGCCGAAGAGCTTCCCCTGCGGGGAGGTGAACTGGGGTTTTACCGCCTCAACGGTGTTCCTGGCGGCGGCGGTATCGGAAACATCGATCAGAATGCCGCGATCTACCAAATCGGCGCCAAAATCACCGCCGTTGATCGAAGTGAAATCCGGCATCAGCCCAGTAGCCGCTTTGGGTTTGAGGTAGGATTCCACGTCTTCGATCGTTGTATAGTCGATCTTGATGTACGGGTGCTCAGAGGCGAAGATCTCCAGAAACTCTCCGAACTTCTCCGGAATGTCCGGAATGTGGATGGCACAGGTCAGGAGAACCGTTTCCTGCTCTCCCTGCTGTCCCGCGGAAAAGGCTAATCCGCAGGCAAACAACAGAATCGATAGAACGATCAGTGCTTTTTTCATTCTTATTCCTCCTTACAAAAATTTTTTTGAGCACTTGATTTACGTGCGAACAATTATGATTTGCAATCACCTCCTTCCTTTTTCAATCCCGGAAGCTCAGGCTTCCATCATTTTGATGGCTTTGCCAATGAGTTCCGTCATGTGCTCCGCAGCGGGTATCGACAGGAAGATCAAATTTACAGTGATCAACCGCTGCATCAGGTCTTCGGTCACAGGGGTCAACCCCCAGGTGTAGCGATAGTTGCTCTTGTTCACGTAGAAGGGACATCTTACTGGGCAGTCGGGCACGGTACGATAGGCTGTAGATTCCCTGAAGAAGGGGAACTCGTAGGCCGGGTAGAAGTTGAAACCAAAACGAAGCCCGATTCCCAGTTCCCGTTCGATATTCTTGAACTTTTCGTAGGACAAACCGTGTTTGTCACCCTCCCAGGTGCAGGACCACCAATATCCACTCATATTCGCCTGCTTGGGCACCTGTCGGGCCTTGAGCCAATCACAGCCCTCGATGGCTTTGTTGAGGATCGCCAGGGTCTTGTTGTAGGTTCCGTTGATGATGTCGTCCACCTTTTCCAACTGAGCCAGGCCAACCGCGGCGGTTACCTCGTTCATCCGGTAGTTGATGTACACAAACTTCGGTGATTCTCCGGAAAACCACCAGGCATTGCGCATCTGATCGAAGAGCTCCTCATTGTTGGTGACCGACATCCCCCCATCCCCGGTGGACAGATGCTTGAACTCCTGGAAGCTGAATACCCCCAGATCACCAAAGGTTCCGACATGTTTCCCCTTCCAGGTGGTGCTGATAGCGTGGGCGCAGTCTTCGATCAGGAACAGTCCTTTGTCCCGGCAGATCTCGGCGATGGTGTCGATCTCCGCACTTTGACCCCACATGTGGGTGACGATCACCGCCTTGGTTAGCGGGGTGATATTGGCCAGAAGGGAATCGGGATCCATGTTGTAGGTATCTCGCTTAACATCTGCGAAGCGTGGTACCGCATTGAAGTAGATGGCAGCCAACCCTCCGAAGTGCACGATGGGATCGCAGATCACCTCGAAGCCGGGCCCAGCCCCAGACACGCTGACCCCCTCGACCAGACCGGACATGGCGCTGTTCTTGGCCATGGCTTTCTTGGCTCCTACCTTCTTGGCGAAGGCCTCTTCGAAACGTCGGGTCATGCTTTGCTCGCTGAGATAGTTGCTCAGGGTATCCCCGCGCATCACTTCCGCCAGATAAGTCATCTCGGGTTCCCCGAGCTTACGCAACTCCCGAGCACCGAACTCCGTATCGATCAAATGGTGGGCTCTTTTACCGATTTCTTCCTGCTTGCTCATAGCTGCATTTCTCCTCAAAGTCTTTCCGGTGTAACTGTCTTCTTGTCAGCTGCGGATTGCAGAGCCGCAAAACATACCGCAGCCGTGTTGAAACCGCTCACAGCATCGTTGAAAGGTTTACGGTCCAAGCGAATATCATCGATAAAGGTATCCATGCATGCCTTCCACGTTTCAGAAACTCCTCCTTGCACGTTGTCCCACACCCAGGAATCGGGCAGATGGATAATATCCTCTTCGTGGCCGAAGTCGTAGAAGCGAGGAATCGTATCCAGCCAAACACGGTTGTTGTCTACAGTCCCCCGTGTTCCGAACAGACGAAACGTAAACAGGAAGGGGAGGATCGGTCCGAGGAACAGTCCTACACGGCCCATGGCCCCGGTTTCGAAACGCAGATTGATGATCGCGATATCCTCTGTCTCCACCTGGATCTTTCGGGGCATCTTGATGTCCCGGTAACAGGATACTTCGGTTACCTCGCCGCAAAAGTAGCGCAGCAGATCGATATTATGTCCAGTGCCCCCGTGGATCGGGGTGCCTGCAATATCCTTTTTCCCCGCCCATTCCCAGATATCCCAGTCTCCAGGTATGTAGTGAAAGTAGTCCGACTCAACCAGTACCAAATCACCGAGTTTCCCATCCTTGACGAGTCCCTTGGCATACTGGGGCAGCGGACTTAGCCGGCGGTGGTAACCCATATCGCACTTCACCTTGGCGTTCTGCACAGCTTTGACGATTCGCCGGCAATCCTCCAGGGCAATCGCCATGGGTTTTTCCAGATAGATATGCTTCCCCGCCCCGGCCGCGGCAATGGCCTGTTCGGCGTGGGAAGCGTTGGGCGAGGCAATAACCACCGCATCGACATCGCTCCGTTTCAGTAAATCCTCATAGCTTTTATAGACCGCTGCTGTTGATCCAGCTCGTTCTACAAAGGCTTTGGCCTTGGCCTCGGTCGGATTGAATACACCGACCAGCTCGGCATGCCTGTTTGCCAGCACATTCATCCCGTGGTGCTGGCCGATCCATCCGGCACCGATCAGTCCCACTCGTACTTTCTCTGCTTTCGCCATAATGAACCCCCTTAAAACCTCATCTCAATATCATTGCTCCCATCACTTCACTCTGGTCGTCGATTCCCGCACGATCAGCTTCGTATCTACGACCGCGGTCCGGTACTCCCTTTCGTCAATATTCAGCAGCATGTCCACTATTTTTTCCGCACTCTCACGCCTGGAAAAACGCACCGTGGTGAGAGGAATCTGGAGAAGGCTGCTCACAAACAGGTCATCATAGCCGGTAATGGACAGCTTTCCTGGGATGGCGAGACCATTGTTTCTCGCCGCCTTCATAACCGCGATGGCCAACCAATCGTTGTAGCAAATCATGGCACTCGGTGGGTGAGCTGCTTTTTTTATCTTCGCTACCAAGTCTTCGCAGGCATCGATATCGTGAGGATCAACGACAAACCTCCACCGCTGCGGGATGTCTATCCCGTCCTTGCGAGCTACCTCGTGCAAATGACGAAACTGTATATCCTCAGCCTCCTTGAACAGGCTGGCATAGGCCAGATTTCGATGACCAAGATCTCTTAGATGATTGTAGATCTGAACCATTCCGGAGCGAACATCGGAAACAACCATGTTCGCCGGACCGAGAACATCCCCGGTATAGATCGTCGGAACTTTGTCGACTCGGTCCTTTTCGTAGAACTCGTGATGCTTCACCGCGTGGGTGATCCCAAGCTCATACAATCGGCTGTCATCTGTTCCCTGGATCGCAATCAACGCTCCCCGATAGTGATGCAGTTGAATATCCAACTCCCGAATAAGCTCGACATGAAAGGGATCCTGGAGATCTTTTACATGGTAACCCACCAGCAGCTTCTCTACAGGTAATTGTTTGACAATGGATCCGATCGAGGGGTTACACTCCAGGATACCCTCCCCTACAAGCACCTCAACAGCCCGTTTGACAGACGGACGGCTGATGCCCAGCTGGGCGGCTAGGATACGTTGTCCTGGAAGAATCTCCCCTACTTTGTACTTGCCGCTGTGAATCTGAGATTTGATAAAGTCAACAACTCGACTGTATTTAGGTACGTAGGAAGTATCCATGACATATATCTACCTAATTATTACCGGTAAGTAACCGGTAATATGCATATTTAATCATAGAATTTGTCCGAATGCAAGACATTAGCCAGAATCCAGAGAGATTTCTTCGATATTTTTTCATTATGATGGCAGATTTATGTCTTGTTCTCGACGATACCCAATCCCGCGGATTAGAGAACGGCGAATCCTTGACTCTCGAGAAATCGCATTTCCAGCTCGTTCACTTCTTCAATGTACGGAGTAATTTGGCACGGTGCACGTGGGTTTGGGGGCAAGCCCATACTTTCGGACTCGATATCTCCGCCCCCCGCCCCTTTTGACTTGGTTGTAAAACAGGCCGAGGTACGCCTGGATGGAACTTTGCTGCTTCGCAGTGGGTGAGTATCAAGCCAGGCCCTTCAAAGGCAAATCTCTCGCTTCTTTTGCCTGGAACACAAACGATTCCCCGGAGGTAAAATCTTCACGCCTCCACAACAATCCACTATACTTACAGCACTGTCCTAACCCTTCAACCCGCCGGAAAGCAGTCCGGCGATAAATCGTTTCTGCAGGGAAAAGAACACGATCACGATCGGCAGGGTGTAGTAGACGATTCCCGCCATACCGATATTGTGGAGGATGTTCTGCTTCATATCCACATAACCATTGGCCAATTTTACGGCCAGGGTTACTTTCTCGGCTCGCAGGAACAACACCGGCATCAGGTAGTTGGACCAGGACCACTGAAAGGCAAAAATCGCTGCAATAATCACGGCTGTCTGAACCAGGGGAAACATGATGCGGAAAAAGATCTGGTATCGATTCGCTCCGTCGAGTCGGGCGGATTCTTCAAAGGAATAGGGGATGGTTGAAAAGTACTGGCGGAATAGGAAGATGAGAAAGGGCATGCCCTGGACACCCCACATAATCCAGAACACCCGTTTATTCACCAATCCGATCTTGGACACGATGAGATACAGGGGCACCAAAGTGACCATATAGGGAATCATCATGGTCGAAAGCATCAACATGAAGATTGCTCTCTTCTCCTTGACCTGAAAACGGGAAAAACCATAACCGGTTAGACAACTTCCCATGACACAGGGAACCGTATAAAAGAGTGCGATAATCAGAGAATTAAAGACGAAGCGCTCGTAGCGGATCATGGTCCAGGCGGAGATGTAATTTTCCCATTTCGGTTCCTTGGGAAAAACCACCGGCGGCACTACGTAGAGCTCCCCCCTGGTTTTCAGAGAGGTCACGAACATGCTGACGATCGGCAGGAAGAATATGAACACCAGGAGCAGCAGTACGATAAATTTCGCTGTCTGAGTGATTATCCGCTGTTTTGACATTGATACCATGGCTATCCTACCTCTTTTCCTCTACTTCGGAGTACACGACAAAACCGCCTAAACGAATGAATATGATCGTGATGATGAGTACGAATACGAACAGAATCCACAACAGGGAAAGGCCCTGGGCGAACCGGGCTTTATTGAAGGTGATGTCGTATGCGCGGGTCATTACAAAAAAGGTTTCTCTTGGGGGAGGTTGCTGTGTGAACGCGCCTCCCCTGATCTGTCTGGGATTCAGAATGTATGGCTCGATAAACTTCTGCATAGAATAGATGGAACTGGTTACGAACTGAAAGAAAGCAAAGGGACTGAGCAGGGGGAGTGTTATTTTCCACAGCCTTCGAAGATAACCGGCTCCATCGATTCTCGCCACCTCGTACAACTCATTCGGAATCGTGCTCAACCCTCCGAGGAAAATGATCATACTCCAGCCCGACATCCAGATCGACAGACTGACGATCGAGCCCCTGGCAAAATCACTGAGCCAGGCAACAGGAGCGGGAATGAGATGGAGCTTGAGAAGGAAAATGTTAAAAAAGCCCGTATCCCGGTCCAGAAAGATCTTGAAGATCCAACCTACCGCAATCAGGGGGACCATATAGGGGAAGTAGAGGATTGTACGGAAGATTCCCCTGCCTGGAACCTCCCGTTCGAGCAGCAGCGCAATGATCAGTCCCGTAACCACCGCCAGAGTTGTGGAGGAAACCGTATAGATGAACGTTGTGAGAAAGGAATAGCGTATTTCCGGATCTGACATCAATTTAATGTAATTCTCCAGACCGATGAACCTTCTCTGCACGGTGAAGGCCATCTGGTTTGTGAGAGAGGTGGAAAATCCCCAAAAGATCGGCATGATCTGAAACAGGAGAAAACCAAAGATCCAGGGAGAAATAAATATGTAGAAGGATTTCCTCCTGTCTGCAGCTATTGTAGAGACCCTTTTCACTGTCGATCTGCTCATGCGTATCCCCTAAAAAATCGAGCCATAGCCTTGCGGCCATGGCTCGATCGTGTCTGTTTCGATTCTTACAAACCCAGCTCTTCTTTGCCCGCCTGCAACTCTTCGTTCATGTAGGCGTAGAAGCGGTCCACGAACTCGTCGGCGGAAATCTTGCCCTCGACATAGTCATCGATACCCGCACTCCAGGCTCCAGCCCAAACTGCCTCGGACCGAATCAATGTACTGGCCTGCCAGGGTACGAAGTACTTGGCATCGTCAAGAGCGATCTCTGTTCTGCTCTTGTTGAACTTGTTGTCTCTGGGCAGATACTGGTGCAGCGAGTACACGGCGGGGATGCCCCAGCCGGTCTTTGCTCTGTGGATGCCGTACTCACCGGCGGTGTACCACTCGAAGACTTTGAAAGCCTGATCCGGATACTTCGTTTTCGAGTAAATCACCGTACCGGTGGCACCGAGGGTGTTGGTAAATCTCTTGGAACCCTTGCGCAGGATGGGCGTCGGCGCCCAGGCGTACTTCTCGTTATACCCGGGGTTCTCCTGCAGCTGGGCGCCAAACCAGTAGCCCAGCTGTACCATGGCGACCCGATCGGACTGGAAGGCCGCACCGGTCCACCCGGCTGCAGGATTGCGTACATTGCTTGAGATATCTTCCTTCATGAACCGAGCCCAGTATTTCCAGATGTTCCGCATCTTGGGGTCTTCATTCATCACGCTGGTAAGCTCATCAGCATAGAAGCTGAGCCCTTCTGCATAGGCCATGTCAGAGGCGAAGAACGGCACCCAGTTACCGGCAATCTCGTAGCCCCAAATCGTCACGTTTCCGGAGCTGTCCTTGACCATGAGCTTCTTGGCCAGGTTGTACATTTCGTCCTGGTAGGTGATCGGCTCGGTCTCGGAGAGCATGGGAAGGCCGGCAGCTTTAAACATCTCCACGTTGTAGGTGATGGCCCCGATGTTGTTGTAGTCCTTGGTGAGTCCATAGTAGGGACCTTTGCCCATCTGTTTGCCATCCCACATATAGGCACTGTTGCCAAGCGGATCGATATCGTCCCACTTGATCACCTCACTCTTTTTCAGGCGACTGGTAATGTCGAGAAACAGTCCTCTTCGCGCGAAGTACGGCACGTCGGTACCCTGACCCAGCTGGCGCAGATCCGAGGCGGTACCAGCCATAGCCTCGACGATCCATTTCTCGAAATCCTGCTCGACCCGAACGAGGTTGATATCCGGATTGGCAGCATTCCACTTATCCACGAACTCCTTAGGCAAATCAGCCTCATGGACCATGAATGTAAGGGTTACCGGTCCTGCCTCCTGACCGCCCCCGGCAAAGAGCACTGTGGCGCCGAGCACCAGAAGTACTGCCATCACCCCAAATCTGAGTAACTTCATGAGTTACCTCCTCTTTGAATAGATTATAAAAAGGTTACCAACCTTTGCAGACCAGGCATATCCTTTCCCTTATCCAAGATGGTTTCCAACGGGACTCGAGACTTGCCGTATCTGCTGTATTTCATTAAATCATGGGTCTTGTCGTAAGTCAAGCGATTTAGTCATTTTCTGATTACTTCAAACCGAATTCAAGACTAATATGATTGTCCCTTTCTAAATGATCTTGTTGAACCGCCTGAGTGTTATTTAGCTCCTGTTTCTGAATAGACGACGAACCCCCCCAATCTTATAAATACAATGGTGATCAACAGAATGACCACAAACAGAATCCACAGCAAGGACAAACCGTAGGCAAAGCGACTGCGAAGGAAAACATAGTTGTAAGCCCGGGCCATTACGAAATAGGTTTCTTTGGGGGGAGGAACACGCATAATATGTCCCCCTTCAATCCCCGCCGGGTTGAGAATATAGGGCTCGATCAATATCTGCATCGAGTAGATCGAGCTGGTAACGAACTGAAAGAAAGCGAAAGGGCTCAACAGCGGCAGGGTGATCCTCCACAATCGGCGAAGATACCCGGCTCCGTCGATCCTGGCAACCTCGTAGAGCTCATTCGGGATGGTGCTCAAACCCCCGAGGAAGATAATCATGCTCCAGCCGGACATCCAGATCGCCAGGCTGACCACAGATCCCCGAGCATAAGCGCTGAGCCAGGGGATGTTCGTGGAGATGATTCCCAGCTTGGAAAGGAAAATGTTGAAAAAACCCGTATCCTTGTCCAAAAACACCTTGAAGATCCAGCCGACCGCAACCAGAGGAATCATATAGGGGAAATACAGGATGGTACGGAACACACCCCGTCCCGGAACTTGCCGTTCAAGAAGCAGTGCAACAATCAGCCCCGTCAGCACCGCCAGGGTGGTAGAAGCGATCGTGTAGATGAAAGTCGTGAGGAAGGCATACTGGATCTCCCCCTGCACCAGCAGATCGATGTAGTTTTTCAAACCAATGAATTTCGTTTCAATACTGAAAGCCATCCTGTTGGTCAGGGATGTATAGAATCCCCAAACAATCGGCATGATCTGGAATGCGAGGAAGCCAAATATCCAGGGAGAGATGAATATGTAGAAGGACACCCGGGTTTGGCGGCTAATCGAAAAAAACCGTTTGCCCTGCGTCCGAGTCATTTTGACCTATTATAATGATTTGTTCTCAACGGTCAAGCTCGATTCTACTGTATACTCCGTCAGCAATTCTAATTATGGTCGACCTGGGGCCATAATCGCTACCGCCATGCTGTA
>CAZVHJ010000035.1:41805-52842 GCA_964627715.1 uncultured Spirochaetaceae bacterium | reverse complement strand
GCCATGGAAGGGCACACGATCCACTACGACGGCTACCACGATCAGGCCAGGGACAAGCAGAACACCCGGGTTCTGGTAACCCCGGGGATGAAGATGAGCAAGGTCATCAACACCGTCCCTCGTGAACAGGGACTCGAAGAGCTGCTCGAAATCATGGACGGCGCCATGGCCGGCAAAGAGGCCCTGGTACGATTCTTCTCTCTCGGTCCTCTTAATTCCCGCTTCTCCATTCCGGCGTTTCAGATCACCGACTCCGCCTACGTCGCTCACAGCGAGGATATTCTCTACCGTACCGGCTACGGGCAGTTCAAACAGCTCAAGGGCTCCCCGGATTTCTTCACCTTCATCCATTCGGCGGGAGCTCTGGATGAGCGAAACAACACGAAGAATATCGATAAGCGCAGAATATACATCGATGTTGTGGGCAATCAGGTTCTGACCGTCAACAACCAGTATGCCGGTAACAGTCTGGGGCTGAAGAAACTGGCCCTCAGGCTGGCCATTTACAAAGCCAATCAAGAGGACTGGCTGGCTGAGCACATGTTCCTCATGGCGGCGCGGCCTCCGGGAAAGGACCGGCTTACCTATTTTGCAGGTGCTTTCCCGAGCGCCTGCGGCAAGACTTCTACGGCGATGATTCCCGGACAGCTGATTCTCGGAGATGATATCGCTTACATCCGCTCCGGTCCCGATGGCGGCGCATACGGGGTGAATATCGAGCAGGGCATCTTTGGGATCATCATGGATGTTAATCCCGTGGACGACCCGGTGATTTACGAGGCTCTGACCACACCGCGGGAGTTGATCTTCTCCAATGTGCTGGTACACGAGAATCAGGCCTACTGGCTGGGTATGGGCAGAGAGCTGCCCGAGACGGGGCGGAATCACTTCAGCGACTGCTGGGAACACGGGGAAAAGGATGAGTCCGGCAATGTCGTTGACCATTGTCACAAGAATGCCCGCTACACGATCCGCATCTCCGAGCTGGTGAACGCAGACCCGAAACTTCACGACCCGGAAGGGGTCCCCATCGAGGGAGTGATATACGGAGGCCGGGATTCGGATACTTCCGTACCTGTGTATCAGAGTTTGGATTGGGTGCATGGAGTGGCAATCGGGGCCATCCTGGAATCGGAAACCACCTTTGCCACCCTCGGCAAGGGGGGGGTGCGGGCATTCAGCCCAATGGCAAATCTCGATTTTCTCGTTGTTCCCCTTGGCCGCTATATCCAGAATCACATCAACTTTGGTCAGGGCTTAGAAAAGGCGCCTCTGGTTTTTGCCACGAACTATTTTCTAAAGAAAGACGGCCAGTTCCTCAACGAGAAGGTCGACAAGAAGGTTTGGCTGCTCTGGATGGAGGGCAGGGTGCACGGAGATTATGAGGCTATCGAGACTCCAATCGGATACATACCCAAGTACGAGGATCTGCAGGCTCTGTTCCGGGAGGTCTTCAACCGGGAGTATTCGGCGGGAGAGTACGAGGAGCAGTTCTCGATTCGGATCGATAAGTTCCTCGAGAAGATAGACAGAATGAAGAAGATCTACGCAGAGGAACAGGAGGTACCGGAGAGCTTCAGCGGCTGTTTGGAAATCCTGAAGACGCGGTTGATCGAAGCTAAAAGTGAGTATGGTTCGGGAGTGGTTTCGCCGGTGACGTTTGCCGGTTAAGCATACTGGTTGATTTCGAGTTCTCGAATCTGTCTGAGCAGCACAGCTCCCCGGTCGATTTTCTCCAGGGCATTGGTCCAGGCCTTGCGGAGATCGCTGTTCTCCCGTCCGCCGATCTTATTCAAGTTTACCAGAGTATCGTAGCGATCACCGGGTTGCCCCTTTAAGATGCCGTACAGGAGGGCTTTGAGATTCTCAATCTGCTCGATAAGGGCATCGACCAGGGCTCTGGCTTTGCCGTCAGCCCGGGCCAGGATGTCCAGAATGCGTTTCTGCCGAAGCCTTTCCCCGAGGGCTTGTCCCTTGACTCCCTGGATCGCTGCCCGGAGGTCTCCCTGCGGCCCCAGTGTTGATTCGAGCTCTTCGACTTTCTGATCCGCCTCGGTTAGAAAGAGAAAGGCATCGGTGTAGGCGTGGCGGTTCTCCTCTTTGTAGAACTCAGCATTCAGATAGATCAGCTTCAGGGCTCTGGAAAGAGGGGCGAAGATATATTTCAAGAAGCCCTTGATGAAGCACAGCGAAAATTCATGACGGACCGGAGTATTCCCGCCGAATTTGTCCGCCCTATAATTTGCCAAACTCGGAAGCGATTTGGCGTTGAGATACTCCAAGCTTTCGGAGAGCAGAGCCCCGCGCCTTCGGGAATGATAGAAGTCCAGGTAACGGCGATGCACCCACTGGCGCCAGAAGTCTCTGTAGAAGGAAAACCAGTCTGGGATAGATCGGCGGGAAGAAGGGTAGTATTCCGGGTTCTGAGTAACCAGGTGCAGGATCGTATGTAGAGGAACTCGTTCATGAAATTTGCGAATGCCAGCCAGGGCGGAGTGAACATCGGACATATCGATCATCAGTTGGTCTTCCAGATCAAAATCCCGCTCGTCCAAGCGCTCTTGATGCAAAAAGAGAAACAGGTCATAGAGGGCTCGAGGCGATGGCGGAAACCGTACGGGCTCGAGAGTTTCTGCCAGTTCTTTCAATGGCTTTTTCAGATCCGCAAAATCCGCGCTCAGGTCATTCTTTCCACGAAAAGGAGACAACAGAGCGTCGAAGGGATGAAGACTGAAAGCATACAGAGAGAAAAACGCCCGGGCGTCCCGGGCAAGCTCCCGTTTGCTGGATTCCGGGATCTTTTCGATCAGCTCATCGAAGCGTTGCAGCATGAGTGTCCGTACCTGTTTTTCCTCATTAAGGTTACTGTTCTCCCAGATAACTTGTGGGTTCGTCTCTTCATTCAAACGTTCCTGGAAATCCTTGAACTCGTCACGAGCCAGAAACGCGATGAACTGCCTTCTACTGTCCCCCAGTACTTCCTGCAGCGGTCCCTGAAGGATACGAGCATGTCCTTTAAGCGCACGAAGTTCTTCATGCATACCTGCCTGAAACCGGGACGCGGAACCGTGTATCAAGCTAGGATTGTTTCGTTCGATCTCAAAGGTTAGACGTTTTAAGTAACGCTCGCGAAGCAAGGTCGCCCTGTCTTTGTGTGTGAACAGGGACTTGAAAAACAGAAATATCCGTTCAAACACGTTGAGGTCTGCAAGCTCAACTTCGGGCACAAAGACTGAAGGCCCCTCCTCCCACGGGTTCAACGGCTGTGAAAACACGGGTACGGAGCCCTGAATCCGCACCAGGAGCGCTCTTCGCTCTTGATTGTCCAGTTCTTTGACCAATTGATCGAACACAACGGAATCTTCCATATCGATATACACTATTCTAGTACCACAGTGCTACCAGGTCAATCCGGCTATGGTATTGACAAGTAGATTGTTGGGCAGGGTATCATTGCCCCACCACAGTCGGGTTGGGTGGAAGATGCGACATCACAAAGTCGAAGAGTGGGAGAGCAAGCTCAAGAGAGCGTTTGACCGAGTCGACGACTATCTTGAGGAGAAATATGGTGACAAATATCCGCTCCACCCGGCACGGCCGGCCCGGGGAACAACCTCCAGTAAGGCCCATGATGGGTTGTTCAATCTGGGTGCCAGTTTTACCGCCGGGTATGGGTCGAAGCGTGGCCCCGGTTACGTGGTGGAGGCTCGTATGGTCACCTTGACTCGGGTACCCCATTACATCCGCAACCGGATAGAGGATGAGGTTGTGGAACGATTGCGGGAAGAGCTGCCGAAAGAGTTCCCCGATCGGGAATTGAAGATCGAGCGGGATGGCCAGGTATACAAGATCCATGGTGATCTACGCCTGTAAAAGGTAAATGAGCCAGAAGCGCTCCCGCGGCCAACATGGGCCTGCCGACCTAGGTCGGCAAACCCAAGTCGGCAAACCCAGTTGGTAGACCCGGGTCTTGAAATAAACAATCCCTTTTTCTATTATAGGTGTTTACAAATTTGGAGTTTGCCGACAAAGATAATCGGACTTTCCCCGCCCCCTGGGAATGTGTGTTCCTTGTACTGTGAAGGGGGGACCAACGATAAACTGGAGGACAACAAGTGAACTATTTTCTGACAGAAGAACAGCAGATGATCAAAGATCTTGCCGCCAAAATCGCCAAGGAGAAGGTAGAGCCTGTCACTTTAGAGTACGACGAGAAGGGCACCTTTCCATGGGATATAGTGGATGTGCTGGCCAAATCGGATCTCTTCAGGGTGTTCATCCCGGAGGAATACGACGGTTTGGGCGGTGGAATCATGGAAATGTCTATCGTGGTGGAGGAGTTGTCCAAAGCCTGCGGAGGGATCGCACTGGCCTATGCGGCATCCGGTTTGGGTACGATCCCAATCATCCTGTTTGGAAGCGAAGAGCAGAAAAAGAGATACCTGCCCAGGTTGGCGGCCGGAGAAATTTTGGCGGCTTTCGCCCTGACCGAGCCGGAAGCGGGGAGTGATGCCGCAGCGGTGAAGACCAAGGCATTGCCCGATGGAGACAACTATGTGCTCAACGGCACCAAGCAGTGGATTACCAACGGCGGGGAAGCGTTTATCTACACCGTGATTGCTCTGACCGATCCGACCCGAGGTCCGCGGGGAGCCTCGGCCATTCTGGTTGAGAAAGATACCCCGGGATTCGAGTTCGGGAAGAAAGAGGACAAGATGGGGATTCGGGCCTCCGCCACCCGAGAGCTCATTTTCAACGACTGCAAGGTTCCGAAAACGAATCTGCTGGGGCGGGAAGGTGCGGGTTTTCTGGTTGCCATGAAGACCTTCGACCAGTCACGACCCGGAGTAGCCGCTCAAGCTGTAGGCATTGCCCAAGGCGCCTTGGACATGGCGGTTGCATACTCCCAGGAACGAAAACAGTTCGGCAAGCCCGTGTCCGCCTTCCAGGGGGTGCAGTTCATGCTGGCCGATATGGCCACCCAGGTGGAAGCGGCCCGAGCCCTGACCTACGCAGCGGCTCGAACGATCGATGCTGGTGCGCGAAACGTGTCCAGAGTCTCCGCCATGGCCAAGGTATTTGCTTCGGATACGGCGATGAAGGTCACAACCGACGCAGTGCAGATCTACGGCGGTTACGGATACATGAAGGAGTATCCCGTGGAGAAGATGATGCGGGATGCCAAGATCACCCAGATCTATGAAGGTACGAATCAGATACAAAGAGAAATCATCGCGCTCCAGCTCATAAAAGAAAGTCTGCAGAAAAAGGAGTAACCAGAGTTTTGAAGATCGTTGTCTGCATAAAACAGGTACCGGATACGACCAACGTCCGCATCAATCCGGAGACTAACACCCTGATGCGTGAGGGCGTGGAGTCCATCATCAATCCCTTCGACATGTACGCCCTGGAGGAGGGAATTCGGCTGAAAGAGAAGCACGGGGGAACCGTGATCGCTCTGTCCATGGGACCACCCCAAGTAGAGAGTGCTCTGCGGGAAGCCATCAGCTTGGGAGTGGACGAGGCGATTCTGCTCTCCGATCGAGCCTTCGCCGGGGCGGATACTCTGGCCACGGCCTACACCCTGGCTCGGGGGATCAAGAAAATCGGCAAGGTGGACGTCATCCTGATGGGCCGCCAGGCCATCGACGGTGATACCGGTCAGGTGGGTCCCGGTGTGGCGGAGAATTTGGGACTGCCCCACGTGACTGAGATCCATAAAATCGAGAATATCGACGACGACGGGACCCTCATCGTTGAGCGTCTTCTGGAGGACGGTTATGTCCGCCTGAAATCGAAGCTTCCTATCGTCTTAACGGTGGTGAAGGAGATCAACGAGCCTCGGCTTCCATCTCTGAAAGGAAAAATAGCTGCAAAGAAGGCGGAGATCCCGTCGTGGAACAGTGAAGATATCGATCTGGACCTGCAGCGTATCGGACTGACCGGATCTCCGACCCAAGTTATGAAAATCTTCACCCCCCCCAAACCCTCCGGCGGGAAGATCTTCGAAGGGAATGTCCAGCAGGCCGTCTCCAATTTGCTGGCGGAGCTCCGCGAGGCGGGGATTCCGATCGGGCAGCAGAGAGAGGAAGGGAAAAGGCATGGCTGAACCGATTCAGATCATCGTTGATAAATGCGTGGGCTGTGGCCTGTGTATCAAGGTTTGCGCTTACGATGCTGTATCCTTAATCGATAAAAAGGCGGTGCTCAACGAGCGCTGTACCGTGTGCGGAGCTTGTGTCAGTGCGTGCAAGTACGACGCGATCGTCATCGAACGGCGACCCTTCAAAGGTCAGGATGTAGAGAACTACTCCGGGATCTGTCTTTTTGCCGAGCATCGTCATGGCGAGCTATCCTCCGTGGTGTATGAGATCATCGGAGCGGCTCGGGAGCTCAAAGCAAGCCTGGACAAGAAAATCAGCGCCATCCTGCTCGGACAGAAGGTGTTGGATATGGCTAAAGAGTTGGTCTCCTACGGGGTTGATGAGGTCTGGATGATGGAAGATCCTGGCATCGGGGATTTCAACGAGGAGATTCAGGCGGACCTGGTAGCAAAGATCCTGCTCGATAAGAAACCGGAGATCTTCCTTGGCGGCGGAACGATTATCGGCCGATCGCTGCTGCCCCGGGTGGCGGCACGGATCCTGACCGGATTGACCGCTGATTGCACCGAGTTGTCCATCGACGGGGATAACAAACTGCTCAAGCAGACCCGGCCCGCCTTCGGTGGAAACATCATGGCCACGATTCTGTGCAACAGCCACAGACCCCAGATGGCTACGGTACGGCATAAGGTGATGAAAGCCGCCGAGCCGCTAGAGGGTCACGAGGGACAGATTCTGGAATTGAGCTATCCCATCCTCAAGCCCCGTGTGGAGGTGCTCGAGTTTGTTTCCGAAGAGATGGATACGGTGAACCTGGCTGACGCCGATTTCATTGTCTCCGGCGGCCGTGGCTTAAAGGATCCCAAGAACTTTGCCCTTATCGAAGAGCTGGCCAAAGCGATCGGTGGCGCTGTAGGAGCCTCCCGTGCTGCTGTGGACGCCGGTTGGATCCCGTACTCCCATCAGGTTGGGCAGACGGGAAAAACCGTGAATCCGACGATATACGTGGCCTGTGGAATCAGTGGCGCCATCCAACATTTGGCGGGGATGAAGAGCTCGGACATTATCGTGGCAATAAACAACGATCCCAGCGCTCCTATCTTCAACGTTGCCCACTACGGGATCGTCGGGAGTCTCTTCGATGTCGTACCGGAAATGGTAAAGCAGATTAAAGGTTAAGGCCTTTTCAGATCAGTAGACGCCCTATCTCTTTGAGTTCTGGCATCCTTTCGAACACGGGCCGCTCATTCGGATGATCCGCCCTGTCCTGTTCTACGGCCTTCACATACAGCTCGTTGACGAGATCGGAGAAAACACCGAGATTGGCGGGGAAGTTGTTGATCGCCATGTCGAGCAGGATCTTGTCTTCACCGCCTTTCTGGCGGCTGAACACCGTTTCGGTCCCGCCGGACAGTAGTATGCGCAGTCGGGGGGCAACATCGATCTTGGCTTGATGCACGAAGGTGGCAGCCGCATGGATCTGTTCGTACAGTTCGTTGTATGGATATCCCTGAATTTTGTAGAAGTCCGTCTTCTCTGTGAGACGGGCGATGGCATCCCAGGTTCCCCGGGGAACTTTCATGAGTAGAAGAGCCTTACGGATAAAGCGGTTGTTCAGGTTCGTGTGATAGTGATTACGGATCTTCTCAATGATTTTGAAGATCTCTTCGTTGCGTATTGACATGCCAACCTCCAGGCGTCTTCGGTGTTCCTATGATACTCGAAACCACTGTTATACTACAATATTCCGTTCAATCATGGTAGATGTCAATCAAGGATTGAAGGTTAAGCGCCGGCCGGGATATCCCCAACACCTTCTATCACGTAGTACGGTGAATAGGGAAAACGAAGCAGATCCTCCGCCGTGGTCACACCGCTTAAGACCAATACCGGCTCGATCTCCGCTTCGATTCCGGAAATGATGTCGGTATCCATCCTGTCTCCGATGATGACTGTTTCCTCCCGCTGACAGGCGAGTTGTTTCAGAGCGTGACGCATTATCAGGGGATTCGGTTTGCCCACGAAATAGGCCTTGCGGTCGGTAGCGAGCTCTATCGGTGCAATTAACGAGCCCGTAGAGGGGACGATTCCCCCTTCGGAAGGGCCGGTCAGATCGGGATTGGTTCCGATCAAACGGGCGCCGCCGAGAACGAGCTGAACGGCCCGTTCGATCCGTTCGAAACTGTAGGTTCGGGTGTCCCCGACCACAACGTAGTCCGGGTTGACGTCATTCATGGAAAAGCCCGCCTCGTACAGGGCATTGGTCAGCCCGGCCTCGCCGATCACATAGGCACTTCCATGGGGATGTTGGCTGGCTAAAAAACCCGCCGTTGCCAACGCACTGGTGTAGAAGTTCTCGACGGAGACCTCGATCTGCATCCGGGCCAGCTTTTGCTGTAGTTCCCGCGGCGAGCGCTCACTGGAGTTGGTCAGAAAGAGGAAGCGCTTTTCATTGTCGAGCAGCCAGGCAACGAAATCCTTGGCACCGGGCAGTAGGCGGTTGCCGTGGTAGATCACTCCATCCATGTCGCAGATGAAGCCGTGTTTGCTTCTGAGCCGAGCCAGTTTCTCGTTACTACTCTTCACCTTTGTTCTCTTTCCAGTGATTGTACGAAATTCACTTCCGACCTACTATAACTGAAAAATCGGATCGGGAGTACCTGTGCCGCCATGCCTCCTTGACAGGTTCGCCACCGTTGTGGTATCGCTTGGAGCTACACAACATGGACCACGATCGAAGCTCAAGCCCCCAGATTCTTCCCATGCTCGCTGCCGTGGGGGCGATGCTGTTTTGGGGACTTTCCTTCGTCAGCTCTAAGGCTATACTCAATACGGGGTTCCCTCCCATGACCATGGTGTTTCTGCGCTTTCTTATCGCCTCTGTCGTTCTTTATCCGCTTCAGCGCAAACTTCATCCGGGGTTCAGACTGCGGAAACAGGACCGGCTCTTCCTGCTTCTTAGCGTTTTGTTCGGGATTTTTTTCTATTTTCTCTGTGAGTCCCGTGGAATCAAGTTTACCTCCGCCTCCAACGCAGCCCTGATCACAGCGATCATACCGGCTCTGACTGTAGGAGCGGAATATCTTCTCTTCAGGAACTCGATCCGCTGGTATCAGGGATTCGGTATTGCCCTGTCGATCCTAGGGGTGTACCTCGTGGTACAGAGATCATCGGGGCAGTACGACCGGGCGCTGCTTGGCAATCTTCTGATGTTCGGAGCCTGTTTCTCCTGGGTAGCCTACAATATATTCAGCAAGAATCTGCACCGCGGGTTGCGGGGGGTGAACCTGATTACCTTCCAGTCCACGATCGGCACGGTCCTTCTCCTCCCGATTGCCTTGAGCGAGCATCGCTCGTGGAACTTCAGCAGCTTGAATGTGTGGCTGAATCTCGTCTATCTCGGATTGATCTGTACGGCCCTCAGCTTTTTCCTCTATCTCTACGCCCTAGCCAGGCTTGGTCCGGTCAGGGTCACCTCTTTCATCAATCTTCTACCGGTGGTCAGCGTTGTCGGAGGCATGGCCATTCTGGGGGAAAAACTGCTCGTAGCCCAAATGATAGGAGGAGTCGTGATTATCTTCGGTGTCTTTCTGGTTAACAGACAGGGAAAGACGAGAGTACCGTCCCGGGAATAGGGAAAGGTTGTCATATGGGCAGAATCACCTTCATTCTGGGGGGTGCTCGCAGTGGCAAGAGCAGTTTTGCTCAACAACTGGCGACCCGGCTGTCTGTAGGTTCCGCCGGCGGAGTGACCTATCTGGCAACCGCGACAGCAGAGGATGAGGAGATGAAACTCAGGGTTACCCGCCACCGGGATAACCGCCCCGCAGAGTGGAAGACCATAGAGGAACCGCGGCATGCGGCCGGAGCACTCTCCGGGGTAAATTCCGCAGTGGTGATCGTCGATTGCCTGACTCTGCTGGTGACCAACATTATCCTGGAGCAGGGAGGGGATCGTTCGCCGGACCTGGAGAAGCTGGAGCAAGTCGTCATGACGGAAATCGAGGATATCCTCAAAACTTGCCGGCGAATCCGGGGGCAGGTCCTGCTGATCTCCAACGAAGTCGGCATGGCCGTAGTGCCACCGACTCCCCTCGGCAGGACTTTTCGGGATATCGCGGGACAAGTCAATCAGCGGGTGGCAGGGGAAGCGGAGGAAGTATACTTCCTCCTGGCCGGGTTGGCCCAGAAACTGAAGTGAGACAGATCCATGGGTTTTTTTCTTGCCCTTCGCTTTCTCTCGATAGTACCGATCCCCGGCAAGTCCGAGGCAACAGAGAGACAGTTGGGCAGAGCCACAGCCTGGTATCCGGTGGTCGGGGTGCTCCTCGGTGCCCTGCTCTACGGTTGTGCCTATCTGTTCACTCGCCTGTGGTCTCCTCTTTCCACGGCCTGTCTATGCCTGGCAGTCTGGACCCTGTTCACACGAGGTCTGCATCTCGACGGGCTGGCGGACACCTTTGACGGTCTGGGGGCAGGTGCGCGTAGAGACAAACGGCTGGCCATTATGAAGGACAGCCACATTGGTGTATTTGGTGTCGTGGTCCTGTGTATCGTGCTGCTCGCTAAGTTCGCCTTTCTGACCGAGCTGGTTGGAGTGTTTCGGATCCGGGAAATCATTCTGGTGCCCACTCTGGGACGTTGGTCCATGCTCCTGGTTATATTTAGCTTTCCCTCCGCGGTGCCCTCGGGTCTCGGTTATCGGATCAAACAGCACTGCCACTGGCCCCAGTTGATCTTCGGTACGGTTGTCACGGGTGCCTGTGCGTGGATCTTCCTCGGTCCGTTGGGTCTGGCCGTGCTTGCCACGGTAGCAGTGATCAGTGCGGCGATGGGGCTGCTATTCTTGCGCAAGATCGGCGGCTGTACCGGGGACAGTTACGGAGCTGTCTGCGAGAATTCCGAGGTTGTCGCTCTGGCTGTACTCGCTGTT
>CAZVHJ010000035.1:0-41795 GCA_964627715.1 uncultured Spirochaetaceae bacterium | reverse complement strand
CACATGATCCTATCGGTGCCCTCCTATGTGATTCCAGGAACCTACGGAGAAAACGTGGAGTATCTGGCAGATCGGCGGGAAATCCAGGCGGTGGAGCTTCTGTTCTACTATTTCGATGACGACAGCCGAGATCTGTTTGTTCGGGAAAAATCCTTGATCGCATCCTACCGGGAGCGTTTCACCTTCGCCGTGCACATGCCCGATACTCTGCTCCCCCAGGATGAACGGCTGATCGAGCTTACCCGCGATCTGGCCCAACGCTATATCCTGCATTCACCGGCAGGGGACCTCGACGAATTTCGAGATATGGTGGAGGGCTGGCAGGAACGCTACGGACGGGTTTTTCTGGTTGAAAATCTCATTGCGAGGGACTTTTCGCCGGTTGCCGAAAAGATGAGCTCCTTTTCCCTGTGTTGCGATACGGGTCATTTGTTGAGAAACGGCTCGAGCATTGAGGAGTTTTTAAAGTGCTACGGCTCGCGCATCGAAGAGATTCATCTGCACGGTGTGCGGGACGGCGCGGACCATCAACCCTTCGCCGCCGGAGAGTCCTGGTTCCAAGGGCTTGTTCCGTTCCTGAGAGCCTTCGGCGGTGTGGTGAATATCGAAGTCTTCTCCATAGGAGAGGTAAACACGATAGTATCGGTTCTGGCCGAAGCCGGCGTGTTGCCGAAGAAGGGATTTTAAGATGGATTTCTACGAGAGTATCAGCGTTCACTACGATCTGATCTTCCCGGTAGATCCGCAAACCGTTGATTTTATCGACGGCAGAATCAAGCCGCATTCCCGGATCCTCGACATCGCCTGCGGGACCGGAGGCTACTCCCTGGCCTTGGCTGAGAAGGGGCATCGATCGACGGGAATCGACCTGGATCGAGGCATGATCGAAGCCGCCCGGGCCAAGGCTCAAGGATTGGATGTGCACACGGTCTTCCAGGTCATGGACATGCTGGCCATGGTTGAACAACTGGATCCTGGCTTTGATCTGGCTTTCTGCATCGGAAACTCCCTGGTACACTTGAAAAGTGAAGAAGAGATCCAGCGGGTACTAATGGATTGTCATCGTCTGCTCAATCCAGGTGGAATGCTCATCGTGCAGATCATCAACTACGATCGCATCCTGGCCAAGGGCATTACCAGCCTGCCTATGCTGCGGGACGAATCCGCCGGGCTGGAGTTCGCCCGCACCTACGAGCTGGATCCGGCCGACAACATTGTGATCTTCCGAACCGAGCTTCGCATCGGTAAGGAGCCGGATCAGCGTGTAATCCGCAATCAGGTACACCTTCGAATCCTGAAGAGCGAGGATTTACTCGGATTGACCGCTTCGGCGGGGTTCCAGGGTCTAAAGCTGTTCGGAGGTTTCGACGAGAAACCCTTCGGCATTAATACCCTTCCCCTCATCCTCTGCGGATACAAGAGCTGAAAGGCAACGATACACTACAAAATGCCGTCCAGCGCCACTTCCTCTGATCCTGGTCCAAGGTGTAGTATGTGAGCCGATTCAAGATGAAGCCGACACCCAGACGGATCGCTTTTGTCGAACGCTGGCACGATCGAGGCGGCTTTTCCGAAGTGCTTCGTTTGGCCGCCCCGCTGATCCTCAGCACGGGTTCTCTGGCGGTTCAGGAGTTCGTCGACCGCATGTTCCTGAGCTGGTATTCCCCCGAGGCCATCGCCGCCTCCATGCCTTCGGGAATCCTCTACTTCACGATCCTCAGCGTGTTTCTGGGTACGGCGAGCTACGTGAATACCTTCGTAGCTCAATACCACGGTGCGGCTCAGCCAGACCGGATCGGCCCCTCTCTGTGGCAGGGATTCTACGTTTCCCTGATCGGGGGTTTGCTGCTTCTGCTGATGGCTCCCCTTTCCCCAACCATATTCGAGTGGATCGGACATCCGGTAGAGGTTCGCCGGTTGGAAGTCCGGTATTTCCGAGTCCTCTGCTACGGGTCGATCTTCCCAATTGCCAACTCCACGGTGGCGGCCTTTTTCACCGGCCGGGGCAAACCCTGGCCGGTGATGTGGGTGCATCTGCTGGCAACGGTGGTGAACATCGTTTTGAACTACATCCTGATCTTCGGCAGATTCGGTTTCCCCGAGTTGGGAATCACCGGCGCCGCCATTTCAACGGTTGTATCCGGAGTCGTTTCCTTTTTAGTTTTAACCGCACTGATCCTGCGACGGAAAAACAATAAGGCCTTCGCAACCCTTTCGGGCTGGAAGCCGAACTTCGAACTGCTCGGCCGCATCCTGCGCTACGGGTTACCCAATGGGGTTCAATTGTTCATCGATATATTCGGTTTCACCGTGTTCATCCTACTGATCGGGAGGCTCGGCATGGTAGAGCTGGCCGCTACCAACATCGCCTTTAACATCAACTCCCTGGCCTTCATGCCGATGATCGGGCTTGGTATGGCGATCTCGATCCTGGTAGGACAATACGTGGGGGAGCGGCGGGTTGACCTAGCCAGCCGCAGTACCTACTCGGGAGCAGCGATCTGTTTCCTCTACATGGGACTGATCGCTTTGTCCTATGTGCTGATTCCAGATTTTTTCATCCGTTTCTTCTCCTCCAAATCGGCTCCCGAAACCTTTCAGAAGATTCGCGAGATTGCGGTCGTGCTCCTGCGATTCGTAGCGGTGTATTCGATCTTCGATACGATGAACATCGTCTTCGCCGCAGGTATCAAAGGTGCCGGAGACACCCGTTTCGTGATGATCATGATTCTAATCGTGTCTACCTGCATTCTGGTTGTTCCCACCTTTCTCTCACTGCTTGTTTTCCAGGCCGGTATCTATACGGCCTGGATCTTTGTTACCGTCTACGTGAGCGTGCTTGGGTTTGGATTTTACTTTCGCTTCCTCCAGGGCAAGTGGAAATTCATGCGGGTGATCTGATTTGACGGCTAGGCGCGGCAGGTCTATACTGCCTTACAGGAGGTATCGGGATGTGGCCTGGTAGAGCTGCTCTGTTCTGCATTTTTTTCATCTCCGTGAATCCGCTCTTCAGCCAGGATGTACCCGCCTCGGCGGCAACGGCGGTCGGCTCTGAAGGCCTTTTGTACAATCCGGCCGCTGTAGCGGTACAGCGTTCTCTCGCCGCCGGGTTGGGGACAATCGTCAGTGGATCCGATCAATACAGCTTGAGCGCCACCCTGTCCGACAGTCTGCGGCTGGACTACCAGAGGGACGGGGCGGGGCAGAGGCTGAATCTCCTCTACGGCCTCGCTTTTCCCCGCGACTCCTCCTTCCATGTCGGGGTGCGGTTTGCCGCGGATCTGCTCGATTTTCGCCGGCAGGATATCGACCTGGCCACGGGCTTGCTCTGGTATCCCCTCCGCTATCTGGCCGTTGCCGCAACCCAGGAGCAGCTTCTCGATCCTCTGTCCCGCCGCTACTCCTTCGGCCTGGGCTTGCGCCCGCTGACCGACCGGCTCACCTTGTTCGGAGATGTCATATTCCCCCACGATTTTTCTGATGCAGACGGCGTGCTCGGGTTACGGGCAGAACCGGTGGCAGGAATCCAAATCGGTTTTCGGGCGGAGAATCATTTTAAGGATTTTGTGGCCGGTATGTCGGTTGGGGCTAACGCGGTACGGCTTGATCTCGCCTTGGCTGGTGATTTCGGTTTCAACGATCTTCGTGTCGGCGCCGGGGTGCGCTACGAACTGCTTCCATCCCGATCGATTCTCGAATTTGGACCTAAAGTCTACCATTTGAAGCTATCCAAACCCATTGATCCCAATTCTACCGACGGGGAAAGTCTCTATAATCCGGACAGCCTGGTAGCCCGCCTGCATCAACTGGCCGAAGACAGGCACCTGGAGACTCTGGTCCTGACCTTTGAAACTACGACGGTGCTGTCGATCGACGTGCTGGAGGAGCTGGTAGACGCCCTCAGCTATCTGAAGAGCAGGGGAAAGACGATCGTCAGCTACCTCGATTCCTCCTTTTCCGAGTTCGATTATCTGGCCGCGGCCGCGGGCACCACGGTCGTGGCTTCTCCGTACACGATCGTACCGCTGGTCGGTGTGGGCGCCAGGCTTTTGTTCTACAAGAATCTTTTCGAGAAACTGGGGATTGATGTGGAGTACGCCCGATCGAGCGACTATAAATCCTCCCTCGATCGGTTTCTGCGGGATAACCTGAGTGAGGAGAATCGCAGGCAGCTGGAAGAGTATCTGGCGAGCTCCTACGAGCTGATCCTCGATATCCTGGTCTCCTCCCGCGGCTTCTCCAGGCAGCGTGCTCGAGAGCTCGTGGACGGCGGTCCCTACTGGTGCGACGAGGCGGCCGAGCTGGGATTGGTGGATGAGGTGGCCTACTTCCAGGATTTCGAAGAGCAGTATCTGGAAGACCAGACCGTAGCCCGCCTGGCCTATCATGAGTATCAAAGCCGCAGCTGGCGGTGTCCGCAGATCGCCGTGCTCAAAGCCTCAGGAGTTATCGTCAACAGCCAGGTCCTGAGCCCTTGGCACTGGCTGTACTCCCGGCGTTACATCACCGACAAGAACCTGATACCCGTGCTGGAGCATCTCGAGAAGGATGCCCGGGTAGCGGCGGTGATTCTGTGCATCGACAGCGGCGGCGGGGACGGCCTGGTGAGCGACAAGATCTGGAAAGCCATCATGGAGCTGAAAGAGGAAAAACCGGTGATAGTCGTTATGGGTCGGGTGGCCGCTTCCGGCGGTTACTATCTGGCCATGACCGGAGACAGGGTGTTCGCCCGTAAGACCACGCTGACAGGCAGCATCGGTTCCTACTCCTTCAAGATCGTGATCGCCGAGCTGCTGGAACGATGCGGAATTAACACGGACTCGGTCCAATTCGGAGAAAACGTCGATCTGTTTTCTCCCTTCACGACCCTGAGCGAGGAGCAACGTCGGCGATTGCAGGATCTCAACGACAGCTTCACTGATCAGTTCTACAGAAAGGTGGCGGAAGCCCGGTCCCTGCCGTATGAAACCGTGGAGGAAATCGGCGGTGGCAGGATCTACTCTGGGGAGCGAGCCCTGGAGCTCGAGCTGATCGATGAGATCGGCGGCGTCTATTCCGCCCTGAACTATCTGGAGCAGGAACTCGAGCTTTCGGAAGGGGAATACAGGCTTCGCTACTACCCGGACTGGCGCATGCTGTTCCTTTTAACGCTCCGGGAGCTCCGGGAGCTCCGAGAGGATCGTATGCGCCTTTCCAGGGACTACAGTGGTTTGGTTCGGCTGCTGTTTCCTTGATCCAAGGCCTCAATCTACACGAATCGCTGGCGTATCTCCGAGCTTACATAATCCAACACCGCTACGGTCACGGCGATGAACCACACGGCGATGCCGGCGGACCGATAGTCGAGCAGACGGATGTACTGGATCAGGATGAATCCGATGCCGCCGCCACCGACCAGCCCGATAATGGTGGACATGCGTACGTTGATGTCCCACCGGTAGATGGAAAAGCTTACGAAGGGGGCGATCATCTGCGGCACCACGGCGAACATGATCGTCTGTAGACGATTGGCTCCGGTAGCCTGGACCGCTTCTATCGGACCCGGGTCGATTCCCTCGATCGCCTCGGAGTACAGCTTCCCCAGCGCGGCGATGGAGTGCACCGTCAAGGCGATGATACCGGCAAATGGTCCTAAACCCACCCAGACCACGGCGATTATGGCCCAGATCAGGGGCTCGATGGCTCTGATGATATTGAGCACGGTTCGGGTGGTGTAGTAGATGGTGACCGTAACCCAGGAGCCGGACATGATGTTCCGGGCTGCCAGAAAACTGACGGGTATCGAAAAAATGATTCCGAACAGGGTAGCCATCATACCCATGAAGATCGTCTCCACCATACGCTCGATGGTCAGCATCAGGGGCTCGCTGGCTTTCAGCTCGCCCCGGGAAGCCAGCTGCCGGGCCTGAACCTCGTGAGTCTGAAACTCCGCCGCGGTCGGGGGGATCAGACGGTAGGGCATGATCAGATCAAATTCGAAGGACCCCCGGTCATCGGTGGTGATGGTGATATACTCACCCTCCTGTCTGACCTGGAACTCATTCCCGAGGGGATCGCTCCACCAGATCTCTGTTTTCGTATTGGGTTGGAAGTTCCTCCCCGTCAGGCGGGTCGTTGTTCCGGGAACAGCCTGGTTGTTCTCATCCATCCGCGATAGCTCACCGCAGTTGGGCTCAGCCTTGAGGTATGGTTTTCCCTCCTCTTCTTCGGGGATTGGTGGTGGGGCGCCGCCGCAGGGCACCAGTATCTCCGCCTCCGCGGTTATCAGCACCGGCTCCCTCATGACCGCAGCCTTCCAGGGCCAGATGACCCTGGAGAAAGGCTTGGTAGCATCGGGGAACTCCTTGATCATCCTGTAAATATCGATTTCGCTGATTTGCCAGCCTAAAGCGAAAAAGGTGAACAGAACCAGCGCAAAGATGCTGAACCCGCCGGGGCGCTTCTCCGCCGTTTGTCGGTAGGCATCCCAGGTGTTCCACAACCATAGGATGACTGTACAGGCGATGATCAAACCAATGAAAAAGGGCCGCCGATTGAAAGCCTTGCTCAACATGGCCATAGCCGTGGGCTCCAGGTGCGCCAGCAGTTTGACCCGCCAGCCCAGCATGGCGATGATTGCCACGGTAGATCCGAAGAGCAGCAGCCCCCGCTGAATGCTGCGGGCCAACACTTGGCCCAAGCCCGGAACGATCAGTGAGGCGAGTGCCGCCACCGGCGCGGGTATCAAAGAGGACGGGGATTTCTGGAAGTTGTACGTGGCGTGTTCTTTTTTCGCCATGGCTCACTGCCCCCCCTTCTCTGCCGCTGAAAGTCCGGCGCTTACCCTGACCGCTTCTTCGCCGTAGATCTCCTTGAACTGCTCGTCGGTCATGCGGCGGATCTCCTCCCGAGAACCCCTGTACACGATGCGGCCTTCCCGCAGTCCGATCACCCGGGTGGCGTAGCGCTGCACCAGATCCAGATAGTGGAGGCTGCACAAAACAGTGATTTTCTCCTCTTTGTTCAGCTGTTCGAGATATCCCAGGATCGAGTGAGCCAGGACCGGATCAAGGCTGGCCACCGGCTCATCGGCCAGGATCATCCGGGGCTGCTGCATCAGGGCCCGGGCGATTCCCACGCGCTGCTGCTGGCCGCCGGAGAGCTCGCGGGCCTGCTTGTGCGCCTGATCAGTGATTCCAACCCGCTCGAGGGCCTTCCAGGCCATCTCCCGGTCTTTGGCGGGAAAGCGCTGGAGCAGGCTGGCCGCCGGCCGCACGTATCCCAGCCTGCCCGACAGAACGTTGGTGAGAACACTCGATCGTTTTACCAGGTTGAAATGTTGAAAGATCATGCCGATCTGTCGGCGAATCTGCCGGAGCTGATCAGCGTCGGCGGCTGTGATATCCTGACCATCCCAGATGATCTGGCCCTCAGTGGGATCGATCAATCGGTTGATGCACCGCAGCAATGTCGATTTGCCCGATCCGCTCAGGCCGATAATGACAAGAAACTCCCCCGGTTCTACGGTGAAGCTAACATCCTTCAAGGCTATGGTGCCATCGTCATAGACTTTGGTCAGATTCTTGATCTCGAACATATCTTCCCCCTGGGTAAGACAGTATCAAAGTATAGGTGGCGCCGCAATAGAACGCAAACTTCGACTGCACTGCAGCGTTTACCGAGAAAAAAGGGGAGGGGGACCTGGAGGTCCCGCTCCCCTGAAATCGTAAAAGCACAGAGTGTGGGAATTACTTTTCCTGTTACTCCATCAGGTCTTTGACATTGATTCCCGCAGCCTGAAGCACCTGACGGAAGGGATCGTAGAAGGTGTCGTCATGGGCTTCCAAGGCGGTCCACTGGTAGGCCGTGTTGAGAGCTTCTTTCCCCTCCTCGGTCGCCGCGATCTCCAGCAGGGCGTTGACGATTTTGCCCCGCAGATCCTCGGAGACCGAAGGATGGAACTGTACTCCGTCGTTGGGAATGTTTACGGAAACTTCGATCACCGCCACCTTCTCCATGACGTCGGGGTGATCTTTCTCTATGCGCGTGCGGGCGTCTACGTAGCAGGCTCCTCCGGCGACCTCACCGTTGTATACCGCCGCCACAACAGCGTCATGACTCCCGGCGTCAACCACTTTCATGTCCCGTTCCGGATCCACTCCGGCCGCTTTCAGGGTGATCATGGGAATGATCCAGCCGCTGGTGGAGAGGGGATCGGGACGGGCGAAGGTCTTGCCTTTCAGATCGATGAGCTTCTTCACGCCGCTGTCGGCTCGGGCGATGATCTGCCCATTGTAGAATGGATTGCCGAACCGTACGGAGACCAGCTCCGCCTCGGCCACGCCCATGTCCGCAGCCATCACGTAGGCGAAGGTGGCCAGGGAGGCCATGTGGGCCGCCGGAGGATCGCTGCGTAAAGCCTCAATAACACCGGCGTACTCGGTGGCCACCATGGTGTCGAAGTACAGGCCGGTTTTCTTGTTGAGCAGGTCCGCAACACTCTGAGCACCAGCGGCGACCCTCTCCATCTCCCCTGAGGGTACGAAGGCCCAGATGATCGGATTTTCCTCCGAACCCAGGGGAGCTTCCTTCTGGCCCCTGGCGTACAAGCCTGCCGCCAGAAAAAGAACGACTAGTAACAGAACAATTTTTTTGAGCATATCGCTCCTCCTTTGTAAAAAGAGCTTTTTGTATCAACAATAACGATAAGCCAGGCTCCGCTTCTCGTCAAGCAAACAAAGCTTCTTTTCCCAAAAGTTCTTGGATAGGAATACCTGACCTGCTAGAAATGGAGACCTATATCGATATCCAGCTCGAAAGGCGCCCCGTCGATCCTCTGTCCGATCAAGGGGAAATTGGTGTAGACCCGAGTGTAGACGATATCGAGGAGATCCATAAAAACGCCGATTCCCGTGGAACCGAGGAACCCCCCGGGTGTATTCGAAGGATCTCCCCAGTATCGGGTCCCGTAGCCCAGGTCGAAATAGAGAATTAAGCCGGGAAGCAGATCCCGTCCGCGGATCGAATAGATCACAGGTAGATTGAAACGCAGATCCAGGTTGTGGACGATCTTCAGCTGGGTATCCCAGGAGTAGTCCTCGAAGCCCCGAACGGACTCAGCCAGGCCTTCTCTGAGTTCCGTGCCTCCGAAGGTCTGCATCACGTAGAGGGGCATCTGCCTGCGGGCATCGGCGTAGTCTATAGAGAAATAGCTACCGACGTAGATGGTAAACCAGTTTTTCTCCGTACCCGGCCGGGACTTGTACAGGGTCTTGAAGGTCTTGGTTGAGAAGTTCAGTCGCCAGAAATCGCTGGCTCCGAGCACAGAGGGGAAGTAGGGACTGATTTCGAACGACACTTCGGCGTAGGTTCCGTCGTAAGCCTTGGAGCGCCGGTCGAAGCGCAGGGCGTCTAATGTTACCCCGGCGAATAGAGAATTGCCGAAGATCCCGTAGGCGTCGCTGCCGTGATAACTCGCCTGCCAGGCTTCGTGGGTGGTCTCAATGGCTGCGATTTGCGATTCATCGCTGCCCCAGTAATGGCGACCGTTGAGGTAGCGATCGTAGCGGCCGCGGTAGTAGAGGAAGCCTTCGAGAAGGTTGCGCTCCAAAAGCGGATTCCAGAAGATCCCCTGGCGGATCCCCACCTGCCACTGGACGTTGGGGCTGTTGAACTCCAGATTGCCGTTCGGGTCCGCTGCTCCTTCCGGCGGAATCACTGAGGTGTTGGGGGTGTAATCGAACGCCCGAAAGGTTCCGAAACCCTCGTAGCCGCCGCCGAAAGTTGCTTGGAGAATCGTATCCACGCCGGCAAACCACGGAGGAATGTGGTTGCCGATGGTCACATCGATTCCGGTGGGGATGACATCCCACCCCCAAGCGAAATGCCAGCGTAGGCCTTCAACCGAGTAGAACAAGGAATTCCCCTCTGCCCTTTCCTGTTCTCCGTGTAGGCCCGTGGGGAAAAACAGAGACAGAAAGAGCAGGATAATCGCGGCGATAAAAAAGCGTGGGACAGATGCGGATCGCCCGTAGGGCGAACCCGTGATCATTAACAACGACGTACCTCGACTTCGGGCATCAGTCCGAGAGAACCAGCACGGATTCTGGATAGTAGCGGACCATGTTGTTCTCCAAGCACCAGGTGATACGCGACTGAAGCAGTTGATTCTTGGTGGCGAGATCGATCTCTTCTTTGAGTAGAATGAAATCGATGTCGATCCGCAGCGGACGGAGTGGAAAGAGGTGGCGGGTGCTCTTCCTTGGAAGAATCTTGCCCTCTATGGTTCTGCGCACCACCTCGTCTTTTGTGAAAAACGGGCGCTTGAACAGGCTGAATGCATTCCGATGCTGCTGAAATGTCTTCTCCGATTGATCGTCCGCTACGTAGATGATGCGCAGATTCCGGCGGTCCAGATCCGCTTCGAAGTCCTTCAGAGCACGAATCAGCAAGTCCAAGCTGTACCGCTCTTCCCGCATCTTCATCTCGTACACTTCCTGCTCTCTGGTGAGAATGGCGAAGCAGGAGCGATGGCAGCGGATATTCTCAACCGCGCCGGCAAAATCTTCGTGGCGGATCAGGGACAGATTTTCCCGTTGGGCAAAAGATTCGAGGAGCCGGGGCATGGGGCAGGCGTCGAGGATCAGGGCATCCCAGCCGAACAGACCGATCGAGGGATCGTCGTAATCCACCTCGTAGACTACGATATCCCTGCAGCCTAGGGCTTTCAGGGCTGTCACCCGGTGCATTCCGTCCAGGGCGATGTAGTGGCCTTGGTAACGCGTCACGATGATGGGATTCTTCACGATGCCGTCATGATCGATATTGAGCTTGAGTTTCTCCGTCCATTCGGTCACAACACCTTCGTGCAGCAGGATCTCTGAAATGGGAATGATTTTGATCTTATCGAGGACTTCTTTCATGATCCGGAATCATAATATAACAGGCGTTTTCCCTGTTTCAAGGTGACAGGCACGGTGCTTTTTTATACATTTAACTTTATGGTTCTGGCAATCGCATTGAGTGGCGGAGTGGATTCCGCTGTAGCCGCCGTACTATTGAACAAGAAATATCCCCGGATGGTGGGGGCGAGTCACGTGATCTGGCCGGATTCCCGCTGCTGTTCCATCGAGGTGTTGAACCGGGCAAGGAATGTCTGCCGCGGCCTCGGGATCCCCTATATTCAGGTGGATCTGTACGAACAGTTTCGGGGCCAAGTAGTCGAGGATTTCATTCGGACCTATCTGAGCGGGAAAACCCCCAACCCCTGTGTGGTCTGCAACAAAAGTATCCGTTTCGACGCATTCTATTCTGAGTTGGTGCGGACTCTCCGTCAAAAAGATATGCTCAAAGATTCTGAAGAGCTTCTCTTTTCGACAGGACACTACGCGCGAATCGTGAAGACATCGGATGGGTATTTCTTAGCCAAGGGAAAAGATCCTGTCAAAGATCAATCCTACATGCTCTATCAGATCGACAAGGGGATGCTCCCCAGCCTGGTGCTTCCATTGGGGGAGTTCCAGAAGTCGGAGATTCTCTCCATGGCGGAAGACATGGGGCTTCCCTACACGAAGGTTAAAGAGAGTCAAGACGCCTGCTTCGTGGAAGACAACTACGTGGAGTTTATCCGCGGGCAAACAGGCCGCAACGAAATTTTTCAGACCGGCGATATTGTTGATTCGGCAGGCCGCGTGCTTGGGAAACACAGGGGTACGATCAACTACACGGTAGGCCAGCGACGGGGCCTGGGGTTGGGCAACGGTCCCTGGTACGTCGCCCGTATCGATCCGCGGGAAAACCGGATTGTTGTGGCAAGACAGGAGAATGCCGGGCGCCGTGATTTTCTGATCAGCAAAACGAACTGGCTTGTCGATCCGCCGGCGCGGCCGCTGGGCTGCACCGTGAAGATCCGCTATCAGATCGCTGAGATCGCCTGCACGGTTGAGTCGGAGGCTGAGGGTTTTCGAGTTGTATTGGATCACCCGGAGATCGTAACACCGGGCCAGTCCGCCGTGTTTTATGCTGAAGGGTTGGTCCTCGGTGGTGGGGTAATAGACTGACGATCAAACGCCTTAGAAACGGGCCGTATCAACGGCGTCTCTGGTAACGAGAAACCTCGTGTGATCAAGATTCAACCAGGAAGCGGGAAACTCAGGATCCTTTTTTAATACTTTGGCGAGTATCTCCCGCTTGTTTTGTCCGCTTACTAAAAAAAAGATCCGCCGGGCCAGTTTGAGGAATGCCGCGGTCATGGTCAAGCGGAAGCTCTGAGCTCGCGGGGCGTACACCGCTGCAGTCCAGCCCGGAAGATTGGGACTCATCGGCATTGCATCCTGAGTGGGGTTCGGGGCCCCTCCTCGCATAGCCCAACCGTCGGGGAATAGCGATGCCGTATGTCCGTCCTCTCCCATACCTAAAACGAGAAGATCCGGATACTTGCCCTCCGCATCGAATTGCTTTTTCAGGACTTCTTCGTACTGCCGGGCTCTCCCGATCGGGTTACCGAGCCCGGCCTGCCAGGAAAAGATACGCTGCTCAGCGATATTCAACGGAGCGAAGAGAGTGCTGCGGATCATCCCTTCGTTGCTTTCTTTGCTCTCCGTACCGGCCCAGCGTTCATCACCTATGAACCAGCGGATCTTCCGGCACCCATCGGGAAAGGCTTGCAGCAGCTCTGCCAGTTTCCGGTAGCAATCCTGGGGTGTCGATCCACCGGCTAGAACGACGGCCGGTTCCTTGCCGGAAGCGCAATCATCCTCGATTGCTGCAAACAATATCTGGGCTGCCTGATCGGACAGCTCCTGCAGATCGGCGAACACCTGTACTTTTTCCACAACCTACCACTCCCTCGGTCCTACCCTTTTCTCGACCGCAGCTGAAAGAAGGATTGCGATGTCTTCCTGCAGCCAATAATCTTGTTATAATAATAAGATTATTGGCTGTCATCATAATGAAGGGTAAGATCCACTATCTACTATAGTTTAAAGTGATATTGTAGAGAAAATCAATGGTACGTCTACTGATGGAGAACTCCTGGCCCGGGGCGCCCGTCTATTTTAAAAAGAAAACCAGCTCCACGATGGAGGATGCCCGCCGGCTTTTCTTGACGGGGTGTCCGGATGGGGCGGTTGTCCTGACGGCGTTCCAGGAACGGGGACGGGGGCGATTGGCGGATCGCAGCTGGTCTTCCGAAGAGGGCAAGAATCTTCTCTTTACGGTGGTGTTCAGAGCCCCGGGCGGAGCCGGAGGGACCGGGGGGGCTCCCCAAAGGCTTCCCCTCATTGCCGGACTGGCTCTGGCTGTGACCGTAGAACGGTTGTACAGTCTGCCGGTACAGCTGAAGTGGCCCAACGATCTTCTCGTGGAGGGGAAGAAACTTGCGGGAATTCTCTGTGAAGCCTTGGCCGAAGGGGAAAGCCTTGGAGTGCTGATCGGCTTTGGTGTGAACTGCAATCAGGCCGTTTTTCCGGAAGATCTGGAACAGAAGGCAATCTCGCTGAGCCGGATCCTCGATCGGGAGGTGGACCTGCATGTAATCCTGAAAGAGCTGTTGAAGGTGTTGAAAGCCACCCTCGACGATTCGGACTGGAAAAACAAGGTAGAACAGCGCCTCTACGGGCTGGGCTGCGAGGTTTTGTTGCATACCCCGCTGGCCGCCGGATCTCCCAAGGATCAACGCGGAGTGATTCGCGGGTTGAACAACGATGGTTCCCTCCTGTTCCAGCCGGCCGGAAGCGCCGAGGCGATTTCTCTGTACACGGGTGAGATCCGTTTTATTGCTGAAAAGAGCTCCTAGAACGATCCCTGTACTACAACTTTTCCGGTGAATCCGATCCCGTAGGAAAGCATCTGTTTCCTGGCGCTGACTGATTCAGCGGTTTGGGGCAGGTAGCTCCCACCAAGGTTGGCGAACAACAGGTACCCTCCGCGCCGCTTTCGTACCCGGAATTCGATCTGCTCAGTACGCGTTTTGTAAGCCGGTGCTGCGATCAGTTGTAATGCTGTATCTCCCTTAGTGATTCGAAACTTTTTACCGTACACCCGCTTCAGAACTTCCTGATGAGGTAACGCTTCGCTGTAGCGTACCCCTTTTGAGAGCTCCGTTTCGATAAGAAGAGAATCATTCTGGGTGAAGGAATAGAGGCATATCTCCAGAGGCGCATTTTCGTATAACAGCCCGACGGGAATTGAAGGGTAATGAACCGCAATTTTGAGGAACAGCGTGGGATCATCACCCTCGAAGTAGTAGTCCAGGATCACCCGGATCGGCTGCAGCCCCTCCCCGATTCGAGCGCTGAGAGCCGAGCGCAGGCCGGTTTGCCCATCCCTCTCGAAGGCAAAAGCGCTTTCCGTTTGCAGTTCCACCCTCTTTGCGCCCACGGTGAGAAAGGATTGCGCGGGTTTTCCCGCCAGAACCTCTGTTTCACCTTTGACCAGGTTGGTGAACCGTCCTTCTACGAAAGTAGCCTGAACAGAGGCTCCTATCAAGGTGACCGAGCCTGCCATGCTTACATTGGTGATCTCCAGCTCGTCTTTGCCAATTTCGCCGGTTGTCTTTGAGCTTTTGAGCGTGGTGTTTGGACCTGCCCCGGCCAGCGATTCCAGGATGATGCACAACTGCTTGTTCGTTTCTCGCTTTTTTCTCCGCAGGCTCTCGATCTGATCCCAGGCGGTCCCTTCTTCGAGCCTGTCTCGAGGTTCTACAAAACTCAGGAGTTCCGTTGGTTCAACAGGGGCAGTCAAGGGATTTCTCTTTTTCTCGTGAAAGGAGAGAAAATCGATTTTACGATGTCTGGCGAACAACTCGATCAAGGGGCCGAGTGTTCCTGCCAACGGTTGGTCAGCCCGAATCCGTCCCTGCCAGGGATCGAACAGCACGAAGAGGGTGTTTGTTTTCCCCATCGAGATCGCTTCGGACATCTCATCGACGGATCTCACCACAACAACCGGCTGCAGCAAAATTTTGGACCTGGATCCTGCGATCGTATAGGCTGGGTCGGCAAACGGTTCGAAGTACGTCCTTCTTCTGCCGGCGGAGCGGCGCTTGAGACGGAAAAGGGAAATGGGGACACCGATGACTCGAAATCCCTGAAGGCTGTACACCAAAGCCGATGCTTCGGCGAGTAGATCGGGATATACCGGTAGGATGAAGTCAGGGTCCATATCGAAAAGCTTGTTCAAACCGGGAAACCAGGGATTCTTGTAGCACCAGAGCAGCTCCCGCTCCAATTCCTCCGGCAGCATCAGAGGATGAGGGGATCCTGTGAAACCGCCGGGTACGATTTTGTCCTGCTGTTGTTTGATCCGCCTCTTGATTTCCCCGAGCAGATCCATTATGTTTCGGCTCTGTTTCTCCAACACGGGTTTCACCGGAAAGTTCCAGTGCAGTGGGATGGGAAACCTGGTTTCTAATTTTCCAACTTCTTCGAGCAGGTGATCAGCCCGCCGGCAGAATTCGTCGTGGGGGCAATCGCTGAACCTGAAGCCGAGGTACAGGTATAAGGCTTGACCGTTGCTCACTCCCTCTTTTTAGCAAATCCCACGGCAAAGTCAAGTAAGCTGATCCCGGAGACGGACAGGTTAACGAAAAAAATGCATTTTTTAGTTGATGATTGGGATAAGAATTTGTATCTTTCAGACAGGTTAAATTCTAGCTCCATTCACAATCAACTAAACTAAGTGTTAAAGGAAGGGTTAAAGAGATGGCGAAACAGTTACAGTTTGACGAGTCCGCCAGGCGGGCACTGTTGAAAGGCGTCGATAAGATGTCATCGGCAGTCAAAGTAACCCTGGGACCGAAGGGGAGAAATGTCGTTCTGGACAAGAAGTTCGGCGCCCCTACAGTTACCAACGATGGGGTCACCATCGCCAAGGAGATCGAACTCGAAGATCCCTTTGAGAACATGGGTGCACAGCTTCTCAAAGAAGTGGCAACCAAGACCAACGACATCGCCGGTGACGGCACAACGACAGCGACGGTGCTGGCCTACTCGATGATCAAGGAGGGTTTGAAGTCGGTTGCCGCCGGCATCAACCCGATGGAGATCAAGCGGGGGATCGCCAAGGCCGTTGATGTGGCCGTTGGGGATATCAAGAAGAGTGCAAAAGAAATCAAGGAGAAGGAAGAAATTGCTCAGGTTGCGGCAATTTCCGCCAACAACGACATGGAGATCGGGAATCTGATCGCCGATTCCATGGAAAAGGTGGGTAAGGACGGGGTCATCACCGTTGAGGAGTCCAAGTCCATGGAGACTCACCTCGAGGTGGTGGAAGGAATGCAGTTTGATCGTGGCTACCTGTCTCCCTACTTCGTGACCAACCGGGAGAACATGACCACGGTGCTCGAGGATCCCTACATTCTGATTCATGACAAGAAGGTTTCCAGCATGAAGGATCTGCTCCCCATCCTGGAAAAGATCGCCCAGTCGGGAAAGCCAATGCTGCTTATCGCCGAGGATGTGGAAGGTGAAGCCCTGGCTACGCTGGTGGTGAACAACCTGCGCGGTACTCTGAATGCCTGTGCCGTGAAAGCGCCCGGATTCGGTGATCGCCGCAAAGCGATGCTCGAGGATATTTCAGTCCTGACCGGCGGCCAGGTCGTGTCCGAAGAGCTGGGTCTCAAGCTCGAAAATACCGAAATGAGCCAGCTCGGGCGGGCCAAGACCATTAAAGTGGACAAAGAGAACACCACCATCATCGAAGGCGCCGGTAAACCGAAGGACATCAAGGACCGCATCGGTCAGATCAAGGTCCAAATCGAGGAGACCACCTCGGACTACGACCGTGAAAAGCTTCAGGAGCGGCTGGCCAAGCTGGCCGGCGGAGTGGCCGTGATCAATGTCGGCGCCGCGACCGAGGTCGAGCTCAAAGAGAAGAAGCACCGGGTGGAGGATGCCCTGTCCGCAACCCGTGCCGCTATCGAAGAGGGAATCATCGCCGGCGGCGGTGTGGTCCTGGTCCAAGCCGTAAAGGCCCTTGACGCCTTCGATATCAAGAGCCTCACCCAGGACGAGCAGGTCGGCTACCGCATCGTGAAACGCGCCCTTGAGGAGCCGATGCGCCAAATCGCCGAAAATGCCGGTCTGGACGGAGCCGTGGTGGTCGAACGCGCCAAGAAAGAGAAGAAGGGTGTCGGGTTTGACGCCGCCAAGATGGAGTGGTCCGACATGTTCCAGCACGGAATCATCGATCCCGCCAAGGTGACCCGCTCGGCTCTGCAGAACGCCGCCTCCATCGCGGGCCTGCTGCTGACCACCGAGGCTGCGGTAACCGATATTCCCGAGAAGGAGCCCGCCGCACCGGCCGGACCTCCGGGAGGAGGAATGCCTCCGTACTAAACGAGGCGAGGTTGGTTTCCTGCGAAGCCGGTGAGCGGTCGGTTCCATCGACCGATTCAGGAACAGCAGGAAGACCCAAGAGTATACGAGCCCCCGGGAATCCCTCGGGGGCTCTTTTGTTGGTTTGACCGGTGCTTACAGATACCGGGGATAGTCTGTCACCAAAAGGTGGAGGGGTTTCTCATCCTCCTCAATTTCGGGAAAACGCCCGACAGGCTCGTAGAAGCGATTGTCTGTTCTGTCGTCGTTCACGGCGCTGACCTCGCCCACAAGCACTTTTCCTTTTCGGGATTCACCGTAGAAGCGGTGGTACACAAAGGGTTCGAGGCAGATGCTCTCACCCGGTGTCAGTACCACCTGCGTTCCCGGCTCCACCCTGCGGATCATACCGTCGATCTTTACGGTGAGAGGCTTGGTGGAAAGATCCTCCTCTTTTAGGGACCCGTATAACTCCATGATCAGGTTCCCACCCCCCCGATTGATTATGTCCTCCATTTTGTTCCAGTGAAAGTGCAACGGGGTCTCCTGGTTTTCCCGTACCACCATGATCTTTTCTGCATAAGGCTTCCGGCTTTCCGTGTTCACTGCGCTTCCGTTTCGCAGGGTGAAGAGGATGAGGCCCCTTTGGGGAAAATCTCCGGATCCAAAATCTGTAAGATCCCAGCCGAGCATGTTTTCGACAATCTCCCCCACCTCTTCCTTTTTTCCCCGCCACTGTTCTGGTTTCCAGGTAGCCCAAACGGGTAGCCGGAACCGGCATTGCTCGAAAAACCCGAGAGAGTCTCGAATCAGTGTATTGATTTCACTTCGCCTCATCCCAGATATGCCTCATTTTGTTTTCTGTTCCGATATGTCCTGGTAGAGCATGTAGCAATTGCCGTCAGGATCGTAGAATGTGGCTAATTTTACCATGCCTGCGATGGTTCGAATATCCCCGTCGAAACGAACTTTCCGCCCCTCTAACTCACCCTTGGCTCGTTCGATATCCTTCACCCCCCAGGTGAGCACGGCGTTACCGCCGGGGGGCGGCATCCTTTCCACCTGGGAGAGGCCTACGTTCACGCCGGGAACGGGGCTCCGCAGCTCGCACCAACCCAACTCCTCCATGTAGTAGATCAGTTCTAATCCCAGCGCTTCCTGATACCACTTCATGGCCGCCTGGATGTCCAACACATTGAAGGAACAGGTCAATCCACCATTAAAATTTTCTCGTAGGTTCACTCCATCCTCCTTACCATATTCTTCGCACATTATTATGTATTAATAATATACTTGATATATTTTAAAGTCAATAATATATTAGTGAAGAAATGGAACATATCATTTTGTGTCTCTTTCATTTTCGATGGAACATACCGGTAATCGCAGAGCTCTTTGCATTGGAGGGCGCAAAGTTCATCACCTTGGTGATGAAACTCGGGATTAGCCGCAGCGTGCTCAGTTCAACCCTGAAGCACCTGATAAAGGACGGGATGGTTACTCCAAATCCCGGATACGGCCATCCCTTGAGACCGGAGTATATTCTCACCGCTTCTGGACAGAAGGCAGCCCCCTTCTGCCAGGAGCTGGTCAGCTCTGTCCATAATCAGGGCGAGGAACACCTGCTGCAATCGAAATGGGCACTTCCTGTGTTTTTTGCCGCCGGACCAGGGAAGGTACGCTTTTCCGAGCTTAAAACCCGGCTGGCTCCGATCACACCCCGCGCCCTGTCAGAGGAGGTAAAAAGATTGACCGAAGCGAGCTACGTCAGTAGAAATATACTCGTGGACTTTCCACCTGTTTCGATGTACGCGCTGACTCCCAGGGCGCAACGCTATGTGGAGATATATAAAAGGTACCAGAAGGAGCTTCAGAACCTGTTCGACAACCGGCAGTAGAGCTACGATATGCTGACTTGCCAACGCGAAGGGGGCAGTAATATACTGTGACCCGGCAATCATTTCACCGACAAATCGGTCTTACCTCAGCAGTTCAACAGTGAGGAAGACAGACATAGCGGATTTCCTGTTTGCGAGGCGGGGAGTTCGCGGGAATAAGGAGTTCCGCATGAAGGAAACGATCCCTCAGTACTTGGAAACGTACGGCTATCGCGGAAGGATGGTGTCAATCCGCCATCTTCGAGCTCTGCAGGAAGAGATCAAAGACAGACGCGAACGAGGTCTCCTCAATGAAGATTTGTTTCAGGTGTATCTCGCCAAGTTTAACTATCAGCCCCCGCGGAGCATTGCGAATGCCCGCTCTCTGATCGTCGTCTCCTACGGGGATCCTCCGGTGCGGTTTACCTTCGGCTGGAAAGGAAAAACCGTGCGACTGTTCGTGCCGCCCACCTATCTGAAAGCCGAGGTCAAGGATGCGGAGGTGGGGCGGGTTCTGAAGGAGCTGTTGGCACCGGAAGGTTATCGCCTATCCCAGGTCGTGGTGCCCAAGAAGCTGTTGGCGGTGCGCAGCGGGCTGGCAAGGTACGGGAAGAACAACATTACCTATGTGGACGGGCTGGGAAGTTTTCATCGCTTGGTCGTATTCTGTTCTGATTATCCCTGCGAAGAGGAGAATTGGATCGAGGCAAGGATGTTGGAGCGCTGCGAGCGGTGTCAGGCCTGCCAACGGAGCTGCCCGTCGGGAGCAATTACGGCTGGCAGATTCCTGCTGCGAGCGGAGCGATGCCTCACCTTTTGGAACGAGAAGCCGGGGCGGAATGCCTTTCCGGACTGGGTGGAGGATTCCTGGCACAACTGCCTGGTGGGATGCCTGCACTGTCAACGGGCGTGCCCGGAGAACAGGGAGCTGCAGGATTGGCACGAAGAGGGGGTCGAGTTTTCCGGCCAGGAGATAAAGCTGATACTGGCAGGAAAAGCTCCGCACGAATTCCCTTCGGCGTTGAAGGAAAAGCTGGAGCGCTGGGACCTGCTCGAATTACTGGACATACTGCCCCGCAACCTTAGAGCCTGTCTTGGAGCCGACTCTGTTGAAGAATTTCGGTGAGAATCCTGCCGGGATTGACTATTCCTCCCTTGAACAGAGGAAATTCCTCCACTATTATATTGGTTAGTTATTGACTAAAGATCGAACAGGAGGACGGCGCCATGAAAACGGCATTGTTCGCATTGATTCTGTTGGCTCTGACGGTCGCGTCCGTTAACGCCCAGGAAACCGTCGACGTGGTATATCTAATCGACGGACAGATCATCACGGGCAAAATCATCGAAACCGAAAAGTACCCCGAACATCGAATCAAGATCCAAACGGAGGATGGAACCGTTTATATCGTGAAGATGGCGGATGTGGAGAAGATCGTGGAACAGGCAGCGGAAAGCTCGACGGTGACGGCAGCGGTGGAGGAAGGGGAAGATCCACCGATGCCGAGCAGCTACATAAACGTTAATCTTCTCGGCTTTCTACAGTGGGGACCCTCCGTGGAGTACGGATTCAGAGTTGCCGAGGATCTGTATCTCGCCCCGCATCTTCGCCTCGACGGTCTAGGCGCCCTGAACTGGATCCTCTTTCCCGAAGATACCTGGATCTACACTCCCGCCCTCGGGTTGACTATTCTAAATTTCTGGGATATCAGCCCCTATAATCCGAACCGCCTGTATTACGGCGGCGGTCTGGAGATAGAGGGCGCCGGGGAGATTCCCTTCGAGCAGGTCATCCTCAATATCTACGGCAATCTGGGCTACCGCTGGCGCACCCCCGGCGTCAGGAGGTTCTTCAACGTAGGCGCCCATCTCGGTGCATCCTACGATTTCTGGTGGGAAGAACTAATGATCTTCGCCATGGCCGAGCTCTCTTTCGGCTGGAGGTTGGGAGGCTAGGGGCTCGCCAATAGCGGCGGAGCACTGAATGATTCCTTCACAACTTTTCTTCTGGAACTTCGATTCTACGGACGCAGGGCGATTAGGAGGAAGGGTCCGCAGCCGACAGCCGGGCTGTAGGGCAGGGTGGGTTTGGCCGGTTTGGATATGACCTCCCGTTTGTACTGATCTCTGTTTTCCATTTTGATCCTCTTCGTTTTAGATCATTTCACGGCAAATCCCGAGAAAATGCAAAGGTAGGGAGAGAAGGACACGCGGCTACATCAGGTCGGTAAGGTAGGCCGGGTGACGGCCGATCACTCCTAAAAACTTATCGAAATCCCGAATGGCTTCAGCAAGCAGTCCGGATGCCCTCAGATCGACGAGCGTGGCCAGAGGGTTGGCGCCCTGCCGCCTGTAGGAGGCGCGGATAACAGGGAAATAGGGTCGCAGAGCGTCATTGCAGCGCATCCACGGCCCAAACCACTGATCGATCGCCTCAATACCCTCCTCCAGCAAGTGCAGAAGAAGACATGTGCTCAGAGCGCTCTCGCTTTCCTCTGTGCAGCCGTACACCCCGTCCGGGGCAACCCCTGTACCGAGGGCCCAGTTTCGGCGTAGCTGCTCTCTGCCCTGGAAGCAGCCCATCAGATACAGCTTGGTGTTGTGGGGAAGCCGGAGATCTTGGGGCTGTAGTCCCCGTTTCGATGAGAGTTCAAAGCCCGCCGCGTTCTCGTGACAGTGCCCGGAGATGAGCACTCGAACAAGAGCCCGCCGTCTGTCCAAATCCAAAACCCCGCCTCTCCAGTCGATGAGGTAGGAAGCGGGATATTTGGCCAGATTTCGGAGTATTTGCCGGATACCCCTGAACTGTTTCTCCTTGCTGTCGGCGCAGGTGATGAAGAGGCTGCGGGTGCCGTAGGGTACGGTCACGGACCACCCTGCCGGAGTGGAGCGCCCGCTCCCTTGAACAGAGCGCCAATAATGCGGTCCCGGGTGGTTTCCCGCATCGGAGCGAAATGAACGTGGAGCACCTCACCATTCTTTGAGGTTCTGAGGACCTCGGCAACCAGGGTGAATCGTTCCCCTGCGGCGAGGAAGGTCAATTCCAGGTCGTTTCCGGCAGAGAAGCGCTTTTGCGGGTTTTTCAAGCTGGCTCCATTTCCGCCCAGATCGTAGAAGGTTGACACCGTATACTGTTCCTCTGAATCGGGGCGGCGTACCGCCACAGGTTGGGAGATCCTTTTCCGGTAGTATTTTCGTCTCTGGATACGTTTGATCTCCTCCCCGTGCTCAAGCAGCACGGTTCGCTTCTGGACGGATTGAACGCTGCTGTTAAAGCTGAAGAGGCCCGAACGGTTTTGAAAATAGATCCGAACGGGTTCTCGTTCTCGGAAGGTAGGAGAGCCCTCAACCAGTTCCACTACCAGGGAGCGGGGTTCTTGTTTCCAAACTCTTCCCTGGGCTTTCAGGTTGCCCTTTATACCGATGATCAGAAGACCCTGACCCTCCGGAAGTTCTGCGCTGGAGGCGGGGATTTGTTCGGGACCCTGCAGTCGAAAACCAAGCCGGTTACGCAGCTCCGCTATGGAGGAGGCCGTGACGGCTTCCTTTTTCCTCAACTTGGCGGCGCAGAAATTGAAGGTGGGTTGGCTGATCAAAATCAGGTATTTCTTCTCAGGATCCTTGAGAAAGCGGACCATCCTCCTGACCAAATTTTGCTCAGAGGGTGTAAGAGACCGCTTTTCTACAAGTTCCCGGTAGCGTCTGTCCGCTATCGTGCGCTGCTGTCGCCGGATTCTGCGGCGTTGAATGCGGTAGGCGATGATAAGCAGGGTGATGAAGGCCAACACCGAGACGATTACCAGGACGATCTCCAAGGGGCTGCGTTCGAATCCTCTTGATACGGTCTCAAAAAAGGCGGATAATTTTTCCTGGTCAAATATGATCATGGTTAGCAGCAGTATACACCAATATCGGCAGCCCTGCCATCGAGGAGTATAAGCTTTGATCAGTCGAGGGGATTTCGTCTTTACGATTGGATACGAAGGAAACACGGCCGTAGTGGACGGCGCCATGAAAAAGCGGTACGGGTCTTTATCCACGATCGAGCTGGCGGAGAAGCAGCTGTACAAACAGGCCGTTTGTTCCGCTGTCTATGAAGAGACCACCCAGAGGTGCGGCAATTCAGGCGAGGACGCTTTGCAGCGGGTTCTGGAGATCTACAACAGAGATTCGGAGAGAAAGGTCGGCAGTGTAGAGGAGCTCAAGCGCACCTTTGGAGTCTACGAAGTCCCGGAGGGTATTGGGAAAGTCATGGTCATATAGTCTCGCTTACCTTGACTCTTGCCTGTATTTTGTGTTACTTTTCTCAGAAATCTTAAACTGTAAAGGATAAGAATAATGGCAAATTTTCTTTTCACGCTCCCCCTGCTGCAAGGTGCGGCAGGTGGAGGCAATCAAATGATCACTATGATCGTCACATTCGGTCTGATTATCGTGATCTTCTACTTCCTGATTATTCGACCGCAGAGAAAAAAGCAGAAGGACACCCAGAACATGCTGTCTACTCTCCGCAAAGGCGATAAGATTGCCACAGCGGGGGGCATACGGGGCGTTGTGACGGCGGTCAAGGAGAATACTGTCACTGTAAAAGTCGACGACAACACCAAGATTGAGTTCAATAAAAGCGCTGTCAGCAGTGTGCTCGAGCGCAAAGAGAGCCGGGAGAGCGCAGAAGAGACCCAGGAATAGCGTACATCTGTACCGCACACACGTATCCGTGGCATCCATAACCAACCCGTTTCGGAGATAATCATGTCTAAACGATTCAGATTGCTGCTGGTCATCATTCTCATGGGCGTTGCCTTCTCCTTTCTCTACCCGACTATCAAGTGGTACGTCCTCATCCCCCAAGCCAAGCGGGATCTGTCCTCCGGTTCGAGAAGCCAGATCAAGCTCTACGCGGAGCGCAAAGCTGCGGACACTCTGCGGGAGCTCCAGAGCATGGATCCGGACGACCCGGTTCCAGAAGAATATCTGTTTCTCAAAGCTAAAGCGCAGGAAAACTACAGAACCGAAGGTCGGACCGTACCCAGAGTATGGACGGTCGAGGAGATATTCCGGGGGTATCTGAGCAGAGAAGAACTTCTGCTCACCCTCGAGGATTTCTTTCGCGAGGAGATCTTGGGACTCAAAGAACTGAAAGACAGGACGATCCAACTCGGCCTCGATCTGCGAGGGGGTATGAGGGTCCTGATCCGGGCGAATATGGAGGAGCTGGAACAAACCAGCGGTCAAGCCCTGAGCGCGGCGGAACGGGAAGATGCGATGCGCCGGGCCCTGGAGATTCTGAACAACAGGATCGACCAATTCGGGGTAACGGAACCCCAGATCCGGCGACAGGGGGATGATCTGATTCTTGTCGAGCTGCCCGGCGATGCGGATCGGGAACGCATGAATAGGTTCATCCAAGGTAAGGGTATCCTGAACTTCCACATCGTCGATGAGGAAGCCCTCGCCCTGTTCCGCGACTTTCAGCGGGAAAATCCCGGCGCATTTATCGGTCCAGAGGGTGGAATCCTACAGCCCGACATCCTTCCCGCCGGTACGACTCTGCGCGGGGTGTATACAAAGGATGCCTACGGAATCGATCAGCTGCGGGGATTTACCGTAATTACCGAGGAGATCGGATTCTCCGGTAACTACATTCGGGATGCCCGGGTGAGTGCTGATCCCATCACCGGCAGGCCCGTGGTGAACTTCTTTCTCACCTCCGAGGGCGGGGATATCTTCTACAAATTGACCAGCGACAACGTCAACAGAACCCTGGCGGTTGTGTTGGGGGACAAGGTGAAAGCCCAGGCTCGGATTGCCGAGCCGATAAGGGATGCGGTGCGGGTGACCGGTTTCGAAAGAGACGAAGCAGACGACCTGGCACTGGTGCTACGCACCGGAGCGCTTCCGGTACCGTTGGAAGTGATCAATCAACAAGCCATCGGTGCCTCCCTCGGAGAGGATGCGATTCGAATCGGCCTGCAGGCGATCACCTACGGTTTCGCCCTGGTCATCCTGTTCATGTTGATCTTCTACAAGGGCGCCGGCTTGATTGCCGATCTGGCGTTGATCATGAATCTGTACTTTATGGTCTCGGTTCTTTCGGTGTTTGGTTTCACCCTGACTTTGCCCAGTATCGCCGGAGTGATCCTTACCGTGGGTATGGCCGTGGATGCCAACGTCATTGTATTCGAACGTATCAAGGAGGAGTACCGGACAGGGAAATCGGCCAAGGCGGCGGTGAAAGCGGGCTTTCAGAAAGCCCTCTGGGCCATCGCCGATTCGAACATCACCACCTTCATTGCAGCCCTGGCTCTTTCCCAGCTGGGTAAAGGTCCGGTGCAGGGCTTTGCCGTAACCTTATCCGTAGGGATTGTCTCTTCGATGTTTACTGCTCTGTTCGTGTCTCGCTTGATCTTTGATTTTGCTACGGATATCCTTCGGGTGTCCCGACTGAGCATCATGTGGCGGAGGGTGGCCGGATGAAACGAGTAATTAACTTTCTCAAACTACGCTTCCTCATGATCGCCATCTCCCTGCTGCTGATCGCGGCCGGGATTGCCGGCTACTTCATCCGGGGCGGGCTCAATTTTGGAATCGACTTTACAGCCGGTCTGGTCCAACAGATTAAGATTGATCCCTCCGCCGAGCAGGTGGGGATAGCGGATCTGCGGAGCGCTCTGAGCGAGATCGACGGTATGAGCCTGCAGGTAGTGGGCCGTCCCTCCGAGCAGCAGTTCACGATCAAGGTCATTGCGCCGGAGGAGGATCCAGGGTTTCAAAATCGAATGGAGGCCGAGCTTGCTGAGCTACTGAGCGACGCCTTTGGGCTGGAGAACATCGAAGTTCAGGCCAGCGATTTCGTCGGGCCGCGCTATTCCAGAGAACTCGCCGGACAGACCGTATCGATCGTCCTGGTGGCCATGCTGCTGATCCTGATATACACAACCTTTCGATTTCGAATCCACTACGCCACGGCGGCGGTTCTCTGTCTGGTCCACGATACCTTGGTCATGATGGGTGTCATCGCCGTATTTCAACTGGAGATGACGACCACTACGATCGCCGCCGTCATGACCATCATCGGCTACTCTCTGAACGATACCATCGTCATCTTCGACAGGGTACGGGAGAACCGGACCCTCATGCGGGATGCAGATCTGGCGGTAATCCTGAATACCAGCATTACCCAGTCCATGGGTCGTACCTTGCTTACATCTTTGACAACGCTGTTGGCGGTGGTAACGATTTTCATCTTCGGTACCGGAGATATCAAGAACTTTGCTCTGAGCTTGATCGTTGGTGTGGTGGTTGGTACCTATTCTACGATCTTCATCGCCTCTCCGATCGTTCTGGGGTGGACCCGGCTGGTGGAAAGGCGGCGCAAGAGGCGGGATGTCCAGCTGTACGGACGTCAAGCTGCAGCCCCGGCCTCTCAGGTCCAGCGTGAGCAGGCCTTTACGCGGGGGATTGCCCAGGAGGAATCCGGTCCTGAAGATTCGCGGGAACAGGTACGGGAAGCCGGGCCGAGGGCGCCCGTTCATGTTACCCGGGTTCAGCCCAGCAAGAAAAAGAAAAAGAAGAAAAAACGCTAGCAACGCGAGGACCTGACTATGAATACACAAGGGATCCAAAGCGCGGCCACGGCGGTCCGCGTACTGACGATGGATGCGGTGCAGAAGGCAAACTCCGGTCATCCCGGGTTGCCAATGGGGTGTGCCGAGCTGGGAGTCCTCCTCTATGGGGAGATTCTCAAGCACAATCCCAAGGATCCTCAGTGGATCAACAGAGATCGTTTCGTGCTTTCAGCGGGTCACGGCAGCATGCTCCTGTACTCCCTTCTTCATCTCTCCGGCTATCCTTTGAGCCTGGGAGATATCAAGAACTTTCGGCAGCTCGGCTCCAAAACCCCGGGGCACCCGGAGTACGACCAGACGGTGGGTGTAGAGACCACCACCGGTCCTCTCGGGCAGGGCATAGCCAACGCGGTGGGTATGGCTATCGCCGAGAGGATGCTGGCAGCTGCGTTCAACACGGATAAGAAGGTCATCGATCACCATACCTATGTTCTTGCCGGTGACGGGGATTTGATGGAAGGAGTTAGCGCGGAAGCGTCTTCCCTGGCCGGTCACCTCGGTCTGGGAAAGCTTATTATTTTCTACGATTCCAATCGCATCACTATCGAAGGATCCACAGACCTGGCCTTCTCCGAGGACGTGCGAAAACGCTACGAAGCCTACGGCTGGCAGACGCTGGAGGGGGATGCCTACGACATCGAAGGCATCCTGAACCTTGTCGAAACAGCAAAGCGAGAGACCGGTAAGCCCTCCCTGATTCTGCTGCACTCGACGATCGCCAAGGGCTCACCGAATAAGGCCGGATCCCACGCTACCCACGGTTCCCCGCTGGGGGAAGAGGAGATTCGGGCAACCAAGAAAGCTCTCGGTGTGCCCGAAAATGAAGCATTTCACATTTCCGAACAGGCCACAGGCTATTTCCGGTCCAAAGAGGACGGGTGGACTCAAAGCCACAAAGCCTGGCAGGAGTTGTTTGCCGCTTGGTCCAACGAGAATCCGGAGAAAAGGAAGGCCTGGGATCAACGATTCAGCGCAATGGATCTGAGCGCAGCAACCATCCCCGAGTTCGAAGAGGGCGACAAGATGGCCACCCGCAAGGCAAGCGGTGCCGTACTCAACTCGATTGCTACTGTTGTTCCCCATCTGGTTGGTGGATCCGCCGACCTCGCACCGTCGAACAACACCCTGATTAAGGAATCCGGGAGTTTCCAGGCGGATTCGCCTGAGGGTCGAAATATGCATTTCGGAATACGGGAGCATGGTATGGGTGCGATTGCCAACGGTATGGCTTTGCACGGGGGACTGCGTCCCTACTGTGCAACCTTCCTCGTGTTTTCCGATTATATGCGCCCCTCAATACGCCTGGCAGCACTCATGGGCCTTCCCGTGATCTACGTGTTTACCCATGATTCGGTGTTTGTCGGCGAAGACGGCCCAACCCATGAACCAGTTGAGCAACTGGCGGCACTTCGGGTTATCCCCAACCTGCTCGTGCTGCGTCCGGCGGATGCCCAGGAGACCGCCCAGGCCTGGCGTATGGCGTTGGAGCGAAGCGACGGACCCACGGCTCTCGCATTGACACGGCAGAATCTCACCGTGTTCGCCAAGGATGATAAGAAGTGGCAGGAGCACTGTGCCTACGGCGCTTATATCGCCTCCGATTCCGGCGGCGTTCCCGAGCTGGTCCTGGTGGCTACGGGTTCAGAAGTCAACCTGGCTCTGGATGTGAAGGCGCTTCTTGGAAATGCGGGAGAGAAGATTCGGGTTGTATCCATGCCCAGCCGTGAGCTTTTCCTGAGCTCACCGGTGGAATATCGAAAGAAGCTGATACCGGATTGTGCCGCCAGAGTTGTGCTGGAAGCGGGAGTTTCTTATGGATGGGCTGAGGTAGGAGGAGCCGATGCCTTGATGGTCGCTATCGATCGTTTCGGCGAATCCGCCCCTGCGGCCAAAATCGCAGAGCACCTCGGGTTTACAGCCGAGGCTGTCGCCGAACGTATCAAGCCACTGCTGTCCTAAACCCTGGAACAGGTGGGTCTCGAACCCACGACTAGACGGAAACCCCGCCGATACTGGAAGGCTCCATCGCCGTCCCGTATTCTCTGCTCCATTGTCTATTATCTGCAGGTTTTCGAGGCTCTTTAGCCCCGGTTGTCCATTCTATTCAAAAATTATTTGTAAAACTATTCATCAGGTGATGAGATACCCGCCTACGATTCGCCGGTGCGAGGATATCCGGTGAGATATTTTCCATTGGATTCGTCGGTGCAAAGTGAGTTAGACTCTAGGGCATGTCGATGCGACCTTCACCGTTGCTGTGTTTGTTTGTCTTTCTGCTTTCTTCAATACCCCTATTCTCGCTGCCTGATCAGAGCTTCTTCGACATCGATGAACCTCTGTACTATGGATTCGATGCCCTTGAAGCAAGGTTGGAAGCGGTGCAGCGGGATCGCCCGATCCTTGCTCTGCACCTTTCAGGCGGCTCCGCCAGAGCCTTTTGCCATATTGGAGTGCTCAAACGCCTCGAGGAGAAGGGGATTTATCCGGATGTTATTGTAGCTAACTCGATGGGCTCCATAATCGGGTTGCTCTACGCAGCCGGGGTTCCCCTGGAGGTGATGGAAGACATCTTCCGTCATCTCGAGTACTCGGAGCTCTTTACCCTCAAGATCCCTCTGGGGGGAGGATTCCTGGATGTGCGGGGTCTTTTATCCCTCACTCAAGCATTAGTAGGGAATGTGGATATCGCCGAGCTCCCAACTCCCGTGATCGTTGTCTGCGAGGATCTACGCAGCATGAGAAAGGTTATTCTCTGCCGGGGAGACCTTCTCACGGTTCTACAAGCGGCTATCGCCCTACCGGTCTGGTTCGATCCCGTCGAGCTCGATGAGTTGGTGCTTCTCGACGGTGGAATCAGCAATCTGGCTCCATTGGAACCGTTCATCGAGCTGGCAGAGGCAACGGTCGTCTCTACAGCTTTCTACAACAGGGAGCTGTCCTCCCTCGATCCCCTAACCGTGTTGAATATGGGGATCAATATCGGAAAGAGCCGCAGCGCCGTTGAAGATATCGAGAAATACGACCCGTTTCTGATCAGAAATGATGTGGAGTCCTATACTTACATGGGCTGGAGCGAGTTGGAAACGATCATCCGTAGCGGCTACGCCTCCTGCGATCGCCGCATTGAGGAGCTCGAGAAATACCTCCGCGATCACGGGATCGATGTTGCGGCAGAGTCCCCGAAGGGAGCACATTACGAAGAGATGTATGAAGCGCGCTGGAACGGTATCAAACGCAGGATGAAAGCGGGACAGCCTCTGGCTCTGCCGCGAGGTTTCGGTGCCCTGCAGCTGCGCCCCATCTTGTTCAAGCGCCATCGGGAAAGCAACCGATTGCTCCAGGAGAACTACCTGGCCCTGAGCTATCTCTTCGAGAGCGGTTACAGCGGGGTGCAGTTCGGCGCATTCTCGGACCTGTCAGGGACCTGGGGCGTGATCCTTGATCTGGACACGGCGCTTTGGGGAAGATTCTTCCTCGGTTTGAACAACATGATCGCTTCCACCTTGGATGGGAGGGAGTTCAGGGATTCCTTCACCTACCACCACCTTCGCTTCTCCCTGCCCCTACTTCTCGGTGAACGCATCGTGGCCGGGCCCTTCCTCAGCACCGAGTTCCTGCTGACCTTACCCGGAGCGGAAGAAGAGGGTTTTCTGTCGGCGGGGCTTGATTTCCGCCTGGCGAGCCGGAAAGACCGGGATTTCATCCAGGAGCAACTGGCCTACTTCTTTCGCCTGCCAGAGATTCACGGGATTTCCAACGAGCTTATGTTTCGCAAACGCCTGCTGGGGCCGGTGTATCTTTTCTCCAGAGCTCTTCTCCAAAACTCCTGGCATTCTGACGCCGGGCCGGGAATCTCGCTCAGTTACAATGATTTCTTTCGAGGGCTCGAGCGCCGCGAGATCCTGGGCTCCTTCGCCGTGTTCAACACCGAGCTCGTCCTCTGCCCCGAGTCCCTCACCTTCGCCCTGTGGGAGACCTTATTGTTGACAGGATTCGAGCTCTCCGCTTTCTGTGATCTTTTTCTGCCCGAAGCCGTGGCCCTGTCCCAGAAGATCCAGCCCAGTTTCGGTGTAAGCCTTTCTGGACAGGTCGCCCCGATGGGACTGATTCCGCTGACTGGGGTTCTTTCGGTTGGCTATGATGTCGAGGTGCAGAGACCCTTCTTGATTTTAAATCTGGGATCGGTGTATTGAACCGCCGTCCTTTCCCCTGATTTCTAAATCAGGCGATAGTGATGGATTTGTCCAGATAGATATCCTGGATCGTGTTGAGCAGCTCTACCCCGTCCGTCATCGGTTTCTGGAAGGCCTTGCGTCCCGAGATGAGTCCGGTTCCGCCGGCACGTTTGTTTATCACCGCAGTCCGTGCAGCCTGGGCAAGGTCGTTCTCCCCGGAAGCTCCGCCGGAGTTGATCAACCCGGCTCGTCCCATGTAGCAGTTCACCACCTGATAGCGGGTCAGATCGATCGGGTGGTCGCTGGTAAGCTCGGAATACACCTTCTTGTGGGTTCTGCCGAAGTTGAGAGCCGTGTAGCCGCCGTTGCACTCCGGCTGTTTCTGCTTGATGATGTCCGCCTGAATCGTGACCCCAAGGTGGTTCGCCTGGCCACTGAGATCCGCCGACAGGTGGTAGTCCGCTTCCTTGGTCTTGAAGGCGGAGTTCCTCAAGTAGGCCCAGAGCACCGTAAACATGCCCAGACTGTGGGCGTACTCAAAAGCCTCGCTGATCTCCTGGATCTGCCGCGTGGCCTCGTTGGAGCCGTAGTAGATCGTGGCGCCCGCGGCTACCGCTCCCATCTCGAAGGCCTGGTCCACGCTGGCGAACAGAACCTGGTCGTACTTGCTCGGGTAGGTGAGAAGCTCGTTGTGGTTGATCTTAACGATGAAGGGGATCCTGTGGGCCCATTTTCGGGCGATCGAACCCAGCACCCCAAGCGTGGAAGCCACCGCGTTGCAGCCGCCCTCTACGGCCAGTTTGACGATATTATCCGGATCGAAGTAGATCGGATTGGGCGCGAAGGAAGCCCCCGCGGAGTGTTCGATACCCTGGTCCACGGGCAGGATCGATAGGTATCCCGTCCCTGCCAGACGACCGTGATTGAACACGGTCCTCATGTTTCGCAGCACCTGAATGGGCCTGTCGCTGATCACGAGTACCCGGTCGATAAAGTCGGGTCCCGGTAGATGCAGTTTGTCTTTGGGCACTGTCTTGCAGGTGTGCTCGAGCAGGCCTTTGCTTTCCCTGCCTAACAGTTTTAACAAGTCCGCCATAATTACCTCCTGGTTTGTGTGTTTTTTATTGTTTCGCCTCTTCGGCGGTCAAGCCGCCTCCGTTGCCGGCTAGATTACAGAAAAAATGAACCAGCGCCTCGGCCCCACGTAGCCATGTCGGGAGATGAAGTTTCTCGTTTGGAGAGTGGGCATTGTCATCCGGCAGGGAAAAGCCGGTCTGAACCGAGTCTACACCTAACAATTCCTGAAGATAGGCGCCAACAGGAACTGTTCCCCCCTCGCGGCGGAACAGGGGACGTTTCCCCCAAACCGTTTCATAGGCTGACGTCAGAGCGGCAATACCCCGAGAATCCCGCGGGCTTAGTACCGGCGGCGCACCGGCAAGCTGATCCAGCTCCCATCTCACCGTGTCGGGAAGTCGGTCGTGGAGAAACCTCTCCAGTTGTTTCTTGACCTCCTCGACTCTTTGGTCCGCAACCAAACGGCTGGAGATCTTGGCCATAGCTACTGCCGGCAGCACGGTTTTCGATCCCTCCCCGGTGAAGCCGGAAAGCAGCCCGTTCACCTCCAAGGTCGGCCGGGCACCGATCCTTTCCGCCGGGGTATAGCCCTCCTCCCCCCAGAGCTTCTTGACCCCGGCGTTGTTCAGATAGAAAGCCTCGTCTACGGGCAGTCGGGCAAGATCCTTCCGCTCCGCCGGATTGAGATCTTGGACCCGATCGTAAAAACCGGGGATCCTCACACGTCCGCTCTCATCGTGGAGCTCGGCGATCAGCTCGCACAGCACCTGAGCGGGATTGTGCACCACTCCGCCGAACGCCCCTGAGTGCAGGTCGTGAGATGGTCCATAGAGGCGGAGCTCGAAGTAGGCAAGCCCTCTCAAGGCATAGGTGATGGTTGGAAGCTCGGGCCCGAGCATACCCGTATCAGGATTGAGGCACAGATCGCAGGATAGAATATCTTTGTGGTTCTGAATGAACTTGTAGAGGTTTGGGGAACCAACTTCTTCCTCCCCTTCGAAGAGGAATTTGAACTGAACCGGAAGATCGCCTCCGGCCCCCATCGCCTCCAGTGCATTCACGGCCGCCATGATCTGGCCTTTCATATCCGATGCACCTCGGGCAAACAGGTTCTCCCCTCGGATTTCCGGCTTAAAAGGATCACTTTGCCACTGTTCAAGCGGATCAGTAGGTTGAACATCGTAGTGCCCGTAGATGAGTAAAGTGGGAATACCGGGATTCCCGACCTTCGAGGCCCCATAGACCACAGGAGCACCAGAGGTCGGAAAGATTTTCGCCTCTTTCATGCCCAGAGATTGCAGATGGCGGGTCAGCCACTCCGCTGCCCGTTGGATATCCGCTCTGTGCTGCGGCTCCGTTGATACCGAAGGTATTTTGATAAAATCACCCAGTTTGTCGATCAGCTTGGCCCGGTTGTCTTTTAGAAATTCGAGTGCCTTTTCTCTAATCGTTGCCATGTTTCGTTCCTGACCATCCTTTCCATGATCGCACCGTGCCGCAGCCGGCTTGTAGGATATCGCAATCTTCGCGGTTGGGCGCCCCCCTCACAATTGAAAGGAAGATTGCGATGTCCTCCTATCGTCGTAAGATCGCAATCAAAGATTGCGATGTCCTCCTATCGTCGTAATAAAGTACTCAGAAAAGGCGGTGCTTGCAAATTGATTTCTCTTGTTGACTGTCTCTTCTTTTAAATTTACTTTCTCTATATCGCAATCTTCGCTGTTGCGGTTCGCCGCAGCGGGCGCCCCCCTGGCCGGGCGCTTCGCAACTGAAAAGGAGGATTGCGATATATTCAACCAGTGCGAAAATCTTGTCGGAATAACAAGATTTTCGCCTGTCATCATAAAATAGAAATTGTGTCAGGAGATAACAGAGGTGACAATCATGGCAGAACTAATAAGTGGCGCGTCAGCCCCTGCTTTTTCACTGCTCGATCAGGATGGAAAGACGGTGCAACTCTCCGATTTCGCCGGCAAGAAGTTGCTCCTATACTTTTACCCCAAGGCGGACACGCCCGGTTGCACTACTCAAGCCTGCAGTATTCGAGATGCCATGCCTGATTTCAAGAATCTCGGCATCGACGCTGTGGGGATTAGTCCGGACGAACCGGCTGAATTGAAGAAATTTGTCGACAAATACGGATTGAATTTCCTATTGCTCTCCGACCCGGATCACAAGACAGCCGATGCCTACGGGACATGGGGCGAAAAGTCGATGTACGGGAAGACCTATGATGGTATTATTCGCTCGTCCTTTTTACTGGATGAGCAAGGGAAGGTGGTCCAGGCGTGGTACAAGGTCAACCCGAAGGATACGGTGCCCTTTGCAAAGGAAGCTCTGGGCGCTTAGTCGCTTGACAAGTATGATCATAATTCCTATTGTTGGAACACATTTTTAAAAAAGATGATGGAAGAGAAGTATTCAGCCGTGCTGCAGGAAAATACAACATCCTAATTCTCTCCACGCCTGCGGATCAGGTAAGTGGAGACAGCCTTTGTACGTCGGACATGTCATGTATCTGTCCGGGGTATGAAGGCTTTTTTATTATTTGGAGGTTCGCTATGGCAGAAGCCGCCAACATAGACCAGAAAGAAGAAAAATTATTGAAGATCCGCCATTCCACCGCCCATGTCATGGCCGAGGCGGTGCTGGAGATGTTCCCCGGTACCAAGATCGCCATCGGGCCGGCGATCGAGGACGGGTTTTACTACGATTTCGATCTCCCAGAGCCGCTGAAGACAGAAGACCTCGAACAGATCGAGAAGCGGATGCGGGAAATCATTGGGGGGAAGTATGCCTTCTCCCGCAAAGCCGTGTCGCGGGAAGAAGCGATGAAGATGTTTTCGGATCAGCCCTATAAGCTCGAACTGATCCGGGAACTTCCCGAGGAGGAAGAGATCTCGGTGTACACCCAGGATACCTTCACCGATCTCTGCCGGGGTCCTCATGTAGAGAATACCGGAGAGCTACGCTCCGATGCCTTCAAGTTGCTTTCAATTGCCGGTGCCTATTGGCGGGGTCATGAACGAAATCCCATGCTGACCCGGATCTACGGCACCGCTTGGGAAGACCGGAAGCAACTGACAGAGTACCTGAAACGGCGAGAGGAAATCGAGAAGCGGGACCACCGGCGTCTAGGGAAGGATCTGGACCTGTATTCGACTCATGAAGAGGCCGGGGCGGGTTTGATCTACTGGCACCCCAAGGGCGCCTTGATCCGCCATCTGGTCGAAGATTATTGGAAGAGGGAGCATTTCAAGCACGGCTATGACGTCATCAACACCCCCCATATCGGAAAGGCCTGGCTGTGGCAGACCTCGGGGCATCTGGATTTCTACAAAGAAAACATGTACGCACCCCTCACCATCGATAATGTTGATTACTACCTCAAGCCGATGAACTGTCCCTTCCATATCATGATCTACAAATCCTCCCTTCGGTCGTATCGGGAACTACCGCTGCGCTGGGCCGAGCTGGGGACCGTGTACCGCTACGAGCGCTCCGGCGTGCTCCACGGACTGCTTCGGGTGCGGGGCTTTACCCAGGACGACGCTCACATCTTCTGCACACCCGAGCAGATCGAGGAGGAGGTCCACTCTACCTTGAAGTTTTCCCTTGACATCTGGAAGGCCTTCGGCTTCGAGGACATCAAGGCCTACCTGGCCACCCAGCCTAAGGTGAGGAGCGTGGGCGAGAGCGCGCGCTGGGAACAGGCAACGGCCAGCCTGAAAAAAGCCATCGATAGGGAAGCCCTCGATTATGAGCTCGATGAGGGAGGCGGAGCGTTCTACGGACCGAAGATCGATCTGAAGATCAAAGATTCCCTGAGACGAGAGTGGCAGATGACCACGATCCAATTCGACTTCAATATGCCTGACCGTTTCGATATGACCTATGCCGCTGATGACGGCAGCCTGCAACGACCCTATATGGTGCACCGGGCGCTGCTCGGATCTCTCGAGCGCTTTTTCGGGGTCTTGATCGAACATTACGGCGGGGCTTTTCCGGTCTGGCTGGCACCTGTGCAGGCTGTGGTGATTCCGGTGGCCCTGGTGTTCAATCAGTATGCCGAGGAGGTTGCCCAGGTTCTACGAGGGAAAGACGTTCGGGTATCGACAGATCTCAGCGACCAGCGGATGAACGCCAAGATCCGCAACGCCCAAAACCAGAAGATCCCCTTTATGGTTATTTTGGGGGAGAAAGAACGATCCAGCGGAAACATTTCCCTACGTACCCGCAGCGGAGAACAAATACCGGAGCTTTCTATTGAAAAGTTCCTGACCATGCTCCATGATGGGGCATGATCAAACAGATCCTGAAGCGGGACGGTCGGATCGTCCCCTTCAATCGGGACAAGATTACTTTTGCTGTTCTCCAAGCCGCCATAGCTGTGGGTGGCAGAGATCGGGTCAAGGCCGAGAAGGTCACCGACGAAGTGGTTCACATGCTCGAACAGCGTCAAAGGGAAGACAGTATTCCCTCCGTCGAAGAGGTCCAGGATCTCGTCGAGAAGGCGCTGATCGAGCGGGGCCATGCCAAGACCGCCAAGGCGTATATCGTCTACAGATATGAGCATGCCTTGAAGCGGGCCGGCCGCAAGAGCCTCACCTATTCTGCGGATAACATCCCATACGAGAAGCTGTGGGAAGCTCTCTCCTGGGCGGTTGATCACGGATGTGTGCACCTCCGGCAGATTTCCGGCAGCATTCGGGAGGGCCGTTATCAAGCCCTGATCCGTGACTGCGAGGAGTTCTACAATCAGGAACTGAACCGAGCTGTAGGTAATCTGACCGAACGCCTCGATAGTGTGAAAATGATTATCGTAGCCGGTCCTTCTTCTTCCGGAAAGACCACAACCACTATTAAGGTCGAGAAGCAGCTCAAAGCCCTGGGATACACCTTCGTGCCGATAAACGTGGACAATTTTTTTCTCGATCTGAACGAGCATCCCAAAGATATTCGGGGGGATCATGATTTCGAAACTCCCCAGGCTCTCGATATTGCGCTGATCAACGACACCTTTCGGGAATTACTGTCGGGGAAACGGGTTGAAATTCCTTTCTACAATTTTAAAACGGGGAAGCGGGAGGGTTCTTCGGGGCAGCTGCAGCTCGGGAAAGGGGAGATTCTGCTGGTTGATTCCTTGCACGGGCTGTTTCCCGATATGACCGAAGGGATCCCGGAGGAGCAGAAGTTCCGCCTATATATCGAGACCCTCTCCCAGATCAAAGACAGCAACAATCAATTTATCCGCTGGGCGGATATACGACTTCTGCGACGTATGGTGCGGGACATGCAGTTTCGAAACTACAGCCCGGCTCAGACGATTCGTCACTGGCACTTCGTTCGCCGATCGGAGCTGCGCTATATCGTCCCCCGACTGCGCGAAGCCGAGGTGATTGTCAACAGCTTCCTCACCTACGAGATTCCTATTATGAAACAACGGGTAGGGGAGCTCTTCCCTCGATTTGTTCGCGAGTTTAAGGATGATCCGGACGGTGCGGATGCCCACGATCGGGCGCTGCGAATCCACCAGATCTTCGAGGAAGTCCCGGCTTGGACGGACGAGAAGATCGTACCGAAGGATTCCCTGCTGAGGGAGTTCATCGGGGGGAGCGAATACAGGTACTAAGAGCGGATCCTCGCGGCTTGATATCCTCCACACTTCTGAGAGGCAAAATTGGTGGACCAAGTGAACGAGAAATTGCAACGACTAAAAGAGATCGACAGGGAACACCGGCTCCTGGGCCATGTGTCGGCGGTGTTACATTGGGATCAGGAAACCTACATGCCCGATGGAGCCGTGCAGGAACGGGCCGACCAGCTGTCCCTTCTGAGCGGATTGATCCATGATCGCATCACCCAGCCGGAGATCGGAGAAATCCTTGAGATCCTCGGAGTTTCCTTCAAGCCGGATCCGCTGCCGGTGGTACCCGAAATCTTCGAAGGGGCAGACCGGGCATTCTTGCGCGAGCTGGCTCGTTTGTATCGCCGCAATATAAAAATTCCTCGTCGCCTGGTCACGGAGCTGGCCAAACAAACAGCGTTGGGTCAGCACGTTTGGATCGAGGCGCGCAAAGCCGCCGATTTCTCCAAGTTTGCCGGGCAGCTCTCCGTCATTCTCGGTCTGGTTCGGGAGGTCAGCGCCTGCCTGGGCTACGAGGAGCATCCCTACGATCCCTTGCTCGACGAGTACGAGCCCTGGATGAAAACCACCGAGGTAGAGGAGGTGTTCACGGGTCTGCGAGCGGGCTTAAGGAAATTGCTCGACCGGATCCAAGGCTCGGGAAAATCGGTGGATACGAACTTTCTCCATCGGGACTATGAGATCGAAAAGCAGAAGCTTTTTAACCTTCAAGTCTCAAAGGCCATAGGTTACGATTTTCACAGGGGACGACTCGATGAATCGGCTCATCCCTTTACAACTACCCTGGGAAGCTCCGATGTACGAATCACGACCCGCTACAACACCAACTTCTTGCCCACCGGCATCTTCGGAACGATCCACGAGTGCGGTCACGGGCTTTACGAATTGGGATTCGCTGAAGACCTGAAAGGATCGCTGCTGGCTGAGGGTACCTCCCTCGGTGTGCACGAGTCCCAGTCCCGGATGTGGGAAAACTTGATCGGGCGAAGCCTGCCTTTCTGGAATCATTTTCTCCCGGAATTGAAGAAGATCTTTCCAGGATCCCTAAAAGACGTGGATCTACGGCGTTTCTATGAAGGTATCAACCGGGTTGCGCCGTCTTTGATTCGGGTTGAGGCGGATGAGGTTACCTACAATCTGCACATCCTGCTGCGATTCGAGCTGGAGAAGCAGCTGGTCACAGATGATCTTGCTGTGGAAGACCTGCCGGCTGCGTGGAACGTCAAGATGAAGGAGCTGCTCGGTCTGACTCCTCCCGATGATGCCCAGGGTGTGCTGCAGGATATTCACTGGTCCGGCGGTACGATCGGTTATTTTCCCACCTACGCCCTTGGTAATCTCTACGCAGCTCAGTTTTTTCGAACGCTGAGGCGGGACGTGTCGGATTGGAGGCAACAGCTCGAGCAGGGGCATTTTGCGCCCATCCTCGATTGGTTGAGGCGGAACATACATAAACACGGAGGGGTGTATTCTGCTCAAGAGCTCTGCTTGCGAATAACCGGCGAAACCTTGAATCCCCGCTATCTGCTCGACCACTTCGAGGAGAAGTTCGGCGACATCTATGGATTCTAGTATTTTTCTTCTGCAAAGCCCCTATCCCTGGTTGTGTATATCCGGACTGTTCTGCGGCGCGGCCTTGAACCGGGCACTGCGGGCGGCCGGTTATCCCCGGTGGCGGGCTTCGGATCCCGAGCGGGCCAGAACGGCGAAGTGGATGTTCTTCACCCTCTATCTTTCTCTGGCGGTAGTAGCTGGTTTGGGGGCTGTGTTTGTTCCCGGACCGAAAAAAATCCTGGACATTCGCCTGGCATATTTGTTTCTCGGGAGCACTATTTTCTTCTTTCTTGTCTTTCGCTTCAAAAAAACCCTGGGTCTGCTCTCGGTAATCCTGGCGGTTGCTCTGGTAGTGACAATGCTATTGTTTCTCCAGAGTTTGAACGCTTTTACCGGGGAAACAGAAATCGGGCAAGTCCGGGTGCTGGATGTTCAGGATGGACGGATGAAGCTGGAGATCCTCCCGGCTCAAGGGAACAGCACTATCACTTGGATGCCGGGCAGTTACTTTGCCCCTATCGTGAAGGTTGTGATCTTCGACGATTATGTTGTTTTTTTAGGAGCAAAAACCTGGTACCGATTCGAGGGGGTCACCTCGTTCGAAATGGAGAAAACCCAGTCCGGAACGGTCCTGCGCCAGCAGGATACCGACTACTACTTCTCCTCCCCATCCGGAATAACCGACAAGCTGTGGAATCTGTACGAGCGTTACGATGCCCGCATCCCCGGTGTTCGGACGGTGCAGGTGGAGATCGACCTGAAACGTGCCCGGGAGCTGTCCGTGTATTCTCTACGCGTCCAAAACGACGGGGGATTGCAGATCCTCGAGATCTACTGATCCATTTGCTTTTTACGCTCCCCGAACGCTTTTACAAACGATCTTCGCAGAAGGAATACCTTTTCCAACAGGGATACACCAACAATCGCGGCTGCGACGATTTCGAGGATCCAGACCACCGTAGGATGTCCTATCCCTTTGACCTGCAGGTACTCAAGCAGCTCGATTCCATAGATAGTGAATACCGCGAATATCGAGGCTTTTCCGAGAAAGGAAAGCTTCAAATAGGAATATCCGCGGAGCAAATACAGAGTGATGATTCCGACGCCCTGAACGACGAGTCGGCCGAGTACGATCACGAACAACCAGGTCGGAATGAAATCTATGATCACGTATACAAACGAGATCGCTGAGATCAAGAGATAATCCCCGACGGCATCCAGGATCCGCCCTATTCTGGTGGTTTGATGAAACGAACGGGCTAGTATACCGTCGAACAGATCGGTGAGAAAAATGAATCCGAGAAAGGGGACCAGGACAACCAGCGCGTTTATCCTTTCGATGGAGAGGAAGAGAAAGACCAGGGTGGGAACGGCGGTGAAGCGAATGAAGGACAGGTAGAGGGGCAGGTTGATCCGTTTCAAGATCTCTCCGGTTGCCTCCAGCCTGAATTCTTTGCCTACGACCATCGATGCCAGGATGATCAGCCCGTGGTACGCGCCGCCGAGCAGGATAAACAGAACAAACCTCTCCGTTGGTATATCAAAGAGAACCGTAACCACGTAGGCGTACAGGCAGTGCAGGACAAACAGTGACAGCACTGTGAAAAAAACGAGTTTGAATACCTGCTTTTTTGTCCCTTCCGCGGGCTTCGGTATGCTTCCTTCCCTTCTAACCAGCGGTTTTACGTACCAGTATACCGAGACAAGGGAAATCGCCACCATCAGCGAAAGCAGGGGTATGGATACGGCTCGTAAAATCGAAAAACTCAAGATCTCCAGACGATAACCGATCGCGAGGAAAGTGATGATCGAGGAACCGACATTTTGGAACACCGTCTTTATCTTTCCAGGTGTTTTCGCCGCCGGATCCAAATCCTTCAGAATGTACAGGGGTCGAACAACGGTGTACATGGTTATCTCCCGCAGGAGGAAAAGAATCAGGAGGATCAGGGGCATCAGGGAAACTGTATAGAAGGACAGATATACGAAGAAAAAAAAGGCAAAATCAGACAGAGGATCGATCCATTTTCCGGCGAGGGTGACCAGGTTGTTTCGTCTGGCCAGAGTTCCGTCCAGGTAGTCGGTGATCATCCCCACAGCCATGATCCCCAGGCAAATAACTGTGCTGGCCGTTGTACTCCGGCGGAAGAGCAAAAAAAACAGTACGCCGAGGAGGATTCTTGAAAGGGACAGCATATTGGGTAGGTGTTTCCGTGGCCGAACTTCTGAAGATCCAATCACAATGTGCCTGAATTGTAGGTTTGTGTTTTTCCTTGGTCAAGTGCGCATTTTGAGCCTCAAGCTATTGATCTTTTTTTCAGATATTATTAGTATTGTAGTAGTTAGGTTAGCGAGGTAAAGAGCAGTGTTTTTTCCTCGCGAGAATGGTCTTTTTAGTATACCATAAAAGCTCAAATTTATTTTTTGCATTAGTACTTGACAGTGGATGTTTGAGTGGAGTAAATTCGCTCTTGCGCCTCAGCCCCAAAGGGGGGTGATCTGGGGGGCGAATCGATAGGATCTTTGAAAAGCTGGAAAAAACA
>CAZVHJ010000034.1:0-54114 GCA_964627715.1 uncultured Spirochaetaceae bacterium | reverse complement strand
ATCAGCAGCAGCTGATAGGGGATCCCCATCCCGATGATGAACAGGTTGTTCAGAAATCCGTTGAACCGGAACTTCACTCGGCTCAGCACATAGGCGGCGGGAGTGCAGATAAAGGTCAAACAGAAGATCGATGCGAAGGTCACGGCTACGCTGTTCACGAAGTAGCGCTTCAGATTGACCACGTTCCAGGCCTTCCCGTAATTTTCCAGATGGATCGTTTTGGGGAGGTTCCATACGCCCGCGTACAGTTCCTTGTTCGATTTGAAGGAAGTGTAGAGGATCCAGAAAAAAGAAAAGATGGAAAAAGCGATCCACAGAGAGAGAAGAATATAGATCACCGTGTTTTTAAACTTCTGGCGTGCAACCAACGCCGGATTTGCCATGCGTTGCTCCTTAAAACTCGACGCGTTCCCGCCGCATCAGCAGACGGGCTATTCCTGACAGTACTATTACCAGAATCAGCATGGTGACCGCCACGGTGGTGCCATAGCCGATCTTGTATATCGCCACCCGGCGTCCGAAGGTGAGCACGAACATGTACACAGCGTTGGTCCACAAGGGCATCGGGGCGGCGATACCCCCCGATCCGGCAAAAGCGAAGAGAAACTCGAACATCTTGATCGAGATTATAATCCACAACACCACGGCGATGACCAGAACATCCCAAATCAGAGGTACCGTGACTCGAAAGAAGATCTGCAACCGATTCGCCCCGGCTATTTTCGCTACATCGAAGTAGTCGGGGGGAATCTTTTCCGTCCCCGAAAGGAGGATCACCATAAAAAATCCCACGTAGGTCCAGATCAGGGCGACCAGTACGGCCCAAAAGATGAGATCAGGACCGGTCCAGGTCTGGGTCCAAGATTCCAGCCTGAACAGACGCAGCATGCCGTTAATCAGACCGAAGCGCGGGTTGTAGAGAAAACTCCAAAAGGTAGCCAGGGCGATGGGAGCAACGACATTGGGATAGAAGATAATGGCCCGGTAGATCTTCTTGCCTTTGATCCCGGAAGTGAGAAAGAAAGTGAAAAGGAAAGCCAGCAGGAATATGGCGGTTCCGCCTATAAAGATCACCTTCAAGGTTGTGAGCAAGCTCATCCAGTAGATATGGTCATGCATCAGCTCTGAGAAGTTTTTCAATCCGACGAATTCCATCTCGGCGGTGAATCCTGTCCACTTATGAAGGGAAACCCAGAAAGCCTGGACCGCGGGAAAAATGAACAGGCCGAGATACAAGACAAGGGCCGGGATGAGAAGTATCAGGATCCGTTTTCTCTTCAGTATAAATATTCCCTTCTCGATTAGACGTTGGGACCGGGATTACATTTACTGACAAGCTGAGCCCCGAAGGGCTCAGCTATTTTTCCAACGAATACGTTACTTGTTCTTCCAGTACTCGATGGATTTCGCTTTGACCTGCTTGATGAAATCCTCCGGTGAAAGCTTGCCGAACAGGACATCCTGGTTGAGCGGATACATGATGGTTTGGGCATACTCAGGCTCGAACTGTCCGGGTCCTCCGGAGTAGTCCGTGAAGGTGCCGGTCTGCTTAGCCATGATCGCTTCCAGGTCTTTAAAGATGTCCGGCAGCTTCGGCCCTACGATGGTCGGTACATTGAGGGCTTCCTGGGCAAAGCGGGTTTGAGTCTCCAGGGAAACCAGCCGCTTGAGCATGTCGAAGGCCAGATCCGGATCCTTGGTATCCTTGAGAATCGCCACGCCTCCGACGATCGAGGTAATATCGTACTGACTGCCCTTACCCCCTGGTACCGATGGGAAGGGGAAGGAACCGAAGAGGAAATCGTCGGGCTTGGCGTCGGCCACCTCGATGGGCATATAGGTATGGATTAGCAGGAAGGCGCCCTTCCTCTGAACCCAGTCAATCTGACCGGCGGGGAACTGGTAGCCTTCGAAACCCTTGATGAAATAGCCCTTGTCCCGGAGCTCTTTCACATAAGCTTGAGCCTGGAGAAATCCGCGTTTGTCCCAGCTCTTTCCTGATTTGTCGTAGATCGCTTCGTACAGAGCGTTCATACCCTCGATGCGGTCTGCCAGGTGAGAGAAGTAGTACATGTTGTAGAAATTTACACCACCGTCCATCACGATCGGTGCGACGCCGAGGTTCTTGATCTTGGCGCAGGTATCGAGGAATTGAGACCAGGTGTCGGGGGTCTTGCTGAAACCCCACTTGGCTGCCGAGGTCTTGTCATACCAGAAAACGGTCAGGTACTGCTGGATCGGCAGAGTGTTGATCTGCCCACGGTAGGTCCAGGGCTCGAAAAAACCTTTGGAGAAAGTGTCGAAGACTTTTTTGTCGATGTCGTAGGCGTCCACGTTCTTGAGGAAGGGGGTCAGGTCCAGTGCCTGACCGGCTTTGCCGATGGACTCCTCGATCAGCTTTGGATCCTCATCATAGAAATCCGGGGGATTGCCGCCCTGGAGCATGGCCATCAGCTTGGTATTGACCTGCCGGCCGGACCACAGGCGTTCTACCTCGACAGTGGGGTTGTCCGTAATCCAGCCTTCGATGGCGTCATTAATGATCTCCTGGGTCTTTTCTCCAACGTTCCACTTGGAGAGGTACACCAGCTTTACCTTCTCCGCTTTTCCTTCCTGTCCACCGCCGGCAAACACGTTTGCCGCCAGCAGCAGCGCGAGAAGAGAAAGCAGACTGATTTTGAGTGCTGTCCTCATGGTCAGCCTCCTTATTAAAAGGTTTTTATGATGAAGCATTATTAATGCTAACATCCCGCTCAAAATTCACCAACCTATTTCTAGTTCAGCGAAATCGGATACCTCCCGAATTCCTGAACGGTTTTTATCATGGCCATGAAGTTATCGCCGTTTACAAACGAAGTAATCGAGTTTCCCGAGGCCAGGAAATGCCCGCCCAGCGGCGAGATGCGTTTCAGCTGCTCTTTGGTGGTCGACACGACCTGCTCGAGGGTACCTCGGGCCAGCAGATCCACATCCACATTACCGACAACCCCGACCTTCATGTTCGAGTAGCGGCGCACCTTGTCGAGGGCCATGTAGGCCGGTTCAAGAGGTCCGAGCATGTCCAGCCCTGTTGCGATCAGCATGTCAACGATCGGCCAGATATTGCCATCGGTGTGCTTGATCACGTACCCGCCTCTGTTCTTGATATCCTGAACTACGGTCTTCAGACCCGGCAGGATGAACTCCTCGAAGTGGGCCGGCGACATATACGTTCCTGTTTTACCGGCGTAGTCGTCGCCTAAGGCGATGATCTCCACTCCCTCGGCCAGCAGCCTCCGGTACAGCTCGACATGGTAATCCACACCTATCTTGGACAGCTTCCTGGCCAGCTCCGGCTGCAGAATGTAGTCCATCATCAGGTTGGCCAGACCGGCGCGCAGGTACTGGGAAACGGCGAATACAGCCTCGCCGACGGCGCAGACCGCTCGTTTCCCTTTAAATCGCTTCACCAACTTCCTGGCCGTCCCGAGTACTTCGTTGTCCTTGGGATCCGGAGGTTCGTAATCGGCAAGATCCCCCAGGCTTTCGATGCGGGGTGGTTCGATGGGAACCGAAATCACCTCCCCCGTAAACCCTTCAGTGCAGCCCCACTTATCCTGCCAGATGCCTTTTTCTCGATCCAGCCAGTGCATCTGTTCGGGGCTCTCCACCATGGTCAGACAGGTGACCACGTCCATGCCTGAGTAGTCGACAAAATCCTCGTAGGACATACACGGTTGGATCGAATCGATCACTCTCTGATCGACGAACAACTCGAAGAGGGGAACCCGGTCGGGCAGCTTCCCCTGTAGAACATGCAGCACCCGCTCCAGAGAAGTCATTTCTTTGCGACAACCTCCTGAGCCGTATCGGCGATCGCCTGTGGTGAAAACCCGTAGTGATCGAGGAGCCAGTCGTGGGAACCGACGATGTGTACGTATGTATCGGGAAGCCCGATGCGCTTGAAGGGCACCCCGATGCCGGCTTCCGCCAGAACCTCGGCCACCGCTCCGCCGAGACCTCCCAGGACATTGTGCTCCTCCACAGTGACGATCCCGCCGGTTTCTCGGGCCGCAGCCACAATGGCGTCCGCGTCGATCGGCTTTACTGTGTGCATGCTCAAGACCCGGGTGTGAACCCCCCGCTCCTCCAGGAGTTTTGCCGCTTGAAAAGCCCGAAAGGTTATTGTACCGGTGCCAATCAGAGTCACATCCCCGCCGTCCCTTACCTGAATCGCTCTCCCGAACCGGAAATTGATCGTTTCCTGGTGCAGATCCAGTTCTTTTTTATAGCCGCAGCGGTAGTACACAGGCCCCTCGTGCTCAATCATGGCGTAAGTGGCGGCCTCCGCCTCGGCAAAGTCCGCCGGCGCTACCACGATCATGTCGGGAAGGGCGCGCATGATGGCCAGGTCTTCGGTGGACTGATGGGATACGCCGAGAGCTCCGTAAGCCAATCCGCCGCCGATGATGACGATCTTCACGTTTACATTGTGATAGCAGACATCGTTTCTGATCTGCTCCAGACAGCGCAGGGTCGGAAAGTTGGCAATCGAATAGGTGATGGCGATGTTCCCTTCCATGGCCACGCCACAGGCCACACCGGTCATATTCTGCTCGGCAACGCCCACATTGAAAAAACGGTCGGGAAATCTTTCAGCGAATTCTTCTATCTCGCCGTAGCCTATGTCCGCCAGGATCATGTAGATTCTGTCATTCTTTTCCGCGATCTTGAGCAGTGTCTTGTTAAACAGGGAACGCATCGCTCACTCCTAACTCTTCGTAAACCTCTGCCAGCTTTTCATCGGGAACACAGCGGTAGTGAGAGGCCACCGTGTTTTCCATATACCTCACGCCCCTGCCCTTTACGGTCCGGGCGATCACGAAGGAAGGTTTCCCCTTCTCGAATGGAACGGCCGACAGTGCTTCTTCGATCTGCGTTACATCATGACCATCTATCTCCAGCACGGCCCAGCCGAACATCTCGAGCTTCTTGGCGAAGGGTTCCATGTCGATGACATCGGTGACCTTTCCCAAAGCTTGGATCTTGTTGGCATCTACGATGGCTGTGAGGTTGTCAAAGTGATGTTGGGCGGCAAACATGATGGCTTCCCAGGTGGAACCCTCGTTGCAGTCACCGTCGCTCATGAGCACGAAGATCCTGTGCTTCTTTCCCAGCCGTTTGGCCACCAGAGCCATTCCGGCGGCGACGGGCAGTCCGTGACCGAGGGAACCCGTGGAGAACTCTGCTCCGGGAACGTGATGACTGATATGACCGCAGAGTTTCCCATCGTCCCGATAGTAGGTATTGGTCCACTCCTTTGGGAAAAAACCTTTTTCCGTCAGGGCGGCATAAACACCGGCGGCTGCGTGCCCTTTGCTCAAGATAAAGCGGTCCCGATCCGGCCAATCAGGGTTCTTCGGGTCTACCCGAAGAATCCCCTCGTACAGCACAGCCACCAGCTCGGCCATGGACAGGGAGCTACCCACATGACCGCTGTGCTCCAGATTCGTCATTTTCACGGCGTGTCCGCGGATGAGCCGGGCGAGGCGCTTGTACCGCTCGATATTATCCATCGAATTCGTTCCTTATCAAATTAATAATTATATTCTAACACAGCGCGAGAGCTTGTCAAGAAAAAGCGGCGACAATGACGTTCTTAGTAACAAAAAGTTATTTGATTAGGTAATCTTTGCAGATGTATGCTTCCACCGCTACCGATTTGCGACAACATGTACTGCTGCTGTGAGCGAACGTGGAGAAAGGGAGCAGATTATATCCGCAGCGCAGAGCACTGAAAGTAGAAACGCATCACCGCAAAGGCGGCGCCCATCGCACTGCCGAACTCATCGAGGGAGCTGAGGCAGACATCCGTATCCTGATTCAGGGGATAGATGCAGTGCTGGTGGATGCTGTTGGTCACCTGGCGCTCAAGAAGCTTCCCCGCTTTCACCAGGCGACCGTACAGCACAACCCGGCTGATGCCGAGCACGTTCACCACTACAGCTAAAGTGTTTCCCAAGGCCTTGGCGGCCTCGTTGATGCTCAAGAGGGACAGCTTGTTTCCCTCCCTGGCATTGGTAATGATGTCCTCCAAGGTGATGTCAGCGATCTCTCCGTCGGTCCTGAAATAGGCTCCTTTTTCCGCATTTTCCTTCACCTTTTTAATAATTGCCTCGATCCCCGCGATGGTTTCCAAGCAGCCCCTGTTTCCGCACTTGCAAATCTCCCCGTCCTCCCTGTACACGACGTGGCCGAGCTCTCCGAATATATCCGTTGTGCCTTTCAGGTATTTCTGATCTTTGAACACCGAAATCCCGATGCCCTCGTCGAGCTGGACCGTGATAAAGGCGTCGATATTCTTGCAATCCCCGAACACATGTTCGGCGAAGCTGAACGCATCGGTGCAGCGCATTATTTCGGTGTTCAAGCCCAAGGAACTCTCGATGATCGCCTTGATATTGATGTTGCCCCACCCGGGCATCCAAATCGATTTTGTTTTCAGCCCCGTGCCGATGTCATGGGGTATGAAATCGCTGAAGCCGAGACCCACGATTCGACCGCCGGTGCGTCGAAACTTTTTTAAAAAACCGGATATTCCCTGGACTATCCGTTCAACCCGGGCTTCCTCGACCACGGAATCCATGGGATAGGATTCTCTTGCCAGAACGTTGAGTCCCGCATCGAGCATCGTCAACTTCAAACTGTCGAGTTTGTGCTGTACACCGATTGACAGGTAGGCGGACGGGTTTATCCAGAGCTTGGTATTTCTCTTGACGTTCTTCTCGGTCGCCAATACCCCTTGTTCGAGAAATCGGGCGCAGATGACACCCACCGTGCTCTTGCGAATCCCCAACTCTTCGGCGATCTCGGTGCGGGTGCATCTGCGGCCGGGAAACAGATAGCCGAGAATGCTTCGCGGATAATCGGGTTTAGGAACCATGGAATTCCTGCTTGGCCCGAGCCAGCAGCTCCTCAAGAGCTCGAGTGACTTCGGCCGGCCGTTCCGGCGGTTTCCACCGGCTTAGATTCGTCCGCCACATCTTCTCACAGGTATCGAGAAGCGCGGCTTCACTCCCGTCCCAAGCTCCGGTGAAGGGATCGTCGGAGCGGAAGAGCTCTGGAATCCAGAGGTCCCGGAAATGACGGAATGTATGGTCGGACTCGAGGAAATTGCTCTGTCCCTCCACAGCCTTCAGGATATCCTCCCAGGCGATCGTCTCGTCGTTCACCGGGATCTCGGACGTGTACATCCATTGGGCTTTACGTATCTGCATGTCGAGCATGAACTGGGTGGGAGAACCAAGCCCACCTTCGTGCAACACTCCCATTCCCGCGTACGGGATGTGGGGATTTTCCTCCCACCGCTGCAGACAATTGGTTGCGTAGAAGTTTTCAAAAACCGCTTGCAGACCTGGGCGGCGGGCCGTGGGGCTGAAGAAGACTTCAACCATGCAGTGCCCGCCCCACCTCTCGTTGAACAGCTGCCGAACCGCATTATTGTACTGGATGTAGGCCGGTCCGAAAGTGGTGGAGTTGCCGTTTCGCATATCCACGACCAGGGTGATCATGCGAGCACTGAGATCCGACTCCGGATCGGCGCACCAGCACACGGTCATGCCGCCGAGAAGTTCCGCCGCGGCCAACAGTATAGCGCCGGCAAGAGTGACCGGGGTGCTCACCCCCAGAGTGGGCATGCTGGCAATATGGTAGCGGTGGACACCGCAGCGTTTCCGCTCCAGGATATCCTCGGCGGACCGGGCTTCCAGGACAGCGGGCATGGTCATGCACTCCGATCCGGCGAGAAACGCGGAGCTGTCCGGATCCCCGTACACGATTACGCTGGCCTCCTTGAGGTACTTGATCATCTCGGGCTGGATCGCCTCAATGCCGTCCAGCTTTCGAGTTATCTTGAGGCCTTCAACCAAGGACTGCAGTCTCTCTATCCGGGGCGGCAGATCCTGCCGGTACCAGCAACTTGTATAGCCGATCTCCGGCGTGGCTTCGGCAAACTTTAGCATGGTCTCGAAGATCCCGCCGTCTACGGGTTTCACCGACCTTTGAGGGTAATCGTAGAAAGTGGTGGGACCGCAGTCGAAAGCCTGCATCAGGAACTCTTTCTTATAGCGCTTCCGGAATTCCTCCATCTGACCGGTCCACAACAGGTGGTGAGCCCAATCCGGACCGCAAGTGTAGACCAGCCGATGAAACTCCTCGTACGCTTCCTGGCTTTTTTTTTGAAACCCCACCATTTCTTCTATGAGCTCTTTGGGCACTCGAACCCGGCGGTCTCTGCCCGTCTTGCAGCCCTTGGCCAGACAGAGCTCTGTGAGCTCATCGTTGGGCACGCCGATTCCATAATCCCACAGGAAACGATGAATTCTTTCTTCAAGAATACCGACATCACTGGAATCGATCATGCCTCCATCCTCACTTCCAGCTTAACTCTAAGAAATCTACAGACCCCCTGTCAAGCAAATAAATTAACGAATCGACAACAAGTAGCGTATTCGGGCCGGCAATTTTGGTGTGATTCATCGAGATAGTTATATTTCGTTATCAATAAAGAGCGATTTGGTATATTTGCAGACTTTTAGTTCGTATTTGTTAACACAAAGGTTTGTTTTATCGATTCTGCTTTGCAAGGTAATATAAATGGTCTACACTCCCTGTATGATCTGTCTGACCGGAGACATCCATCACAGCTCTTTAAAAATCAACGAGCAGAGCTACATCCCGGGGCGATGTGATTCGGAAGTCAAAATCGCCGGAAGGTATCTTCAGCTGGTGGAAGAGTTCGGTTTGAAGGTAACTTTCTACGTGACCGGAATGACCTTGAAGCAGGAGTGGCGGGACTTTCGACCGATCAGCTGCTCTGCCCTGGTCGAGATCGGGGGTCACACTTACAGCGGGCTGCCCCGAAACCTGCTCTCCCGCTGGAAGAGCCGCATCACCGGCGTACCTACAGTATCCCATGCAGCTACACCGGGCAGCTACGGGAAGCAGATGCGAGATACCGCCCGAATGATCAAGATTGCCGAAAAGCGTACGGGGCAACGGATCGTATCCTGGCGCAGCCATGGTTTGGTTTTCGACAGCAACACCTACCCGATCCTCAAGCGCTTGGGGATTCGCTGCATCTCCGATGATCTAAGCTGGAAGAAGTACCATCCTGAAATTACCCCGGAGGGACTCATCTCCCATCCCATCAATGTGATCATGGACCACGACCACATCTATCACGCCCACCGCACCGAAGATTACGTGGAGCGCCAGAAGGGAAATTGGGGCTTCGAAGCGGACCCGACCCGGGAGTCCTACGGAATCGGAGAGTGGGCCGAGATCGTCGAAGATCAGGTAAAGGAAATTGAAAAGGCGGGAGGGGTGGCAACGGTGTTGATGCATCCCCTCTGCATGTACATTGCCGACCGCTTTGAAACGGCTCGCAGGCTGTTCAAGCTCTTCTCCAATTATGAGACCATCTGGGCCAGAGAAACTGAAATGTACCTGCGGCGCTGATTTGCGGCCGGTATTCTATAGAACAGAAGTGGAGGATCTGAAATGGAACGATCTGTATACTTGAATGGTCGCATGGTGCCCGAATCTGAGGCCCGAATCTCGATTTTCGATGTGGGGCGTCTGTACGGAGCGACCTTCTACGAGTCGATCCGCACCTTCGGGCACAAACTCTTCCGGCTCGAACAGCACCTCGAACGCCTGCGTCATTCTCTGGGCTATGCCGGGATCCTGAGACAGCTGGAATGGAACCGGGTTGAGGAGGCGGTCGAGCAAACCCTGGCCGCCAATGAAAGGCTCGTAGACCAGGATGACGACATGTGGATCTGTGTCGAGGTGACCCCCGGGACAACCTTTCCCATGCCTCTGCGGAAACAGATGGACACAACTCCCACCGTGTTCGCCTACTCTGCCGCCCTGCCTCATAAGGAGTACGCCCACTGCTACAGCGAAGGCAAAGCTGTAGTAACTTCTCTCTACAGACATATTCCCCCCCAGTGTTTCGAGCAGCGCTGCAAACACAGGGCCCGGCTGCCTCACTTCCTCTCCAAGCTCGATGCCAAGAGAATCGATGCGGAAGCCTTCGCCTTGATGCTCGATCTGGACGGCTTCATCACCGAGGGAACCGGTGCGAACATCTTCTTTGTCATGGACGGGGTGCTGCTGACTCCCACATCGAGAAACATCCTCGTAGGGATATCCCGCCAGTACGTGATAGAGCTGGCCACAAAGATCGGCATCCCAATTGAGGAACGGGACATCACTCTGTACGAAGCCTACAATGCCGAAGAAGCTTTCTGGACGACAAGCTCCTACTGCATCCTACCGATATCCTGCATTGACGGCCGGAAGATCGGGCAGAGTTATCCTGGACCGGCGGCGGCTGAGCTTCTGAAAACGTGGAGCAAGGAGGTGGGGGTCGACATCGTGGCCCAATCTCAAGCATTCGCCGCCAGGAATTGTTCGTAATTGAAAGGAAATAGAGGATGACCAGAATCGTTCAAATTGGAATCGGTCCACTCGGGAGGAAGGTTACCGAACAAGTCGCCGGGAGATCCAATATGACCGTGGTCGCGGCTGTGGACAAAGACCCCGCTCTGAAAGGCAAGGATCTTGGCGAGCTGTGCTCTACAGGCTCGATGGGTGTACCTGTCTCGCCGTCCCTACAGCAAGCCTTGGGTAAAGGTGAAGCAGACGTTGTAGTGCTGACCACGGTTTCCGATCTTGCCCGGATCGTGCCTCAGATAGAAGAGATCCTTCGCTTTGGACTACCGGTGGTCACCACCTGCGAGGAACTGGCTTTCCCCTGGGAAACGGCGCCCGAGACGGCCTCCCGAATCGACGGCCTGGCTAAAGAAGCCGGCGTAGCGGTCTTGGCAACTGGGGTGAATCCGGGATTCTTGATGGATACCCTGCCGGTAGCCTTAAGCGCGGTCTGTCAGAGGGTCGACGCGGTAAAGGTATCCCGAATACAGGACGCATCCGCCAGAAGAGTACCGTTTCAGCGAAAGATCGGCGCCGGCCTTACACTTGAAGAGTTCGAGGACAAGAAGAAGCTGGGCAGCCTGCGCCATGTCGGTTTGACCGAGTCCATGCAGATGATCGCTTCCCGCATCGGCTGGAAGCTGGACCGCACCGAGGATCTGGTCACCCCGGTTGTAGCGAAAAAGAGGATCGATACAGGCTCGATAAGCATCCAAGAGGGTATGGCCGCCGGGGTGCAGCAGATTGGACGGGGCTTTGTGGGTCCTGAAGAGAAGATAACCCTCACCTTTCGCGCCTCCATCGGCGAACCCTCCCCCGAGGACAAGGTCGAACTGCTCGGCATCCCCCATATCGTCTCCACGATACAGGGCGGTGTTCACGGCGATGTTGCGACCTGCGCGATCACCCTCAATGCCATCGGTCAGGTGCTGCTTGCCGAACCGGGGCTGAAAACCATGGTCGATCTTCCCCCGATCTCCTACTTCCTCCAGGAGGTGTGACCAGGTGAACATCTTCATGATCCTGGAGGATGCCCTTCGCCCCGATCACCTGGGCTGCTATGGGTATGAAAAAAACACCTCTCCGAATATCGACAGGCTTGCAAGGGAAGGGGTGCTTTTCAAGAATTGCATCGCAGTGGCTTCCCACACCTTCCCGCCGATCGTATCAACCCTAATGGGCCAGGCAACAGCCAGCCACGGACTGGTGAACGCCCGAACCTACGCCGGATGGGCGGGAAGCCCCCACTGGCAGAACCGGCAAACGCCGCTCACAATTCTCAAGAGTAAAGGCTACCTGATCGACGGCGAGCTTGTGCTGCGCTGGGCACCCTTGGGTTTCAGCCGGGATACGGCCAGCGACCAGATCGAAGCGTACCTGGAAAAACACCGTGCCGATCGATGGTTTTTTCTCGCCGAACCCTACCCCACGCATCTGCCCTACAATCCCCCGGAGGAGTACTACAACGCCTACCTTGACCCGGGATACGATTTGAGCGCAGCCACCCAACAACGGATCGAGGTGGTTAGAAAGCATTTGCTCGTCCATCCGCCTGGGGTGATCAGCAAGTTGGAAGCGGGGGAGGCCGAGCCTCTGCCGGATGAAACGACCGACAGTGCCCATAAACGAACTGTGGGAGTCGTTGACTTCGATGTACAGAAGGACCGACCCGCCGTCACCGCCCTCTACGACGGTGAGGTTCGGGTTTTCGACGATCTGGCGGGACGCTTGATTGCCAAACTGGAAGAGCTGGAGTTATTCGACGATACCCTCGTGGTGATAATGGCGGATCACGGCGAGGAGCTTCTGGAGCGTGGGTACGTGGGGCACTGTTCCTGCAACCTGAACGGGACGCTGTACGACGAGGCAATCAAGGTACCTCTGATTCTCCGCTGCCCAAAGGTCCTTCCCGCCGGGAGGGTGATTGAGAGCCAGATCTCTCAAATCGATATCATGCCTACAATTTTCGACCTGTTGGGCATCGAGCGTCCCGAGTTCATGGAGGGACTCTCCACCCGGTCATTGATCGAAGCACGGAGCGATTCTTTCCGGGAGGAGAGTTTCGCCGAGACAACCCCGGCGGGATGGCAGGCCTTGCAGGATGACGACAGGGAGATCTGGTGCGTTCGCACCGCGTCGTGGAAACTGATCCTGAACACGACCCGATCCGGGGCATACCAAAGATTCGAGCTGTACAACCTGAAACTGGACCCGGAGGAGCTGCAGGATCTATATCGGGTCGATCATCCGCAAGCTCGCAGGCTACGTCCCAAGCTTGAACGATTCATCCGGAGAGCAAGGCGGGTCAAACTGTAGCATCTATTCTTCGAACTCCAAAATGCCGAAATGCTCGGGGCAGTGAAAGTTCAGTTCCTCCCCGATCGGCGACCAGGAAGCCCAGTGAGGGTGAGAGGTCTGGTCTCCGCACTTGTAGAAGTTTCCCCGCCAGCGTCCGCCCGCCGGATTCACTGCTTCCCCAAGATAGGCTTCGAAAACAGACAGGGGGATGCTGTACTCCAGACGCCACTCGACGGGCACTTGAATCTCCGGATCCACCCTCGTTGGAAGAGAATGGTAGATCCGCATCCCCGCCGCCTGTTCGGCCGTCACAGGGGTGAACTTGGCGAAGCCCTCTTCGGTGCGGCGGGGATCCTCGATATAGTACAGGAGCAGGGTTCCACCGCAGTTCATCTCAAAGTTGAAGTATCCCCCGTCCTCCCGCGGACGGAGAAACGCTTCAGCGCAGCTGTCGGCCCATACCGGTCCCTGAAAGCGTTCTGCTACGGCCCGGACGTAGCGATCGTTGACACGGAAAAACACGTACAAATGGGCGGCGTCGTAGAGGATCTTTACCTCGGTTTTCGGCCTGTGATCTGAGCTGGACGGATGAAAGCGATTAACCGCAACCGGCTCTGCCGAAGCCCAGACTCCCCCGGACCAGTTCCCGGTGAAGGACGGCGGCTCCTCGGTACGGCGGATTCTGTAAACCATACCACCGGTGTTCATGATTCAGGGCTTTCCCATCGGTTCCTGTGTACCCGTTTTGCTTGGAAACGCTCCTCCGGTTCTTTGTCCTCCGCCGCATAGCCCAGGGCTACCAGGGCGATGGGAGTGATGGTCCTTGGGATGCCGAGAAGCTTGCGTATTTCTTCGACCCGCCTTTCCCGCGGATAGATACCCAGCCAAACCGCGCCCAGCCCAAGGGCATGAGCGGCCAAAAGCAGGTTCTGGGTAGCAGCGGAGCAGTCCGTGTTTATATACTCGATACTCTCCTCGATCTGTATATCCCCACAGATCATGACCGCTGTCGGAGCCTGAAGAAGCATCCTGGCATTGGGATGAAACTCAGGGATAGCGGAAAGAAGCCGACGGTCGGTGATCACGATGAAGTGCCAGGGCTGGCTGTTTCGGGCCGAAGGAGCCTGCATGGCCGCCCGCAGAATGGTTTTGATTTTCTTTTCGTCGACAGGCCGGTCCTTGAAGCGGCGGATACTGCGCCGCGTCATGATGGCTTTGATCGTGTCCATATCTCTTCCTTTCAAATCTGTGCTCAGAATAGCACGAAATACCGGCTCAGACCACAATTCGATACCTCCCGAGAAGCCCCGAGAGGTTGACAGGGACTGCGCAATCCCATAGCCTATGCATAGTTTACCGATGTATCCAAGCACCATACAACAAAGGCAATCATCGTGTGTGATACTTGTATGAAACATGGAGCGGGAGGCAAGTGGTACCTCAACGCGCGGCATTACTCCGAAGAGATTGCGGTTAAGTACAACCTGCGGGAGTTTCTCCTCGAACAATACAAAAATTTCGAACAGATCCCGGTACGAAAGGTTGCAGGTTTCAGCCCAACCGGTCTGGGCTACAAGCTCCAGATTCCCATCATCGGCAGGTTGATCAAGAAGAGTGCCGAAGCCCTGCTCCACAGCCGGAGGGCGCCCAAGAATCCCTTCCGACCGGAGGGCCATATCGGCCAGGTCGTTCCCCTCGAGGATGCCATCGCGATCCTCGAGCACTGCGCCGCCGAACCGGTCATAGAGAAAAATTGCATGTGCCGCTATATGAGCCGGGGCATCAAGGAGGCCTGCTGCATCAACTTCGGAGTCATGTCGGAGATCATCGACCGCCTGCCCCGCTTCATTCCGGAGAAAGAGAAGTATCACCTCAGCAGGCAGGAAGCCATTGCCCGATTCAAAGAGCACAACCGCAAAGGCTACATCGGAACGATTTGGTTCGGTCCTTATCCATACATCAACAATCTCTGCTCCTGCGCCAACCCGGAGTGCGCCGGTATCAGGCCCCGTCTGGATTTCGGTATCCTCTCGATCTACAAGGCGGAGTACGTGGCGGTTATGGACTCTGAGCGCTGCCGGGGATGCATGGAGTGTATTTCTGCGTGCCAGTTCGGTGCTCTCCAGCTCGATCCACGAGATCAGGAGGTTCGCATCGATCCGGATCGCTGCTTTGGCTGTGGGGTCTGTCGCCACGCCTGTACCAGCGAGGCATTGTCCCTTGTACCCCGAAGCGAAATCCCCGCCCTCCACGGTCGGTACTGAAATTGTCTGCGACTGTGATGGGCCGGAGAACGAAAATACGAATCGAGTATTCCCTCTGCGGTGACGGGGGTAAGGTCGATCCGCGGGAGTGCTGCCTTTGTCTTCGGATCTGCGCCCCGGCGGTTTTCCTTCTCCATCAGACCTTCGGAGCAGCGGAAACGAACATCCTCGATCCCCAGATCTGGCGTATTACCCCCTTCTGGCCGTCCTTATGCTCCCGCTGTATGAAATGTGTGGAAGTTTGCCCTCAAGGTGCGATCCGTGTCAGTGGCTGATCGGAGCATGAATCCTTGTCTTGTCATCGGCGGATCCGGCATGCTGGGATTCGAGTTGGTTCGTCAGCTCGTCCGGATGAGAAAACAGGTTCGGGTGCTCGATGTCCAGCCTCTTCCCGAACCGATCTGCGAGTTCGCTCTCGGCGACATCCGCAATCCTGAAGATCTAAGAAAAGCCTGCCAGGGTGTCGAAGTGGTGTTTCAGACAGCCGCCGCTGTCTGGGATCGATGTACCCCTGCGCGAGTCTACGAAGAAATCAATATTGAAGGAAACCGCCGGGTCATCGATATCTGCCTGGAGCTGGGGATCCGCCGGCTCGTATACACCAGCACAATGGACGTGGTGGTGGACGGCAATAATCCCATTGTGGATGGGGATGAGTCCCTACCCTATCCGAAGCGTCTGCCTGAGGATCCCTACTGCCGGACCAAGATCATCGCCGAACGGCTCGTACTCGCGGCCAACGGTCCGGCCCTGGCGACCTGCGCCCTGCGCCCCGTTGGAATGTATGGGCCCCGAGACCGTTATCATCTGGGCAATGTGATCGGCATGAGCAAACGAGGCAAGTTTGTCCGGTTGGGCGACGGGTCGGCCAGGTTCAGCCATGTGTACTCGGAGAATGCGGCCTTCGCCCACCTGTTGGCCGGAGAAAAACTCCGACCGGGCTCTCCCATCGCAGGGCAAGTGTACTTCATCGCCGACCACTATCCCGCCTCCAATCTCTTCGATTTCATGGAACCTTTCCTGCAGGCGCTTGGGCTGCCTCTGCCCCGGCTCAAAATCCCCTATCCCGCTGCATTGGTACTGGCAGGTATCGTCGAGATCTTCGCGCCCCGGTCGAACTTCAACCGCTTCGCCGTGATTCAGACTTGCGTGAGCCATACCTTCGTGGACGGCAAGGCAGCCAGAGAGCTGGGCTATTGGCCGATTATCTCGAAAGAGGAGGCCTTTCGCAGAACTCTGCGCTGGTTCCGGGAAGAAGAAGGAATCAACGAGGGGGAACCGTCTCACCTTCCTTCGCTCCGGGGCTGAACCCATACACATTTTTGTAGAAATTCGGCTCTCCTGCTTGGAGCAAGGTTTTAATGATCTTGAGCCGCACGATCAGACTTCCCCCTTCTTCCTGGTAGGAACGATAGCGGTGGCCGTCGTTTTTCCAGTACCGCAGCGGCGTCTCGCCGGTAAAGGTAGGCTGGATCGTCTGCAACCACTGGAGAGAGGGATCGCTGAGGCTGAGCTCTGGATTGGCGGGATCGAATCGAACCCTTGAGTCATGCACCCCCCGTTCTTCAGACGTGGCCCAATCGGTGCACTGGAGGTAGCGGATCAAGCCAAGATCGAAATCGACGGAGTGGATCACGGCGGAGTGGCGAAACCAGATTCCCCTACCTGGAACGCGGCCTCGAAAAAGAATCACGTCCCCTGGTCTGAGATTTTCGATTCGATCCTCCACGGTTTCGGAAAAGGAAGATTCGGGATCGAAAAACCATAACCCGATGATACCGGGAAGTCGGTTCGCCCCTGCCCCAAGAACAGCCGCCGTCTTGCGGTCCAGGTCCAGCCCGAAGGCTGCAGCGATCGCCTTTTGCACATTGTAAATAAACCCGGAGCAATCCAGGCCCACAGCGCCGATGCAGTAGAGGAAGTTGTAGACATCCGTTGAGGATATCCGAGAACCGGTTTTGAGCACATACACTTTGGTGCGGGTGCCGGGATACGGCCCCTCCCGCAGCAGATCGTTCAATGTCGGATCGAAGAACACAGAGACCCGCCCCCGCTCCAGATCGAAGATGACGGTCTTGTCTCCCGGCCGTTGTAGCAAGGCGACATAGGCGGCGAACTCTTCAGACCCCAGCACTCTGTCGATCTCTGTCCAGACCTTCTCAGGATCCCCCTTGCCCCCGAGAAAGATGTGCTGGTAGAACCCTGCGCTGCCGCGGCGTTCTCCGGATTGGCCGAAGGGGATCCTGAGAACCAGATCCACCCCCGCCACCGTACGGGTCCTAAAACAGCTGCGATAGGCTTTGTCGATGATCTGCTCCAGCTCCAGCTCCATCGGTGTCTTCAGGCGGTAAGAGGACGGCGGCACTTCATCGGCGTAGACGGAGTGAAAACGGGCCTGAGCCGAAAGCAGCATCAGCGCTGCCAATACCCCGGCAATCGGAGACCGCAGGGCAATCATCTTTCTCTTTTCCTCAAATACAAATTTAAACTCTCTACGATAGCAATGCCACCCGCTCCGATCTTGACTGCTGCACAGTTCCCTCGTAAGCTTTCTGAGGGAATCAGCTTATCAGGCAGGACCCAGCGGGGGGAGAAACCAAGCTACTACCTCGACGACGGCGTCTACCAGACCTTTTCGGGGATCATACCGGGCGTGAGTGCGAGGAAGAAACAACTGTGAAGAAGAAAAAACCATACGGCCGTACCCTGCGGGAACAGCTGTTAGCAAGCTCCAAGGACCGGCTCTACTCATTTCTATTGGATTTCGGTGGTATCCGAGGTGCTCTTGTGCACGCAACCCGCATAGTGAACGAGATGCGGGCCAACCACGAGCTGGGGACACTGGAAACCCTTCTGTTGGGACACGCCTACATCGCCGCCGGGCTGATGACTGTGAATCTGAAGGGAAGTGATCGGGTGAACATACGAGTGGATTGTTCCGGTCCGCCCCAAGGGCTTTCCGTAGAAGCCAACGCTTTCGGCGAGGTTCGAGGGTATCTGCTGCAGAGTCCGTTTTCAGTCGATCAGTCCTTTCAGAACTCTGAGCTTCGAGAACTACTGGGTCAGGGGATTTTGAGCGTTACCCGCTGCCTGGAGAACGCCAAACAACCTTTCACCGGTCAGGTACAGCTGCAGCACGGTACGCTGGCCGAGGACCTGGCCTACTACTATCTGGTATCAGAACAGACCCCGAGCGCCTTTGCCTTCAGTGTACACTTCGACACCGGCGGCGAGGTCACAGGCGCCGGCGGCTTGCTCCTCCAGGTAATGCCGGGAACAGAGGAGAGTAAAGTTGCCCGGCTCGAAGAAATCCTCCAGAAGATGCCCTCCCTCGGCCGCCTGTTTGCCGAACAGGTTCCCATAGAGCAGCTCCTTCAAGAACAGTTTTCGGATTTGTCGCCGATCATTTTGGGGAAGCGAAGGGTTGCATTCATGTGCCACTGCAGCAAACCCCGCTTTCAACGCTTCATGGCTGCTTTGCCGCAGGTGGAGCTGATGGAAATCCTCGAAACCGGACCCTTCCCCGTAATCACTACCTGCTTCAATTGCAACACAGCCTACAAGTTCCCGAGGGCAGAGATCGAGAAACTCCTAAGCCGGCAAGTAGACAACTAACCGCCGAGAGTTCTGAAGGTGGGTTGAAAGGTTATTTTTTTCTCTTCAAAAATCGAAGGGCGGACCAATCGAGAAGGGACTCGAGTCTGGCCCGTCTGGGTTGCTGGGGCGCCTGATCTGTTACTCCCGGATGAGATTCCAAACTTGACTTCAAGAACTCCAGCACCGATGTTTCCCCGAGGGACCGCACCGCAGCACCGGTCACCGATTCGAACAGTGACAGAGCTTCCTCGCTCTGCCAGGGCGCCTCCTTGGGATTCCCGAAGAGGCTGCGAAAAAGCTCCTGCAGACGGACCTTGTCCAGAGAGCGAGCCGGTACGAGCAAATCATTCTCTTCTCCGGCAAACAGCAACAGTCCCTCCTGGTTAAACAGGTCTGTGAAATAAGAGATATCCGCCAGAGAGGCACTGAAACGACGGGCGATCTGGGTGGTGCTCGGCGGTGTTTCTCCCCGATAGAAACGGCCGGCTATCTGGAAGTATATCTCCAGGCCGAAGAGAAAGCGCTCTGCCGGACTGATCTGCTCCAGGCGCTTGCCCAGCCATCCGAGATGACGATGCTGGTGGACAAAGGCGACTTCGAGGGACAGTAGAACGATGGTCCAGGCCACGTACAACCAGATCAGGAAGATAGGGATCACCGCGAGCGATCCGTACACAATAGACAGTCGAATCACGTAGGTGATCCAGAAGAAGAAAATTCTCCGGGCCGCCTCCCATAGAACCGTCCCGACAACCGCCCCGAGCAGGGCGCTGAGGAAGCGCACTCGTCCCGAGGGGATCAGGATGATCATCAACAACAGGGCGAAAAAGATGAAGACCGAGGGTAAAATCCCGGTGAGGACGGAAAGGGTCTTACTGATTTCCTGGACCGTGCGCCCGCTGACCAGAGAGCGGAGCATCCCGGTAAGGTTCAGTCCGATACTGAACAGGAAGCTACCCACGATCAAGACCGAAGCGTAGGTCGCCAGCCGGCGTAGAGAGTTCTTCTGGGTTCTGCTTCCCCAGAGGGCGTTGAAGGTGCTCTGAATCGTATTTAGAAGAAAAATCGCCGTGATCAGGAAGAATAGAAGGCCGACCACGCCCAGGGCGCGGGTGTTTTCCACGAATCGTTGGATGTAAGCCATGATCTCGTCCTGGCTGGTAGGCACGAGTTGGGTGAAGAGAAAGCTCTGGATATTTTCCAGCACCTCTGAGAACGTGCCCAGTGCAGAGAACAGGGAAAACAGCAGGGCCGACAGCGGTACCAGCGCCAGCAGGCTGGCGAAAGCCAGACTGGCGGCACGAATCAGGCACTGGTCCCGTTGAAACTCACGAGTAAGTCGGCGTAGATACCGGATGAACGTACGCACACCCAGGCTCTCGAGAATCGCCATATTTAAGTATCGTCGCTCCGCTATAGGTATTATAAGGTAGAGACTTCAAAACTGGCAAATGATTATCCGGATATGCTGGCGGTCACGTCCCTCTACGGAAGGGTAAAAAGAATCTAAAATTTGTGGTGCTGCCGTTTTTCCAAGGGAAGCTCGAAGTAGAAGATGCTTCCCCTACCCAGCTCGCTTTCTACGTGGATGCGGCTTCCGTGCATCCCAATGATCTTTTGGGCGATCGCCAGACCGAGCCCGCTGCCCCGGCCAGAGCTCGCACTTTCCCTGCCGCTGGAAAAGAACCGGTCAAAGATGAAGGGAATGTCCTTTCCCCCGATTCCCTTACCGCTGTCGATCACCCGCACCCGTGCCTTCCCTGCCCGTTCCTGCAGTTCCGCACTCACCTGCCCACCCGACGGTGTATGGCCGAGTGCGTTTTCGATGAGGTTGGAGAGAACCCGCTCGACCATGTTGATGTCCGCCAGCACAAAGAACAGCTTCTCGGGTAGGTTGGCTTCGAGCGTCACCTGTTTCTTGTCCGCCCTGGGTTTATATTTCAAGACCACATCTTGAATCAGCTCGGTCAAAGAAAATCGCTCCAACCTCGGTTCGATCTGTCGGGCTTCGTACTTGGAGAGCTCGAACAGCTCGTGGACCATTTCGTTCAGCATCGTGGCGTCACTGAGAATGATCTGCAGATATTCCCGGAGTTGTTTCCGGCTCAAGCTGTCGTGTTTCATCAACAGAGTTTCCACATACCCCTGGATTGACGTCAGGGGGCTGCGCAGGTCGTGGGAAACATTAGCGATCAACTCCCTGCGGAGGCTGTCGGTCGCCCTGAGCTTTTCCAGATTTGCCGCAATCGTATCGGCCATACGGTTGTATGCCCTGGCCAGTTCTCCTATCTCATCTTTTGCAGAAGCATCGAGGCGCCTGTCATAGTTCCCCTGCTCGAACTCCCTAACGGATCGAGCTACTCGCTGAAGGCGACGGGTAAGAAGAGTAAAGAGGATCAACCCGACAATACCGACCGAAATGCCGGAGAGAACCAGGGCACGCACCAGGGCGGAGGCAAGATATTTCTCCTTCAATCTGCCGGCAGCCAAGTCGTACAACGTGCTCCTTAGCACGATGTACAGATAACCGGTATTTCCGTCGGGCAGCGATATCGGGGCCGCGGAGAAGTGCTTTTTCGCCCCCACACCTCGGGGATCATCCCCGTAGATCGGCGGGCTTTCACTGCCGTCGATAAAACGGTGTATAGGCTCCAGATCGACAGTCTCCGCACTGACTTCCTTTCCCGGCTCGGCGAAAAATGCCAGGATTGCACCTTCGCCGTCGAGTAGATAGATCTCGATGGCCGGATTCAGGACCATCATGTAGTGAATAACCTCGCTAATGTCCTCCACATCCTCCTCGGCGGCCAATACCGGCTCTATTTCGGCGGCCATGTCCCGCGCTAAATCCCAGTTCACCAGTTGATCGATTTCGACCTGGCGGCGTTCGGTAATGCGCATGGTGATGAATACCTGGGCTGAACCCATGAGCAGGAGGAGCACGAGGAACAGAGATGAAACTTTTACAGAGAAACGGCTGAAAAAAGGAACCACCGTTAAAGTTCCTCCGGCTCGGCAAAACGATAGCCGAATCCCCACACCGTCTTGATATACCGCGGTTCAGACGGATCCGCTTCAATCTTGCTGCGCAGACGGTTGATATGGGAGTTCACCGTGTGATGATACCCTTCAAACTGATATCCCCATACGGTCTCAAGCAGCTGTTGGCGATTGAAGGCTTTGCCCGGACTGCCGGCAAACAGCACGAGCAGGTCGTACTCCTTGGCGGTCAACTCTATCTTCCTGCCCGCAAGGGATACGGTCCGTTTTTCCAAATCGATCTGTAGTTCTCCGAAGTTGAGAAGCTTCCCAACAGGGCTGCCGGTGTCGTCGCTGTAGTTGTCAGTCCGTCGCAGGATTGCTTTCACCCTGGCCAGCAATTCCCGAATGCTGAAGGGCTTGGTGATGTAGTCGTCAGCGCCGAGCTCCAGGCCGAGCACCTTGTCCAGCTCTTCGGATTTGGCCGTCAGCATCAAAATCGGGATTCCTTTATCTACGGCCCGAATTTTCTTGCAGATCTCGAAGCCGTCGAGCCCCGGAAGCATTAGATCGAGGATAATGAGCCTGTACTCCGACTCCAGAGCTCTCTTCAGACCCCGATTGCCCGAGGAAACGGCTTCCGTGGAAAGCCCGATGTCCCGCAGGTGCAGGGAGAGGAGCTCAACGATTTTGGGATCGTCTTCGATCAGGAGTACATCGAATTTTTTCTGTCGCGGATCAAGAGGACTCACTCCACCGTTACCCTTATAAGCGGCCAGTCATTGGCGCCGTCGTAACGATCGGGGAGGGCCGATTAGTAATCCCTGAAACAGCGCTCTATTCGCTACTGATTGCCCCTGTTGGGCATCCATCAACTGCCTGCTGAACCTTCTTCTCCTCATCCGCTGGAACAACATCCACCTGCACACGGGAGATCCCGTCTACCACTTTGAACACGGCGGGACAGGTGTCTTCGCAGTTGCCGGATCCGATACAGAGATCCTCGTCTACTATAGCTTTCATCCAAACCTCCTCAAAGAACAATTCTTCGTGACTCGCAAGATATCATCGGGAGAAGAAATGGTATATAACCCGAATAGGCTACTTCGTGAAGTTTCCCTCACAAAAGTCCCATATGTCCTTGATCTACGTCAAGTGCCCCTATTCCCGGGATGAGTACTTTGTAAACAGAGATTTCAAGATGCATAGCAACGAGAGTAAAATCTTTTTGAAGGAGTGAACCTGTGAAAGTAAAGGTAAAAAACAATGTCCACTGGGTGGGCAAAATCGACTGGGAGCTGCGGAAATTCCATGGAAACGAATATTCGACACACCGGGGCTCGACCTACAACTCCTACCTGATTCAGGAAGGTAAAACCGCGCTGGTAGACACGGTTTGGGCTCCTTTTGCCAAGGAATATGTGAGCAATCTGGCCGGGGAGATAGATCTCAAAGAGATAGACTTTGTTATTGCCAATCACGCCGAGATCGATCACAGCGGGGCTTTACCAGAGTTGCTGGAGCGCATCCCCGATACTCCAGTGTACTGTACAGCCAATGGCGTGAAGTCCCTGTCCGGTCACTATCACGGCAACTGGAACTTCCAGGTGGTGAAAACCGGAGATCGATTGAACCTCGGAGCCAAAGAACTGGTCTTCATAGAAGCTCCGATGCTGCACTGGCCGGACAGCATGTTCTGCTACCTGACCGGAGACAACATTCTGTTTAGCAACGACGCCTTCGGCCAGCACTACGCCTCGGAGCATCCGTTCGACGATCTTGTGGATCAGAACGAGCTGTTCACCGAGAGCCTGAAGTATTACGCCAACATCCTCACACCCTTCAGCTCACTGGTCGAAAAAAAGATCCAGGAGTTCCTTGAGTTGGATCTTCCGTTGAACATTATCTGCACGAGCCATGGAGTCATATGGCGGAACAACCCATCTCAAATTGTAAAGCATTATCTGCAGTGGGCAAAAGAGTATAAGGAAAACCAGATCACCATCGTCTACGACACGATGTGGAACGGCACAAGAGTGATGGCGGAACGAATCGCCCAAGGCATCGGCCGGACGGATCCCGATGTAAACGTCAAGCTGTTCAATATCGCAGGCAGTGATAAAAATGACGTGGTGGCGGAGGTGTTCAAATCCAAAGCGGTCGTGTTCGGCTCTCCCACCATCAATAGAGGCATCCTGACCTCTATGGCCGGGTTTTTGGAGGAAATCAAAGGGCTGTCCTTCAAAGGCAAGAAAGCCGCCGTATTCGGCAGTTACGGTTGGAGCGGTGAGTCGACCCGTATACTGGCCGAATCGCTTCAACAGGCCGGTTTCACGGTCGTCGATGACGGCTTAAAAGTGCTCTGGAATCCGTCCGGGCAAAGCATCGAGGAGTGCCTGTCCTACGGCCGGAAGCTGGCGAAAGATTTTTCCTGACACCGATGCTGAGGCCGGGCGCTGCCTCCATCGTCCCAACCGGTCGATGGGCCTGTTCAGCCGATGGCCACACCTCCGGTCTCTCCGGAGCGGATGCGGATACATTCCCCCAGGTCAAGAATGAAAATCTTCCCATCCCCGATCTCTCCGGTCCTCGCGCCCCGGACGATGGCATCAATTGTCGGCTTGACGAAGTTCTCGTTCACCGCAATTTCCAGACGCACCTTCTTGAGCAGATTGACCTCGATGTCCACACCCCTGTAGGACTCGTGATAGCCCATCTGCTGTCCGCAGCCCAGGGCGTTGGTCACGGACATCTTATACACCTCCTCTTTATACAGCTCCTGCTTGACTTCGTTGAGCTTGTGGGGCTGGATGTAGGCAATAATCAACTTCATGACGTTCCCTCCTTCGTCGCTACTGGGTGGTAAAGATCTGGAATCCGGCATAGGCCTCGGAGCTGTGCTCCCCGATGTCCAGGCCCCGCAGCTCTTCTTCCCGACTGACCCGCAGCCCAATGGTAGCCTTTAAAGTGCCAAACAGAGCCAGGGAGGTGGCTATGGTCCAACCGAACACCGATATCACGCCGAGCGCCTGGATTCCCAGCTGCCGAATCCCGCCGCCGAAGAACAGGCCGGCAACGGCGCCGTATTCACTTTGGGCGAACAGCCCTACGGCGATGGTTCCCCAAACTCCGCACACACCGTGAACGGATACCGCTCCAACCGGATCGTCGATGTGAAGAACCTTGTCGATGAACTCTACCGATAGCTCGACGATCGCACCCCCAATCAGGCCGATCAGGATTGCACTGAGGGGCGATACATTGGCACAACCGGCTGTAATGGCAACCAGACCGGCCAAGGCGCCGTTGAGAGACATGCTCAGGTCCGGTTTTTTCGCCCGGATCCAGGAAACGATCATGGCGCCGATCGCACCGGCGGCGGCGGCCAGATTGGTGTTCACCGCGATAAAGGTTATCGACAGATCCGTGCCGGAAACTGTGCTTCCGGCGTTGAAGCCGAACCATCCGAACCAGAGGATAAACACTCCGAGGGTGGCCAGAGGAAGGTTGTGTCCCTGAATCGCTTTGACCGAAACTCGATTGTTCCGGCGCACGTACTTTCCCATCCGCGGACCGAGAAGCAGAGCACCGGTGAGGGCGCACCAGCCGCCGAGGGAGTGGACCACCGTGGAGCCGGCAAAATCCACGAAACCGAGGTTTCCCAGCCAGCCTCCACCCCAGATCCAGTGCCCCGATATCGGGTAAATGAACATACTGATCACGACGCTGTAGCCCAGATAGGCGACAAATTTTGTCCGTTCGGCCATGGCTCCCGAGACGATCGTCGCGGCGGTGGCGGCAAAGACCACTTGGAACATCCAGAAGGCGAAGGTCCACAATCCCTCACCGGTACCGGGGTTTGCCTGTTTCAGAAAAAACCCGGAGCTACCGAACAACCCGAAACGATCCGCGCCGAACATGAGGGCAAAGCCCACAGCCCAGAAGGCCAGGGTTCCTACACTGAAATCCATTAAATTCTTCATACCGATGTTCACGGCGTTCTTGGCCCGGGTGAACCCCGTCTCCACCATGGCGAAACCCGCCTGCATGAAAAAGACGAGAACCGCGGCGAGCAGCAGCCAGATCGTGTCAATGGCCACCGCATTAGCTGCTTGCCCCTCGGCCTCGGCGGATACCAGGGACGACCCCAACAGCGCCAGAAGAACTATTAACAGCAGGGTTTTTTTCATACACTACCTCCGTTGAATCAAAAGGTCGGCCTGGCTGCTGATAAGCAACTGACGTGCCAAATGAGGGACCTCACGAAGGGTTCGTCGTAACCATCTTTCTTGTAAGCAAATAGAAAGCGCTATCCTCCTAAATTACAGCTCAGGGACGTTGCAGAATCCCACAGAAATGTAGATTTCATGAATATTATGGCACAGGAATGTAGGATACCAGGCCACATCCCTCTTCCCGCGCACGCTTCTCATTCATAAGTGGCACTCGAGGGGATTGACATTGCTGATAAAAAATAATACACAAGTGTACGATCTATTTTGTAAACCTACGTTTTTGTAGGATTACGACTGATATTACGATGACACCGGAAGAAAGTGTGACTACAGCCACAGCCAACCATCTTTACGTGGATGAAAAGATCCGGGAACTATCCCTTCTATTCGATATCAGCCAGAACCTTGACTCGAGCATGGATCTTCGGGACACCCTGGGACCGGTCCTGGAGATCATCGCCAAATACAAAGGGATCTTGCGGGGGAGTCTGACCCTGCTCAACCGGGAGAGCGGGGAGATCTCCATCGAGGCGGCCTACGGACTTTCCGCCAGCCAGCAAAGACGGGGACGCTACAGGGTCGGAGAAGGAATCATCGGACAGGTGTTCCAGACAGGCAAACCAGCGATCATTCCCAAGGTTGCCGAAGAACCCCGCTACCTCAACCGTACTCGAGCCCTCAGAGAGCAGGACGGCCGGGATCTTTCCTATATCAGCGTTCCAATTAAACTGGAAAACAGAGTCATCGGTGCCCTGAGCGTAGACAGGATTTACTCGGAGCAGGCGTCCCTGGAAGAAGATCTGCGCCTGTACTCGATCATAGCCTCGATGATTTCCCAGGCGGTGAAGCTTCGCCAGTCCGCCCAGGAGGAGCGTCAGAGACTGATCGAGGAGAACCTCCGCCTCACCGAGGAGTTGAAGGATCGATTCCGACCCTCGAATATCATCGGAAACTCCAATGCCATGCAGGAGGTGTACGATCTGATCGCTCAGGTTTCCAAGAGCGAGGCCACGGTACTCATCCGCGGAGAGAGCGGCACCGGCAAGGAACTGGTGGCTCACGCCATCCACTACAACAGCCTGCGGGCGGGTAAACCCTTCATCAAGGTCAACTGCGCCGCCCTTCCCGAATCGGTGATCGAAAGTGAGTTGTTCGGCCACGAGAAGGGAGCCTTTACCGGTGCAGTGTCCAGTCGGAAAGGTCGTTTCGAGCTGGCCCACGGCGGAACCCTGTTTCTCGACGAAGTGGGTGACCTGTCCCCGGCCCTGCAGATCAAGCTCCTGCGGGTCCTGCAGGAGAAGGAGTTCGAGCGGGTGGGAGGAACCGATACCATCAAGGTCGATGTACGCCTGATCGCCGCAACCAATATAGACCTGGAACAACGCATCTTGGAGGGGAAGTTTCGTCAGGATTTGTACTATCGCCTCAATGTGTTTCCCATCCACATTCCACCGCTTCGGGAACGAAAGACCGACATCCTTCTCCTGGCTGATTACTTTGTAGAGAAGTACGGCAAGACCAGCCATAAGGATGTACGCCGGATCTCCACACCGGCCATCGATATGCTGATGGCCTATCACTGGCCGGGAAATGTAAGGGAGCTGGAGAACTGCATCGAGCGGGCCGTACTACTGAGCAGAGATGATGTCATCCACGGCCATCACCTGCCTCCGACTTTACAAACCGCCGAGGCCAGCGGCACTGCCTTCAAAGGAAGACTGGAAACCGCCCTGGAAAACGTGGAGCAGGAACTTATCCTCGAAGCGCTCAAGTCCTCCCGGGGCAACATGGCCAAGGCAGCCCGCGCACTCGGAATTACCGAGCGCATCATGGGATTACGGGTCAATAGATACGGAGTCGATCCAAAGCGCTTTCGCCGCTGAATTCGTGAATTCCTACATTTCTGTTTTCTTTTTCCTGTTAATCCTACCTATATGTAGGATTTGCACGGAAGCATCGACGCGGTGAAATGATATAACTACATACTATATAGATACTTACAGTTAAAACGGTTTTTTGGCACATGAATTGCAAATTCTACCCTGTAGCATCTCGACGTATATCTATATAGAAGGAGCAAATACAATGGCAGACAATGGAAAGGCAAAAGAGGTTCTCGATCTCGTCGCCAAAGAGAATATCCAGGTAGTAGACCTGCGGTTTATGGATTTCCCCGGTCTTTGGCAGCACTTCACGGTTCCGGCGCGGGAGCTGGACGTGGACTCATTTGAGAGAGGATTCGGTTTTGATGGATCGAGCATCCGAGGCTGGCAGAGCATCAACGAATCGGACATGCTGGTCAAGCCCGTTGCAGAAACAGCTTTCATCGATCCCTTCCTGGCCGAAAAAACATTAGTGCTGATTTGCAACATCTGCGATCCGATCACCGGCGAGGATTACACCCGGGATCCCAGGCACATCGCCATCAAGGCGGAGAACTACCTCAAACAGACTAAGCTGGCCGACACCGCCTATTTCGGACCAGAGGCGGAGTTTTTCATCTTCGACGACATTCGTTTCGATCAGAACGAGCATGAAGGCTACTACCATATCGATTCTATCGAAGGGCGTTGGAACACCGGCCGGGTTGAGACACCAAACCTGGGCTATAAACCTCGATACAAAGAAGGGTACTTTCCTGTTCCCCCCACCGACAGCCAGCAAAACCTGCGTACCGAGATGATGCTGATTCTTGAAAGCATAGGAGTCGAAGTCGAGGCGCAGCATCACGAAGTAGCCACGGGAGGTCAGGCGGAGATCGACATGCGTTTCTCGAGCCTGGTCGCAATGGCGGACAAGCTGCTCAAGTACAAGTACGTGATCAAGAACACCGCTCACCGGCACAACAAGACGGTTACCTTCATGCCCAAACCGATTTTCAACGACAACGGCAGCGGCATGCACGTCCACGTTTCACTGTGGAAGGGGGACGCCAACACCTTTTCCGGCGAGGGCTATGCCGGGCTGTCCGACACCGGTCTGTACGCAATCGGTGGGATACTCAAGCACGCCCCCTCGATTCTGGCGTTCAGCAACCCGACAACCAACAGCTACAAGCGTCTTGTTCCCGGTTTCGAGGCTCCGGTAAACCTGGCCTACTCGCGTCGAAACCGCAGCGCTGCGGTGCGAATTCCAATGTACTTCACCTCAACCAAGGCCAAGCGCATCGAGTTTCGCTGTCCCGACCCGAGCTGCAATCCCTATCTGGCCTTCTCGGCGATCCTGATGGCTGCGATCGATGGGATTCTCAACAAGATCGATCCCGGTGAACCGCTGGACAAGGACATCTACGACCTGCCGCCGGAGGAGCTGGCGAAGGTTCCCCAGACGCCGGGGTCCCTCCACGAAGCCCTCAAGGCCCTCGAGGCTGATCACGAGTACCTGCTGAAGGGGGATGTGTTCACCATCGATGTGATCGAGACCTGGATCGACTACAAGATGACCCACGAGGTGCAAGCCCTGGCGCTGCGTCCTCACCCGTGGGAGTTCGCCCTTTACTACGATATCTGACCGCGGGGCCGGAAGGCAGAGCTCGGAGACCGTTTTCCTCAAGGTCGAGGAAGCCTGCAATACCCTCGAGGCCCGCCGGTAAGCTTGCCTGCCCGTTCTACCGGCCGATGCCGGAATAGGCAAATCCCAGACTCCGCGCCGACTCCGGCTCCAGAACATTCCTGGCATCCAGGATAATATCGCCGCGCATGGCCTCTCGCACCTTTTGCAGATCGATGTTGCGGTATTCGTTCCACTCGGTAAGGATCAGAACCGCGTCAGCGCCTTTGACCGGACCGAACTCACTGTCGTGATATTGGATGTTCGGAAACAGTTTTTTGAAATTGGTCACAGCCTTCGGGTCGTGGGCGTGGATTTCCGCTCCTTCTGCAAGCAGTCTGGCGACGATGCTGATCGCCGGGCTTTCTCGAATATCATCGGTCTCGCTTTTATAGGCAAGACCGAGTACGGCGATCCTCTTTCCCTTTAAGTCCATAAGCCGGCTCAGCTTTTCGGCAACCCGTAGTTTCTGGCGTTCATTCGACTCCACCACCGCCCGCACCACCGCCAGGTCAACACCGTAACGTTTGCCCGTATTGACCATCTCTTTCGTGTCCTTGGGAAGACAGCTTCCACCATAGCCTGGCCCGGGATGCAGGAATTTAGGGCTGATTCTACCGTCCATCCCCATGGCGCGGGCGATGGTATGGATGTCGGCCCCGACCGATTCGGACAAGTTCGCCATCTCATTGATAAAAGCTATTTTTGTGGCCAAAAAGGAATTGCAGGCATACTTGATAATTTCAGCCGTTTCTATGGTACACCAGACGAAAGGGGTCTGGATCAGATAGAGAGGGCGGTAGATCTCCTCCATGATTCTGCGGGCCTTTTCATCTTCACAACCGATCACGATGCGGTCGGGATGGAAAAAGTCATGTACGGCGTGACCCTCCCTGAGGAACTCCGGGTTGGACACCACGGAGAAAAGATCGTGACTTTTGGTTTCGAGCAATTTCCCCTCGATCCAACGATTCGTCCCGACGGGAACCGTGGATTTGGTGACGATCGCCTTGTAGTCGTTCAGGTTCTCCCTGATGGATAGCACCGCCGCCTCAACTTGGGAAAGATCCGTCTCCCCGGATGTATCGATAGGTGTGCCCACCGCCAGAATCACCACCTCCGCGTTTTGCACCGCCGTGTCGATATCGGTTGTGAAGGCGAGCCGTCCGGCCTCGACATTCCGTACCAGATAGTCTTCCAAACCATGTTCGTAGATCGTTGGTTTCCAGTTGCTGAGATCGGCGACAATTTCCTCCCGCTTGTCCACCGCTGTAACGTAGTTTCCAAAGTCAGACAAACCGATTGATGCGACCAGCCCTACATAGCCGGTGCCGATCACTGTGATTCTGCGTGCCATACCTGCCTGCCTTTCACCTTCGAAGTTTTCCAACACTTTACTACGAATCTGCTAACATGCTCAGTAGTAATTTGGGAAAACTGCACCAGTTCCCGGCTCCCCGCTGCGGCAGGAGTGGCTTTATCTTGACCTTTTCAATCAGAATCTCTACTTTTTTTATAATATCCGGAACCGGTCTTCTGCTTTGTACTTCCGAAGGAGAGAGAGGTGGTTATTGAGCCTAAAATCCTCCACAATGTCTGCTTGACAGCCCATCCGCTTGGCTGCAGCTCCCAGGTGCGGGATCAAATTGACTATATAAAGAAACAAGGCCTCCTGGAAGGAACCAAGAGAGCTTTGATTATCGGATCCTCGAACGGCTACGGCTTGGCGGCGCGCATCCTCGCCGCCTACGCCTGCGGTGCCGACACGGTAGGAGTTGCCTTCGAACGACCGGGGAAGGAATCCAAACCGGGCAGTGCAGGCTGGTACAATGACATCGCATTCCGTGAAGCCGCGGAAAGAGACGGTTTGGGCGCCTGGAGTATCAATGGAGATGCCTTCTCTCAGGAGATCAAGGATCAGACCATAGCCCGGATCAGGAGCAGCCTCGATCCCGTAGATCTGGTCGTATACAGCATCGCCTCTCCAAGAAGATTGGATCCCAACACCGGGATTCTGCACTCCTCGGTAATCAAGCCGATCGGGCAGCCCTTCGTGTCAAAAACCGTTGATTTTCAAAACGGCCAAGTTTCGGAGATCCGGGCCGAGCCGGCGGCCGGCGAAAAGGAAATCGAGGATACCGTGAAAGTGATGGGCGGCGAGGATTGGGCGCTGTGGATCGAAGCCCTGGAGGCAGCGGGCCTTCTCAGCGACCGGGCGACGACGCTGGCCTTTTCCTACATCGGTTCCTCCTTTACCGCGCCGATTTACCGGGACGGCACGATCGGGCAAGCCAAGAAACACCTGGAGCAAACCGCCAAGATCCTGAACAAGCGCCTGGCCGCCCGCGGTGGCCGTGCCCTGATTTCTGTGAACAAGGCTCTGGTGACCCGGGCCAGTGCGGTGATTCCGGCGGTTCCGCTGTATATCGCTCTCCTTTACCGGGTGATGAAGGAAAAAGGCCTTCACGAAGTCTGTATCCAGCAGATCGATCGGTTGTTCCGGGACTATCTGTACAGCGATCATCCCCTCGCCCTGGACGAGGAAGGACAGGTCCGTTTAGATGACCTGGAAATGCGCCCGGAGGTGCAGAAGGAAGTAACCAGACTATGGCGGCAGGTCACCACGGAAAACATCGAGCGCCTGAGCGACATCGCAGGTTTCAGAGAAGAATACCTGCGCTATCATGGGTTCGGTGTCGAAGGCATCGACTACGGGGCCGAGGTGGCCCCTTGAATGGGTCCTCAGCCGGGGGCGGCAAGGGCGATGAGTCAGAATGACCCATGGTGCAGAGATCCACCGCTGAACCTTGACATTTTTTCAATTTATGTATATATATACACAACTCTAATAATTCATGCATAAGACAGGAACAGGATGGAACGCAGTTCACTATACGACCCCCGGAACGAACACGATGCCTGCGGCGTAGGATTCATCGCCCAGATCAATGGCAGAAAATCCCACAAAATTGTCCGAGAGGCAATTCAGGCTCTCTGCAACCTGGAGCACCGCGGGGCCATCGGCGGTGACATGAAGACAGGAGACGGAGCGGGGATCCTGTTTCAGATACCCCACCGTTTCTTCACCCGGGTGTTGAAGTTCAATCTGCCCCCGGCCGGAGGCTACGGGGTCGGTTTCCTGTTTCTGCCCCAGGGGGAGGATGAATCGGCCCGGGCACGAAAATTTACCGAGAAAACCCTCCGGAACGAAGGGGCAACTCTGCTGGGCTGGCGCCAGGTGCCGGTGCAGCCGGACTGCCTCGGAGAACAGGCTCGGCGGGAGATGCCCTCGTTCTGGCAGGTGTTCCTGACCTACCCCGCCGAGGGGGAGGCCCTGGAACGCCGGTTGTACGTGCTTCGAAAGTGCTTGGAAAATGCCGCGGTGAAAGCCGGATGGGATGTGGATCGCTTTTACGTTCCCTCCCTGTCCTGCAGAACCATCGTATACAAGGGGATGTTCGTCTCCACCCAATTCGAGAGCTTTTATCCGGATCTGAAGGACCGGGACCTGACCAGCGCGGTGGCGGTGTTTCACCAGCGCTACAGCACCAACACCTTCCCCTCTTGGTACTTAGCCCAGCCGTTTCGCTACCTCGCCCATAACGGGGAAATCAATACGCTGCGACGAAACGTGAACAACATGCGCGCCAGGGAGTCCAGCCTGTCCTCCGAGCTGTTCGGAGAAGAGATAGCCAAGCTCAGGCCGATCGCCAATCCCTCTTTGAGTGATTCCGCCATCTTCGACAATGTACTGGAACTGCTGACCCAGGGAGGTCGATCGATCGAGCACGGGATGATCATGATGATTCCCGAAGCCTTCGGCACGCGCTATCATATCTCCCAGGACAAACGGGCCTTCTACGAATACCATGCGGCGATTATGGAGCCCTGGGACGGGCCGGCGGCGATCGCTTTCTGCGACGGAGTCCGGGCCGGCGCGATCCTGGACCGCAACGGGCTGCGACCCGCCCGCTACGTCATTACCAAGAAAGGAAAGGCTATTCTTTCCTCCGAAGTGGGTGTCCTGGATATATCCCCCGAAGACGTGCTGGAAAAGGGACGCCTGGCTCCGGGCAAGATGATCATGGTCGACACAGAACGGGGGCGGGTGATCAAAGACAATGAAATCAAATCCGCGATTTCCCGACGTAAGCCCTATCGACACTGGCTGGAGCGAAATCGCATCCAGCTTCGGGGACTCCTCGGTGCACCCAGGCCTGTGGCCATCGACAAAGCCCAGGTGGCGGTGGCGCAAAAGGCCTTCGGCTACACCCGGGAGGATATGCAGAGAATCATTGCGCCGATGGTTGACAACTCCCAGGAACCGGTGGGCTCCATGGGAAACGACACGCCTCCGGCGGTGTTGTCCGAAAGACCGCAGCTGTTGTTCAACTACTTCAAACAGCTGTTCGCCCAGGTGACGAATCCTCCCATCGATCCCTACCGGGAAAACCTGGTGATGTCCTTGATGAGTTTCGTAGGCAAGGAACGAAACCTCCTCGCTGAAACACTGGAGCACTGCCATCAGCTCAAGCTTTCCCATCCGATCCTGACCAACGACGACATCGATATGCTGAGGACCTCCCCGATCAAGGATTTTCGGGTCTGCACGGTACCCATTCTCTTCGATGCCGTCGCCGGGACCGGCACGCTGGAGCGGGCTTTGGAAGAGGTTTGCAGGCAGGTCGAGAAACGAATCGACGAAGGGTACTCCCTCGTCATCCTGAGCGACCGGGGTATCAGCCGGGAACGGGCTGCCGTTCCCTCTCTGCTGGCCATCGCCGGGGTGCATCATCACCTGGTGCGCCGGGGAAAACGTCACCTGAGCGGCCTGGTGATAGAAACCGGGGAGGCTCGAGAGGTGCATCACTTCGCCACCCTGGTGGGCTACGGTGCCAGCGGCATCAACCCCTATCTGGTCTTCGAGTCTCTTGGCGACCTACAGGAGCTCGGCTATATCTCCGCGGAGCTGACCATCCAGGAATCAATCGAGCACTACATCACCGCTGTGAAGAAGGGGCTGCTCAAGGTGATGTCCAAGATGGGCATTTCCACCATACGCAGCTACCGGGGAGCTCAAATCTTTGAGGCTGTGGGTCTTGGACAGGAGCTTGTGGACCGCTGTTTCACCGGCACACCTTCCCTGATCGGGGGGATCGGGTTCGACGCCGTGGAAGCGGACCGCCTGGCGATCCATGCTCAGGCCTTCGAGGCACCGGCGACCGAAATCACAAGCACGGATGTACCGGATGGAGAACACAGTGCAGAGCAGGAAGTCCAGCCGGCAAGGTCAGCCGCCTACAGCCTACCCTCCGGCGGCTTGTACAACCAGCGGAAGGACTCCGAACAGCACCTGTTCTCTCCGCAGGCCATCGCTTTGTTGCAGAAGGCGACTCGAGAGGGGGACTACCAGGTCTTCAAGCAGTATACCCGGGTTGTGAACGACACCGGCCGCAACCTCTGCACGTTGCGAAGCCTCTTTGACTTCAAATCCGCCGATCCTGTACCTGTTGAGGAGGTAGAGCCGGTCGAGGCCGTCGTCAAACGCTTCGTCTCTTCAGCCATGTCCTTCGGCTCGATCAGCAAGGAGGCCCACGAGACTTTAGCCCGGGCCATGAACCGGCTGGGGAGCAAGAGCAACTCCGGAGAGGGCGGGGAGGACGAGTACCGCTTCAAGGGGGAAATCGACGGGGACAGCATCAACAGCCGCATCAAGCAGGTGGCTTCCGCCCGTTTCGGTGTTACCTCGAGCTACCTGATCAGCGCAGAAGAGCTGCAGATCAAGATGGCCCAGGGCGCCAAACCTGGAGAGGGGGGACAGCTCCCCGGACATAAGGTAAACGAAATCATCGCCAAGGTGCGTCATTCCACCCCCGGGGTGATGCTCATCTCCCCCCCACCCCATCACGACATCTATTCGATCGAGGATCTGGCCCAGCTGATCTTTGACCTGAAACACGCAAATCCGAAGGCCAGGGTCTCGGTCAAGCTGGTCTCCGAAGTGGGCGTCGGCACCGTGGCCGCCGGTGTGGCCAAAGGAAGGGCGGATACGGTGCTGATCTCCGGCGGTGACGGCGGCACCGGTGCCTCCCCCATCTCCTCGATCATGCACACTGGAACACCCTGGGAGATCGGTCTGGCGGAAACTCAAGCGGTTCTGCTCCGGAGCAACCTGCGGGACCAGATCCGGGTACAAACCGACGGCCAGATCAAGACAGGCCGGGACGTGGTCATCGCGGCACTGCTGGGCGCTGAGGAGTTCGGTTTCGCCACCACTGTTCTGGTTACGATGGGCTGTGTAATGATGCGCAAGTGCCATCTCAACACCTGCCCGGTGGGAGTTGCTACCCAGGACCCGGGCTTGAGAAAACGCTTTCGGGGCAAGCCCGAGTACGTGGTGAACTTCATGCGCTTCCTGGCTCAGGAGGTGCGGGAGTACATGGCCGAGTTGGGATTTCGGCGCTTCGAAGACATGATCGGCCGGGTCGAGCGCCTCGAAGCGACTGCGGCAACGGCCCACTACAAGGCCCGCGGATTGGATTTCTCCAGGGTGCTCAAAGTCCCGGAAGTTCCCAAGGGCGGCTCTCTGCACTGCTTGCATCCCCCGGCCGGCTTCGAACCCTCTTTGGACGAAAGCCTGATCGCCGAAGCCGTCTCGGCACTGCAGCAAAAAAAGGCCGTTCAACTGGAGATGTCCATCCGTAATTGTAATCGCGCCGTCGGTGCTACCCTGAGTGCCGAGGTTTCCAGGCGCTACGGTGCCAAAGGACTGGGGCAGGACACGATCCGGGTGAAGTTCACCGGTTCCGCCGGACAGAGTTTCGGGGCTTTTCTCGCCCCCGGGATCACCTTCGAACTGGAGGGGGACGCCAACGACTATCTTGGCAAGGGTCTGTCCGGTGGAAGGATCATCATCTATCCGTCGAAAAGATCCACCTTCATACCCGAACGCAACATCATCACCGGCAACGTCAACCTCTTCGGAGCCACCTCTGGGGAGGTGTTTATCAACGGCATGGCCGGAGAACGCTTCGCCGTGAGGAACAGCGGAGCTGTCGCCGTGGTGGAAGGAGTCGGGGACCATGGCTGCGAGTACATGACCGGAGGCAGGGTGATCGTAATCGGGGAAACCGGGATCAACTTCGCCGCCGGGATGAGCGGAGGCATCGCCTATGTCCTGGACAGAAACCAGCTGTTCGACACCCGGTGCAATCTGGAGATGGTGGACGTTGAGCCTCTGGTCGAGGAGGAGGATCGGGATTTCTTACGCAAGTATCTGGACGGGCACGTGAAGATGACCGGCAGCCGGAATGCCATCCAGATTCTCAATATGTGGGATGAAATGTTGCCCCTCTTCGTAAAGGTGATCCCCATCGACTATCGGGCCGCTCTCAAACGGATCAAAGAACGGGAGATGAAGGAGTCCGAAACCGTGAACATGACCGAGGAGGTGTATGCCTGATGGGTAAGCCGACGGGGTTTTTGGAATACGCTCGATTGAACAGTCGCTACCGTCCCGTGGAGGAACGGATACAGGATTATCGGGAGATCAGCCTGCCCGTGGAGGAAGAGGAGCTGCGCCGGGAAGGAGCCCGCTGTATGGACTGCGGTACTCCCTTCTGCCACTCCTTCGGCTGCCCCGTGATCAACCTGATTCCGGAGTGGAACGACGCGGTGTACAAGAATCGCTGGTACGAAGCCTGGCGCCGGCTAGACCTGACCAACAACTTCCCCGAAATAACAGGCAGGGTTTGTCCCGCCCCTTGTGAAGCCTCCTGCACTCTGGCGGTCAATTCAAGCCCCGTGGCTGTCAAGGAGATCGAACGGGCCATCATCGAGAAGGCCTTCCGGGAAGGTTGGGTCGAACCGATTAAGCCCGCGCAGGAAACGGAGAAGCGGGTCGCCGTGATCGGCTCCGGGCCGGCCGGGCTGGCGGTGGCTCAGATCCTGCGCCGCAGGGGCCATAAGGTCAGCCTGTTCGAGAAGGCCGACCGTATCGGCGGAATCCTCCGCTACGGGATCCCGGATTTCAAATTGGGAAAATGGGTCCTGGACCGGCGTCTCGAACAAATGGCCGCCGAAGGAGTGGAGTTCGAAACGGATGTGGTTATTGGTGAGGATCTTTCGGTACGCTATCTTCGCCGCAGGTTTGACGCTATCGTGCTCGCACTAGGAGCGGGCAAACCCCGCGATCTGCCCGTGTCGGGCCGGGGGTATGAGGGCATCCACTTCGCCATGGAGTACCTGACCCAGTCAAACAAGGTGACGGCCGGGGATCTGCAGAAGGAAGAGGTGATTTCGGCGTCGGGCAAACGCGTCCTGGTCATCGGCGGAGGCGACACAGGGGCTGACTGCGTGGGGACCGCCATCCGCCAGCAGGCCCGCTCTGTCACCCAGGTAGAGATCCTGCCCAAACCCCGGGAGTGGGAAGAACCCTGGAATCCGGAGTGGCCGTTCTGGCCTGACATCCTGCGTTCCAGTACCTCCCACGCCGAGGGCTGCCGGCGCCTCTGGTCTGTCAATACGGTACAGTTCACCGGGGGATACGATCCCTGGGTACAGAAAGCCCATCTCAATGAGGTGCAGTGGCAGCCCCAGGAGTCGGGTCCTGCCGGGGCCGCTGCCCGTCTGCGCCCCGTGGAAGTACCGGGAAGTGAATTCGAGCTGGATGTCGATCTTGTACTTCTGGCACTGGGATTCGTTCACGTGGAGCATGGGCGGCTGATCGAGGATTTAGGCATAGCCTTGGACCAGAGGGGCAATATTGCAGTGCATGGGCAGTATCAGACATCGGTGGAGGGCATCTTCGCGGCCGGCGACTGCCACAGCGGAGCATCCCTTGTGGTCCGGGCCATCGATCATGGACGGCGGGCCGCCGCCGCGGTGGATGACTACCTAAGGGGGAATTCCTAAATCACTCTAAAACGGAAATCGGGTATTGCCCGTATTCCTCTACTGCCTGCCGGAGCGCTTCCACATGGGCTTCCGGAAAGGGCATGCCTTGATCCTTGCTACAGAAATAACCCCCTTCCGCTCCCAGTTGGTGGATTCTTTCCCGCACCTCCTCCCTGATACGTTCTACGGGGCCTGCCATGATCGTGGCGGAGCTGACCCCTCCATGTAAGGCCATCCGGTTTTGTGTCAGAGACCGAATTTTCGCCAAATCGTTAGCCGTCGCTTGTACCGGGTTGAGGATGTCCACCCCGAGCTCGAGGAACGTCTGAGCTACGGATTCCACGTTCCCGCAGGAGTGAAACCAAATCAGCACGTCTCGCTCTTTGTAGAAATCGAACAAACGCCGGTATTCCGGAACGAGAAACTCGTTAACAATTTCGGGTCCAAGCAGCGGTCCATCCTGTGTTCCCAGATCGTCGGTGAACCTCACCAGCTCCACGCCGGTCTCCACGTAGTGTCGGGCAATCCCCAATTGGAAATCCATGATGCCGTGTAATACCTCCCTGGCAAACTGAGGCTCGGTGTGGAAGTACATCATCATATTTTCCATGCCCACCAGCATATAAGCTTTCTCCCAGAGGGTATCTCTATGGTTGCCTGCCAGGAAACGATCATCTCCCGGGAAGCGTCCGGCCGTTTCATAGATCTTAGCGCAGATTCGTTGGTCGTTTGGATCGGGCCATTGATATCGCTTAAGACGCTTCACATCGGCCAAAGGATTGCCTTCGGGAAGACCCATGACGCCGTCATGGATTTTGTGCCATCCGGTCTGCCAGATGTCGACCCATCTTGATCCTACCGGGTGATCGTCCCCCATCTCCTCCTCAAATCCCTCGTGGTTGCTTCCCTGATAGCGGGTCAAATATATCGGCGGTTCCACGGCTACATAAGCCGGCTGATCGAACCGGATGATCCTCAAGGCGTTCTGTTTGGCATCCATGGGCGTGTTCCTGATAGTGGTCAGCGCACCTCTATACGCTCGTAGCGGGTATGGCAAGCCGGGAAATTGGACAGTCCGATCTGACCATTGAAATAGGGTCGCTCCTCATCCACCCATTCCAAAACATTTTGGCCGTCTACAGCCAATTGCAGGCGGCTGCCCTTCACCTCGAGGCTAAAAGCGTAGCTCTGTCCGTGATTCCAGACAAAATCAGCGCTGACGAGCTCTCGATAGCCGCGATCATTCTTGTACAAGCACACCTTTCGATTGGGAGCCAGACCCGCGGCGTAGGAGCGCAGCGCACCTTGTACACGGACGTTGATGTTATGGTGCTCGCCATGCAGGGCAACGAGCCTGACGGAAAGCGTATAGTCCGTCCAATTGATATCTCCGGTGTAGGATTCGTTGATACCGACACCACTTCCGTGATAGGCCCCCTCCTCTATCCGCCAATACCCTCTGAGATAGGTCCACTGGCTGATGCATCCCAGCTGGTTGCGCTCTTTACCAAATTCGATGGAATAGGTCGGATGGGCTTCCCAATCCAGACTGTCGAGGATAAAGATTGCCCTTCTTATGGGGGACCCGGTTTTACGAAGAACCACCCCGGCCTCCGAAAGGCAGGCGCCCTCGATGCAGGGGATGGTGTAGCTCAGATCTTTCGATTCTCCGGGATGCAAGGTCTTGGTGGGATTCTGGTGCATCCTGCCGTCGTTCGCATCTCGGACATAAAGAGCTACCTCGATCGAACCCGGTGTGCCGGACGGGAGGCAGACGCGGCTCCGCAAAATGTAACCGGGATAGATCTTCGGCGTAAAGCTGGCTTCGTAATAGTTGGCGCTTAGCTCCTCCGGGTATAAAAAGGTTCTGGTAAACACACGTACATCGCTTCCCTTTCCAAACTTGTTCAAAACAACCTTGAGGACGCCCTTTCCCTCATGTTCGCCAGGGCGCAGGATGCAGTCACCCACCTCCGAGCCTCTAAGTTGGAAACCCTGGGTGCAGCCCCGGTACTCGAAATGATAGCGTGGTTTACCGGGATGGGGAGCCGCGTCGGCCGCCTTTCGCCCAAGTTGGCAGATCAGGTCTGCGCAACCCGGAATGTCGAGCAAGTTTCGGCAGCCGATCAGCCCGGAGGCAACCAGAATGTCGTTCATCGGCTCGCGCCATTTTTCCTCGATGGCATCCGGGCCGAGCAGAACACCCATGATCGTGCCCAGATTGCCGACATTGCAGTCCGTGTCCCAACCGGCCATGTTTCCGATCTGAAGCGTTCTGGAAAAATTTCCTTTTCCGTAGAGCAGGGCCAGGATGATCACCGCCGCATTCGGGATGATGTGCACAACTCCGGGATAGCGGTCGTAGCCGAAGTTCTCTTCGACGTAGTGGAAGCCCTCGCGCCAATCCTCCGATCGGGTCTGATAAAAGTCCACGACGGCATTGACCACACGGGCATATTCACAGTCTGCCGGGATCACAGACAGTCCGGTCTCGATCAGCTCCAACGATCCCTTTGCCTCAAAGGCGGCGGAAACCATGGCGGCGATAAACCTTCCACCATGAATCCCCTCCCCGTCATGGCTCACACTGGAGGCTCTCTCCGCATACTCGGCCGCCAGTTCCGGCCGGCTTGGAATCACCAGACCCCAGATATCGCTGAAGATCTGCCCCCCGATCTGTTCCGACAGGGTTTTTCCGTTTAACGCACTCGAGCCGGAAAGCGGCGCCTGGATTCCATGAGCCAGGTTATCGTAGGCGGTATGCTCGCTGGATCGTCCGTAACCTCCCCACCAGATCGTCCCGTGCCCGTTGCCCAGGTAGTTTAGCCACGTCTCGCCCATCTGGACTATGCTGGGTTCCGGGCCGTAGTCTTCCAGCGCGCGAATGAGAATCATCGGTACCGAAGTGTCGTCGTCGGGCTTGAAGAAAGTGCCGGGAGGGATTGGAAGGAAACCATCCAGCTCCCCCAAATGTTCCTTGATTTGAGCATAGGACCAGCCCTCGATGGGTGCGCCAAAGCGGACGCCGGCGCACATTCCCAGCAAACCGGCATAGACCCGTTCTTCGTAATCTCCCGGGATCTTGGATGCGGGCATAGATACTCCTTTCTATCCTTTAAGACCAACCGTGGCGATACCGCCGATAAGATGACGCTGGATGAAGAAGTAAACAACGAGAATGGGAATAATGGAGACCAGCGTAGCGGCCATCAACAGGTTCCATTTGATATTGAATTGCTGCCTGAACATGGCCAGCCCGAGCTGAATGGGGAATTTTTCGAAACTGTTTATAAAGATCAAGGGTCGCAAGAACTCATTCCAAACCCAGAGGAATGTATAGGCCACAAGGATAGTCAATACAGGGATGCAGAGGGGAAGAATGATCCGATAGAGAATTCCGAAGGTACCTACCCCGTCAATGCGGGCAGCATCGTCCAGGTCTTTTGGCAGAGATTTGATATACTGGATCATCAGAAAAATGAAAAATGGATTACCAAAAATGTAAGGTAGTATGAGCGGCCAATAGGTGTCGATCATCCTGAGTCTTTTAAACATAGTAAAAAGCGGTATGAGCATGGCGTGGAGAGGCACCATCATTGTTCCCAGTACCAGAATGAAGAGAACCTTCTTGCCGGGAAACCGCAGCCGGGCGAAACCGTATGCGACCAACGGCACGGAGAAAAACCCACCCAATATACAAACCATGACCAGAAACAGGGTGTTGAGCAAGAACCTTCCCAAGGGGTATAGGGTAAAAGCCGTTACATAGTTTTCCCACTGGGGATCGTCGGGGATCCACTGCGGCGGCCAGGCAAAGGCGGCGTCGTCGTCTTTCAGAGATGTCGACAGCATCCAGAACATGGGAACGAGAAAGATGAAGGCGATCATCGACATCAGCAGGTAGATGAGGATTCTTTGAGTTGCCCGTTTCGCCTTTCGCCAGTGGAGCCCATTATGAGCGCTTGGAGCTCCCAAGGCTGGATTTCCTGGATTCACTTTCACCGTTTCTTCTCCGGCTCACTTTCGTAGTAGACCCAGTGTTTTGAGGTGAAGTTGACCAGTATTGTTGCCGCCATAATGAAGATCACAAAAAAGAACACCAAGGCGGAAGCATAGCCCATATTGAAGTTCAGGAAAGCCTCTTCATAAAAGTAGTACAGGTAGAAGTACGTCGCCTTAAGCGGTCCTCCTTTGGTGATAACGTAGGCCTGCGTAAAGGCTTTGAAGGACTCAATCATCTCAATGATCAGTTGAAAGAACAATGTCGGGGTCAGCAGTGGGATGGTGATCCTCCAAAAATTCTGCCAGCGGCTGGCCCCGTCGATCTTCCCTGCCTCGTACAGATTAGGCGGTATGTTTTGAAGCCCGGCCAGATAGATGACCGCCATACCCCCTACGGTCCAGATGCTCATCAACGCAACTGAAGGGAGCGCCCAATTGGGATCCCAGAACCAACGCGGACCTTCTATTCCTGCCAGCGCAAGGATCGAGTTCACGATGCCCACATCGGGCTGGAGCAGCCAAACGAACATCAGAGCTACTGAAACACCGGAGATCACTGCAGGTATATAAAACAGAGTACGGTAGAGGTACATTCCCTTTATCTTGAGGTTCAGGAGCAGCGCCAAACCCAATCCAAAGACGATCTTCAAGGGCACCGACATAAGCACAAAAAGTGTAGTCACTTTAAGCGCCTGTAAGAACAGTGGATCTCGGGTGAACATACGGATGTAGTTGTGCAGCCCGACCCACTCGGCAGATCTGACAATCGCCCAGCGAGTAAAGCCCAGATAGACCGTAGCCCCAAAGGGCCCGACAAATAAGAGGAGAAATCCGATCATCCAGGGGCAGACGGCGAGATAGCCCTGGAGCGCTTCAATTCTTGCTCTGTGCGACCCAGAACGCTGTCCGGGAGCCATTTTTCATCTCCTCACGTTTTATATTGGGAGAGAAGGAGGTTGGATTATTAATCCAACCTCCCAACGCGATTACCGGTTATGTATCAATGCAACAGGGTGAGATTTTTAACCACCCAGACGGGCAACAGCTTCGGCGAGCGCCTCTTCGGCAGCCGGAATCAGCGCATCCAACGCGGCTTTGATCTCATCTCGTTCGATTTTCTGGAGGATGATCCTGTCCCATACATCCTGCTGAATCCCTTTGATCGCCGCCCGATGGGCGGGGTGGGTCATCAACCAATTGGCTGTTCCGGGAAGCTCAAGAATTTTGAAGAAATCCTGGGTGTACTGCTCGTTTTTAGCCGGGTGATTCTTCAGCACATCGGGGATCGACGGGATGTGGGTCGCGTTCTCCATAAGATGACGCTGCCCCTCCGGTCCGTTCCAGTATTTCAGGAAAGTCCAGGCGGCATCTTTGACCTGGGAGCCTTTCCAGATCGAGCAGACGATGGTCCAGCCGTGCATGTAGAGTTGACCACCGGGAGCTCTCGGCTCCGGCAGCACCCCGAAGTTCACCCCTTTGGCGGCTGAGTTCAGCATGTGACCCTGGTTAAGGGTAGCCATCCCGATCCGGCCGTTGTTGAAGAGCGCCACCGGCCCGGTACCCCATGCATCGGACAAAGTTTCTAAGTCGGCTTTGCCGATGGGGGCTCCACTGTTCATCAGATCCCAGAACCAGGTGTAGGCAGCCACAGATTCAGGGCCGTTGAGGTATCCGCCCACGACCTTGCTGTCGTCGCTGTACGGTCGGGCGCCGTAGCTGAACCAGATCGCTCTGAAAGAATCTCTCAGCTGATCACAGCCCCAGATCTTATTTGGTTTGTCTGTGACTTTTACAGCCACATTGAGGTAGTCCTCCGTGGTCCAATCCCATTTGGGATAGGCCACGCCCGCTTTGTCGAAGATGTCTTTATTGTACATAACGATGCTGGCGCCCACTCCGAGAGGGAGGCCGACTATTTCATCGAAGGGCTGACACCAGTCTTTGTAGAAGCTCTGGTAGTAGATGCCCGTGTCGAAGTTGTCCCGCGAAATGTACGGTCTCAGGTCCTCAGCCTGGGGGAACCAGTCGCTGGTCCAGAAGTGGGCCACATCCGGGGCTCCCTCTCCTGCGCCAAGGGTGACCGTCATTTTGTCGTGAAACCCTTCGCCGGGCATGAGAACCATATCGACCCTGACCTCCGGATGGGCAGCATGAAAGTTCTCCACCATGCTCCTCTGGGCCTCCTCGGTCCACTCCTCGGAAGCGGTCGCCCACCATACCACTTCCGTGGCTTCCGCAGCTCCTGCCTCCGGTTCCCCAGCACCACCTGCAAAGAGAAAAGCCGGCAAGAGAAAGAGCAGCATCGCACATGACCAATGCCTTCTGAGAAATCTCATAACGCACCTCCTTAAAGGTTTTAATATATCGATCAGCCGGAACAATTCCGGTTAATCTTCATCGATCCGTCATCCACACGATCGCTCAGCTGATCAGTTCAGCCAGCTGCTTTCCCAGTGTTACAATATCCTCGCCGGCGGTAAACTTGAGGCAAATCCCCGCCGGATGCTTGACTTTTTCAACCCAGTCTTTCGGGATTATCGAAACTCCATGCCGGGCTCCCGAGAGCGCCCCAACGATGGCCCCGATCGTGTCAGCATCGCGTCCGAAATTGGCTCCCCAGATCATGTTTTTCTGGAAATCGCCGTTGTTCAGCCGGAAAACCGCGAAGCTCTGGGGTATCGCCTCCTCGGCCGTAGCATGCTCCGGCGTCCAAAGCTCGCTGTGAAGGCGCTCCCAGGCTCCTTCAATACATCCTTCCTGATCGCAAATTTCCATGGAACACGCCATGGCTCTATACAACCAGCTATCTTCAGGGATCTGCCTGCAACCGGCATCGATAATTTCTTCCGTACTTCCGTCCACCATAGCCATCGCCACGCCGGCGGCAACAGCCCTGGCCGCCCAAACGCCGCCGGCGCAATGACTGATCTGAGCTTCAATTTCCGCCATCTCCCCAGCCCGCTCCGGCTCGCCGGCGCAGACAATTCCGATCGGTGCGATGCGCATGGCGGCCCCGTCGTCGTTGTTGAACACGTTGTCGATACCGGATCGGGGTGGTGTCATCCCCCGTCTCAAATTTTCAACCGCGCCGTAGAGAGGACGTCCTCCCCGATCAATAATCCCTCCCTGATCGAGAATGTGGGTCTTCCAGGATTGAAGCACGCTTTCGGGACTCAAATGCGCCTCGCAATCCAAAAGAGTCCGCGCGGTGAGCAGCGCAAACTCGGTGTCGTCCGTGCTTTTTACCCCATCGTATAAAGTGGTGATAATGCCGTAGCGTTTTCGGTATTCATCGATTCGAGCCAGGTCCCCCATGGCGTCCCCCACAGCCAGGCCGATGAGACACCCCAGAGATTTTTCCTGGCACAGTTTCCTATTGTTTATCAGCTCGCCTCGGGAAATCATTCAACATCCAACGCTCTTGGCGCCCTCATAAATAACACTCCACCACCATAGATTCCGGTAACGCTTTCGGCACCGTTTCCGGTAGCGGTTTCGGAGAAAATTATACGTCATCTACTTATATATTGCAAGCTTTTTTTAATGGAATTTTAAGTCGCTGATTATGATTTAGCTCCTGGGGGTCAGTTCTTTAACGGAATCCCGGACCACCAGCTCGGTATGAAAAACGATTTCTTTTTGTCTATCACTGGAGCCGCTGATTTCCTCAAGAAGAAGATCCACTGCCGCCTGTCCCAATTTGTATTTGAAGGTGGTAATCGTGGTCAGACGGGGACGGACGATCTTGGCAAATTCAATATCGTCATGACCGACAACAGAAATATCGTCCGGAATCCTCAATCCTCTGTCGAAGATGGCTTCGTAGGCGCCAATGGCGATCACATCGTTAGCGGCAAAAACGGCGGTAGGACGGTTCTCCAGATCCAACAACCGATTCATATTGGCGTAGCCGGAATCCCAGGTGTATTCTCCTTCTATGAGCCATTCCTCCCGAAACGGCAGGTGGTGATCGGCCAAAGCCTGCTTATAACCGATAACCCTTTCCTGGCCGGACATGGTGTTCAGACTTCGCGCAAGGTGGGCTATCTCCCGGTGCCCCCTATCGATCAGATACTTGATTGCCCTGTAAGCCGATTCTACGTTATCGATAGCTATCGTGGAGATCACGGAGTTGGGGCTTTTGCGGTAGATCTGGACCACGGGGAAGTGCTCCCGTTTGAGCTTTTGGAGCTCGTCCATACTCTCTCCAGAGAAAGAGAGGATAATCCCATCCACCTGCTTGCTCTCCAGGACATGAATGGCTTCCTTTTCCATGTGAACATCATGGTTGGTGTCGAAGAACATGACCGAGTAGCCAAACTCCTTAGCCCGGTCGACGATACCCCTGGCCAACTCTGGAAAGTTTGGATTGGTGATATCCGGGACCAAGAAGGCGATGATATATGTCTTCTGCAGGGCCAGACCCCGGGCAAGACCACTGGGCCGATAACCCAATTCTTCAATAACTTCGAGTATTTTCTTTCGAGTCTCAGGATGGACGTCTGGTTTATCGTTCAGCACCCTGGAAACGGTGGTAACTGATACCTGAACCCGGCCGGCGATATCTTTGATGGTCACAATTTTCACTTGCCTTTTCTATTAATCAATGTTAGCGTTACCGGTAACGCTTTCAGAAATCAGAATAGCACCTTTTTGTCCAAAATGCAACATGATGCATAACCCGACAGACGATCCAAAGAGGAGCGACGCCATTGAGGCTCTACGAACACGAGGGTAAGAAGATCCTTCAGCGCATGGGGATTGCTGTCCCAACTCAGTTTGGCCTGATCCGCTGCCCTGAGGTGCTCGATGATCTCGATCTTCCCTTTCCTCTGATGCTCAAATGCCAGCTGCTGGTGGGCGGCCGGGGAAAAGCCGGAGGCATTCAAAAGGCTGCCGGCCTGGCGGAGGCTAAATCTCTGGCCCGGCAGATGCTCGACCTGACTCTGGCGGGCCACAGGACCGAGTCGCTCCTGCTCGAAGAAGTAATCCCCACTGCGGGCTCCTGCTACCTCGGTGTGACTATTAATCCAGATACCTTCAACGGTATCGTCATGGTCAGTGCCGGCGGAGGGGTCGATATCGAAAAAACAGCGGTGGATCATCCCGAGGCTGTCCTTAAGCGGGAACTGCCACAGAACGATCCAGAGTTGCCCGCATCCACCGCCAGGGAACTGGCCGCCTTTATAAACAGCAGGCTCGGGAAAGATGTTCAGGATACATTGCAGGTTACGATTGCCAGGCTCTACGCCACATTTCAAAGGTTCGACTGCCGCCTGGCGGAGATCAATCCCTTGATCATTTCCGAGGATGCAAGAGTTGTTGCAGCCGATGCTAAAATCCTCATCGATGACAACGCCCTCTATCGCCAGCAGGGACTCTTCGATCTGCTCGGCATAGAGAAATCACGCCACGATCTGTCGGAGCCCACTCCGGATGAAATCCGTGCCAGGGAGGCCGGCTTTATCTACATCGATCTTGTGCCTGAAGGTTTTATCAAGGATCCTGACAAGCTCCATGTAGGTTTGGTCCCCGGTGGAGCAGGGTATGGTATTCTCGCTATCGATGAGACCGTCAATATCGGTGATCGACACTTCAACGGTCGAGTCGTGCCGATTAATTTCATGGATTCCGGCGGAGGACCTTCCCGGAAACAGGTGACGGAGATGTTCCACCTACTGATGGACAAAGAACTCTGTGATCTGATTATTACGTCCCGTTTCGGCGGGATCTCCAGTTGTGATGTTTTCATCAGAGGGCTGATCGATTGTCTGCGCAGCCGAAATGACCGGGGCAAACGAATGATCCCGGTCTATGGGAGAATGGTCGGAACTGATCTTCCCAGCGCCATAGCCTTCCTGAGAAGAGCAAGAGAAGAAACCCCGATAGCTCTCAAAAATACCGAGATCATCGGCGGTAACCAGATTATCATGGCCGAAGTGATCAAGGAAGCAATCGAGAGGGCACTGGAAAACAAGAAGGTGCACAGCCAGGGAGAATGACAAGGTGCTGAAATTACCGGCGCATCAAGGACTACTGTATCACCTGATACGCAGTGTACGCCCCGACTTGGCGGCTACGATTGATGCCAAGCAGAGGATCGAAACTGCGGTCATCGGTCTGGGGCGCCAGGGCACACGACACACAGCGTTGATGCAGGAGTATGGAACCCACGTTTCTGCCGGAATCGCTCCCGGACGGGGCGGTCAGCGGATCCACGAGACCATCCCTGTATACGAATCGATCGGAGATTGTCTGCAAAATCATCCGGATATCGCGGCAGTTTCTATTTGGCGTCACCATACCACGGCTGCAAATGCTGCAATTCAAGCAATGGAGTATGGAATCCCCATCGTCGTTCTCGTTTCAGAAGGAATACCGCTCCGTGACATCCGCGATATTTTGGTGGCCGGCAGGAAAAAAGGAACGATCTTAATCGGGGGAAACACCCCGGGGCTCATATTTCCTCCGGAGAGGATCAAGATCGGGATGCTCCCGGATATCTTTCAACCGGAAGAACTCGAAACCGGCGGAGTTGGACCCCGCGGTGTCACGATTCTCTCCCGAAGCGGAGCCATTCTCTACCACATATCCGACGCTCTGGCCAGTATCGGAATCGCCCAGAACGGAATCATCGGGATCGGGGGAGATGGGGCAGTAGGATCGACTTTTCGAAGACTGCTGCCCTTAGTCATGGACTATGAGCCCACGGACTTGGTGGTCATTGCCGGCGAAATCGGGGGCGCCCAGGAGGAGCTGTTGGCTGAAGACATCCGATCCAATCCAGAAAAGTATTCGAAACCGATCGTGGCTCTCATCTCCGGCAGCCACGCTCCCCAAGGTGCTACCATGGGTCATGCCGGGGCGATCGTGTCACCACAGCAGGTGTACGGCAGCTTCGCCTCTAAAAAGGAAGCTCTTTCAGCGGCCGGGGTTTCCGTGGTTAACGGCCAAATCGACTTGATCGGGGAAGTCCGCCGTAGGCTCGGTTGCAAACGATACTTCGAGATAAACAAATATTACGACCGTATGAAGATGAACTGGGAAGAGGCGCCGAAACACCCTTCTTGGGGAACCGCTGTTACCAAGGTGGCGTCCAACAACCTGCTGATCGGTGGTTACAGACTGGAAGATCTTATCGAAAACGCAACCTTGCTCGAAACCGCCTACCTTCTGCTGAACGGCGAGCTGCCGGACAAGAAAAAGCTCGAGGAATGCCGGCATACCGCCGTCACGGCGGCTCTACAGCAGGCACAATCCGCGCATCGCTTCGAACATGAAGATATATCAATAACACTGGCCAGGTACCTGCTCATGGATGAAATGCTCTGGAGGGAATCCCGATCGGGCAACGCCGATCCCAGCGACCTTACCATGTTCACCCTGGGCCGGATTATCGGCTTTCTGGCTTTTATCCTCGGCCACGAGCAGGTCTTGGAGAACAGCCCTATTGATCGGCCTTTTAACGAGATGATCGCGCGGGCAATTATAGGTGAAGAGGAGGTCGACTCAGCCCGGGTCAGAATGATCGAAGCTATGATTGTAGCCTGTGTTGACCACGGTGTGACACCGCCTTCGACCCAAGCTACCAGGATCGCCGCATCCGTTCGATCTCCCTACCCTGTAGCCCTGGCGGGCGGCGTAGGGGCGATTACCGATATTCACGGGGGTGCTGGAGCCAAGGCCAGCGTCTTTTTCAAACAATGCATCACCCGCGCATGCGAAGAGGACCTGGAACCTCCTCAGGCAGCCGAGATGCTGATCCGAGAGTACATGCAACAGGGTAAACGTATTGAAGGCATAGGACACAGGATTCATACCCGGGACCCAAGATGCGACGCGCTTTGGGAGATGACAAATCGCCTCGGTCTGTCCGGTGACTGTACCGCCCTGTCCAGGTTGATGACCAGGCTGTTCTACCGCGCCCGGGGTATGAGCTTGCCTGTGAATGTGGATGGCGTATTAGGCGCCATCGTGGCCGATATGGGCCTGGATCCGGATCTGGCCAAGGTCTTCTTTATCTATGGACGGCTGACCGGACTTTCGGCCCACTATTTCGAAGAATGTACCAACCAACCGCTTATGAGGCGCATCGACTTCTCTGCTGCAGTTTATAAGGGAAAAGAAGCCAGGGAGTATCCTATAGACCGTTTGAATCCGGTATAATAGCTCTGAGGATAATCGAGAGTGGCAATCATGGAGGACAATATAGGCGAGATGGGACGACTCGTATCCAGTGAGCTCATCGACTCTAGATTCGTTCCCCCCCGTAACATTTCGATTTGGCTTCCCCGGGAATACGACCAATTTCCTCAAGCGCGCTTTCCTGTATTGTATATGCAGGACGGTGAAAAGGTATTCCGGCCAAACACTGAGGGAAGCGGAAACTGGGGCGTCCCGGAAACGATCGGCGCGCTGTCAGGGCAAGGGCAAATCCGTGCGCCTATTGTCGTCGCCATATGGGCGACGGAAAACAGGGCTGGTGAATATATGCCGCTGAAACCGCTTTTGTCTTTTCCCGACAAAGCAAAGATTTTCCATCAAGCACATAGAGGGCGGCATTATGTCCCCCGCTCTGAGGAGTATCTTCAGTTCTTGGTGAGCGAGCTGAAACCCCATATCGACCGCCGGTATCGAACATTGCCTGACAAGGACAATTGCCTGCTCATGGGATCCAGCAGAGGGGCACTCATCAGCATCTACGCAGTAGCCGAGTTCCCACATATTTTTCAAGGTGCAGCCTGTTTGTCCACCCATTGGCCGCATGGCGATGGTATCGTCATCGATTGGCTCGAAACCCATCTGCCGCGAGCTGGAGAACACCGTTTTTATTTCGATTACGGTAGTGAAGGCCTGGATGGGGAATACGAACCCTACCAGATTCGCATGGACACTCTGATGCTGAAGCACGGGTATCGGAAGGGCGTTGACTGGATAACCCGGTCTTTTCCCGGCCACGGACACACGGAAGCCTTTTGGCGGTCCCGCCTCCATATTCCCATGTCCTTTCTACATAACGTGAGATGGAGCTTTCGACAACAATTAAGTTCTAGATGAGCTAAAGTTTCGACAGCCTCCACAATTTTAGAGGCAAAAAAAGCCGAAACCGGATCAGTCGAGGGGCAGGTCCCGCTGGTATTCCACCAGGTCGTGGATCCCTGCCTCCTTCTTTCCGGCCTCGCTCATACGCTCAATCAGAATGGTGCCGGAAAAAACCGCCTCGTGGAGTTCCTCCAGATTCCGAAAACCCAAAGACTGAAGGCACTTGCGGATTCCCGTCTTGATCTGGGGTACCCACTGGGAAACAGGGCCCTTGGAGCGCACCGTTCCCACCACCCCTTCCGCCACGTAGTCCTCAAAGGTCTGGACATCGTAGCGGGCCGAGCTTCCGTGGAGAGCCGCCTCCAGGGATCCCATACCCTTGTAGCCCTTAAGCTTTCGGCCCTGGCGGTCGTAAATGACCGCTCCGGGGGCCTCGTCCGTTCCGGCCAGAATCGAACCGAGCATCACCGCGTCGGCGAACAGCAGTCCTTTGCCGACCGCGCTGAAGGTGCCGTAGCCGCCGTCGGAGATGACCGGGACGCTGGGATTGATACCCTTGTTCCGGCAGTACTCCCGGACCGCCCGGGCACAGGAATAGGTGGCGGTGATCTGCGAACGGGTCCCCAGGCTGACCTGGGAGGTGGAGCAGATCGAACCAACCCCTTTGCCTACACGAATGGCGTCGGCGCCCCATTCGATCCCTCTAACGGCCCCACCGGCGGTGGCTACATTGCCGTAGATTACATCGATATGCGGATACTCTCCCTTCAGATACTCGAGCACCGCCTGTTCGTGGGTCGAGTTGCCATGGGAGCTGTCAATGCAGAGAAAATCGACGCCCGCCGCTACCAGCTCCGTGACCCGTTCCTTGCTTTCTTCCAGATTGGTTGTCACCGCCGCACCGACAACCAGACTCTTGTGCCTGTCCTTGATGCTGTCGGGGAAGGCCTCATTTTTCTCGATGTCCGTGCGGGTAACCAGAGATTCGATCTGCCCGGATCCATTGACAATCAGGAGCACTCCCGCGTGACTCTCCAGAAGCAGGTCATTAGCCCTGGAAAGCCTGGCCGTGTCTTCCTCAGGAAGCGCGTCGACCCGCACGATCTGGTGTTTCAGCCTTTCCAGAGGAACCATGCGTTCGGAGATCTTCATCCGGGCGTGTTTTCGTCCCGAATAGTCGTTTTTGGTGAGCAGTCCAACCAGCCTTTCGCCGTCGGTGATCGGCAGGGTCGAGATTCCGGTATCGTTTCGGATCTCAACGGCCTGCGCAATCGTGGCAGCGGGACCGAGGGTGATGGGGTCTTTGACGAAACCGTTCTCAAACCGTTTGACCTTGCGCACCTGCTCGGCCTGCTCCTCTACGGTCATATTGTAGTGAATGATCGCCGGAAAGCCCTGGAGGGCAACGGCGATGGCCAGTTCGTACTCGCTGATATCCTCCATGGGAGAGGACACCAGAGGGGTGTTGATGCGGATGTTGCGGGTGATCCGCGAACTCAGGTCCACTTCCTGAGCGCCGAAATCGATGGTTCGGGGTTGAAGCACACACAGATCATCGAAGGTAAGACTCTCGCCCCGAAAGCGTTCGAAGAACTCTCTTGCCGGGAGGCCAAAAGGATCGATACTCTTTGTCATGATACCCGCTACTGTACTCAAGCTATCTGAAGGTTTCAAGCTCATCTGCTGTTCATCAGAAAAACTCTATATATGAGCTTGACAGTCGTTATCTTTCGTATACACTTTCTGCTGCGGCAAAGAACGGTTGTGATCAAAGATGAGAATCAAGATATGGGGCTGTCGCGGCTCGATACCCAGTCCCGGTTACGACACCAGCAAATACGGTGGAAACACCACCTGTGTTGAGGTACGTCTGGAAGACGGTTCGCTCATCGTAATAGACGCGGGAACCGGGATTCGCTGCCTCGGGGACACACTGCTCAAAGCCAAAGGACCGAAGAAGGTACATCTGCTGCTCACCCACGCTCACTGGGACCATCTGCAGGGCTTTCCCTTCTTCGTTCCCGCCTACATGGAGGAGTACTCGATCCTGGTGCGGGGCGGACCGCTTGCCAATAAATCTCTCGAGGCTTTTCTTGCCCACCAGTTGGATCCCCCCTACTTCCCCGTTCCTTTTCGGGATCTCAAGGCTAGTTTCGATTTCCAGCAGGAAAACGGCCTCTGCCTCTCGATCGGCGATGTCGATATCGTCCCGATCGGGCTGAAACACCCCAACGGGGGATACGGGTATAAATTCATAGAGGAGGGCAAGACCTTCGTATTTCTCACAGACAATGAGATCGGCTTCGATCATCCCGGCGGCCTGTCCGATGCCGAGTACGCAGAGATATGCCGGGACGCGGATTTGCTGTTTCACGACGGCCAGTACACGGAACAGGAGTACGAGATATCCCGGGGCTGGGGACACTCTACCTTTCGCGCAGTCACCGATCTCGGCATTTCCGCCGAAGTCAAACGTTTGGGTATTTTCCACCACGACCCGCGGCACCTCGACCAAGATTTGGATCGTTACGTCGAGGGGTGTAAAAAGCGGATTTCGAGAGAGAAAAGCCGGGTAGAGTGCTTCGGGACCAAGGAAGGTATGGAAATCAGCCTCTAATTTACATACACTACCGGTATGATAAAAGGAAATCCAAACCCTGATCTCTGGGATCCGGTTGCGGTAAAAGCGGACACACTGTACCAAGCTGATTTCTCGACCCTCACCGTCTGGCTGAAACGCAGCCGGGAGGACTGGTATCTCGCATCCCGGAGGC